>JBPCKT010000119.1:0-29450 GCA_051004015.1 Pirellulaceae bacterium | reverse complement strand
TCCAAGAAATGGTCGTCCCGCGGGCCTGCGATCTCACCGGCCAGCTTACGCAGGCCGCTCGCCGGTGAGAAATGAGGCCTACCGCCGCGCCAGCAGCTCCGCGATGTGCAGCACCTCCACTGGCTTCCCTTCGCGGTGCAATCGGCCGCCGATGTTCATCAGACAGCCGGCGTCGGTGGAGACGAGGCAATCGGCTTCCACGGCCAGGATGCAGCGCATCTTGTCGTCAACCATGTTTCCCGAGACCTGCGGATACCGCACCGCGAACGAACCCCCAAAGCCGCAGCACTGGTCTTGCCGGGCGATGGGGACGTAGGTGGCACCCTGGACGTTTTGAATGAGAGACTCCACTTCACCGGTCTGCTTGAGCATCCGCAAGTGACAGGCGTAGTGGTAGGCGACCTTGCCCGCATACTTCGCCCCCACGTCCATGACCTTGAGCTGATTGACTAGGAAGTCGCTGAACTCGAAGGTCCGCCGGGCAAGAGCCAACGAACGCTCGTGCCACTTGGAGTCGCCTTCCAGCAGATGCGGATACTCCACCTTGACCATTGCCGCGCACGAGCCCGAAGGGACGATGACCGGCTCGTCTCCTTCGAAGACGCGGATGGTATGGCGGGCCTGCTCCCGGGCCAGGTCCGTATAGCCGCTGTTGAACATCGGCTGGCCGCAGCAGGTCTGGTCGCGGGGAAAATCGATCTCATGCCCGAGCTGCCGCAGGATTTTGACGACCGCCTGCCCTGCCTCCGGCCGCAGGCAGTCTCCCAGGCAGGTAATCATCAGCTTGAGCTTCACCGGGCGGATCCTATTAACGCAAAGGCGCGAAGACGCGGAGATGCAAAGGTAGGAATAAGAAAGGAAGGAAGATGAGAGGAATTCGGGACTTTAGTGGCCCAAGGCCAACGGAGCATTCGCGGCATTCACTTTCTGTGGCGCCGGGACCTGCTCCACCAGCTTCTGCTCGGCGCGAAGGGAGAGTCCGACGATTTGGGCGGGGAACAAGCCGCTGCCGATGACGAGGAGGGCGCAGAGGACACCGCCGGCGAGAGCGAGCTTGCCGCCGGAGGCGGGCGCGGGTGTGCCCGGCGACTGGAAGTACATGACGCCGATAATCCGCAGATAATAGGCGGCTCCGATAGCGGCGTTGAGGGCGGCGACAACGGCCAGGCCGACGAACCACAGCGACAGGCTGGTGTTCGATGTCTGATTGGCCGTGGAAAGTTGGATGGCACTGCCGAAGAGCGTCAGCTTGCCCCAGAAGCCGGCCAGCGGCGGAATGCCGGTGAGCGAGAACATGAAGATGGCCAGAGCGGCCGCGGCCAGGGGCTGATGACGGGCGAGGCCGGCCAGTTCTTCGACGCCGGAAAGCTCCCGCCGCGGAGAGCCGAGGTGGGCGAGCGTGCAGAAGCTCCCCATCGTGGCCAGGGCGTAGACCAGGACATAGAACAACATTCCCCCGGCCCCGCCGGCTGCCTGGTGGGATCCCAAGGACATACTCGCCGCGCCGACCGCGAGGCCGATGAGCAGGTAGCCGCCGTGGGCGATAGACGAATACGCCAGCAGGCGGCGGATGTCCTTCTGCCACAAGGCGCAGACGTTGCCGATGGTCATCGTCAGCACCGCCAGGACCAGCGGCAGTTGCCAGGCGAAAGCCTTTTCCGCCGCTTCGGTTCCCGGAATGACGAGCAACGCGAGCCTGAGAAATCCGGCCACGCCGGCCAGCTTGGGAATGACCGCGAGCACTCCGGCATTCGCGTTCGTTGTCCCTTGATAAACGTCCGGAGCGTAAAACTGGAACGGTGCGGCGGCGAGCTTGAAGCCAAAGCCGGCGGTGATGAGAACGAGGGCGATGGGGGCGAGGCTGAAAAGGCTGCTCGGCCCAGCACTGGCTGTCAAAGCACTGCCAGTGCCACCCATTGTCAAAGCACTGCCAGTGGCACCCTGCGACAAGAACGCCTCGCGGATGCCGCGTGTCTCTCCCGAGCCAACGATGACGGTGGTGCCGGCAATGCCGTACAGGAACGCAAAGCCGTAAAGCAGCAGCGCGGAGGCGAGCAGGCTGAGGTAGAAGTACTTCATCGTCGCCTCCGCCGAGGCGCGGTCGCGGCGGCCGAGGAAGAGCAGGACGTACGTGGGAATGGAAATGAGCTCCAGGCCCAGGAATAACAGCACCAGCTCATTGGCACTGGAGGCCAGCATCAGGCCGCAGATCACGAGCATCAGCGTCCCCTGAAACTCCGCCGCCAGCTCCACGTCCCGCCGGCTGCCGGCGAGTGTGAAAACGATTCCCGCCAGGAGGGCAGTCCAGCGGAGGCCCAGGCTCATCGGGTCGATGACGAGCGGGCCGCTGAGCGTGCTTTCCGCGTTCCACGGCGAGCCATACCATGCTAGCGCCACAGCCGCTCCGGCATACGCGATGAGCGTGGCGACGAGTTGTCCCCGCCCCGCGCGGAACGCGCCGAGTAGGAACAGAATCGTGGCCCCGAGCATCAGGATGATCTCGGGGGCCAGCAGCGAAATGGTTTTGGATTCAACGAACATGGTTACTCCTCGTTCCCAAGCTCCGCTTGGGAACGCACGACCCGAAGCTCCGCTTCGCGTTTTGCAGCGATCAACGCGGGAAGCGGAGCTTCCAAACGTGGGTTCCCAAGCAGAGCTTGGGAACCAGCACCCAATGCCGTGGGGGTGCCACTCATTTCTGTCTTGTTCCGCTCCAGCTCCCGTACGACGCGGCTGGTCGCCAGGTCGAGCGTGTTGTTCATCGGGGTCAAAAAGTCCGCCGGACGCAGGCCGATCCAGAAGATGAAGACGACGAGGGGCGCAAGTGCCAGGATTTCGCGCAGGTTCATATCGGCAATCGGGGCGTGCTCTTCGCCGGCGTGAACAGGGGGCTCACGCAGCGGGCCGAAAAACACACGGCGGACGAGGTGCAACATATACCAGGCTCCCAGCACAACGCCGGAGACGGAGAGGACGGCAATCGCCATCAGTTGAGGTTTCAAGATATCGGATGTGCCGGTCCAGGCCCGCTGGAACATGCCGAGCAGTATCAGGAATTCCCCCGCAAAGCCGTTCATCCCGGGAAGGCCGATGCTGGAGAACGTGAACAGCAGCATGAACAGCGACAGGACCGGCAGCTTGCGAGCGAGGCCGCCGAAGCTGGCGATTTCGCGGGTGTGGTAGCGCTCGTAGATCATGCCAACCAGGGCGAACAGGCCGCCGGTGGAGAGGCCGTGATTGACCATCTGCAGCACGCTGCCTTGTGCCCCCGCCGGATTGAAGGCGAACAGCCCCAACATGCAGAAGCCGAGGTGGCTGACGCTCGAGTAGGCGATGAGGCGCTTGATGTCCGACTGGGCGAGGGCGACGAGGGCCCCATAGATAATGCCGGCCACCGACAACCAGAGCAGCCAAGGCATCATCACCGCTGCCGCTTGCGGGAGCATCGGCACGCTGAACCGCAGGAAGCCGTAGACGCCGATTTTCAGCAGGATGCCGGCCAGGATCACACTTCCCGCCGTCGGGGCTTGCACATGGGCGAGCGGCAGCCAGGTGTGCAGCGGGAAGAGCGGAACCTTGATGGCAAAGCCGGCGAAGAGGGCGATGAAGACGGCGATTTGCCAGCCAATAGGAATGGGGTGGTCGGCCAGGCGAGCGGTAAGCTCCGGGATGGAGAACACGAGCTGCTCGCCGCCGCTGCTGGGACCGTACGCCCAGAAGACGATGGCGAGCAGCCCAAGAAACGTGAGCATGCTGCCGGCCAGCGTGTAGAGGAAGAACTTGCTGGCGGCGTAGCGGCGGTCCTCGCTCCCCCAGATGCCGATGAGGAAGAACAGCGGAATGAGGGTGAACTCGAAGAAGATGTAGAACAGAATGATGTCCCGCGCGGAGAAGACGCCGATGCAGCCGAACTCCAGCAGCAGGAGCATTCCGTAGAACAGCGGCTCGCGGTCTTTGATGGCCTCCCAGCTCACCAGGACGGAAGTAATCATGAGCAGGGCGGAGAGGCCAACCATCCAGAGGCCGAGACCGTCGAGGCCGAGGGCGAAGCGAATGTCGAAGTTGACGCTGGGGACCTGGCCGACCCAGTTCCACTCGGTGAGAGCGTAACTGGCCTGGCCGGCAGCGTCCGCCGGGAAATGGGCGATGAGGCGGGCGGCACACGCAAATGTCGCCACGGTTACCGCAAGAGCCGCCCACCGAACTGCATCCCGCCCCAGCGGCGCGACAATCCAGAGCGCGACGGCACCGACGAGCGGCAGGAAGACCGTGGCTAGGAGCAATCCGTTCATGCGTGTTTGTTACTTACCAATTGGCCCAGGCAATCCGGGCCAGAATCAGAACAATCGCCCCCAGGACCATCGCCAGGGCGTAAAACTGCACCAGCCCCATCTGCAAGCTTCGCATCAGCGAGCCGGCAAGCGGAGGGAGCGTGCCGACAAGGTTGACGAGGCCATCCACCAGCCAGCGGTCCAACCAGTAGAAGAAACGGGCGAGGTATTTGAGGGGCGTGACAACCAGGACGTCGTACAACTCATCGAAATAGAACTTGTTGTAGGAGGCCTTGTATGGCGAGATAAAGTTGCCGAGCAGAATCAGCGGAGCGGAGAAGAGCACCAGCGTGATGCCCCCCAGGATGTAACCGACAATAGCGACCAGGAAGCCAAGCCCCCAGGAACGTAGGTGGCGAGTGATGAAGCCAATCCAGGGAACCTGCTCCAATCGCGTGACCCACTGCGGGTCGGTGAGCCGCTCGCTCCCTTCCAGACTGAACACGCGCCGCAGGAACGAGACTTCGCTTCGCTCGCCGAGATAGAGATAGAGGGCCAGGCCGATGCCCAGAGCGGCGGCCAGAGTGCTTGCGCCGGCGACGGTGATGTGGAATTCTGGCGAGGGGTTGACGGTAGACCGAATCAGACCGCCCACAAGCATGGGGGCACCGAGCAAGTATTCCCCCAGAACATTCGTGGCCCAATTGCCGGTTGCCAGCGTTAGGACGGCGCCGATGGTCGCCGCGAAGAACGCCAGGATTCCCAGCGGCATCAGCATGACCAGCGGCGATTCATGCGCATGGTGGCTGCCAGCGGTTGGGACGCGCTCGGGGCCGTGGAAGGTGAGCGAGTAGGCCCGGAAGGTGTAGAAGGCGGTGAGGAACGCGGTGAAGAGGCCAGCATAGTAAAGGATTTGGTAGATGCGCTCGAACGTGGGGAGCTGCGCTTGAGGGATAGAGGCCAGCGGGCTCGCGTTTGCCGGTTGCGGATGAGCACCTCCATGGGGCGAGGCGCGGTGCTCGATTTCGTGGTCGAGCTGATGGATTTTGTCGTGCACGGAGCCGAGGACGGCGTCCTTGCTCCAGAAGCCGGCGAAGGGGAACACTCCGGCCAGCGCCAGGCAGCCGATGAGGAAGGTCGCGTGGGTGACGGGCATCAGCTTTCGCAGTCCGCCGAACTGCCGCACGTCGATGACGCCTCCCATGGCATGCATCACGCTGCCGGCTCCGAGGAAGAGGAGGGCCTTGAAGAAGGCGTGCGTGAAGAGGTGGAACATGCCGCCGGTGACGCCCGCAGCCATCCCGGTGCCGAGAGCCAGGAACATGTAGCCGAGCTGGCTGACCGTGGAGTAGGCCAAGATTCGCTTCAGGTCAAACTGCGTCAGCGCGATGAGGCCAGCGAGCAAAGCCGTGAAGCCGCCGATGCAGGAGACGACAAGCTGTGCCGTGGGTGATGCCATGAACAGCGGCGTGCAGCGGGCGACCATGTAGACGCCGGCCGTGACCATCGTGGCCGCGTGTATGAGGGCGCTGACCGGAGTGGGACCTTCCATCGCGTCGGGAAGCCAGACGTGCAGCGGGAACTGGGCGCTCTTGCCACACGCGCCGAGCAGGAGCAATAGACAGATAGCCGTGGCCAAGCCGTCGGTGACGTAGTGACCGGCTGCGATGCGGCTTTGACCGAGGACGCCGCTGATGGCGCCGTCATCGTGGAAGTTGAGCGTGCCGTAGGTGGTCCAGATTAAGAAAATTGCGATGGCGAAGCCGAAGTCGCCGACGCGGTTGACGAGGAACGCCTTCATGCCGGCTGCCGCCGCTTCCGGCTTTTCGTACCAGAAGCCGATAAGCAGATAGCTGCAGACGCCGACGGCCTCCCAGAACACGAACAGCAGCACGAAATTGCTGACGCTGACCAGCATCGTCATGGAGAAAACGAACAGGCCGATGTAGGCGAAGAACCGCCAATAGCCGCGGTCGCCGTGCATGTAGCCGGAGGCGAAAATGGCGACCAGCGTGGAGACGAACGTGACCATCACCAGCATCATGGCGGTGAGGGCATCGGCCCGGAGAGTCACTTCGATGTGGAAATCGCGGGGGCCGGTGTCTTCGGGAAACGGCGACTTCAGGTCGTAGGCGTGCGGGACGTTCGCCCAAGTCCACAGAGGTACGACCTTTTCAAAGCCGGCGGAGACGGTGGAGGTGCTCGGATTCGGGTCGGGGGCATTTCGGACTTCGTAGAACAGCCAGGCACTGGCCGCGAGCGAACCGAGCAGCGCGAATACAACCGGGAGGTGAGCGTTCTCCTTCAGCATCGGCAGGCGGATAACGCCGCAGAGCGCCGCCAGGCCGGCGGCCAAGAGCGGCAAGCCGGGGATGAGGAGGAGGCAGATGGTGATGGGGTCTTGGGGCATGACGAAAAACGCGGTTAGTATCAGGGGGCTGACGCCCCCCGCTCGCCTAGACTTTGCTCCGGTGGGTTGCTTCGTCGAGGTCGGGAACGGGCTCGCGTCCGGCGGGGGTCAGGGTGGGCCAGATGTGGTCTTCGGCAATCTCTTCAGGGACGCGGCTGTCCACATAGGCGGGCTGACCTTCTTCCCGCAGGTCCTGCCAGATCGCACTGTCGAGCTTGCCGGCTCGCTGGGCCAGCATCAGGATCAGGGCCAGTGCAATGCCGGCTTCGCAGGCGGCGACCGTGATGATGAAGATGACCAGCATCTGGCCGCCCCAAGCGCCCATGGTTTCAGAATTCAAAGTTATCGGATGCTCAAGTTGACTGCCGTGAAAGCGGCCAAAGCCGATGAGGCTGAGGGAAACACCTTGCAACATCATCTCGGCACAGAGGAACATGACGATCAGGTTGCGCCGCGTAAGGAAACCGACGAGACCGAGGACGAACAGGATCGCGCCGACCATCAGGTAGTTGTAGAGGAGGCTCAGCTCGTTCATGCGCGGGCCTCCGCTGCGGAAACGTCCTGGCGCAGGGCCTCTTCGACCTTGGTCTCCAGGCGCCGCTTGCCGTGGATGGCAATCGAAATGGCTCCCACCAGCGCGGCGAGCAGCAAGGTTCCGGCCACCTCCACGCTCACCAGGTGCTGGCTAAAGAGGACGCTGCCGAGATTGGCCATGTGGTCCTTCGAGCCGAAAACTTCCTGCGGTTTTGCCGCTTTCGGGGAAAGACGCTTCGGCTCCGCGGCATGGGCAGAGGATTTTGCGGCAAGGGCGGCCGATTCGGCTCGTTCGTGATCCTTGGCCAGGGCCTGATCCTTGAGCCCCCCCAGCAGCATCGTCAGAATGCCGACAATCGCGGCAGCGGCAAAGACGGAAGCGGAGCGGGCGAACCAACCCCAGGAGAGCCGGTCGTAGGAGGCATGCCCTTCGGGGCTCGCGAGCATGATGACGAATAGAAAGGTGACGACAATCGCCCCGGCGTAGACAACGACCGTCGCCACGCCCAGAAATTCCGCTCCGTTGAAGAAGAACAGTCCCGCCGTCCCCAGCAGCGAGAGGGCAAACCAGATGGCGCAGTACACCGGACTCTGCGAGGAAATCGTGGCCACCGCGGCAATAATCGTCACGGCGGAGATGAGCCAAAAGACTCCTTGATCGGTCCAAGGAAACAGCCGGGGCCAATCGGACGCGAAGAGGCCCAGGGCAATGATGCCCAGCACGCCGCCAATGGTCTTGCCAAAGCGAATCCGCTGCGGGAGGGCCAGCCACAGGCCGACGGCGCCGACCAGCAGCGCCCAGAAAGTCGCGCAGGAGCAGACCGACTTAATATCTGCGAGGGCAGCGAATAACCCGCTGAAGCCGGTTACTACGAACAGACCGCTCATGTGACGGTCCCTCCCATCGCTTCGGACTTCATCGGCTCTTTGTCTTTGGTCGCGTCGAAAACGGAGAGGAGTTTCTCCTTGTCGAAAATCATCTCCTCGCGGCTGCGGCCGGTGAGGTTGTAGAGGCTGGTCAGCTCGATAGCGTCCACCGGGCAGGCTTCCTCGCACATGCCGCAGTAGATGCAGCGAAGCTCGTCGATGGCGAAGCTCTCCGGGTATTTTTCCCGGTCGGGCCAGGGACTTTCGGCGGCGATAATGTCGATGCAATGGGCCGGACAGGCCGTGGCGCAAAGGAAGCAGGCCACGCACTTCACCCGCCCCTCGTGGTCCTTATTGAGCCGATGCACGCCGCGATAAATGAGCGGGGAGGCAATCGTCGGCTCCTGGTCGGGATAGCTGACGGTGACGGTACCTCCCCCCAGCGACTTCTTCAAATGCTTGAAGGTCGTCGTCAGCCCTTGGACGAAGAGCGGCAAAAACATTTTGCCCGTCATTCCCAGCTTGGGCTCGGGTATCCAGGTGATGGAGGAGTCGTCGGGTTTCATATTTGCGAATCCACCTCGGCTGTGGCGAGCATGCGCCGGGGGCGGTTATCGGTAATCAACGGATTGAACCAGGCGGCAATCACCCAGGCGGCGATGCAGATGCCCCAGGAGAAGACAATGACCATCAGCGTCCAGCCGAGATTTTCCGCCTTGGAGCCGAGGGCATGGCGGGCTTCCTGCATGATGGCGACGGCGACGAAATTGACTAGGCCGAGCGGCAGCATGATCTTCCAGGCCAGCGACATGAGTTGATCGTAGCGGAAGCGGGGCCAACTCCAGCGGACGAGCATGAAGAACACGATGACGAGGAAGATCTTGGTGTTAAAAACGACCAGCCGCATGATGGCGGTGAACCATGTAATTGCCTCGGGAAACCTGGAATCAAGAGGTGCGACTTCCCCCGTGAGATAGGGAAAGTGCCAGCCACCGAGGAACAGGATCACGATCAAGAACGAGGCGGTAATCATGTGCAGGAATTCGGCCACCAGGAACAGTAGCAGCTTCATACCGGCATATTCCGTGTGGTAGCCACCAATCAGCTCCTGCTCGGCTTCGGGGAGGTCGAAGGGGAGCCGGGCGGCTTCGGCGAAGGCGGCGATGACAAACACGAGGAAGCCAAGCGGCTGGGCGATGGCGAACCACGGGCCAACAGCCTGCGCCCTCATGATTTTGTCCAAGTCGAGCGAGCCGGCGGCGAGCACCACGCCGAGAATTCCCAGGCCCATCGGCAGCTCATAAGCGATGAGCTGAGCACTGCTGCGGAGGCCGCCGAGAAAGCTGTATTTGTTGTTGCTGGCCCAGCCGCCGAGGATGACGCCGTAGACCGCGATGCTGGAGAGGGCGAAGACGAAGAGCATTCCCACGTCCATGCCGGGTACGACGACGAGCTGGACGGGGTCTCCCCTTGGAACGCCGAGATCGTCCAGGGGCGGCAACATGCTGCCGAAAGGGATGACCGCGAAAATGGCCAGGGCCGCGGCCAGGATGACGATGGGAGCGATGACGTAAAGCCGTTTGTCGACGTGAGCGGGCGTGTATTCTTCTTTGAAGATAAACTTGAGGCCGTCCGCCGCGGGCTGGCCTAGGCCGAAAAGGGCCAGGTCCTTGAAGCCAAAGAGCGATAGCGGCACGCCGACGCGGTTGGGGCCGATGCGGTCCTGCACCCAGGCGGCCATCCGCCGCTCCAGCAGCACGAAATAGGCCGCGGCGGTCATGAGGCCGCCGATGAGGATCCCGATTTTGATGAGGGCTGCGATCATTCGTCAAGCTAGTTGATTCACTTTCAAGTCCACCCCTATGTCCGGCACTCCACCGATCGCCGGGGCGAAAAACGGAATCTCTCGGCCTATTTCTTCCAGCACGTCCGCCGCGTTGTAAAGGCCGGTGCGGCCGAGGAGCTGCCAAAAAAGCTGCCCGTCTGCTTTGACGCCTTGCGGCGGACGCACCGCCCATTTGAACGCCTGCAGGCGGTCCTGGTAATTCACATACGACCCTTCCCGCTCCGCGAACGTCGCGGAGGGAAGCTGGTAATCGGCCCGGTCCCACAGGAGAGATGCTAAGCAGTCTTGCACAATCAGCAGCTTGGAATTCGCCAGGCTGCCGACGGCTGCGTCGTCGTTCCAAGGAGTTTTGTAGCCGCCGGTGACCCAGACCGCCCCGAAGGCTTCGCTTTCCGCGCGGCCGAGGAAATCGCCCCAATTGAGCAAGCTGCCGCCAAGCGAAGAGACGACCTTTTCCACACCGCGGCGATTCGGGCATTTTTCGGCGTGAATCACAAACCCGCTTTTGAATTTCTCGTCGGTCCCTTCGGTGGGGACCGGGCCGAGAGCCAGGACAGCATTGGCATCGAGGCTCTTCACGTACTTGGCGAGAAGATACGCCTCTTCCACGGTCAGGTGTGGCGAAAGGACGGCTGCTAGGCGGCCCGCCTTCTTTATTTTCGCGTGCAGTTCCTGCGGGAGCGCCGACCATTCGACATTGACGTAGCCGGTTTTCTCCAAACGGCGGGGTTCCGTGACTCGGTTGGCATCATGCACGTGATGAAAACCATAACGCCCCTCGTCGCACATCCAGTAGCCGTTGATATGCGGGTTGGTCCGCGGCTTCAGGCGATAGACATGGTCCTGGTTCTCCTCCACCTTGATGGAGCATCCCGTCGAGCAGCCGGCGCAGACGTTGTCGTGCGACTTCATGAACCAGACCCGCTGCTGGTAAAGAAAGTCCTTATCTCCCAGAGCGCCGACCGGGCAGAGGTCCACCACGTTGCCGGAGAGCTTGTTGTCGAGCGGGAATTCGAGCTGGCCGTTTTCGTCGCGGAAAACGTCGATCTCCTCGTGGGCCCCGCGGTTGATGACCATCAACTCGTTGGTGCCGGAGATTTCCCGCGTGAAGCGGACGCAGCGGGTACACATCACGCAGCGGTCAACGAATAGCGTGACCGTGTCTCCGAGTTCTCTTCGCCGGCTGGTGAAGGGCTGGATGTCGGCCCGCCGCTGATCGCGTCCGTGCTCGAAATGGTAGTCCTGCAGCGAGCACTCGCCGGCTTTGTCGCAGATGGGGCAATCGACGGGATGGCGGAGCAGCAGGTCTTCCTCGACCATGGCTCGGGCTTCGATGACCTTGGGGCTGTTGGTGACGAACACGGTGCCGTCGGCCGCCGGCGTCTGACAGGCGGGGACGACCTTGGGCTGCATTGCAATCTTGCCGGTCGCCGGGTCTTTCTTTCCCGCTTCCACCAGGCACATGCGGCAACTGGCGACGACGGAGAGCCCCGGATGCCAGCAGTACCGCGGAATGTCCACGCCGGCACGCTCGGCAACCTGAATGCCGTTCAGGCGCTCCTTGTCGCCGATCGTGATTTCCTGGCCGTCAACGATGACCGTGGGCATGGAGGAAGTGCAAAGTTTAAAGTGCAGAGTGCAAAGTTAATGAATTTCCAGAAGTTGCAGGGCAGGGACGGCGGCTGTTTCCATCCAGCCGCTGGGGTTGGTGCTTTTGATGTAGACTTCGAGCTCGTTGCGGAATTTTTTGATGCAGTTTTTCATGGGCCAGGCCGCTCCGTCCGCCAGGCCGCAGATGGTGGTGCCGGGCATGATGCCCATGTTCTCGGCAATTTCCAGCAGCAGGTCCAGGTCCTTGAGCCGCCCTTTGCCGTGCTTGATGCGAGTCATCATCTTGGTGGCCCAGCTCGTCCCTTCGCGGCAGGGGGTACACTGGCCGCAGCTTTCGTGGGAGAAGAATCGGCAACTGTTGAGCAGAAAATCGACCATGCGGACCGTCTCATCCATCACCACGACCGCCGCTGTTCCCAGACCCAGGCAGCCGAACTTGCCGGGGTCGTTGAAATCGAGCTTGCAGTGGAACTCGTTGGCCTTGAGCAGCCCCATGCTGATTCCGCCGGGAATGGCCGCCTTCGCCTTGCGACCGTTCCAAATGCCGCCGCCGAACTCCTCGATCAGCTCCGTAACGGTGATGCCGAGCGGCGCCTCGTAGCAGCCCGGTTTGTTGATGTGGCCGGATAGACAGTAGAGCTTAGGCCCATAGCTGCCGGCGTCGCGGGGATTGTTCGGGTCGGGGGGAATGCCGATGGATTTGAACCAGTCCACGCCGCGGTCAAATATCTGCTTGACGCAAGCCACGGTCTCGACATTGTTGACCACCGTCGGCTTGCGGAAGGCCCCTTCCACCGCGGGAAACGGCGGCTTGATGCGGGGCCAGGCCCGTTTTCCCTCGAGGCTTTCAATCAGGCCAGTCTCTTCGCCGCAGATGTACGCCCCCGCTCCGCGATGAACATGGATATCGAGCGAATAGCCGCTGCCGAGGATGTTCTTGCCGATATAGCCGGCTTCGTAGCACTCCGCCACCGCCTGGCAGATTCGCTTGTAGGCCAGCGGATACTCACACCGCATGTAAAAGTACGCGACTGCCGAATTGGTGGCGAAGCAACTGATGATCAGCCCTTCCAGCACCTGGTGCGGGTCGTCCTCCATCAAGATGCGGTTATTGAACGTCCCCGGCTCGCTCTCGTCGGCGTTAAGGCAAAAATAAATCGGCCCCGGATGGTCTTTGGGGAGGAACGTCCATTTCAGCCCCGTGGGAAACCCGGCCCCGCCCCGACCGCGCAAGCCGCTCGCCTTCGTCTGCTCCTGCACGTCCTTGGGACTCAGCGTCTTCAGCACCTTGCGCAGCGCCTGATAGCCGCCGGTCTGCTCATACACTTTTCGTGTATGGCTTTCGGGCGTGCCGACGTTGGCGAGCAGGACTGGCTGGAACTCGGGCATGAAATGATTTTGCTAACCGTTCTTCTGGACGCTTGGTTTTAGGTCCGAAGGACCGGCATGTAATAGCCCGGCCCGTGAGGGCCGGGATAACGAAAACTAAAATCGCTCCTAGGCCCGAAGGGCCGACACTTGGCAGGATTTAAGCGAACAAGTCAGATCCACAAATACCGTTCCTCGTACTTGATTCCGTGTTTTTCCAGAAGTTCCACCAGCTCTTCCTTAAACTGCCTTTGTCGATGCGTTTCACCTTGATTCTGAATATAGGCTGCAACGCTGGGCTCAACCGACTTGCTTACTGTGAACGCCGCGTATCCTTCCTGCCATTCGAAACTTCTGCATTGTGGGGCATTCTCATGAATCCAGCGGCTGGAGTTCGCTTTCATCGCGCCGGCCGCCTCGGATAAAGACAGCGCTGCGGGGAGGGACGCCAAAACGTGGACGTGGTCCGCAAGTCCGCCAGCGGCGAGCATTTTCGCTTTCTTGTTCGAGAGAATCCCTCCAATATATGCATACATGTCATCCTGCCACGATTTCCGAATGAGCGGCTCGCGTTTGTCGGTTGACCAAACGAAGTGGACGAGGTTGGAAATGTAGGACATGGCAGGGTCTCGCAGAGAAATGGTGTCGGCCCTTCGGGCCTTAGAACGAGTTTTTTGATTCATAACCCCGGCCCTGACGGGCCGGGCTATTTCATGTCGGCCCTTCGGGCCTAAGGATTGTCGGTTTTCATTTCACCGTTTGCACAAACTCATCCGCTTGCTGATGGCTGACGCTGGGAATTAGTTCTTCATTGGCCAGGACGCAGGGGGCGTGCTCGCAGGCACCAAGGCACTCGGCGTATTCCAAGGTGATGCGGCCGTCCAGGGTGGTCTCGCCTGGCTTCACACCGAGCGAATGCGAGAGATGGTCGAGCAACTCGTCGCCGCCACGAAGAGCGCAGCTAATGCTGCGGCAGACCCAGAGGCGGCAGCGACCGGCGGGGGCGTCCTGCTTGAAGTAGCCGTAAAACGTGAGCGTGTCCTGCACTTGGGAGGGATGCAGCTCCAGTAGCTGAGCGATTTCCACCACGGCTCGGAGCGGAACAAAACGCAGCTTCTCGTTGACGATGTGCAGCGCCGGCAGCGTGACCGCCTGTTTGGACGGATAGCGCGGAAAGAACGCCTTGATTTCGGCGATCATTTCGTCGGTCAGGATGCGGGGTTTGTCTGCCATGTTTCGTAGCGTCCAGTCCTCCCGACTGGAATTGAACCAGCGACCTGCCGCTTATAAGGCGGCTGCTCTCACCACTGAGCTACGGGAGGGATTCTTCAATCCAACCCGCAGGCATATTTGTGTATTTTGGTTGTTCATTGGAATTCTTCTTACCGGTCTAGCTCCGCCGCAATAATATTAAGACTCCCCAGCACTGCCACCACGTCACTTAGCGTGTGTCCCCGAATCAGTTGCGGGAACAACGCAAAGTGAATGAAGCTCGGCGGGCGACAGCGGGCGCGGTAGGCGACGTTGCTGCCGTCGCCGGCCAGGTAAAAGCCGAGCTCGCCGTTGGGGGCTTCAATCGCCGAGTACGTTTCCTCGTTAGGGACGGTAAAGCCCCGGTTCTGCATCACCAGCTCAAAATGGGTGATGGTTCCTTCGATGGTCTGATATACCTGCTGCTTGGTCGGCAGGGCGGTTCGCTCATCGACGCCGACGTTGGCCGGCCCAGAGGGAATGTTCTCAATCGCCGCAGCTACAATCCGCAGACTCTCCCGCATCTCCGCCATGCGGACGTAGTAGCGGGCGAAGCAGTCACCCGCTTTGGCGCAACAGATGTTGAAATCGAAGTCGGCATAAGCGAGATAGGGTTCGTCTTTCCTCAAATCACGGGTGACGCCGCTAGCCCTGGCGACGGGGCCGGTCGCGCTCATGTTCGTGGCTTCTTCTTTCGACAGCAGGCCGACCCCCTTCATACGGTCCACAAAAATCCGGTTGCGATTGACCAGTTTTTCCATGTCGTCGAGCGTTTCGGGAAACGACTTGACGAAGGCGCGGATTTTTTGGACGACAAGAGGCGTGATGTCGTACATCACCCCGCCGACCCGCGTATAGCTGTTGGTGAAGCGGGCCCCGCAGAGCGCCTCGAAGATGTCGTACAGCCGCTCCCGCTGGTAGAAGGCGTAGAGAAAGAAGGTGAACGCCCCGGTGTCGAGCCCCATCGCGCCGGTGGAGAGCAAGTGGTCGCTGATGCGGGCCAGCTCCGCGATGATGGTGCGGATATACTTGCACCGCGGCGTGATTTCGATCCCCAGCAGCTTCTCCACGGCCCCATGCCAGGCCACGTTGTTGGCCAGCGGCGAAATGTAGTTCATCCGGTCGGTGACCGTGACATACTGGTTGTAATCCAGGTGCTCGCCGATTTTTTCAAACCCGCTGTGGAGATAGCCAATGTCGGGTACGGCATCGACGACTCGCTCGCCATCGAGCTTAAGCACGAGGCGCAGTGTGGTGTGCGTAGCCGGGTGCTGCGGGCCGAAGTTGAGCGTCCAGAGATAATCCTGGTCCTGAGGACGCTGCTCGAGGGTAACTTCGGCGAGGGACACGGGAATGACTAAATCCTAATGACTAATGTCTAATGAAAAAGCAAATCTAGGCTTGGTTTCTCTTGAGCACTGGAAAATTGTGTCGCTCGCCGCGGCCTTGGAGCGGGTAGTCTTTGCGGAGCGGGTAAGCGGCGAATTCGTCGGGCATCAGGATGCGGCGGAGGTCAGAGTGGCCGTCAAATGAGATGCCGAACATGTCGTAGACTTCGCGTTCCAGCCAGTTCGCTCCGTTCCACAGTGGGACCATCGAGGGGACGGTCAAATCCGGCTCGTTCAGGAAACAGCGGACGGTCAGCCGTTCGTTCGTGATGGTGTTCGCCAGCAAATAGACGAGGCCGAAGCGGTCGCGGGCATCGCGGTAATTCAGATAGTCGACGCAAGTAACGTCTACCAGCAAATCAAACTTGCCATCGCTCTTCAAATGCTGCATCAACGCCAGCAGCGAATCTTTCGGCACTACCATGCGCGAGTCACCGCGAAATTCGCTGGCGGAGAGGCCCGCGAATTTGGCAGTGAGCGCGGCAATGGTTTCCGGCTTAGCTGGCACCCTACTTATTGCCTCCCGTACATCGGCAGTTCTTGCAACGCCCGTTTCGTCAGCTGCCGCTCGGCTGTTTCAAACTCAGCGCCGGAAATGGTGCCCTCTCGTTGGATTTTGTCTTGCAGGTCAATGATGGCCTGGATGAGCTGTTCCGGGCGCGGCGGGCAGCCCGGTACGTACATGTCGACGGGAATGAAGCGGTCGATGCCTTGCACGACGCAGTAGGTGTCGAAAACTCCGCCGGTGGAAGCACAGGCCCCCATCGAGATGCACCATTTCGGCTCATGCATCTGCTGCCAGATGCGTTGCAGCACGGGGAGCATCTTCATCACGACCCGGCCAGCGACGATCATCAGGTCGCACTGCCGGGGACTGAAACGAAAGACTTCTGCTCCAAAACGGGCCAGGTCATGCCGGCTGGCGCCCGTGGCCATGAGCTCAATGCCGCAGCAGGCAGTGGCAAAAGGCATGGGCCAGAGGCTATTCTTGCGGCACCAGCTTGCCAATTCGTCGAGCTTGGTCACCACCACGTTTTCGGGGAGTTCTACCGCCATTTGAAGACCCCCTTCTTCCAGGCATAAACCAGTCCTACCGCCAGCAGGCCGATGAAGACCATTACCTCCGTAAAGACGAGTCCGCGGGAATAGCCCGTGAATCCCTGCTCGGCTGCTTGAGCTACAGCCGCGTCAATGCCCGCTGGTTTGCCGCCCGTGGAAGCAGCGTTCGCCGCCACCGCCCAGGGATAGAGAAACAGCAATTCCACGTCGAACAGCAAGAAGGCAATTGCAACGAGATGAAAGCGGACATCGAACTTGCGATGGGCGTCATGGATGGGGTCCATGCCGCTCTCATAGGCCATCTGCTTGACCGCGGTCTGCCGCTTGGGTCCAAAGAGCGAAGCGATGCCGAGCATTCCCAGTGAGAGAGCCAATGCGGCAGCCGCAAAGAGCAAAATGGGGAGTAGGGATGCGGCCATAAACGCCTGCCAGGCAATAACTTGGTCGCGGGCCGGCGACTTTGTGAATTATCTCACAAATAGGGACCGAATGAAAACCCGGCACTGGGCCGAGTCCTCAAAATCACCAGAGAAAATCCTATCGGCGTCTGTTTCAGGGGTCAACGGGGCGGGGGGGGGGGAGAGGAAAAGCGGAGGTCGGAAAGTGGAAAGCGGAAGTGGTTCAGGCGTCAGGCTCGGCTTTCCGCTTTCCGACCTCTGCTTTAGCTCCCCGAACCTCCCGTCTGCGCGCCGCGTCTACTCTTTAGTAAACTACTCTCTTCCCGGGCGGCTAGCTCAGTTGGTTAGAGCGCCATGCTCACACCGTGGAGGTCACAGGTTCGAGCCCTGTGCCGCCCATTCCACATTTTTTCCGCTGAAATCAGTAGTGCGATTACCTGCCGGCCGTCGGCAGTGCAGCGTTTTTCCGGCCAGCCCAAAACGGTACATACCGTTTTGGCCCAAGCTAGGAGACCCTGCGCATGCCAGTTCTTACGGTCAGCACTCCCAAGTACCGACGTCACAAAGCGAGTGGTCAGTGATTTGTTTCACCGACAATGAGACTTTTCCTGGCTGAAGTTTGCTACGGCTGGGGTTATCCTGTCAGGGCTAAGGTTGGTTGTCGTAACGTCAGGTTCTTCTCGCGTCGGCGATGCCGCGCGGTTGTGAGTTTCTGTTTGCGGGCGGCGTGCAGGGCTGCTGGGTCGCCGCGGTAATAGTCGATGGGCCGCAGGTAGCCGAGGGAGCTGTGCAGCCGCTCTTCGTTGTACCAGCGGATGATCCTCCCAATTGCTTCTTCCGCCTGGTATCGGCTCGTCAGCTCTTCCTCCTCCAAGGCTTCCCGCACCGTGCGGTTGCTCCGCTCCATGATGCCGTTCTCTTCCGGGCAATGCGGACGGATTTTGACGTGGGTCAGCCCGTAATGCTCCAGCACTCCGTGGAACTCTTTCGAGATGAACCCGCTCCCGTTGTCGCTGCGGATCGTCGGCTGGACGAGCAGCTGGCCCGCCGGGTCGCGCGGCAGCGTCTCCAGGGCCGCTTGCCCTCCCAGGCTGAGGCTGCTCCCGTCCATGCTCGACAGCAGCTCCCAATGCACGATGTACCGCGAGTACTCGTCGATGAACGCCAGGTAGTAGTAGTTCACGCCGTTCACCTTCACGTACATCAGGTCCGTCCCCCAGATCTCATCGGGCCGCTTCGCTTTCTCTTCTTCCTCTCGATGCCTCTTCTGCCTGCCTCGCTGCCGGCACATCAGGTTCTCCTCGCGGAGAATCCGGTACACCGTCGAGGGGCTCAGGCAGGCTGCGTTGTCGTCGATCATCTAAGGCGAGAACGTTTTTTTTAGGTCCAGGTTCTCCGCCGTGATCTCCGCGATCACGTCCTTGGCCCGCGTCAGCTCCTTCGAGAGCCGCTCCTCACGGGCTGAGGCCTTGGCTTCCTTCTTCTCAAAGACTCGGTCCGCTGCTCCCAGAAGGATCCGCTTCCAGGTGTAGTACATCGTCGGGTTCAGGCCTTCCTGGCGGCAGAGGTCCGAGACCTCCACTCCAGGTTCCATCCCGGCCAGCACAATCCGCATCTTCTCCGCTGCGCTCCACCGCTTCCGGTTCTTCTTCCCGCTCATCGGTCTCTCCCTCCAGGTTCGTGGCCCCGTTAGGATAGACCCAGCATACTAACTTCGCACCTGTCTCAGAGTGGGTGAAACACTACATCTTCCGCCGGCACCTCTTACGCGAAATTGGTCAGGACTACAGCTACCTCCACGACATCGCGGCCTGGTTTCGCCGCGGGGGCGGTGGCGACGCCAGCTTCCCAAAGGCCCGTGGACTATTGGAAGCTCACCAAACCAATCCTGCCGCGAGTTTCGTGGAACTGATCCAGGCGGACTCCTCCGACGCGAGAAATACGGCTGCCGACGCGATGTTTTGGGGCTGGCCGATTCTGCCGAGCGGCGTTTGCGACTCGGTCTGCTTGCGAAAATCGCTCTCGCCTTCTGCCGCTAAATGCTCAGCGATTGCAGCGCCGATGCCCTTAGACGCTCCGGTGATTTGCAGCGGTTCCAGAACTCGGTCCTCAAAGCTGCGGCAAGGTGGGCAAGCATGCCCGGCGGATCGTGCTGGTGATCGCCCGCACCGTCGCGTCGGCCTTCGGCGGCTTGCACTCGATGACGCCGCGAGCGGGGGCTTGGCCGAGAGGCGGTTCCGTGGATTTGTGTGCGAACTGGTCCTTCGTGAGCAAGCCGCCGTCCGGCATTCCAGCCCCCTGGTCCTTCAAATTCATGGAGCAGCGGACTTTCAGCTTGGGTTTCACGTCCGCGGCGGAATTCAGCAGCGCTTCCAGCGGTGAATAGAGGCTGGTTTCGGGAGTTACCCTCACCCCGGCCCTCTCCCCAGGAGAGAGGGGGAAAGTAGAATGTCCGCTGGTCCCAACGCCCGTACTCTGACCTCCGACCCCTGACCTCTTCCCCCATGAAGGCTGCCTACTTCGAGAAAACCGGTTCCGCGGACGTGATCCAATACGGCGATCTTCCAGTTCCGACAATCACCGGCTCGCAGGTGCTGGTGAAAACCGGCGCGGTCGCGGTGAACCCCATTGATACCTACATCCGTGGTGGCGCTCCCTATTGGCAATTGCCGATGCCTTACATCATCGGCTCCGACCTGGCGGGCACGGTTGAAGAGTTTGGCCCGCAGGTGAAGCGGTTCAAGAAGGGGGACCGCGTCTGGTGTTCGAGCCAGGGGCTGCAAGGGCGGCAGGGGACCTTTGCCGAATACTGCGCCGTGGATGAAAGCTGGCTCTATCCCACCCCCGCCAGCGTCAGCGACGAGGCGGCTGCCGCGTCGGCACTCGTGGGCATCACCGCTCATCTCGGCTTGTTTCGAGAAGCAAAACTGAAGAAGGGGGAAACTCTCTTCGTCAACGGCGGGACGGGAGGTGTCGGCTCGATGGTGGTGCAGATGGCTAAGGCGGCTGGAGCGCGAATCATCGCCACGGCTGGCACCGCGGAGAAATGCTCAGCCCTCAAGACCCTGGGAGCGGATGCGGCGGTCAACTATAAGACCGATGACATCTTGGCGGCCGTGAAGGGATTCAATCCCGAGGGCGTAAACATCTATTGGGAAACCACGCGCGAGCCGGACTTTGACAAAATCGTCTCGTATCTGGCGGAACGCGGCCGCGTGATCCTGATGGCAGGCCGCGACGCCCGTCCCCCTTTCCCGGTCGGCCCCTTTTACGTGAAGGGCTGCTCGCTGCACGGCTTTGTCATGTTCAAAGCGACGACCGACGAAATGCGAGCCTGCGCGGACGACATCAGCCGGTGGCTTGCCGGTGGGCAATTGAAGCCCAACATCTCCAAGGTCCTTCCGCTTTCGCAGGCTGCCGCCGCCCACAAGTTGCAGGAAGAAAGTACTTTGCAAAAGTCCGGTTTGCTCGCGGGAAAGATCGTACTTACGCCCTAGCGCTGGCATGTTCCGCCGGAACTTGTTCCAATGCAGGGAAGTTCTGCGTCTTTTCGGGAGTGTTTCATGCTACTGCGGATTTCGGCCCTGACATTGTGCTGGGGACTCATTCTCGGCAATCACCCGGCCTTTGCCGCGGACGCACCGGACCTGTCGGCACTGGTGGGCAAGACGATCGATCTCCAATTGCAAAACGGCAAGCAAGTTTCCGCCGCGGAGGTGACCAAGGTTGTTCCGGGAACGGAGGCCGGCAGCATCAAATCGCTGGTCGTGAAGGCCGGCAAGCCTCCGCGAACGCAGTCCATCGTCGCTAGCCTGGTCGCGGAAATGTATGAGGGGGGGCAAACGCTGGATATCGAGTTCGACCGGAAGAAAAAGACCATCGTCCACAGTCCCGAGCGGCGGGCCGCTCGCGAGAGGCACGAAGCCGAGGTGCAAGAGCGTCTCGCCGCCCAGCGGCACCGCCTCTGGCCAGAGCTTTCCCAGAAGGAGCATGAGGACTGGGTCGTCAAGCACAAGGAGTATCTCAAGGAAGTCAGCACCAAGATGCCCGGCGTCCGCATGCAGTTGGTGGAGACAAAGTACTACTTGTTCTACACCGACATGCCGGCAGAAACCGTCGGCATTTATATCGCGTACTTGGACCTGATGTACGAAGAGTTGTGCCGGGCTTTTGGCATCCCAGCCGGCAAGAATATCTGGTGCGGCAAGTGCGTCGTCATCGCCTTCCAGGAGCAGACGGACTTCCAGGCATTTGAAGAAATCATGTTCCAAAAAGCCGGGGCGACGGCTCAAGGGTATTGCCACGGGGCGTACGACGGCAAAGTCATCATTTCTTGCTTTAAGGGAGAGGCGGACACCTTTTTTGCCAACATGCTCGTGCATGAAACGTCCCACGGATTTATTCACCGCTGGATGTCCAGCGTGCATGTTCCTTCCTGGGTGAACGAAGGAGTTGCCGACTGGGTGGCGGCCACGGTCGTCAAGGACAAGGAAGTGCAGCGCCGGCAGAAAACCGCCATTGATCGCATCCAGCAGGCTGGATCGCTGGGTGGTAACTTTTTCGAGGAATCCCATACGATCGAGCCCTGGCAGTACGGCGTCGCGTCCAGCCTCGTGGAGCTCATGCTCCGGATCGACCCCACGAAGTACCGCCAATTTCTGACTCACATCAAGGAAGGGCTCTCCAGCCAGGAGGCCTTGCAGAAGGCCTACGGAATGACCCGGGAGGAGCTTGTGAAAAGGTACGGGAGCTTAGCGGGTGTGCCGAATCTGCAGCCGTAAGGGTTACCGCGGTCATTGGCGGCGCCCTACAACCCCCTTTTTTCACGCGAAAATGCTAGCCAGCCGCCGTTTGGACGAGTCTAATCAAGAGTGAAGTTTTTCTCCCTCCTACTGCCGCTCTTCTTGCTGCTTGCCGTTTGTCCTGCGCGGGGCGCGGATACTGCCGCACTGTTTGAGCAGAAGGTCAAGCCGCTACTCGCGCACCACTGCTACGACTGCCATTCGCGGAAGGCCGACGATTTGAAGGGAAAGCTGAACCTCGATTCGCTCGCAGACATCATGAAAGGTGGGTCCACGGGTCCTGCCGTCATTGCGGGGGACGTGGAGAACAGTTTCCTGCTCCGCGCCATCCGCTACCAGGAAGCCGACTATCAAATGCCCCCACGCGGCCGTCTTTCGGACGAGGAAATCGCTGGCGTCGAAGCCTGGGTCAAGTCGCTCAAGGATCCCAAGAGCCGCCCGGCCAGGAAGTAGCGGTGAGGGCCAACGTCCCTTACGTCAGCCCAGCCAGCCTCTGCACGAGGTACACGACGGAGGCTTGCTGCTGTTGCAAGATGGCCAGGGAAGCCAGGGCGTTGGCGGCGAGGTTTTGATTCCTCGTGATGTTCAGATTTTCGGCGTCCTCATCGACGCTATTGGCCCTACTGATGCCCGTGGTGAGATTCTCATCCCAGGCGCTAAGAAACTCTGCGGTGGAATTGACGGTGATATCGCCGAAGCCATCCACCTGGCCGGCGAGAACGGTGAGCTGGGCGGCGGCTTCGTCCACCACGCGGATGGCCTGCGCAGTGTTCGTGGAAAGGCCGGCGAGCGAGCCGCCGGTGGCCAACTCACTGAGTGCGCCGCTGTTGCCGCCGAGCGTTTCGATGAGCACCCCGCGGACGCCGAGCCTAGTCTGCTGGGTTCCGGTTCCGAGGGCGAACTTGAGCGTGGGAGAGTCGGAAAGCGTCAATGTATTTACCGCACCGGTATAACCCGCGACCAGCTCAAGCTGCACGTGCGTGCCATTGCGGGCGTACGTCAACTGGTTTCCGTCCACGTTCGAGGGGGCCATGCCGCCGAGCGTGGCGAGCGCATTGGTCCCTCGCGCGGTTCCATCTCCGTTGCCGCCCGCGACGGTGAATGTGCCGCTGGTCACGTTGACGGCCAGCGTGGCGCTGGTCCCGAAGTCGACTGTGGAGAACGTCAACACGTCTCCCACAACCGAGGAGGTTACGCCTGTTGCATAGCTGGCGTTGTTAATTTGCGTGGCGGCGCTGCTCAGGCTGTCACTGGCGGCGACCGAGATGGTGGCCGAGCCGAGCTTGCCGGTGAGCGTGAACGTCGCGGTGGAAATCACGTTGCCCGCCACCCCTGTGTAGGTGAGCGATCCCTTGGTCGCCGCGGTGGTCACAGTGCCCGAAAGCGAGGTCGTGCTGCCGAGCGAATAGACCTGCGCGTTTTTGACTTGGTTGGAATTCTGTCCGGTCACTCGATAATTCGAGCCGCCGTCCAGGATGTTGCGGCCTTCAATGGGCGTATGAGCGAACGTGGAAATCTGCTCCAGCGCCGCGTCAATCTCTAGCTGGTTGGCCGCCCGCTCGGCTGCGGTCAGGGATTGGTCAGCATCTTCGAGGAGGAGCGTGCGGATCTCGGCAAGCTGGTCGACGACAGCGGCCAGATTGGTCTGCAGTTGCGAGCCGATGTTGGCGGCGGCATTGACCCGCGCCACCGCGGCCTGCACGGCGGACTGCTCGCGCTGCAGCGAGTCCAGATGCACGAAATGCGAGGGATTATCTCGCGGAAGATTGATTTTCTTCCCGGTGCTGATACGGAGCGCCGACAGGGCCACTTGCGCATTGGCTGCCGCCAATGCTCCCAGCAGCTTCATCTCAAAGCCGCCGGCAATGGATCCGAGGCGGAGCATGGGGATTGCCTTAGTCCTTCTTATTCATCCAAGGGGTGGCGGTCGTCTGCGCCAGTTCCAGCATTCCGGCAACCGGCTGGGTCGGCGGCGACGTGGGAGAGATTATCGTAATGGCGTCTTGTTCCTGAGCGACCAGGTAGCTCTTGAGACTAACGAGCAGTTGCCGGGCTCGATCCAGGACGTCGCGCTGGCGGCGATCGCGGCTGCGCTGCGGTCGAATGGCAACGTTGATGAGCGTGCGGGCCAGCGCCTGGCCGCGACCCTCGCATGAAGCGTTGGCTTCTTCGAATTCCAGGTCAATGACGAACGGCACCTCGCGGTCCCCCGTCCGCCGCAAGTTCGGAGGGCCACCGGCATCAATTTTCAAGGCGACGCGCCGGTCATCCATCGGCACGACTTCCGCATGATGGTCGGCGATGAAGCCCTTGAGCTTCTCGACGACGATGTTCAGCGGCACCGCGGTGACGAGCGTCTTTTCCAGGAGTTGCTCGACCGGCGAAGCGAACAGCCAGGAGAACCAGCTCGCCTTGCGCGGCGGCTCGGCGGCTCCCGTGATGCCCGCCCCGAGTTGGACCACGCGATTGCGGCCGTGCTCCTTGGCCTGGTACAGAGCCCGGTCCGCTCGGCGGAGCATCGTCTCCGGTGTGTCACCCTCTTGCAGCTCGGTCACGCCGAAGCTGGAGGTGATGTTCTTGCCGCCGAGGGCCGGCTGGGCGGTGTCTTCCAGCTCCTGGCGAATTTCGTCGGCCCGCTGGGTGGCGGTGGCGTTGTTGCAGTCGGCGCAGAGCATCACGAACTCTTCACCGCCGTACCGCGCCACTAAATCGCCGGGGCGGCAGTATCGCTTGAGCAACGCGGCGAAGTTAATGAGCACGGCATCGCCGGCCTGATGCCCGAAACCGTCGTTGATTTTCTTGAAGTGGTCCAGGTCGCAGATAATCAGGCTGCACGGCTCCCGCTTTTCCAGGTGGGCGTTGACGTATTGATCTTGCGTGCGGTCGAACTCCGCCCGGTTGGCCACATGCGTCAGCGGGTCGCGAGTGGCCTTCTCATGCAACGATTTGAGCCGCTGCTCCAGCGTGATTTGCTGCGAGGCATCGTGCAGGAGCATGGCAGCTCCATGCACGGAATTCCCTTTACCATGAACTGGAACCAGGTGGGCGTCCACCTGCACCCTCTGATCGTGGCGGGCTTGCAGCGAGAAACGCCGGAATGCTTCTTCCCCGCTCTGGATGGCGGCCAGGATGGGGCACTCTGCTTCCGAGACAAGTTTCTGGCGCTCGTCCCGCAGACCAAGCAGCGACGGCGTCCAGTGTTTCTGCTGCACGCTGCCGGCGCCAATGCCGGTCAGGCGCTCGGCGGCCCGGTTCCAATGGGTGATCCGCAGCGTGTCGTCCACGAAGATGACCGCATCGTGCATGCTTTCCAGCAGCTTCTCCTGGAACAGCGTGGAAGCCAGCGGCGCGGCGGCCATCGGTAGGGGCGAGAGGTGCCACAGCCCATTGGACGAGTCCCCCTGCAACTGGCTGAGCCAGCGGCGGGCGACGGCGGCACTGAGCTGGACCTGGTCGGCGGAGATGAACGTGCAGAAGTCCTTGACGAGGTCCGGGTCAAACTGCGTGCCGGCGAACTCGAAGAGCTCGGCCAGAGCCCGCTCGCGGGACATCGCCCGGCGGTAGACCTGGTCCGTAGTCATGGCGTCGAAAGCATCGACGATGGCCACCATGCGGGCACCCAGCGGAATCTCGACGCCACGGAGTGTTTGCCCTTCCCGCCGGCCGTCAAACCACCCGCCGCTATGCAGCACGATGTCGAGCATATTCTGGGAGACGCAGCAGGCGCGGAGGATTTCGGCCCCCATTTTCCGCTGTTGCTCCATGCTGACGTGCTCGTCCGCGCTGAGCCGGCCGGGCTTGAGCAGCACGCTGTCGGGGACGCCAATTTTGCCAATGTCGTGGAGCAGGGCGGCGACTTCGATTTCGTCGCACGGATCGCCTTGGATTTTTTGCAGCATCAGCCACGAGGAGCAGCCCATCGCCACCCGGAGGCTGTGCGATGCCGTCGGCCCGTGCTTGGCCCGGAGGGCCGCGAAGAGCGAGCTGGCCATTCCCAGCCGCACCTGCACCAGGCGGTTCTCGAACTCCGTTTCCGGGGTTAGCGCCGGGACTTCATCCTGGGCGTTATCGAGGAGCGCGGAGACAGCCGCCAGTCTGGCATTTGCCGACTGCAATGGGTCTCGAGGGACGACTGGGGGCGGTCCGGTAGCGGGTGTGGTGTTGTCCATGAACGGGCGAAGGTTGGGTGCGGTAGCAGGTTATCAACTGCCGCATAGCCCAAGTCTTCTAACGACTTGCGCGCAGTTCAGGCGGTATTGGCTCCGCCTGCTAGGGGAAACTTAGGTCGCATCATGGGTTAGGGCCAAACGGAGTCGGCAGAAGAATGTCGTTTGCCGTACATATTGGCGGGCCTAAGAATCGGTCCTATCGTTACTAGCGGCTGTGACGCCTGTGCGGAGTCTGCGTCTTTGCGCAAGTACGGGTTTGCGTAAGATGAAGTCTGCAACGCAATCTCCGTCCATGTTTGCCGAGGCGCCTGTGCTCATCCTGCTGACCAACGACGACGGTATCTATGCGCCCGGCTTGGCGGCGATTGAGGAAGAGCTGCGGACGATTGGCGAGGTCTGCGTCGTCGCGCCGGCGACGGAGCAATCCGGGGTCGGCCATTCCATCACGTTTCTGCGTCCGCTGGTTTGCAAGGAGATTTTCGACGGCGACCGCCGTCGCGGTTGGGCGGTGGAAGGGAGCCCGGCGGACTGTGTGAAGCTGGGAGTGTTTGAACTTTGCCCACGACGGCCGGACCTGGTGGTGAGCGGACTCAACGGCGGCCTGAACGCCGGCATCAATGTGCTTTACTCCGGCACGGTGGCGGCGGCCATTGAAGGAGCCTTCTTCGGCATCACCAGCTTCGCCTGCTCGCTGGAATACAACGAGCATGCGGAGTTCGCCAAGGCCGCTCGGATTTGCCGCGCCATCATCAGCCAGGTTCTGGCAAAAAAAAGTCCCGAGCCCAATCTATACAACATTAACATTCCCACGGTCGCGGTCGGTGCGCCCAGCCAGGTCCGCGTGGTGCCGATGGGGGTTTCCCGCTATGGCGAGCAATTCATCAAGCGGAAAGACCCCAAGGGGCGGACTTACTACTGGGCCACCAACGACCCGCCCCCGCAGCCGGAGGGACATGAAACCGACCTGACCGCCATCACCCACGGCCACATCACGCTAACTCCGCTACAATACAGCATGACCAAGCCGCAGACGCTGGCGGAAATGCAATCGTGGGAGTTGAGCTCCTCTTCTTTGCCCGGAGATAAATCATGAACAAGCTTCAGGGGTTTGTACTGTGTGTTTCCGCGGGAACCTTCCTTTTTGGGTGTGGGAAACTTTCCCAGCCAGTGGTCGCTACGCCGACGAGCGCGACTCCGGCGGGAGTCGTCGCCCTGCCGGCCGAACCGGCCCAGACCGTCCAAGTCAAAGCGGGGGTCGGGTCGGGGAAAAAGGGGCGGAGCCTCGACAAACATGAGGGGATCATCGTCACTCCGGCCAAGACCCTGTTTGCCGCCAAGGAGAAGATCAAGTTCGAGATTGAGATTCCCAAAGCGCTGCAGCTCTTCGATGCTCTGGAAGGGAGGGGCCCGAGCACCCACGAGGAATTCATGGAGAAGGTGATCAAGGCGTACAACGTTGAGTTGCCCGAGTTGCCGGAAGGACATAGGTACCTCTACGACCCGATGACCAAGACGCTGATGGTGGAAAAACCGGCGCCGTAGGAATATTCGTAAGGTGGGTAGGCTTGCAGCCTGCCCAAAACGAACGGCAGGCTGGAAGCCTACCCCACGTCGAATCATCATGGAGTGATGAAACCGACTCTCCTCCCCTTGGCATTCGCCACGTTTCTGTGCGTCCTTGCCAGCTCGCCTGCTTCCGCTGCCGACTGGATCACCGCGCCCTCGTACTACACCCATGACAAGGTGAGTGGGCAGCGGGTCGCTCAGTACACCCCCATCGGCCCGTACTACTACTATCACCGGGCCGACTTCACCCGCAGCGGCTATCGGAACTACCGCAGCACCATTCAGGCCGGCGGCAGCGCGGACAACCTGCACATCGTCGAGGAGTGGGGCAACCCCGTCGTGCCATACGAGCAGTGGCGGTTTCCCTATCGCCCCTACGGCTCCCCCTATCCGGCCTGGGGCCCTCCGTTCGGCGGCCTGGGGAATGGCTATGGAGGCGGCTATGGACAAGGTGGACCATTCGCCTTTCCCGGTGGCGGCTTTGGTGGTGGTTTTGGCGGCGGTTTTGGCGGCAACAACAACCTCGTCATCCCCCGCAGTCAGATGCCGCAGCAATGGATTGACGGCCATCATCCGACCTACGACGGCAACGACCGCAGCCAGTACTACGCTCCGTACTAGCAACTGCCGATCCCACGTAGTCATATCGGAACGCTCCTGGTGTAAACTATCGGCACCGTCGTCGATTCCCCCAGGAGACTTCTCATGACTCCCATCCACTCCACCCGTCGTCGGTTTCTTCTCACTTCCACAGCCGGCCTGGCCGCGGGCTATGCGGCGCTGGCGACCCGCCGCACGCTCGCCGAGGAACGCCCGCCGGTCAAAGTGCCCCGCGCAACTTCCGGCGATACAGCCAGCGAGCCCAACTGGGAGGAGAAGCTCACCATCACTGTCGGGCCGAAGGATGCGGACATCGTCGGCACGTCGCAAAAGGCCCTCCAAGCAGCAGTCGACTATGTCGCCCGGCTGGGCGGCGGGACGGTGAAGGTGCTGCCCGGGGAATACCGGCTGCGGAACACGGTCTTTCTGGCTTCCAAGGTCCGGCTGCTCGGCAGCGGAGATGACAGCGTGCTCATCAAGGAGCCGTCGGTCAGCACGAAGCTCGCGGCGGATTCCGACTGGTACGACCAGGAAATCACGCTGGAAGACGGGGCCGGCTTTCAAATCGGCGACGGCGTCTGCTTGCGGACGAAGAACCCGCACAATGGCGGCACCAACATCCTCAAGCGGACTCTCATCGCCAAGAGCGGCAAGCGGTTCAAAATCGACAAGACCCTCCGCGAAAACTTCTGGCAAGTCGGCGAATCGACCGCCTCCACCCTCTTCCCCATCATCAGCGGCGAACTGATTGAAGACTTCGCCATCGAGAACATCGCCCTCGACGGCAACCGGGCCAAGAACGCCAACCTCGACGGCAACTACGCCGGCTGCATCTTCCTGCAGGATTGCAGCCGCGGCAGCATCCGCCGGGTCACGGCCCGGGACTACAACGGCGACGGCATCAGTTGGCAGATTTGTCATGACATGCTCGTGGAAGACTGCACCAGCCGCGGCCACGCCGGCCTGGGTCTGCACCCCGGCAGCGGCTCGCAGCGCCCCGTGATGCGAAACAACAAGCTGGCGGACAACGACATCGGCATCTTTTTCTGCTGGGGGGTGAAGTACGGCCTGGCGGAAGAGAACCAGATCAAAAACTGCCGCCTCGGCGTCTCCATCGGCCACCGCGACACCGACAACCTCGTGGTCAATAACGACATCGACTCCAGCGGCCAGTCCGGCGTCCTGTTCCGCCCCGAGCGCGGCCCCGGCTTCTGCGGCCACCGCAACGTCATCCAGCGGAACCGCATCACCAACTCCGGCGGCGACACCGGCATCGGCATCGACATCCAAGGAGGCACCGAATCCATCAC
>JBPCKT010000118.1:0-6968 GCA_051004015.1 Pirellulaceae bacterium | reverse complement strand
GCCATAGGGCATGTCCGGGCGACCCCAGGGCCATAAACAGTGAAAAAGCGAAGCCCGGTCATCGGCAGCCGGAACAGACTGGAATAGCTTTCGCTCATCAGCTCATCGGCTTTCTTGGTGGCCGTATAGAGGGAAAGAGGCCGGTCGGTGCGATCCTCAACTCGAAATGGGAGAGAGGAGTTGGAGCCATAGACCGAGGACGATGAAGCGTACACCAAGTGCTTCAGTTCCCGATGGCGTGCCAGCTCCAATATGTTGAGATGTCCGGCCAAATTCGATCGCACATAGGCTTCTGGATTCTCCAGCCCATATCATACACCTGCTTGGGCCCCCAGATGGACAAGTCGTTCAAAGTTGACGCCTTGGACGACCGTGGCCAGTTCGGCCGAATCCGCGAAATCGGCTCGACGGAATACAAAGGCATTCCCGAACTCATCTTCGAGCGCGTTTATGCGGGCCTGTTTGAGCCCCGGGTCGTAATAGGGGTTTAGGTTGTCCACCCCCATTATTTGCTCACCACGGGCCAGTAAGGCTCTCTCGCCACGTGATAGCCGAGAAATCCTGCAACGCCGGTGATAACAATGACCATATTGTCTCCTATCGACTAGCAAGCGTGACGTTCATGGCTTGTAGGCCGCCTTCTGCCGCTCGATGCGCCCTCGGAAAAGGTCATCGGGACGAGGCCGGACATGTCCTCGCCGTGGACCAGCTCCATGCCGCCGCCGCTTTGGCTGAGCTCGAAGAAAGGGCGGCCGGTGAACAGCATCCGAGCCGCCGCTCCTCGACGCAGTCGGGGATGGTGACCGATCACTTTGCCCTTGCCGCCGCCGGCATCCACCAAACAAGATGTCGATGAGACCAACCAGTGGACCTGGAACCAATTAGCTGCGTTTCACTGCTCGCACATGCAGCTGCAGCGGATCAGGTGGATACGTAAAGTGCCGGTCGTCCGCAATGGGTCGAAAGCGAACCTTGGCGGAATACGAAGCGATTTCTAGCGGAACCAGGTTATAGTTCGCAAGCGTTGGTTCGCCCTGAGTGCCGGTGTGGCCGGTCCTAGCGGAGCGCCCGGCGAGGCGCACACGGCACGGGAACGAGGCAGGGTTGACGATCCATGCGGCCGTTTGGCCGACCGTCGCAAAGAGCTAATTGAATCTTGCGACTCAAAAAAAGCGCTGTAATATCGGAGCCTTACAATGGGGGTGACGATGAAAAGCTCGGTAGTAATAGCGGCTCTTGGGCTGGCCATGTTCTCGACTGCCGCAACCGCGGCTAAGCCTGTCCCGCCGGCCACCGGGGCCGATCCGATGGACCCGGACGTGTGGGAGATTGGGCCGCTCATCAACGGCAAGAACTATTCGGTCAACATGCCGCTCAACCCGTCGCCGCATCCCAACGGCGGTTGGTATTTCGACATCTCTTATCCGACCGCTGAAGCCGGGCATGTCCACTACGTAACGTTCAAGCACGGCTCGCTGTCGGGAAAGACGAGGATCGTGATGCGCTACCGGCTGGAGATGGACGAGGGTGTTAGGCTGATCCCGGCCAAAGAGCCGGACACCACCCATTTTCACTCCATGCTGACGATGTATTTCCAGCGGCGAGGCGATGATTGGAGCGGGAGGGGCAAATATGAAACTTATCGCTGGTGGGCGACCTTCGCGACCGTGACACCAATTCCAAGGGCCCTCCCGACAGGCGAACACGAGCTGTCGGTGCCATTGGAAGGTAACTGGACGGCTGTGCAGACCTCCAGCGCGACAACCAGCCCCAAGAAGTTCCAGGAAGCCATCCGAGACGCCGAGCGAGTGGGGTTCACGTTCGGTGGAGGAGATGGTTATGGCCATGGTGTCTATGCCACCGGGCCGGCGCGCTTCGTGGTCACACATTTCGAAGTCGTCTCATCAGAGACGGACTTCGGCATTCGATCAGCTAACTAGTCGGGAACTGGAGGCCACCTGAATTGCTCTAGGTGCGGCGCAAAGAGGCGTGACTGACGATCCTGCCGCCGCTTTGACGAGGAGCTACACACTTCGGCAAGCAGCGCCCCATGCAGGAATTTGAACTGGCGGAGTTGGGCCGGAAAGTCTCCGCTGAGAAGAGACGCCATGCTGGATCTGATCCTGAACTCGAGCGGCGGCTACCGGCGAGCAAAGGTCCGCTAGCCTGTTCCGCTGCCCAATATCCGCTGTGGGTGGAAAGCGGACATTGACAGCCAGCAAATTGTCGATCGAGCTCTGAAGGTGCTAACGTCTTCATTACCTACTGATCCAAACGGAGCCTGCTTTCCTAGCGATGGCGGATAAAATCGGGACGCCGGATTATTATGCCACGTTGGGAGTTGCTCCCACGGCTGAGGATGACGTTATCCTTGCGGTCTATCTGGCCCTTCTTCGGCATTATGATCCTGATAAGGCCCCCTCCGCTGGAGCGGCAGCGCGCGTGCGCGCGATCGGCGCGGCGTTTTCCGTCCTTGGGGATCCCAACAGGCGCGCCGAGTACGACCGGAAACGGGCTCAGCAAGATGATGATTCGCCGTCAAACCGGTACCTGCACTGGCTGAAGTCGTTCACACCACTGTGCAAGGGCCTCGCGGCGTGGGGGCGCCGGGCGATGACCGCCGCTACCACGTTGTCCAAGGCATTGAGGCGCGAGACGATAATCGACTTAACGCGGACTCGGGCGCAGCCAGCAAAAGCGGCGGTAAAGGCTACCGAGCGCCGGCTCAAGCCAACGCTTGCCGACCTGTTTGCCGCTGCAGCGTCAGCTCACGGGCAGGTGGTCACTGCCGCTCACGCGCTGCTCAGTCGTTGGCAGCCCCCTACCAAACGCCAGTCCCCCGGAGCTTACGTTAGATCGGCAAGAAGGGGAGCAGACGCACCCTGGGGGTCACCTAACTCAAATCTGATCCCAATTTTGGGCGCTGCCGCAATCCTGCTGTTACTGTTGCTTCTCCTCATCCCACCGCCGTTGAGCGTAGGAGAGCGGCCGGCCCGGCTGGCTGATGTGCAGAGTAAAGCGGCAGCTCCTAAGGCGCAGCTCGATTCAGCGGCGCGTTGCACATCGGCAGCGACTTCCGAGCTGATAAAGAGAGAGCTGTTCCGCCGCGCTGCGCGAGTTCGAGGCAGTGACCGGCGGGCTTTTGAAAGGCTAGCCGCGCACGCGTTGATCCGGTTGGACTCACTTGTCCTCGCAAGAGCTGATCCAGAGCTGTCAACCTTCAGCTGCAGGGCTTCGGTCGCACTTGACTTGCCCCCCGGCGTCGCGGTTCATGGAGGGCGGCGAAGCTTAACGGCTGACATCAGTTATACACTGAAAGCGGTGGATGGCGGCGTTGAAGCCTTGTCGATGTCTAACCAGAGCGGCATCGTAATGCCCCTTGCGACACTAGCGCAGATACCACGTTCGCCTAGTAACCAGTTAAATCCATCAGATGCACCTGCAGAGGGGGCGGGAGATCAGCGACCGCCGCTGGTTGGACAGGCGCCTGTCCCCGCGCTGCCGCCAGCGGTACATGTCGAACCGCAAGAGCCGGCTCCCCGACACAAGGCCAGCTTCAGCTGCCGCTTTGCAAATGGCCGAGGAGAAATTGCAGTGTGCAGTAGCGCGAACTTAGCAGCATTGGACCGGAACATGGCGTTGTTATATAGCCAGTCCTTGGGGCGAGCCAACGCTACCAAGCGGATGCTGCTGATCCACAACCATCACCGCTTCGTGGCACGTCGTGATGCATGCTCATCAGAGGCGTGCATCCGCGCATTGTACATCTCGCGCATGAGTGAGATCACAGACGTTATGGCGGGACAGCAGCCCCCAGGCTAAGTAGCCGGCTCGTGGTGCCGTTCGGTCTCCTACCACTGGGATAGCTCAGGACGCATCTGCAACTTTGAACTAGCCGAACCGAATCCTCCTTTGGTCGAAGGCGGACACTAGGCTAATGTCCGCAATGGGTGGAAAGCGGACATCCAATTTCCACCCCGATAGAACTTTTCGCGGCCTCTCAGCAGTCCCAGATGTGTTGCTGACCGGACTCACGTCAGCGAAATCGCACGGCGGAAAGCCTAAAATGCTTTCCTCCCGCTCCAAATTGGGTTCTCCTTCAGTGGCGTGTGAGGGAGCAATACCTGATGGACGTCCACTTCCTTCAAACAGTGCTCGGCCGGCCCACAGGTCACCCTGAGTGGGAAGCTGATATTTTGGCGCAGCTCACGAGAGCCACTTTTCGGGCGGTTACCCGTGCCCAATCTCGCAGCAATTTTCGCGTCAAACACGGATGCAACGATTCGCCTAGGAGTTCAGGAAGGGTATGCGGTGCTTAGAATCCTGATTGTCGAGGATGACCCGGAACTCGCCGCCACCCTCCAGTATCTGATCGAGGAGAATGCTTACTATCAAGTAGTAGGAACAGCGGCCGATGCTGATAGCGCAATCGCCGCTGCCGAGGTCCACGATCCTGACCTAGTCCTGCTCGACCTTCACCTCGCCAACGGGTCGACGGGCTTTATGGTCGCCGTCAGACTCGTCGATCTCGGGATCCCGGCTTTGTTCGTGTCCGGCAAGGCACCAAACTTTCCGATGAGGGATCTGGCGCTCGGCTGCTTGGCGAAACCCGTCACCGCCGACGATGTGCACTGCTCCATCGCAATTGTTGAAGACATTCTGAGGGGACGGGAGACGATGCGGACGAAGTTGCCGCCGAATCTCACGCTCTATGGTAAAGGACTAGACACCCCTGAGGAGCAGTCGGGGTTCATACCCTCTCACCCTTCATTGAAAACCCGCATCGAGCACTGGATCGCCGGGTATCACGCGGAGATGAGGAAGAGGGCCTAGTCAGCCGCGGGACGGCCGGTTCGAATGAGCGCGCGCAACACCAACGCCTTGTGGCGGACGATTTCTTCGACCCAATCGTATCGAGGGAGTTTGACCACTGCACGTTGTTGAAACGGTCCTCGGCGGCGCAGGTAATCGTCGATGTATGTAAAGTCCCGACGCATGGCGCCGCCATTGAACAAGTCTACCGGTTCGCCCGCCAGAATTGCCTTGGTGAACAGCCATACGGCCATGTCCGGACGACCCCAGGGCCCATAAACGGTGAAAAAGCGAAGCCCAGTCATTGGCAGCCTGAAGAGACTGGAATAGCTTTCGCTCATCAGCTCATCGGCTTTTTTCGTGGCGGCGTAGAGTGAGAGAGGCCGATCGGTACGATCCTCAACTCGAAAGGGAAGGGAGGAGTTGGAACCATAGACTGAGGACGAGGAAGCATAGACCAAATGCTTCAAGCCTCGATGGCGTGCGAGTTCCAGTATGTTGAGATGCCCCACCACGTTTGATCGGACATAGGCCGCTGGATTCTGCAGCCGTATCGAACTCCGGCTTGGGCGCCCAGATGGACAAGACTTCCGAAGTCAACGCCCTGGACGACGGAGTCCAACTCAGCCGACTCCGCGAAATCGGCGCGGCGGAAAGCAAAGGCATTCCCAAACTCTTCTTCGAGTGCGGTTATACGGGCTTGTTTGAGCCCCGGGTCATAATAGGAGTTTAGGTTATCTACGCCCCGGACTTGCTCACCACGGGCCAGCAACGCCTTCGCCACGTGATAGCCAATGAATCCGGCAGCGCCGGTAACGATAATAACCATATTGTTTCCTAGCCAGCGGGTCGGAGATTGTCCTGTTGCGGGGACCGGGCTCAGGTCAACCCACCACGTCCGACATCGCCGCTCGATGGGTAATCGCAGGTGGACCCGCCACCGCGGTCTTCATACCGACGCGAGCTCGATTGGAAGTCAGGCCTTCCAAAGCTGCGGATATGTGCGTTTTAGCTTGGCGAGCTTCGGTCGATCGTGAACGATAATGTACGGATGGTTCGGGTTACGGCGCATGAAGTTCTGGTGGCTCGCCTCGGCGCGATAGAAGGTGCCGCTCTCAATCCGCGTCGCGATCGGCTTCGCATAGAGGCGTGACGCCAGCAGATGGGCGAGGAAGCGATCCGCCGACTGTCGCTGCGCGGCATTCTGAGGGAAGATCGCCGAACGGTAGCTGGGGCCGACGTCGGGGCCCTGTTGGTTCACTTGGGTCGGATCATGGGCGACCGTCGCGTAGATCTTAAGCAATTGCATGTAACTTATTTGCTTTGGGTCGTAAGTGATCCGGATCGCTTCGGCGTGGCCGGTGCGCTCGCTGCTGACCGCCGAGTAATTGGCGTCGCGGGCGCTTCCCCCGGCATAGCCCGAGACGACGTCGCGGACGCCCTTCACATGCTCGAACACCGCTTCCATGCCCCAGAAGCAGCCACCGGCGAGGACCGCCCGCTCGAGGGGTTGCGGAGCCGCCTGCGCGGTGCCGGCGAGCAGGCAGAGCAATGCCATGGCGGCTGCGCGGCTGATTTTTCCGTTCATTTCAATTCCATCCCATCAACTGTCTTTGCAGGGACTTAGCCCATCGCACATTGCTCGGAGGTGACCGGGAAACTCGGAACGGCCGGTCGACAATGCGGTTGAGGCGCTGTCAACGAACGAGCGGAGCAACGACATGCCGGCAAAATCCCAGGCGCAACGGAAGTTCGCCGGAGCGGCGCTGTCCGAACGCGCCGCCAAGCAGAAGTAGCGGCGGAACCGGCGGCCGGCATGCGTTGCTTCTGGGACGAGCGGCAACGGGCGCACGTGCCGACTGCCGAATTCTTCAACGGGGCGCTTCATCCAGCCGCCGAGCACGCGGGCCGAGTCGACGCGATCCTCGACTGCATCGGCCCGACCGAGGCGCCGGCCGATCGCGGCATCGAGCCGCTGCTCGGAGTGCATTCGTCCGACTATCTTCAGTTTCTCGAAACCGCGCACTCCGAGTGGCGCTCCGCCGGCCGCGCCGGGGATGCGTTCCCCTACACATTTCCGGTCGTCGCCCGCCGCCCGCTCGACCTCAAGCGGATCGACGCCAGGCTCGGCCGGCACAGCTTCGACACGTCGACCC
>JBPCKT010000117.1:0-19065 GCA_051004015.1 Pirellulaceae bacterium | reverse complement strand
ACCACTGTCACAATAGCGGAAAGACAGGGTTTTGGGGCTGGGGGTTCGGGGGAAACGAAAGCGGGGGGGGGGGAGGGGAGGAAAAGGCGGGGGTCGCGACCGGCTTTCTGCCTTTTTTTATTTTTCCTCTTTCCGCCCTCCGCTTTCGTTTCCCCCGAACCCCCAGCCCCAAAACCCTGTCTTTCCGCTATTGTGACAGTGGTCTTCAAGCGGGCCGGACGGCCGCCGGCTGCGAAAGCGGCGGGAGGAAAGTCCGGGCTCCATAGGATAGGGTGACCGATAACATCGGCCGGCCGCAAGGCCCGGGAAAGTGCAACAGAAAGCAAACCGCCGCGCGGCACCTTGAGCCCCCGTCGGCTTGTCGCGCGGTAAGGGTGAAACGGTGCGGTAAGAGCGCACCAGCAGCGGGGTGACTCGCTGGCTCGGCAAACCCCACCCGGAGCAAGGTCAAACAGAGAGGAGCGCCGGCTGAGTCCTCGGATTCGGCCGGCGCGCGGCGCTGTCCGTGCCGCCATCACTTTCGGGTAGGCTGCTCGACGCGCCGGGCAACCGGCGCGCTAGAAAAATGGCCGTCCCCCGCGCCGCCTTGGCGACGCGGGGACAGAACCCGGCTTACAGGCCCGCTTGAAGACCTTTTTTCTTATTAGTAGCCGGCATGTCCGCTCACGGAGTGATCGGACTACTTTCTTACGCCGCTTCCTCGGATACCGTTTCCCCCTCCATAACCTGCAGCAGCTTGCTGATGCAGAGCTGGTTGATGCTGGTTTTGCGGTCGTGAGCCTCGGCCTTCAGGAACTCATGCACGCTGGCGGGAAGGCGGACGGTTATGACCCGCGTAATCTCCTGCCCATCGGTCTGGGCAGCCGGCTTGTCCCGGAGGCGCTTGACCATCTTCTGGATTTCGGCGTATTCCGCCGTCTTCTCGAAAGCCGCCATTTCCTCGGGGGTGGGATAGAGGCGGCGGACGAGGCCGTTCACTCCCAGGATTTCGCGGAAGAACGTGAGCCAATCTTTGGTTTTGCCATAGGTCTCGTTGGCAATGCGGCAGACCGTCTGGCAACGTTCCTCCTGATTGAGAATGGGTGTGGTGGTGGTCGTGGGGGTAGTGGCAGTTGCTTCCATGGCTGGATCCTTCCCGATTTCCTGGATGACAGTTATTCCTGCGGCACCGACGGCCGCAAACTCGACAGAAACATAGGGCAGCCGGCAAAGGCCAGCACCGATGTGCTTGCACTGCTTGCAGTTACGCACTTCCAGGAGCCCATGCAGGATTCTTCAGCAGTCCCGCCAAAGAATGCGGCAGGCTAGGAGTTGCACAAGAACTATGCAACCGCAATAGTTCCGTTTCCCAAGTGTCCAGCTCCTCATAAACCTCAGAAACGGAAAGGTTTCACATTAGGTAAGGCTTTTCTCGCGGACGCTTCGGTTGGTCGGCGTTTTCAGGTTGCTCTCAACGGAGATTGGATTTCGGTTTACAATACCCTGCGCGTCGGCTCACCCGCGCAGGAGAAAGTGATGACATCCCGCCTTACCTTCACTGGGTCCATTGGATCGCTGGCACTGAGTTCGGCGCTGAGCCTCCTGCCCATGGGGCCGGCTCTTGGAGATGCCGCTTCGCCAGCCGAGCGGAGTGGAGCAACGGATGTAAAGGCCCTGATTGGGCAACTCGGTGACGCCAAATTTGCTGTACGCAAGTCGGCAGGCGAGAAACTCGCCAAGATTGGCCTTCCCGCCTACCAGGCCTTGGAAGATGCGACCCGCGATGGCGACCGCGAAATTCGCTACCGGGCGGAAAAAGTCCTTTCCGTCATCCGACAAAACGATCTCAACCGCCGGCTCACGATCTTCCTCGCCTCGCTCGATAGTCCCGAAGACCGCACGCTCCCTTCCTGGCCCCGGTTCAAAGCCGCTCACGGCAATACTCCCGTCACCCGGGGCCTGTTCGTGGAGATGCAGCGGGCCGAAGGGGAGCTGCTGGCACAACTCGATGCGGACCCCCGCCAGGCGACCGACCACCTGGGCAAGCGAGCGATGGCGCTCGCCGAAGAGCAGAATCGGTTGAATCGGGAGGGCGCTTCGTTGCCGCTCGGTCAGATTGCGGCCGTTCTCTTTGTTGCCGGAGAGCCGGACGTTAAACCCTCGTCGAATTCGGTCGCCCTGCTGCTGCAACTGGGCCGCGTGCCGGCTCTTCTCGCGGCGGCTGTTCCCAGTGGAGCCATCGACAAGCGGGCCGAAGAAACGTCTGCGATGGCGAGGAGGCTGCTCGGAGCGGTCATCGCCCGCGCCGAAGGTTCCGCCGCTCAGCAGGCGATGAACATCGCCGTGCAGTATGACCTGAAACAGGGGCTCGCGCCGGCGCTAAAGGTGCTGGAAGCTCCCGGCCGTGTCCGGTTCACCTTGCAATATGCCATGCTGCTCGTGGCGAAGTTCGGCGACAAGTCGCATCTGGCTGTGCTCGAAAAACTGTTCACCGATAACACGCTGCTGGCCACGACGAGCTCCCGAGGCGTCCGCCGCGAGAGTCAGGTCCGAGATTCCGCCCTCGCCGCGGCCGTGCTGATGTCCAGGCAGGAACTCAAGGACTACTTCAGTCTGCCGGAAAACCTGGCCGGGCAACCTGCGGCAGGAATGCTATCCAGTGCTTATCTGACCGTCGGCTTTGAAAACGACGAGCAGCGGACCGCCGCTTTTCGCAAGTGGGACGCATTCCAAGCCAAAAAGACCGCCGAGCAAAAACGGTAGATCCGTCAGAACCGATCGCTATCGGACTGCTAGCGGCGCATCCGATAAACCCGGAACATCTTGACGCGACGGGCAATTCCTACGACTATCTCCCGCCGCCCGCAGCGGCCGATGTAGATCGTAGAGAACTCGTTCGTTTCCCCAGGTGCCCGATGTTTCGCCGTGTCTTTGGATTGATCGTTGCCGCCGCACTTGTTGCCAGCTTCTCGACCGGCTGCCGGTCGACGAGTTATGGAGATAAGGGAGCACTCTTTGGCGGCGTCGTCGGCGCAGGGACCGGCGCGGCGATTGGCCAGCGCAGCGGCAACCCTGTCGCGGGCGCACTCATCGGAACCGCGGTCGGCGCGATTACCGGCAATGCAATCGGAGAGGGCATTGATGAAGACGTGGCCCGCAACCGGGCCGAAGTGGAAGCCCGCATGGGCCGGCAGATGGCTGCCGCCGTGACGCCGGAAGATGTCGTCGCCATGACGCAGGCCGGCCTCAGCGACGAAGTGATTGCCACGCATATCCGCGCCCACGGAGTCGCCCAGCCGCCGCAAATCAACGACTTGATTACTCTGAGAAACCAGGGAGTCAGCGACAACGTGCTCAAGGCCATGCAAACATCGCCAGGCCCGCAAGCGGCAAGGGTAAATGCTCCCGGTGCGACGCCCGTCATCATCCAAGAGCGAGTCTACGCCCCGCCCCCTTACTATGGACCCTACTGGGGCCCGCCGCCCCCTTACTTCGGCAATTGCTACGGCCATCACCACGGCCACCATCGCCACCGCTCTGGGTACAGCGTTGGGGTCTCGTTTTAGTACTCCGCTCACTCCGTGAGCGGACAATGCCGGCACACAGAGTGTGCCGGCTACATTGGTCTTGGATTACAATGGCGGGGCACTCTCCGCGCCCTTTCGTCCGAGACCTTTCATGCGACTCCCCGTCATCATCCGCTGCCTCGCGGCGTGTGGGCTTCTGTTCTTGGGCAACTCCTCTCCCGCCGCCGACGAAAGCGATTCCCTCGGCATCAAAGCTCCCGAGGGCTTTGAAGTCTCCCTATTCGCCGGCGACGAGTTGGCTCACGACATCTACTCGATGACCATCGACAGCCGCGGCCGCATCGTCGTCGCCGGAGCCGGATACGTGAAAGTCCTGCACGACGACAACAAGGACGGCAAAGCGGACCGGGCGACCCTCTTCTCCAGCAAGCCCGCCAGCGGCGCTCACGGCATGGTCTTCGTCGGCGACGACCTGATTTGCACCGGCGACAACAGCCTGATGAAGCTCCGCGACAAAGATGCCGACGGAGTCGCCGACGGCGAGCCGGAGATCTGGGCCACGCTCAAACACTCCGAGCACGGCGCGAACGGTGTCGTCCAAGGCCCCGACGGCTGGATTTATGTCGCCTGCGGCAATGACGCCGGAGTCACAGCCGCCCATGCCACGCTTCCCACTTCCCCCGTGAAAAAGCCCGAAGCCGGGGCCATCCTCCGCTTCTCCCCCGACGGCAAGAATTCAGAAATCTTCGCCCACGGCTTTCGCAACATTTACGATCTCGATTTCAACGCCTATGGCCAGCTCTTCACCGTCGATAGCGACGGTGAACGGGACCATCACCTCCCCTGGTACGCCCCCACTCGCCTGTTCGACGTCGCCGAAGGAATGCACCACGGCTGGGTCTTGCAAGGCCACCAGCGAAGCTGGAACCGCCCCGCCTACTTCCCCGACGTCGCCCCCCGGCTGTGCGAAATCGGCCGCGGCAGTCCGACGGGAGTGGTGGTCTATCGGCATACGCAGTTTCCAGAGGCATACCGCGGCAACGTCTTTTCTTGCTGCTGGACGCTGGGGAAGGTGTATCGATTCGATCTGCCGTTGGATGTCTGTCGGCCCCCCCACATTCCGCGAGAATTTCTGGAAACCACTGGCGAAACGGGCTTCGCCCCCGTCGATTTGGTTGTCGGACCCGATGGAGACATGTTTGTAGCTGTTGGCGGACGAGGCACACGCGGCAGCGTATTCCGAGTCACATGCACCAAGCCAGGGGAACCACCCGATACGCGCGATGACCATCTTCTCACCGTCTTGAGAGCCCAGCAGCCGCAGGCCGCCTGGTCTCGGCACGTCTGGCTAGCGGCGGCTGACCGGGTCGGCCGCGAAGCATTGGTCGGTGCGGCTCTCGATCAAATGCGTCCGCGCGCGGAGCGACTGCGGGCCATTGAAGCCGTCACGGAACGATTCGGCGGGCTCACCACCGAGGAAGCAGCACCGATCCTCAAGAATCATGACGATGAAGTCGTGGCCCGGAGGGCAGTCTGGTCGCTTGCTCAATCTCCTCATCTTGCCGAGGTGGCGACGCTCCTGAGCCGCATTTCGCAAAACGACGCCGGCTATTGGAGTCTGGTTGCTCGCCTTGTCGCGGGCGAGGACGAGGGCGCGAGGAGAAAGCTGGCAAACTTTAACTGGAACTGGAGCGATTCGGCTAACGGACGGGAGAACAACGTGGCCCTACATGCCTATCTCCGAACGCTCGCCGCGTTCAGGGAAGAGAGATCTCGCTCGCCAATCGATGAGCTGTGGCGTCTCCACTATCGCGGCGAGCTAACGACGACGCACTTCTCTCAAGCAGCCGAGCTATTTCGCTCGGCGGCGTTGCCGGCGCAGCGTCTCGAAGCCATTCGCCTGATGCAGCTTTCCCTGGGTGACATCAACACACGGCAGATGATGGCCGACGTGTACGCCGGGTACGCCACCAATACCGGCCCTGAAGAACTGCAATCCATTCGCAAGCAATGGGGCCAGAAGCTGGCCGGCCAGTTTCCGTCGTTTGATCGCAAGGTCAACCTGGAGTTGGGCCGTCTGCTGGCCATGCTGGAAGTGGAGGACGAGGCGCTCGTGGATCGTCTCACCGATTGGTTCGTTTCCAGCGGCGGAAATGGGACCGAGCAACAACTGCACTTGCTGATCGTCCTGTCTCGTTTGCCGGGGCCGAGAAGCGAGGCGGCAACGATGAGAACGGCACAGGGCCTGCTGACTTGTTTTCCCCGCGGAGCGACCCTGAGCAGAAACTGGCCTGCTCGCGTTAGCGAAGTGACGGAGGAGCTGTTTCGACTCGATCCGCGGTTGCCCGCCGAAATCTTGACGCACATCGAATTCAGTTACCCTTGGCAAACGCTGATCGTCAACCGGATGCCGAAGGATCTTAAGGAAGAGGCCATTCGAGCCCACATGGTCATGATAGGTGACGCAGACGAGTCCGATGATCCCATCTATCGCTGGTCGGAGGAGTTGATCAGCGAATTCTCCGAGCTGCCAGGGGACGAGTCCTCGGACAAGCTGCGCGAAGCCTGGACCAATGTTGCCTTGCGCGGCGCGATTATGCGCGGGCTGGCGAGAACGCCCAAGCTCGAGGACCGAGAAAAGTTCCTGGAGGGAGTTTCTTCCGTCCAGCCCAGCGTCGTCGAGGCAGCCGCGGAGGCGTTGACCAGGCTGGGAGGCGAAGGAACGGCGGAGGAATTGGCTGCGGTGTTCGCCGTTCTCCGCCAGAATTGCCTGACCCTTGAAAACAAGAGTGCCCGCGAAGCTCTCACCGAGCTGCTGCGGACGTGGACGAAGGAGGAATTCCACATCGAAGAGCCCAAGGAGCAGAAAAAGCTTCTCATCGCCTACCAGCCTTGGTTCGATTGGCTGGAGAAGGAGCATCCGGCTGTCGCCAAGAAAGTTTCCGGGTTTGGGGAAGCCACTGCGGAAGAGTGGCTGTCCCGACTGAAAAAGATCGATTGGGCCAGCGGGGATGAAATGCGGGGGTTGGCGGTGTTTCAGAAGAAGGCATGTCACAAGTGCCATGCGGGCAACGGCCCGCTGGGGCCGAACCTGGCGGGAGCCGCGGCGCGGTTTTCGCGGGAGGACTTGTTCGGCTCGATTCTGGACCCGCACAAGGAAGTGGCTCCGCCCTATCAGACCACGCAGATCGCCACCAGCGCGGGGAAGGTCTACAGCGGCTTGATTGTCTATGAATCTCCCGACGCCACGCTCGTGCAGACCACGCCGGACACGACCATTCGCATCTCGGGGGATGAGATCCTCTCGATGAAAAAGGGAAGAGTCTCCCTGATGCCGAGCGGACTGCTCAACGACGTCTCCGACCTGGATTTGGCCGATCTGTACGCCTATCTCAAAACGGTCAAGAACGTAGAATAGTCTTTCGACCTCGCTCATTTTTTTGCCGTCCATCTTTTTGCCTGATTCATGTCCGAGCCCAAACCCAAGCCCGCTCAACCTCGCCCGCCCAAGCCGCCGCGGTATTTTCCCGGCAAGGTTTCGTCGTTCATCATCGTCGCCTGCCTGCTAACGATCCTGGTGACGCGCCTTTTCCAGGAGGTGATTGCCCGCCGCGCGCCGCTGTTCGATGACGCGTTCATGAACCTCTCCACGCTCATCCTCGGCTTCATCGCCTCGCTCACGTTCTTCCTCTGGTTCGTGCTCCGCAGCAGCTACCCGGTTCTGGTGCGGCTGCTGACGTTCCTGGCGGTGCCGGCTTCGATCGCCGTGTTTTTGTTTTTCTTTGAGGTCGTTGCGGTCACGGGAAACATGCTCCCCAGTTGGGCCCCCCGCGGCGCGAAGAAAGCCGACGCCACACTGGGCAAGGTCACGACGGAAGGCGCGGTGACGAAGATTGACCTGGCCACCGCCACGCCGGAGGATTTCCCGCAGTTCCTCGGACCGGATCGCAACAATTATCTTGCGGGTCCACAACTAGCGGATGACTGGGAGGCCACGCCCCCCAAGGAAATCTGGCGGCGGAAAATCGGCGCGGGATGGTCGGCATTCAGCGCACGTAACGGCTATGCGGTGACCCTGGAGCAGCGGGGGGATGATGAGTGGGTGACCTGCTATGAAGTAGCGACGGGAAAACCGGTCTGGGGGCACAGCATCCCGGCCCGGCACGAAAACGTGCTTGGCGGCATCGGCCCGCGGTCAACGCCGACGATCCATTACGGCAAGGTCTATGCGCTGGGGGCCACGGGTGTTCTGCGCTGTTTGGACGGGGCCACCGGCAAGCTCCTGTGGAAAGATGATCTACTGGCCCGTTACGGCCTGAAGCAGATTCCGGCGGAGGAAATTGTGATGTGGGGCCGCGCCAGTTCGCCTCTCGTTGTTGACGATCTCGTCGTCGTTCCCGCCGGTGGCCCGCTCGGCAAGTCCAAATCGCTTATCGCGTTTAAGGCCGGTTCCGACAAACAGGTCGAGTGGGAAGGGGGGGAGCGGCAGATCAGCTACGCCTCGCCCAGCATCGCCACGCTCGGCGGCGTGCGGCAGATCGTCATCGTCAACGAGGACACGGTCACGGGCAACGACATCAAAACGGGCAAAGAATTGTGGTCACATGCGTGGCCCGGCCAGAGCAACGGTCCCGCCAGCTCCTCGCAGGCGCACGCGATCGCGGATGACCGGATCCTGCTCAGCAAGGGCTATGGCAGCGGCGCGGAGCTGGTTTCGGTGACGCTCGCGGGAGGGAAGTGGCAAGTATCCTCGCTGGAACAGAACAAGCGTGTGCTCAAGACGAAATTCACGAACGTCACCATCATCGGTGAGCACGCCTACGGCCTTTCCGACGGCGTGCTGGAATGCGTGGAAATCGCCAGCCTGCAACCCGCCTGGAAACGGGGCCGCTTCGGCCACGGCCAGGTCCTCGGCGTTGGTGACAAGGTTCTGGTCCTGGGCGAAGCCGGCGAGCTGGTCCTGGTGGCAGCCGACCCCGAGGCTTACCGCGAGCTCGGCAAGATCCAGGCCCTCCGGGGCAAGACGTGGAACAACCTCTGCCTCACCGGCAAGCTGCTGCTCATTCGCAATGCCGAAGAAGCGGCGTGCTTTGAATTGCCGTAGGCCGACTATTTTCGCGTCATGATGTAGATGACCACGGCCAGCAGCAGGATGGCAATCGTGAACATCACGGCATTCTTCGCGCGGCGGCGGCGAAGGCGTTCTTCCGGCGAAAGCTTTCGGATTTCAATTTCTTCGCCGCGGTCGGAGATCGTCTTCACGCCCTCCTTGTTCTCCACCGTCACGTAGTCCCCATCCGGCGTGGGAAGCACTAGTCGGCCCGGTGCCGATGCGGGTATGGGTTTGGGGGCGGGAGGGGGCGCAGCGGGGAGGGCCACTTGCTCCGTCGGGTTTGCGGACGGGTCTGTGGAAGTTCCGGGCGGCAAGAGAGTATCGACGACTGTGTGCCTCGAGAAAGTTTCGTCAGCCTCCGGAGCGACCACGCCGGCAGCGGCGGCGGCGGGGGGGAGCAAAGTGTCGACGGTGCTTTGCGGAGCAGTTGCCGGAGGCAGGAGAGGATCAGCCCCAGGTGGGAGCAGGTCGTTCACCTGCGAAGGAGGTACGTCAGCGGTCCGAGCTTCCATCGGTTTGGTCTCGGCGGCCTTTCTTTCCTGGTATTCACTTCGGCCCATTCCCGGTGGAAAGCGATCATCCCGCGGCCGCTCCGGCTGCTCGCCCCGTTCCATCTCCTTCTGGGCGAGCGCATCCTTGGGCGTCATGCCGGGAGGGTAGAGGTTGGCGTCGCCGCGCCGCTCGGCATTTGTTGGCGTCGGCGAGGATTGCTCTCTGGCTCGTGACGGGGGAAAGCGATCATCGTGCGGGGGCGGCGCTACCGCCAAACCAACGGGGACGCCTGGAATCATCCCGGGCTCCGGCGGCGGAGCGACGTCCGGAGGGGGCATGGACTGCACGGCGTAGCCGGTGGGAATCTCTTGTTCCTCCATCGGTCCGGTCGGCGGACTGATGAATTGCATCGGCTGCGGCGGCATTTCGAAGTATGCAGGCCCTTGCGCGGAAAAGTTCGGCGGTGGGGGTGGCGGCTCAAATCCTGGTCCCGCGGAATACGCCCCGCCGAACAGGTCCGGAATGCTCACCGCGTTCTGGCAATGCGGGCAGGCCACTTGATGCCCGGCCATCTCCGGCGAGACCTGAAAAGCGCCGCCGCAGACGGGGCAGCCGAGTTGCGGAAGAGTCGGGGGAGCTTCCTGGGAATACTGCGGCGGATATCCCGGCGGCGGAGGTGCTGGCTGAGAAAAATCCTGCGGCGGATACGGCGGCGAAAAATTCGGCGGCGGCTCGGCGGCATATCCGGCAGGAGGGAGTCCGAAGAATTCCGGCGGGGGCAGCAGCATCACGCCCTGGCAAAGCGGGCAGCCCACCTGTTGCCCGGCGTAGGCCGGATCAATCTGGATCATGCCCGCACAGAGCGGGCACTGCATCGGCACAGGGTTCATGGAGCGGAGCGGGCGGAGCGATAGCCAGGGGTAAACAGGCTATCCTAATCCGTCCGCGCCAGAGCGGGAATGAGACGGGCTCGACAAGAATAGTACTCATCTCGCTCCGCGAGATGATTCTCTTCACGCGGAGCGTGAAGAGTACTTTACTTCGTCTCTTTCTTCAGCAGCACGCCGACGATGAACCAGCCGTCATCCTCCGAGTGGACATAGGAGCCGGCGGGGCCCAGATACTTCTGCACATGCTTGAACTCGGGGAGCTTGGATCCATCGAGCTCCTGCTTGCGGACTTCCCCCTTTTCGCCCGAGCCCAGCATCCCGTTGAGCAGTTTGGCAAACAGAGTCTCCGCCTGCGGCAGCTTGCCTTGCTTCAGCAGCTCGTAGGTGCCGCGGTAGGACTCATCGGTGCGGGTGAAAAGCCGGAAGCTGTCCTTCGTGGCCCCCAGGCGTGCCAGGGCATCGCTGATGCGGAGGTAGTCGCTCGACTTGATCATCGGCGGAGCAATTCCTCCCTTGCCGATCACCTCTTCCATGAACTCGACGTGGGTTCCCACGAAGAGCTGTCCATTAACCACGGTGAAGGCCATGTTCGGCAGGATGGGCTTCTCTTCGGACTCCTCTTCCTCTAATTCCTTCTCATCGCCGCCACCACCGTACTTGCCCGTCGCAGGGCCGACTCCTTCCACCGTCAGCGCGTCAGGCTCCTCGCCCGCGTCGTTGATCAACTCCCAGATCACATGTCCCTTGAACTCCCGCCTTTTGGCGGCTGGGTCAGCGCTGAAGGCCTTCTCCAGCGTCCTGGTGACCACCGCCGCGCTTTTTGGGCCGAGCAATTCCACCGCCACGATCAGGCGTTCGCTCTTCAGGTCGACGGGGATCTTCACGTCGCTGACGAGCGTGATCCGCTCTCCCAAATGATCGATTAGCTCTTTCTCGATGTTGAGCATCGGGCCGGCAGGGTCGTGGGCCAGGTTCTCCCACATCGCCTTGAAGACTCCCTTGTCTCCGGCATATTCGTCCACAAGCGATTCCGAATAGTGGAACGCCTTCTTGATGTCCATGTGGAAGGTGATGTACGTCGCGGCGTCGGCGGGGACCCAGCCGGGCGGGGCGGTTTCCTCGCTGTTTTTGAATTCGAGCATCCGCATCGCCAGGTTCCACTTGTCCTGGTTCTTATCCCCTTCCTTGCGGACCACGGCCGGAGCGTAAATGAACGTCCGGTGCAGGATGTCTTCGCTGCCGGTGGTGAAGAAGACGTTGCCGCCCAGTCCTTGCACGGCGTTGAAGCCTTGATTGGCGAGAATCTTCAGCAGGTCACGGCCCCGCTTCCGCTTGCCGCCGTTAATCGCCCGGCTGACCTCGACATAGCCGAAGGGCTCGATGAACCAGCGGACATTGGGCTTGGCTTCGCCGGCGGCCTTGGCGTTCTTCGCCATCGACTGCTCGAAGGCCGGCAGCTTGGCGAGGGAGTCGGGCGCGGCGGCTCCGAACCGGCTGGCGATTCCCTTAGCCGTGGACTGATTGTCGGTGATGACGATCTGGTCTTGATGCAGGAAGTAGATGACGTGCTCTGGAATCGTCTCGCCCGCCTTCAGCGGCAGCGTGAAGATCGTCAGTTCGACATTGCCGGCCTTGGCGGTGCTCCTGACTGCTCGCTTCGCAATCTGGTTCGCGGCAATTTTCTCCAGCATCGTCTTGGCAGCCGCTTCCTTGCCGGTGACGTCGATGATGAGCACGGTCGCGTGCGAGTTTTTGTCCTTCGCATCGGGCTGAACCACCGCCAGCGCCATCTCGCCGCCATCCACGCCCTTCAGGTCCTCAAACGTCACCCCCAGCCGCACTCCCGCCTTCGCCATGCGGCTCTTGATTTGCTTGTCCAGGTCCTCCACGAAAGGCTGCATGAGCGGGTCGGCGAACAACTTGCCCAACTCGGTATCGGCCAGTTGTGTCTGGGCATTCTCCAGGTTCGGCGTGGAGACAAATCCCTTGGTCGTCCCAGGAAGCAAATTCTCGCTCGGCTCGACGGCCAGGACCGACTGGGCCAGCGCCATCGCCAGCAGTGAAAGAATCGTATGGAAGACTGGGGCGTTTTTCGCCACGTGGAAACTCCTACTGGGCCCTGAGGGGGGAGGGCGGACAATGGCTGGCGGTTTTGGCGGGGGCGATCTCGGCGGCAGGCTGTGACCGTGCGACTCATGGCGTTGCGCGCCAACAGCCCGGTCGATAAACTATCGGCAGAACGCCGTAGCTATCACGATTCGGCCACTTGAACTGTCCACATTTACGACTGGGCCGGAACGCCCCGCCGCGCGGATAATACCGAGTGACGGGTATCCTGGAAAGAGACGTTGAGTTTGCGGCCGCTCCAAACTACCGCTGCATTTTCTGCGTGCATGCTTACACTGATAGCACGGCTGCTTTTTGCCTACTGCCTTCTGCTTACCTCCACTGAACCATGCGTCATTATCTCCGCGAAAACCTCAGCCACGATCCGGTCCACGGCTATATCCCGTTCACCTCCGACAAGGAATTGGAGCAGGGAGAAGTCTCGGAGCGGCAGATCATCGACCATCCTTGGGTTCAGCGGCTCCGGTTCATTCATCAGTTGCAGACCGCCTGGTGGGTCTATCCCACCGCCGAGCACACACGCTTCCAGCACGTCATCGGAGTCATGCACCTCGCCAGCCGCTTCATCGGCGAGCTCTATCCGAGCCTGAAGGAAGTCTGCTCCGATTGTCCCAGCCGCGGCTATGTGGAAACGCTGCTGCGAATGGCGGGCCTCTTGCATGACGTCGGGCACGGCCCCTTCGGCCATTTCTTCGACGAGCATTTTCTGCGAGACTTTGGCCTGACGCACGAAACGCTCGGCGCGGCCATCATCACCAAAGAGCTCGCTCCGCTGCTCACCCGCATTCGCCGCAATCCCAACTCGGCCTTGGACGAAAAGGAGCAGCTCGACCCCGAGCAAATCGCCTGGCTCATCCAGCGGCCGAAAGGAACGGAAGAGTCCCGCCCCAAGTGGCTCCGCTTTCTCCGCTCCCTCCTCTCCGGCATCTACACCATCGATAACATGGACTTCGTCCTCCGCGACGCCTTCATGTCCGGCTACAGCCAGCGGGCCTACGACCTGGAGCGGCTGCTGCACTACAGCTTTTTCAGCGAGCACGGGCTGACGATCCACGACAAAGGGATCGAGACCCTCATCCGCTTCATGAGCGTCAAGGCCGAGCTGTTCCGCACCATCTATTTCCACCGCACCGTCCGGGCGATCGACCTGGCGCTCAAGGACTTATTTCTGGACAGCAAGCCCTACCTGTTCGCCGGCAGCCCGCTGGCGAACCTGGGGGCCTACCTGCACTTCACGGAGTTCTCGCTGCTCGTCGACGTGCAGCGGTGGACCGAATCCAATGACCCAAAACAAAGGGACCTCGGCCGCCGCTGGCAAGAGCTGATCTCCCGGCAGATCCCCTGGGTAGCCGTCTGCCAGCGGAGCCTCATCTATTCCGAGGACGACTCCGAGCAGGCCAGCATCTTCAGCGACCACCGCTTCGTCGAGCAAAGGCTCCGCGACCTGTTGCCGGCGGAACTAAAATCCCTCCCCTTGCGCGTCGACATCGCCCGCACCACCTTCCGCCCCCACACCAGCGGCCCCGCCGCCGGCCAGAACTTCCTCTACGACAGCGCCCAGAACCGCATTCGCCCGCTCACCGCCCACGAGCTCTTCCGCCGCCTCCCCCTCAGTCACCGCCTCTGCCGCATCTACGCCGCGACGAACGAACACGCCGGACCAATTTCGCGAGCGCTCGATGAGCTCCTAGGAGGGGGCGGCGTGGACGATTTGACCAATATGTGAAAGTAGGCCGCGACTCCGTCGCGCGCCGTCGACTGTCCCGAACGGACAGCGGCATTTACCATCGAAACAACTTCGCCGTGAGTAGAGCCACGCAACATCAAACCTTGCTACGGCGTAATGGGCCGCAGCAGGAATCCCCGTTGTTCGCTGGTGGGACGCGGAACGTGCATGAAACCGACAATGTCCCCGTCGTCGTTGATGGCGTAGGCATACTGCAAGTTGCGGTCTCCCATGGCCGCGATCGCATTCAAGTTTGTCATCGTGCCGTTGGCATAGACGAAGGCGAATTGGCCGCCGCGCTTTCCCGAGGAATCGCCCACGATCTGCTCGGCCCGATTGACGTCGCGCGCGGAGCTGTACATTCCTCCGAGCGTTCCCAGGACCGTGGTGGGGCGGGCTGCATTGTAGGGCCGCCAGACCACTCCCCGATCGCTGTCGGCCGCATCGTATTGACCGGCCTCGTTGGAGAAGGAATCCCCGACAATCGCCAGGCGGGGATCTTCAACCGGATAATCATTGAGGGCGTTGACCCTGGCGCCGAGAAATCGCGGCGTCGGGTCCATGCGCTTGAGGTTGAGTGTCGTGCCGTCCAGCCAGCCGATCGCCGGATAACCGTCGATCGTGCCGGCCATCACGCCGTAGCTATTGATGTCGGAGGGCCAAAAGTCGCCCAGTGTCAGCGGTTGGCTCACGGTCAGGTCGAGATTCACCTGCCAGACCGCCCCTTCTTGCTTGATTCCGCGCGGATACTTCGGATCGACCGTCGCCACAGCCAAGGTTCCGACAATCGTCCACGCGTCGTTGATTGCCCAGGCCTCGGTATTGCGGTCCATTGAACCGGGAAGTTCCCGGATTCCCAGCCCGGCCAGGTCAACGTAAGACGGAAAGATCCAGTTGCCATCGGCATCCTGAGTATTAGCCAAACCCGTTCGGGCGACAACGAATCCGGCGCTGTTGATTCCGGACGGCCGCACCTCCCTGGCAAAGGGAGGAATCCCTAGATCAACCGGATCAGTCTCCGGAAACGTGCCGTCGGCGCGAATGTTCCACAGGGCGGGACTCGGATGGTTAGGGGTTGTCCCCGCTGTCCCCGTATAGGAGATTCCCAGGATCAACGACCCTCCCGCGCCATCCCGATTCGTGATGAACTGTCCCTGGCTTTGGTTGTAATCGGCGTCAGGGAACCCCAGCAAGTCGGTCAGCGTGTACTTGTACGTCACGCCAGGTTTCTTGCCCTGGGCCAGCACCGAGTTTGGCGCCAGGCAGGTCAACGCGACGAGGGTGAAGGCCAGCAGAGACAAGGGGCGGGAGAGGTTCATGGGACGCCTGTAGGGAAAGAGGAAAACGGTTCTGCCAGATGGCCCAGGGCAACCAGCGTCTGGGGCTGGAAGGACAACTGCGCCCGGACGTCTGGCGTCCACAGGTCCGGGCAAAGAAATTGGGAGTTTCGCTCCTTGTTCCCACGCTCAGCGTGGGAACACAGGGTTTTGACGCTCCGCGTCTCTTTGGCGGTTCTGCTAGACCAGCGGACAGAGAGTACAGACGGGACGCAGAGCGTCCAAGACGTGCGTTCCCACGGGGACCGTGGGAACGAGGGGTTCAGTTCCCAAGGAGTCCTGCGGCTTCCTTCTGGAGGAGCTCCAGCGTCAACTTGCGGTTCCAGGGGGGCGGGTTTTTGTCGTCGGATAGCTCCGTCTTGGCGAGCTCGGCGGCCTTTTGGAGCGTGGCGCGGGCTTCGTCCTTCTTGCCGAGTTGGTGCTGGGCCATGGCCAGGAAGAAGAGAGGGTAGGCGGACGAAGTCTTGGCTTCGGGACTCGATTTCTCGGCAGCAGCGGCCAGAGGCGCGAGCTGCTGCGCCGCTTCGTCGAACTTGCCGCCCCGGTAGAGGATTGCGCCAAGCGAGCGGATCGCTTCAGGATTGTCCTTGTTGAGCTCCACCCCGCGCTGAGCCAAGGCAATTGCCGGTCCGTAGTCGTCGAGCGTCTGCGGCGCGAGCGCCGCGGTCCAGACGGTGAAGTTCAGTTCTTCCGCGACCTTGCTCTCGGCGAATCTGGCCAGCATGTCGCGGGATGCGGTTCGGTACTGTTCCTGGTTCTTGTCGGCAAGAGAGAGCATCGCCAGTTGATAGTAGCTCGAGTAATCGGGGCTCTCCGCCTTCATAAATCCGGCCACATCTTCACGAGCCTTGTCCCAGTTACCAAGGTGCATCGCGATGACGGCACGATGCCTGCGAGCCCCCGGATCTTTTGCCACCGCCTCGTCCGCCAACTTGAGAAGTCCGGTCTTGAATTCCTGATTGCCACATTTTGCGACGAGCGATGGGGATATCCAGGTCAAAGTGCTGAGGTCTGGAGGGTTCAGTGTCCATGCCTTCCGGAGGTCACTGAGTGCCTGGGGAAAGCGCTCCAGCATGAAATAGGCCTCGGCACGGCGTTTATATAGGTAGTGCGCATAATTGGGCGCGAGCTCGAATGCTTTCGACAAGTGAACTATGGATGCATCGTACTCATGTCTTAACAGGTGCAGTTCGCCGCGTTCACTCCAATACCAGTAGCTTACGGCGCGCTGCTTCTCTGAACACCTCTCGAAATCGGCGAGCGCCTCGTCATACCGTCTCATCTTCATGAATACAGTTGCGCGTCGCCGCCAGGAATACTCATCTGGTCGAATGGCGACCGCTGCATTCGCATCGGCAAGGGCTTTCTCCAACTCGCCCGAATCTTTGTACATAACAGATCGCTGATTCAATGCAAAACTGTCCTTCGAATCAAGCGATACGGCCGTGTCTACCTCCTTGAACGCATCTTGTTTTCGCCCAGCGATGTAGAGGCATCTTCCGAGCACTGCCCTGAAGTAACTGTTTTTCGGTTCCAATTCGACGGCGATCGCTGCGTGCTTGATTGCCAATTCGATGTCGACTGGTTCTTTTCCTCCAAATCTTCCACGAAAGGCCAGCTCCCAAGCAAACTGCGCGTGAATAGCGGGATTCGTGTTGTTGCGACTAATCGCGGCAAGGTCGTCCTTAAACGCGTCATCCTCTCGCCCCAGCCAGCGTCGAACAGTTGCCCGCTCGTTGAATATGGTGTAGTCCGTAGCACCTAGCTCAATAGCGCGAGACATTTCATTTTCAGCTTTCGTGAGCGATTGCACTTCCCCTTTGGGCCAATCACTATTGAGGACTGCGTTAACGTAGGCGCGCCCAAGCTCTCGGTGGTAATTTCCAACATTCGGAGATTGCACGACGAGCCGCTGTAGTGAATTCTCGGCGAGGCGGAAATGCTCGCGAGCGGCGTCCCGGTTTCCCAGTGCGCTTCGCAGCATGCCAGCCCGAATTCGCGCTGTGCCGGAAGCGAACAAGGCGACGTCGTTGTCCTTGTTCGTATCGATCAGCTGATGATAAAAAGCTAAACCCGTGTCGAGAAGTTCCCGCTCAGATCGCGACAAGTCCTGCGATTGTCCTTCCCCGACAATCGACTGCAGCGCCCTGCGATTGCCGATGAATTCTAGGAACACGGTATCAAGTGCCTTGATCGCCAATCCCAGGTTGCCTTCGGCACGCTGTTGTTCGGCAGTCGCCAGGCTGAGGTTCGTTTGGGCGAGTTGCTCTTTTTCCTTGACCTGGGCCAGGTTCTTCTGGGCATCGCCGAGGGCCGTCGTCAGGTCCTCCGCGAGTTTGGAGTTGTGGCTGGCCATCTGCTGGAATGTCATGGCCGCGGTCAGCGAGACGCCGGTCGCCAAGAGCATCAGGATGGCAATCGCGCTCGTTAGGCCGGCCACGGCGGGATTTCTCTTGCACCAGCGGGAGAAGCGGGTGATGGGTGAGATGCGGCGGGCGCGGATTGGCTCATCATTGAGATACCGCTGCAGGTCATCGGCCAAGTCTTGGGCCGAGGGGTAGCGATGGCTGGCCTCCCGGTCGATGGCCTTGTGGATAATCGTTTCCAGGTCGCGGGGGATGGACGGATCGAGAGTTCGCAGTCGCGGCGGCGATTCGTGCAACACCAGCCGGATCAGCCGGCCCCGGTCGGATTCGTCGAAGGCGGGGCGGAGGGCAACTCGTAGAGCGTCAGACCCAGGGAGTAGACGTCGCTCCGCCGGTCGGCCTGGCCGCTGAACATTTCGGGGGCCATGTAGCGGAGCGTTCCCAGCACGTCCCCCGTGTTGGTCAGGTCCCGCTGGTCGTCCGCCTTCGCCAGGCCGAAGTCGGTGACCCAGACGGTCCCCCGTGTGTCCAGCAGCAGGTTCGACGGTTTGATGTCCCGGTGCAGCACGGCCTGCTCGTGGGCGTAATGCAGGGCCGTTCCCACCTGAGTGCCGATCCGGGCGATGCTCTGCCAGAGGGTTTTGGTGTTGCGGCCTGTTCCGGGACCGGCCTCTTGGAGTCCCGGCAGGGTGAACGATTCCGAGAGGCGGGCCGTTTCCGAAAGGCGTGCCTTGGCGGTGTCATTTCCCTCGCTGGCGCTTCGGGTTAGTGGTGGTGGGGCGGCTTCGGTGGCATTGTTGTCGAACTGCCCTTTCAGCAGTGCCTGCGTCACGGTCACACTAACCGCACGACGCTGCGGTTCCTCGGCAGGAGATTCGCATTCCTTTTGCTCCGCCGGTTGGTCCTGGCTGGGACTCTTCAGCCGCTTGAGCTCCCGCAGGACTTCATCCAGCCCCAGGCCGTGGATGTACTGCATGGCGTAGTAGTGCAGGCCGTTCTCGGCCCCCACGCCAAACACCGGCACGATGTTCGTATGGTGCAGCCGGGGGCGGCCCGCGCTTCGCGCTCGAACCGGGCTTGTCGTGAAGAATCTCCCATGAGCTGCTTGGGGAGAACCTTCAAAGCGACCTGCCGTCCGAGCGACTCCTGCACAGCTTCGTACACAATCCCCATCCCGCCGCGGCCGATCTCCCGCACGATCCGGTAATCCCCCAGCTTCCCCAGCGACGCCACCTCCGAGGCACACTCCGCCTGGCCCGTCGCCGGCACGGGGGCCGTAGCCGGCTTGAGGTTCTCCAGCACCACCAGAGCCGGAAACAGGTCCCGGATCGCCTCCGCCTGCTCAGGAAACCGGGCTTCGTACTCGCTTACCGCCGGCCGCTCTCCTTTGCGGAAGCGCTCGACGAATTCCTCGGCTATCAGGTCGATGGCGTTAGGGGTTGATTCGATGACGTTCATGTCAGACTCCTACGGGGTCGGGGGGGGGGGGGGGGGGGGGGGGGGGGGGG
>JBPCKT010000116.1:0-52260 GCA_051004015.1 Pirellulaceae bacterium | reverse complement strand
CGGTGCTGGAGGAGCATAACCTGACCGACCTCCGGAAACTTGCCAAGCAAGTTCTCTCGCTCCCTCGCGCCGGTCCGAACGCAGATAGCTAATTCGTGTAGATACCGATGGCGCGAGCCGTGGGCTGGGTTCTGGCCGCCGCTGCCGCGGCTACTTTTGTGTGCGCAGGGAAAGCCCCCGCCCGGTACAATAGCTGGCATGTCCCCTCCCAAGCCCCACCGCCGCTGGTTCCAGTTTCGCCTGCGGACGCTGCTGATCGCCGTGACGTTGGCGGCTCTGCTGCTGGGTCGTGTCGCGTGGGAGCGAGAGCAATGCCGCAGGGGGGAGCAGGCGATAGAGATGCTGCACCAAAAATCGGTATTCCATGATTGGCTCATGAGCCAGAACGCTCCCTCCAGCCGGCCTGAACGGCTGAAAGTCATCTTGGGTGACGATCAGTTTCGAACGGTCAGATCCGCCATATTTGATGGCGACTCCCTCGCAGACTCCGACTTGCGGCAACTTGCGGTGTTTCCCAACTTGCATTCGTTGATAATTCAAGCACCGAACGTGACCGACGAAGGCCTCTCGCATTTGCGCGGCGTCCGTGGAGTCAAGCAATTCGAATTCTCCGGCAACCGGAGAGCTTCAGGGAAGAATTGGCATTTTCTGAGCGGGTGGCAGCAACTGCGCTTTCTATCGTTTCACGACAGCCTCTTTGATGATGACGACGTACGCACTCTTCCGGCGCTTAAGAACCTGAAGAAACTACGCGTCAGCGAGACCATTATCTCGAATGCTGGTCTGGAAAGGATTTCCTTGCTAACGAGCCTTGAATCGTTGGACCTCTCAAGCACCCAGGTGACTGACAAGGGACTGGTACACTTGAGACGATTGGTCAATCTCAAGGAACTGTCGCTCAAAAACACGAACGTGACGGACAAGGGGGTCAAGGAGTTGCAAAGGGCCTTGCCCAATACGTTGATCAGCCACTGAAACGTCGAATCCAGCAAGCATTTGCATTCCCCAACCCCTTGCTGTGTAATGATATAGAGGGGCAGATGTTCGGCCGGGCGGCACCTCTTTGCCGGGGAATAATCTGGCCAACACGCCGCGAATCAGGGTTTACGGAGTGGCGCTCCTTTTGGCCGCCGGCAGGCTGGAAGTGCGGAGCAGCCATCCAATTGAAAGGTGAGCGAGGCACAGTTTGGCGCTGACGCTGGCTCAATTTAACGCGCTGGTCGATGACCATGGTCCCGCGTTGTTCCGGGTGGCCTACCGCATGGTGGGGGACCGGCACGAGGCGGAAGACATGGTGCAGGAGGCGTTTCGTTCCGCCTGGAAGAGCCGCGACGCTTACGAAGAGGGGCGGGGGGACCGGGCCTGGCTGGCCTCCATCCTGCGGCGGCGAGTGGTGGACCGCTGGCGAAAGTCAGGGCCGCTTTCCGTCGTCAGTGGCGAGGGGCGCGAGCCGGGTGTCGAAGCCGTGGACCCGCTCGCCAGCGGCTACACCGACGAGATGCAGTTTGCCCTGTCACAACTGCCGGAAGAACTGCGGGAGACGCTTCTGCTGGTGGTCGTCGGCGAGCTGACGCATCAGGAAGTGGCCGACATGCTGGACATGCCGCTGGGAACGGTCCTCTCCCGCGTCAGCAGGGCCCGGCGGCGGCTGAGGGATGTGCTGGTGGGGACGAAGACGTAACAAACCATGTCCGAACTTCCTGACAACGAAATCGACGCACTACTCCGCGAGGTCGCGGTGCCGGAGGGGTTTCTCTCCCGGCTGAAGTCGTCGTTGGAATTTTCGGAGGCGGAAGTCGATGCGGCGCTGACCCAGATTGCCGTGCCGCAGGTGCTATTGTCGCGGCTGAAGGAAATTCCGCTGGACGAATGGGTCGACCGCTCGCTGACGAACGTGCCCGTCCCTTTTGAAATCGTGTGGCAAGCGCGCAGGTCCACGTTAGCGGGCCGCGCGGGCCGCCTGGCGGATCTGGCCACGCACGCGGCGCTGGCGGCAGCCCTCTTCGTGGCGATCGGGCTGGCGCTATTTTCGGGCACGGCCATGCTCGTCGGCTCGGCGTTTCCGAGGCCGGATGTAGAAATCCAGCCGACATTTGTGGCGTACGGTGGACCGATGACGTTGCAGGCATCGGTGGAAACCGAGAGCGACGAATTGCTGATATTCCCAAACACCCATGGTCATGAATTCATTTCACCAGAGCCGCCCAACGAAGCCTTCCAGTTTGTCTCTTTTCCTCGCTCTTCCATCTGCAATATCGATTCCCCCGACCTCGGCAACGAGCTGCCCCCCGGCGCGGTCGGCCTGTGGCAGGCCAGCCTGGCCGGCGGCGTGCTGCCGTTGGACGACGTCGTCCGCATGCGCTGGGGCGTGATGAGCTACAGCAGTTTTAGCGAAGACGTGCCCGGGGAGCTGGATTCTCCTCGGCTGCCGCTGGCCGCCGGGATGGAGCCGCCGCTTTTCGGACCCGGCCGGGCGTTCTTCCTGCGGCATCGCACGCATCCGCCGGTGGAGCCGAGCGCGGGAGACGAGCTCGCCCTGGCGGCCGTTCCACTCTCCACCCGCGTGCAGTCGTATCTGGAAGTTCAGAAGCTCGTCGGCCAGAATCGCCGGCCGGACCCGCGGCAGATTCGGGTGGAGGATTTTCTGGCCAGCGTCAACTATCGCTTTCCACTGCCGGAGCCGGGAACGCTGGGCATTCGTACGGCCGCGGGGCCGTCGGTCTTCGGGCCGGAGGGTACGGCGCTATTGCAGGTCGGCGTTCAAGCCGGTGCTTTGCAGCGGCCGACCAGCCATGGCACGCATCTGGTCCTGGCGATTGACCTCTCCTCCAGCATGTCCCGCGGCAGTCGACTGAATGAAGTGCGGCAAGGGGTCAGCCGGCTGTTTGATCAATTGGAGCCGGGGGACTATCTCTCGCTTGTTCTCTTCCAGGAGGAAGTCATCGAGCGGGTGGAAAAAGCATCCGCTGGCGACAAAGAAGGATTGAAGCGGCTGCTGCTTTCCGTCGAGCCGCATGGCGGCACGGACCTGGCGGCCGGACTGCAAGCAGCGATGACGCTGTTGCTTTCCGACAGTCTGCCGCAGGCCAAGCGGCTGGTGCTCATAACCGACAGCCGCGTGATTATGCCTCAGGCGACGGAATCGCAAGTTCGCTCGCTATTGGCCGAAGGCGAGGCGGTAGGGGCAAAGATGCAGATTCTGGATGTCAGCGACCGGAGCGAAATCGACCCGGCCCTGGCCGAGTGGGCGAGGATCCTGAGCGGGGATGCCCGCCGCACGCCCGATGCGGGAAGAATCTACTGGCACCTGCTGGAAATGCTCTCCGGCCGCTCTCCGGTGGTCGCGTCCGAGGCAAAGCTGAGCGTGCGGTTCAATCCCGAATGCGTGGCGGCCTGGCGGCTCATCGGGCATGATGCGAATTCGTTTGCCGCCATTAATCCGCCGTCTCTCGATGCCGAGCTGAAAGCTGGGGAAGCGGCAACCGGCCTGTTCGAAATCTGGTTCAAACCCGGTGAGAGCGACGACGTGGGGCTGGCCGAATTGACCTGGAAAGACCCAGCCAGCGGCTCCGCGCGGCGAGTGCTGCAGCGCATCAGCCGGCTGCAGTTCGCCCCCTCCGCGGCGGAAATGCCCCTCTGCTTGCAACAAGCGGCATTGGCGGCGGAGACGGCCGAAGTGCTCAAGGGCTCGCGCGATGCTCTCCGCGAGCTGGGGATGATTCCCGCCAACGGTCGCGGGCTCGAAGGTGTGCTCGCCGCCGGACGCACCGTCCACCCCCGGCTGGCACAGCGGCCGGATTTTCAAGCGTTTTTGGAGTTTGTGGCACGCCTGGAGAAACTGGAGAAGAAGTAGCGTGTTCCGACTGGCGAGCGGCCTGCGTAAGCTGGCCGGTAACGTCGCAGTGGCGAAAACGACCGCCCCGGCGTGACGACTCACCGGCCAGCTTACGCAGGCCGCTCGCCGGTGAACCCGTTGAAGTCCATTCCTTTTGCTTATAATCTGACGTACTTGCAGTTTTGTTGCAGCGCCGCGGCTGTCGCCAGGCGGTGATGCCGTAAGGAAACCAATCATGAGACGCCTCTCCCCTCGCTGGCTCCTTTCCACGCTCCTTCTGGCCGCCGCTGCCCCTTGGCTGCCGCAGGTCCAGGCCGTGGAGCCCGCTCGCGAATTTTTGGATGCCCTGCGCCGCCAAAAGTACCACGACGTGGCCATTGATTATCTCAATAGCATTGAGGGGAATCCGGCGGTGCCAGTGGCGTTTAAGGAGACGTTGCAATACGAGCGCGGCCTGACGCTGGTCGAGGGGGCCAAGTTCCAGCGGGACATCGTCATCCGAGAGAAGTGGCTCAATGACGCGCAGCAGGTGCTGAGCCAGTTTGTCACCCAGCAAGGGACCAGCCCGCTCATCAACGCCGCCCGCAGCCAGCTCGGCAACCTGCTCGTCGAGCGTGCTCGCCTGAAAATGAAGAAGTCCGAAAAGCAGGTGGGGGCGGAAAAGACGAAGCTCTATGGCGAGGCCCGCGTCCTGTACACCGAGGCCAAAGTCGTCTTTGAGAAGCTCGTCGATGAGCTGCGGGAGCGGCTGAAGGCATATCCCGCCTCGATCACGGAGAAATCCGATCCCAAGAAGTATGAGGAGCGGGAACGCTTGCGGCTCGATTTCCTGATGGCCCAGTTGCTCATCCCCGCCACGACCGAAGAGCTGGCCGAGACTCATCCCAAGGGTCCCGAGCAAACGAAGGCCTACACCGACGCCGCCGCCGGTTACAAGAAGATTTACGAGAATTACCGCACGCGGATGGCCGGGCTCTACGCCCGCCTGTACCAGGCCCGCTGCAACCAGAAGCTCGGCAAGCACAAGGAAGCCATCGGATATTTCACGTCCGACCTGCTCTCCAATCCCGATTCGCCGGATGAATTCCACAAGCTCCGGGTGAAGACGATGGAGCTCGCCTTGGATTCCTGGCTGGCGGAGAAGATGCACAAGGAGATCATGGACAAGGCTTACCCCGTGGTGAACGAGGCTCGGGCCAACGAGGACAAGACCCCCGAGTTCATGGAAATGCGGGTGAAAATCGCCACCGCCGCCAAACTTCGGATAGCCGAATTGCGGAAGGAAAAGCCCGTCAATACCAACGAAATCAAAAAGCTGCTCAATGCCGGCAAGAAATTCGCCACCGAAGCATCGCGGGCGACCGGTCCCTGGCAGAATGACGCCCGCAAGCTGATTGCCGACTTCGCCGGCGGCGATACGGAAACAGTCGCCCAGAAGCCAGACCCCAAAACTTTTGTCGATGCCCGGAATGCGGGCAAGGACGCGATCCAGAAGATGCAGGACTCCGATTTGATTGTCAAGGAAGTCAGTCAGCGCCTGCCGACCATTGCCAATCCCCAGCAGAAAGCCATCCTCCAGCAGCAGATCGAAGATGCCCGCAAAGCTTCCGAGGAAGCTCGCGCGGACGCCAATCAGTTTCTGAATGCGGCCCTTCGCCTGGCGGAAGCCGACACGGACGTGAACGACCTGAACCTGCTCCGCTACTTTGTCTGTTTCCTCTCTTATAACGAAGAGAAATACTTCGAGGCTATTGTGCTGGGCGAATTCCTGGCCACGAAATATCCCGACGCCCAGGGCGCCCGCCCGTGCGCCAAGATCGCCATGGCTTCCTACCTCAAGCTCTATGCCCTGGCCAAACCTGATGAGCGAGACTTTGAATCGCAGCAGGTTGTCAAGATTTGCGACTATATCGTGAAGAAGTGGCCCGACCAGCCGGAGGCGGAAGACGCGCTCAACACGCTGATCCCCTTCATGATCCGCGAGAAGAAGCTGGACAAGGCACTCGAGTTCTTGAGCAAGATTGCGGCGGACTCTCCTAACCGAGGGATCGCGGAGCTCAAAACGGGGCAGGCCCTCTGGGCCGCCTACCTGGAAGGGCAGCGAGAAACTCGGGGCTGGGATCAGGATCCCTCGACAGCTCCCGACGCGGACACGGTTTCCAAGCGGAAGGCCGAGCTCGAGGAGCTCAAGAAGCAGGCCAAAAGCATTTTGATTGCCGGCGTCGACCGGATGCAGGCCACGGGAGAGGTTTCCAATGTCGTCGTCACCGCGGTGCTGTCGCTGGCCCAGATATACGTCGATACCAATGAGCCGGCGAAGTGCGTGGAAAAGCTGGAAGACCCCAAGCTGGGGGTGCTGACGCTGATCAAGGCCAAGCATCCTTCCACACAAAAGGAGGGCTTCGAAGTCGAAGCCTATAAGATCGCCCTCCGGGCCTATATCTCCACGCTGGGCACGGCGAAAGACACCGCGGCGACCATCAAGAAGGCCAAGGAGATGATGGCGGCCCTAAAAACCGCGATGGCAGGCACGCCGGATGGACCTAACAAGCTGGTGGCCATTTATGTCGCGCTCGCCCGCGACCTGCAGACGCAACTGGAAATCGCCGATCCCAAAGCCAAAGCCGCCCTCACCCCGGGTTTTGAGGAATTCCTCAAGCAAGTGGGGGAGGATGCCACCGAGCTCAACGTCCTGTACTGGGTGGCAGAAACCTATCGCGGGATGGGAGAGAGCTTTTTGACCAACAATAAGGGCGTTCCGCCGGAGGCCAAAACGTATCTCGATCAGGCCGTTGCCGCCTATAAGAACATTCTCGCCAAGGGAACGGCCAACAAAAGCTTCCTGACGGCCAACATGGCGGATTCCATCCGCATGCAGATGGCCAAGACCCTGCGCACGCTGAACGATTATAAGGGGTCGATGGATATATTCGTGGAAATTCTCCGGGTCAGCCCCACCAAGCTTCCGGTGCAAGTCGAGGCGGCCAGGACCTATCAAAACTGGGGGGACAAGGGAATCAAGGATCGCTATAAGGATGCGATCGTCGGTGCTCGCCCCGATAAGAACAATCCGGACGAGGCAAAGCAGAACAAGCACATCATTTGGGGCTGGGGGGAAATCGGCAAGATGACCGCCAATAACCCCAAATACGTTGAGCAGTTTCACGAAGCTCGCTACAACCTCGCCCTCTCCCGCTATAACTGGGCGTTGGCGGAAAAGGATCAGGCCGCCAAGACCGACCGCTTCAGGCAAGCCAAATTGGACATTGCCCAAACCATCGGGCTCTACGATGTCGGGGGGCCGAAGTGGGAAGGCCAGTACGACGCCCTGATGAAAAAGATCCAGAAATCACTCGGTGAGCCGGTGGTCGGCATCGAGGCGCTGCGGCGTCGCCCACCCCCCGTGAATGCAAAAGAGGCTCCCAAGGTGCCTGTCGCGCCCAAAACCACTCCGACCAGCGCCACGACCCCCGCCGTTGTCAAACCGGCCGCGGCGCCGGCAGCCACGAAGTCGGCTCCCGCCAAGACAGCGCCGGTCAAAACCACTAGCAGCAAATAACCACCAGATCATTTTTTCAGGTTTCAGGAACGCACTATGCCTCGTCACGCACGTTCGATTCTAATCTTGTCGGCCATTGGCTGCGCAGTTTGGGGTCTGCCGCTCGGCGCACGCGCCCAAATGGACGCCGTCACCGTCAACAAAAAGATTAACCGTGGCACCATCACGGCCATGACAGCCACCGAGATCACGCTCGACCAGGCCGGCGTCGCTCGAAAATATCCGGTGAACGAGATCACCAAAGTCGCGTTTGGCGACGAACCAACCGATCTGACCGCGGCCCGCAATTCCGTCGAACAGAAAAACTACAACAGCGCCAAGGATCAATTGGACAAGATCGATTTGGCGAAAGTCGAACGGGAAATGATCACGCAGGACATTGCCTTCTACAAAGCCTATTGCCTGGCCAGGCTGGCCCTGACCGAAGGGGGAAACAAGAGCGATGCCGCCAAGGCGATGTTCGTGGTCTATCAGAAGGCACCCACCAACTACCACTTCTACGAAACGGCGGAAATTCTGGGCGACCTGGGAGTCGCCACGGCTAATTTTGAAGCGGCGGCCAAGTTCTACGGCGATACGGGCCTGGGCGGCGCTCCCTGGCCCGAATACAAACTGCGAGCGGGCCTGTCGATGGGCCGTGCCCTGGTTCTGGCCGGCAAGTTTGACGACGCGGCCAAAGCGTTCGACGCGGTGGCTGGCAGTGGCGAGACCAATCCCGAGGCCAACGCGCTCAAGCAGCACGCCATCGTCGGGAAGGCCCTGTGCCTGGCCGAGACGGGCAAGCCGGACGAAGGCATCACCATGCTTAACGACATCGTGGCGAAAAACGACCCGCAACTCGACGGCAAGTTATTTGCCCGGGCCTACAACGCGCTGGGCAACTGCTATCTCAAGCAAACCAAGCCTAAAGACGCCCTGATGGCTTTCCTCAAGACCGACCTGCTGTTCTTTGCCGATGCTGACGCCCATGCCGAGGCCCTCTCCAAGCTCGCCAAGCTGTGGGAGGAGACCGGCCACGCCGACCGGGCCACGGACGCCCGAAACAAGCTTCGCGACCGATACTCGGGGAGCGTTTGGGCGACCAAATAGCCGCCTGGTTTTTCGCTTCGCAAAAGCGGGATTTTGGTGCTTTACGTCCGCTAGCCGGGCTGTTTAGAATGACAACCTTTCCGCGTCTGGTTGCTTCGCCGGTGAAATCCGGCCCTAGGGCGGAATAAATCCGGTCGGATTGCCGGAATCGACATCGTCCACAAACACATTGTTTTGCAAACACTTACGGGGTTTCGGAGGCATTCATGCGGGGTCTCATGGTGAATCGTGGCTGGGCCATTATCTTTGGCGTGCTTGCCATGTTGATTCTCGGCGGCGAGCTGGTTAGCTCCCTGCCATTTTTTTCGTCGTCCGCGGCTGTCGCCCAGGAGCCCGACCCGGCTGCCGAGGAAACGACCACGCCCGCGGAGGACCCGGCGGCGGTGGATCCGGACGCCCCGTCGGAGAACTTCCTGATTTGGTTCATCACCGCGCTTGGCTGGAAGTACTGCATCGCCTTTCTCTTCATTTCGTTCACGTTCGTGGCGGTGCTGGTGATGAACCTGCTATCGGCCCGGCGGGACTCGGTTTGCCCACGGCATCTGGCGGACGCTTTCGAGGCCCATCTCAACGAGAAGCGGTTCCAGGAAGCCTTCGACCTGGCCAAGGCGGACGACTCGATGCTCGGCCAGATGCTGGCGGCCGGCATGGCCAAGCTGCAACAAGGCTATGACAAGGCGATGCAGGCCATGGGAGAGGTCGGCGAAGAAGAGAACATGAAGCTCGAGCACCGGCTCAGCTACATCGGCCTGGTCGGCAGCATCAGCCCGATGGTGGGGCTGCTGGGCACGGTTGACGGAATGGTGGCCTCTTTCATGGTCATCGCCAGCTCCCCGGTGACTCCCAAGCCTAGCGTGCTGGCCAGGGGCGTATCCACCGCTCTCATTACCACGCTCGTCGGCCTCGTGCTCGCCATCCCGGCGATCATTTCGCTGGCCCTGCTGAAAAACCGCATGGCGAAACTCGTGATGGAAGTTGGCCAGACCGCCGGCAACCTGATGAGCCGGTTCGAAGGAATGGCGGCCAAGAAGTAAGGTCGCGGTGCACGAAGGTTTGACGGCCAGGCGGAGATTCCATGAAGATCAAACGAGTCGAAGCAGCGAAGGTGGAGATCGACATGACCCCCATGATCGATATTTGCTTCCAGCTTTTGACCTTCTTTGTGTTCATTCTGAACTTTGAATCGGCCGATCAGAATGCGCGGATCATGTTGCCGGCCAGCGAGCTCGCCAAGCCGCCGGAAAACGTCGATCAGGTTCCCATTATGCTGCAGGTCACCAAGGAAGGGCATGTCTTGGCCGGTGGACAAGAATTTCCCACCCCCGAAGCGGCCAAGTCGCTGCTGAATCAGGAAAGGATCGTGCTCGAGCAGCGGGGCAAGAGCGTGGCGGACGCCAATATCATCATCCGGGCCCACAAGGATGCCAAAACGGGCGACGTGCAGAAGTTGATCAAGACGGCCCAGGAAGTCGAGTTCGTGAAATTCTCCCTGCGGGCGAAAGATAAAGAATAGTTTCGGTTCAGGAACGAGTGGAAGGGAAGGTGAAGCACCATGAAAATCAAGAAAGGCAGCGATCCGGCCGTGGCCATCGACATGACGCCGATGATCGACATCGTCTTTCAGCTTCTGAGCTTCTTCATTTTCACGCTCAAGATCACCACCCAGGAAGGCGACTTTAATATCAAGATGCCGCTCGCCGCTCCGCGGGCCGGCACGCCCGATCCCAACCAGGTCCCGCCCATCAAGGTCCGCATTCGGTCCACGGCGGACGGCACCTGCAATGGAATTTTTCTCAATCCCAACGACGACGGCACCGGCGGCACCCCCTTTGGCAACGACGGCTGGAAGCAATTGCGGGCGCACATCGCCAGCCTGGTCGGCACCGGCAGCCAGGCGGCCTCGGCGGAAGTGACCATCGACGCCGACTACAATCTCGACTACGAGAACGTCATCAAGTGCATCACCGCGGTCTCCGGCGAAAGAAGCCCGGACGGCCATATCACCAAGATGGTCGAGAAAATCAAGTTCGCCCCGCCCCGGCCGCCGGGGGGCTAGTGCTTTGTCAACTCTAAGATTTCGGGTTGTAGCCACGCGCGCCAGAGCATGGGCGGCTCGAATGCACCAATCGATACCCCACGGTCTGGCGACCGTGGCTACCCTAAATTCAAGCGTTGACAAAGCACTAGCGGGAATAGAGCCGGCGCTTTTTCTCGAATGTGTCAGCACCCGCGGTGGATAATTTCTGCCGCTTCTTCCTTCAGGTGCTTCATGCGCAAGGCTCTTCCATTCGCGTCACTCGGCGTCAGCATCGACATGACGCCAATGATCGACATCGTGTTTCAGCTCCTGGCGTTCTTCATTTTCACGCTGCGGATTGTCGCGGCCGAAGGAGACCTGGCGATCCAGATGCCGCTGAGCATCGGGCAGGGGCAGCCTTCGATCACCGCTCTGCCTCCGCTGCAGATCAAGCTATCCGCCGCGGCGGACGGGTCGCTGGCGGGGATTCACCTCAATGATCAGTTTGTCGAGGACATGCCGGCTCTGCGGGCTCGTATCGTGGCGCTTATTGGCGGCAACGCGCACATTGCGGCGGAAATGGAAGCCGATCTGCACTGTGATGACCAGCTCGCCTACGAGCACACCATTGCCGCCGTTACCGCGATCAGCGGCCGCCGTGATGCTTCCGGCCGCATCGAGCCGCTGGTTCACAAAGTGCGGTTCAAGTAGTTACGCCCGCGGATGAAACTGGCTATGCACCTTCCGCAATCGCGATTGGTCCACGTGGGTGTAGATCTGCGTGGTGGCGATGCTGGCGTGGCCGAGCAGCTCCTGCACTTGCCGCAGGTCTGCGCCGCCGGTGAGGAGGTGCGTGGCAAAGCTGTGCCGCAGGGTATGGGGGCTGATGGCGGCGGGTACGCCGGCCCGGCGGGCGTAGCGTTTGACCAGCTCCCAAATGGCTTCCCGCCGCAGTTGCCGGCCGCCGCGGGAAAGCAGCAGCCACGGCGGGGGCGAGCCGGCGACGGCGGCCAATGCGCCGCGCTCGGTTTGCAGGTAGTCTTCCAGTGCGGCTACGGCGGCTTCACCCAGGGGTGTGAGCCGCTCTTTGCTCCCCTTGCCACGGGCCAGGCAATATTTTTCCGCGAGGTGAAGGTCCCGCACGTGCATTCCGGAAACCTCCGATGCCCGGCAGCCGGTGGCGTATAGCAGTTCCAGCATCGCCCGGTCGCGGCGAAAGAACGCATCCCGCGGCTGCGGGGCGGCCAGCAGCCGTTGCACCATCGAAACCGAAAGCACCTCCGGCATCCGCTCCCAGGTTTTCTGCGTCCCCAGCAGCTCGGCCGGGTTGTCTTGCACAATCCCTTCGAGCTGCAAATAGCGGTAGAAGATCTTCAGCGAGACGATGTGCCGAGCGATGCTCGGCGGGGCGAGCTTCTGCGTCTGCAGCCAGCCCATATAGTCGGACAGGTCACGCACGGTGAGCTTGGGAATGAACCGCGTTCCCGCCCACTGGCAGAACCGCCTTAAGTCCCGCTGGTATGCCGCCGTGGTGTTAGCCGCCAGGTGGCACTCCGTCCGCAGATAGTCAATGCATGCCGCCCCCCACCGCGCCGCCTGCGTACTGCCGCTCGGCTGGGAGGCCGCGGCGGCGATGAGCTTCGGTTTGAGAGGGCGGACGGGCATGGGGGAAGTGTTCAGTTTTCAGTTTTCAGTGTTCAGTCGCTGCACCACTTGGTTTCTTCGTCACCGCACGTCTCCGCCGGCAACTCACCTTGTCTCCCCCCTCAACCCCGCTACATTCGTTGCAATTGCCAGAATGCAGTCAGCCGGCCGCCGTGGACCCGCACGCCGCTATGCAAAACATCATTGTCGAAAAACCTTACCAGTTCGTGTCGCCATACCACGGCACGTTCTGGTCCTGGCTCATCAAGCTCGTGGGGGTCCCCGCCTGGCAATTGCGGAAGACCGAAGGAGTGGTGGCTCACGAAATCCGCGGCATCGAGCGATTGCGGCAGTCCATCGCGGCGGGGCATGGCGTCCTGCTCACGCCCAACCATCCCCGCACGGCCGACCCTATCGCGCTGGGTTTCCTGGCTCACGAGGCTCCCTGCCACGTCTACGCCATGGCGAGTTGGCACCTGTTCCATCAAGGCTGGGTCAACGCCTGGGCCATATGGATGATGGGAGGCTTCAGCGTCAACCGTGAAGGGGTCGACCGCCAGGCCATCACCACCGCCATCGATCTCCTCACCGACGCTCGCCGCCCGCTCATCATCTTTCCTGAAGGTGCCACCAGCCGCATCAACGACCGGCTGCAGGCTTTGCTGGACGGCGTGGCGTTCATCGCCCGCAGCGCGGCCAAAAAGCGGGCCCGCCTCTCGCCGCCCGGCAAGGTGGTGGTGCATCCGGTCGGCATCAAATACCATTTCAGCGGCGACATCCACAAGGTCGCGGACGACGTCCTCACCGACATCGAGCACCGTTTCACATGGCAGCCGCAGCGGGAATTGCCGCTGCTCCTCCGGATCGGCAAAGTGGGGAGCGCGCTGCTGGGACTCAAAGAATTGGAATACTTCGGCCAGACCCAGCCCGGCCGCCTCGGCGACCGGCTGCGGGGGCTGATGGACCATCTGCTTGGCCCTATCGAGAAGGAATGGCTAGGTTCCGTTCAGACCGGGAAAGTGGTGCCACGGGTCCGCAACCTGCGGGTGAAAATCCTGCCGGACATGGTCGCCGGCCGCGTGGACAAAGCGGAGCGGGCCCGCCGCTGGAAGCATCTCGCCGACATCTACCTCGCCCAGCAGCTTTCGTGCTACCCGCCCGACTACCTCGCCCAGAATCCGAGCGTGGACCGGGTGCTGGAAATCATTGAGAAGTTCGAGGAAGACCTGTTCGACAAAGCCCGCCGCCACGGCCACCTCAAAGTCATCCTGCAAATCGCCCCGGCGATTGAAGTCTCCCCCGAGCGCGTCCGCGGCGTTTCCATCGACCCCCTGATGGTCGAAATCGAGCAATCCCTCCAGCAGATGATCGACAAGCTGGCAAAGGAATCCCGCCCTCTGGAAAGTCCCGCGGAGGCTCCCCCGAGCGCTACTCCACCAGGCTGAGAACCCGCCGGGGAATGACGTCTTCGGGGTTGTAGTCAATCAGCATATTGCCGCCGCCATTGACGTCCAACGTGCGGCTGACGTATTGGGAACCGATCTGGGCTGCACCGTTCCCCGTGACATTCATCAAGGCGTCAGCCGCATAGAACGTCCCTTTCACGGTCATGGCGGCGTTCCCGGAGATGCTGAGTGTGTTGTTCGCCTCCCGGTCTTGAAACAAGGTCATCCCCTTGTAAACTCCGCTCGTGGGAGGTGTGATCGTGACGGAGCCGCCGTTGCTGCCGCTAAGGGAGATTTTGTCGCTGGCGGTCTTGGGAGCGTTGAAAATCATCACTCCACTGGCTAACAGGTTGCCTTGACCGCTGAAGGAGAAGCCCCCTCCATCCATATAATAGATGCCGGGCAACATGGTCACATTGGCCTGCCCGGTAATGGTAATCCCGTGGTACACGCCCGGCGTGAGGATCCGATTGCCGTTGCTGTAGTGTTTGGGGCCATTGCTTTGCTCGCTGTAGTCGCTCTTTTTAGGTTCCGGGACACTCCGCAAGGGATCAGGCTGCGGCTGCATTCCCGTATTCATCTCCCCGACAAAACCTGTGCCGCTGGTGCCTCCGACGATTGAAAACGCGTCCGCAGTGAGCGTGCTGCCGCCCGTGGTCACGGCAGCCTCGTCGTCATCGGAATTAACGATGACGGCAGCGTCGCCCTTGACGAGCCCGGCTCCGCCCCCCGTCGCCCGCAGGGCAGATGGCGCATGCAGATCCAGAACGTGGATGCCGATGAAGGCCGGCGCCCATTTGCCCCGAGCGACCGCTCGCGCTGAAACGGGGATTGTTCCCTGACCAAGCACGGCGCTGAAGTAACGCGACTGGTTGCGCTGCACGGTCACCTCGACGTATCCCTTCGGCAGGGCCTGGCCCTTGTTAGGACCGCCGAGATACGTTTGCGGAGACATCCGCACGGTAACGACCGAATTGGTGCCATTATTGTTGAAACCATTGGCGGTAGCGATGGACTGGGCGCGGCTCGCTGCCGTGCCGTTGGGATCCAGTCCCTTGTTCGTCGGAAAATTCCGGAACAAGTCTTCCGCGGCTGCCATGGCCGCGGCGTCGGCCGTCGCCTGTGCTCGACGCCGCTGCTCGAGCAGACCGCCGCCGTCGAGGGAGATGGCCGCGCAGACCAGGAGTACGGTCAGGCAGGCAGCGACCAGGACAACAATGGCCCCGCGCCTGGATGATTTTCGGGACGATGATTTTCGGGACGGCGTGGAACGGCTGGGGGTCAACATGATGGCATCTCCAAAGGTGTGTCGTCCTTTGCTTCGCGAAAGAGCGCCCTTTCGCGGAGCGAAAAACGGCTAGTAAATCATCTGAGCAGTTGAAGTGCTTGACAGGTTAAAGGGGCCGATCAGGTACACTTCCGGAAACCATTGATAGGTCACCGTCACCGAGACCGTGTTGCCGTGGGGAGTTCCAACCGATTCGCTGGCGTCGAGGGGCATGTTGCTCGTGTTCCACGTCACCTGGTAGCTCAACTTGCTCAAATTCAGGGCGGTGGCGCCCGGCAGGATGGCATTGGTGTAAATATCCTGAGCGGTAGCGGCCGCATTGCCCGTTTCCTGCTCGTATTGGCCGCCATGCACGGAGGCCCAGCGGGCCGCTTCCCGCGCCAGCTCGGCCGTTTGCTGATAGCGGAATACTCCCAGGGCGCCCACGATGGTGGCGAAGATCATGAAGAAGACGATCGGGCAAGTCACGGCGAATTCAACCGTAGTCGCGCCGCGGCGTCGATGGTGAATTCGCTGACGCATGGGAGAATCCTTGACCTCGGGCTAGTTGGTGTTGGGGGAACTGGCGGACACATTCATCCGCACCTTCCGTGTGAGGTTGACCTGGTTGGGAACTCCAGGAAAACCGGTAATCGTCTTGAACGTGTAGGCGGCTGTGACTTCCACGAAGGGGCGGCCGCTGGCATCCACTCCATTGACCGAGGTGACGGTGGGCGCGGGGCTGAGATTGGTCGCATCGGCCAGGGCCGCTGCCTGGGTGCTGGCGAACGGTGACTCGGCACTCGTGCTCGGGTCGCTGGCATACATGGCGCCGGCGCGGGCGCAGTTCGTGAGCGTTACGGAGAAATAAAAAATCCGAGCGAAGTCCACCGCCACCACGAACAGGAAAACCAGCAAAGGAAGCAAGATCGCCAATTCCACCACCGCCGCACCCCGCCGGCCGTGTCGAGCGGCCCTGCCGCTGAGTCTGCGTGGCAATGATCCAAATCGCGAAGGTGATGGCGAGTATTCCATGGTTTCAAGCCTGGTCGCCTCGGAAAAACGCTCCCGTAGCAACTCCCAAATGAAACCGTAGGTCACAAACTGCGAAGTGTCAAATCGCCGCCTGCGTCGGGCTGGATTCCGGCCCACGCAAGGCCTCGAGCGTGTTCGCAGCAGCCGGCGACCCGTTGACAACCGATACCGCGGGCGAGGAATCCTCTTGACGATCCAGTTCCGCCGCCACCACATTGAGATCGCCAGCCAGTTCCTGCCAGAAGTCGCCGTCCCGAAATCGAACCGGGCGAACTCGTTCACCTCGACTCAGGGCGTGCAAAGTGGTCCGCAGCCGAGAGATTGGCCCGACCCAGCGGTGGCTCAGCTTCAAAAGATCCAGCAGCAGCACCGGCAGGAGCACCGCCGCGGCGATGATCGAAAGCTGCAAATGCCACCACAATTGCGGCCCATTTGCGCTGAAGTCATCCTGAGACGACGTGACGATCGCGAAAAAGAACACCATGAGCAACTGGGCCATCAGGCACACCGCCCAATACAGCATGGCGCGGAGCAACAGGGTCACTTGAACGGGCCGATCGATGAAAAGACTGCGACGCAGATTCGAATTGGTCATGGGCGGGCTCCTGGGAAGAACTCGGCGAACGCCGAGGGCTAGCTCATCATTCCACAGGAACCGTAGCTTACGAATGGGAAAAGCCCGGTGCACGGGCAGGCAGACACGGCCCAATTTACCGTTGGGATCGTTTGACATCGCGCCACCCTAACCTATGCTTCCTAAGGGCAGAGCGTTTGGCCGGATCCCTCATCATTCCCGGAAAAACTGCGACTCCTTCGCCGGCTGGTACTTGATGGCCAGGTGGGGCGTCTCGATCTTTTTCTGCCCTTCAAACAGCGACCTCATGCCGGCGGAGACGAGGCCGCTGGTGAGCAGGGTCCGCTCCACGGGATAAGGGGCTTTGCCGGACGTGAACATCTCTTCCGCCTTGGACATGAGGGCGGCGGAATAGACGACATTGGGGTTTGTCGGCAGATGGAACTGCGTGGAGAGGGGCTCTTTCTCTCCCTTCAGCCGGGCGGCGAAGTTGAAATCATCGACTAGGCCGTTCATCAGCAGCATCGTGGCCTTGAGGCCGTCGGCATACTCGAAGCGGTAAGCGATGGGCTCCTTGACCCACTCCTGCATCTGCTTCACCGTGGGATAGCGGTGGCTGTAGCTCTCGGCTTGCGCGAGCGTGTGGCTGCGGGAGAGGCAGGCCTCAAACAACTTGGGATCCCAGCCGCCGGCCTTCCAAGAGCCGGCTTTCATTGCGTCCCATACTTTCTCCCCGCGAAGTCCATGCATGGAGACGACGCCGGTTTCTCCCCCTTTCCGCCGTTCAGCCATGCACTGGAGCGTTTCGAGGGCGTGGAAATCGTAGATGTCCACGTTTCCCATTGCCACGACCACGATTTCCTCGACCTCTGCCCCCAGCGGCATATCGACGGCGGGCATCCGCCACGTCACCGGCAGCGACGAGCCCGCCAGGAACGGAAAGCCGAGCTGCTTGGATTGCTCGACCATCTTTTTGGCATATTCGAAGTTCCAGGAAAGGTGCTTGTCGTTGAAAACCGGCGTGCTGCGGCCGTCCTTCTCAAAGACTTTCACGATCTCCTGAAACAGCTCGTAGCGCGGATATTTCTTCTGGCCGATCTCGCTGAGCGGATAGTTGCCGTGCTCGCCGATGAGCAGCACCCCGTCCACCGCCAACTTGTCACCGCCATTGCGAAGGGCTTCGGCGACGGTGTTGTAGATTTTGAACCCCGATTCCGCCGCCCGCTTCGCGCTCAGGTCCCCCTCCGGCTTCTGGTCGACGTACGCGGAGACCACATCAAACGGCGGGCGATGCCATTTCCCTTTCAGCGGATAGCCGCCCAAGAACCGCTCCGCCATGTGCCAGGCGTGGGAGCGGTAATTCCAGAGGGTCGTCACCACCGCCAGCTTCTTGCGGCCTTCCTTGGCAGGCTGCGCGTTTGCGAAGGGCGAAAAAGCAAAGCCGGCGGCCGTGGCGGCACCGGCGGCGAGAAAATCACGGCGACTGGGCATCATGATGGACCTCGGTGGGATTTTCGTAGGATGGGACTCCAGTCCCGTCCGATTGGTCACAGTAGCAGAGGGACGGACGGGACTGGAGTCCCATCCTACATAACTTATCAGCGCCGAAACACATCCGCCTTGGGCGTGAACTCAACTCCTTCGTCCAGCGGAAAAATCGGTCGCCGGCAGCGCGTATGGCCGAGGCTCTTCAGGTTCGCGCTCGTCGAGCCGGGTGCATCGACGTTAATCAGCCGGCAACACCACGCGGCAAACATATGGTGCTGGCAGTGGGGCGACTTGACCACGACCAGGTCAAACCGTTTGGGGTCTTGGCCGTGGGCGTAGAACAGCGACCGGTCATAGAGACTCACAGCCCGGCTGGTGACGACGAGTGTGATGTTGTCCGCGTCGAGCACAGCCGTTTCTCCGGAATACCATTTTTCGCCGTAGGATTCGCTGCGAAAGTGCCCGTCCGAGAGCAGCCGGACTTTTGCTTGAACGAGATGCGGAATGAACCGCTTTGGGTCGAGCCGGCCGCCAACGGTTGTCGTGATTTCAGCGCCGACACCAGCGGCAAATGCATCCTTTACCGCAGCTGGATCGACGATGGGCAACAGCGCCCGCCCACGATAGTCCTGCGCGACCAGCTCGCGGAGAATAGCGTTGCTGTCCCCCGAAGCTCCGGAACTGGTGGCGTCGGCGGCATCCACCAGGACCGCGGTGCCACGTTTTTCCTGAAGCGTCTCCTTGGCCAGTGCCACGGCATCCTTCAAGCTCGTCAGCGGCACTTGCATCTTCTCGCGGTGCTTCCAGAACCCGGCGGCCATCTGCTCGGCCTCGCGGCAGGCCCGCTCTTCATCGCCGTCCGTCACCACAAACGCGTTGGTCCGCAAATCCAGCACATCGGTGAAGGGATTGCCGATGAACATGCCGGCGGACAGCCCACCAGGACTCGCCTCAATCGCTTGGGCGAATCGAATTGACTCGCCGAACAGCCCGGTCGCGGTAATTAACTCGTCGCCGCGCACGAGCGCCGGTATCTTCACCCGCGCCGTCACCGGCTTTACTTCGCCCGCCATGATCCGCAGCAATAGCCGCGCGGCCCGCTCGCCCGTTTCGAAGAAATCGACGTGGGGATAGGTGTGGTAAGCGACAATGGAGTCCGCATGGCGCAGCATCCGATCGGTCAAAATGCCGTGCAGGTCGAGCGACACGACAATCGGCACTCGCTCGCCAAGAATCCGCCTCGCCTCCTGCAGCAGATACCCTTCCGGGTCGTCTTCCCCTTCCGCCCCCATCGCTCCATGCATGGAAAAGTAGACTCCATCCACCGGCGGTGCTTTCCGCAGCGCCTCCAACAACTCCTTCGCAATGCGTGCAAAGTCCTCCGCAGCCAGCGTCCCCGCGGACGTAATCGCCTTGGCGCTGTACGTCGGAATCAACTCGACCTTTGGGTGTTTTTCAAACACCGACAGCGCGCCGCCGACTTCATTCCGGACCGTGCGATGATAGTCAATCAAGTCCTGGCCGAAGGAAATATTGAAATCGCAGTACCGGCTCAGGACCGGATTGAAGGTGGAGACTTCCTGCTTGCATTCGGCGATGAGGATTTTGGGCACCCGTTTCTCCAGTCAATGCCGTGGCACCTCGTATCAGCACGGGGGAAGAGAAGCACCAGCATTGTCACTCCGCCTTGCGCAGTTCTTTGATCCGGATATTCCGGTACTCAATCGTGTTCCCCGCCCCGGCGTGAGCGTCTTGCAGGCCGATGAACGCCTTGAGGGGCTTGTTCTTGGTCTTCTCGTCCTTGGACTGATCGAACTTGTCGATGCAGACGACGTCGTCGCTCTTCACGGTGATGACGGAGCCGCGGCAATCGATTTCAAAGGTATGCCACTTGTCCGCCGATTCATCGGGTCGGTTCTTCACCGGCACGTAGCTGTAGAGCGAGCCGGTGCAGTGGGATTCGTCCTGCTTGGGATTGCTGATTTGAATCTCGTAACCAGTGACCCAGGGAGAGTCCTTCTCCGTGCAGCGGATGAAGACACCGCTGTTGCCTCCTTCCGAAACCTTCCATTCCACTTTCAGGATGTAGTCACCAAACTCCTTCTCGCTGCGGAGCCAGTGTCCCTCCTTGCCCGCGTCGGAATGGATAACGCCATCCTTCACGGTCCAGCCCGCCTCTTTCCCCATCACTTTCCAACCGGAAAGGTCCTTGCCGTTGAAGAGTTGGACAAAGCCCTCTTCGAACTTGGGGGCTCCTTTTTTCGCATCGTCCGCCGTAGTGGAGATCGCGAAACCGCAAGCGAGGAACAATGCGAGAGGAATGGCGGAAAGAATTCGTTTCATAGTCGGTTTCTCAGTCGATGGTGTAATGCTGATTCTGCAAACGCATGGACCTAAACGCCAAAGGCGCTATCGAGCTCGTCCAAAACCGCTTGCTCCTTGGCGGAAACCTTGCTTCCCAAACCCAGAATTCCACCCGCGGATTGAGCCACGCCGGCGGCTCGGCCGATGATCGATCTCCGGATTTCGCGAGTTCGCTCACGTCCCCAGGTCGTCGCCAGCGCCTTGACGTACTCTTTCCAGGCCGCAACGGCTCCGGGGGAAGGCCGCGTCTTGAGCCATTTTTCGAGCAGGGCATAAGCCTGGCTTCCTTCCGTCACTCCCATGCCGGCGGCTGCCGTGAGGGCAGCGGTGGATTCGCCGGGGGAGATGCGGCCGTCGGCCCAGGCGACCTCCACCAGCGGAATCAGGCCGAGAGCGGCAAGTGCGCCAATGTCCGCGCCGGTCTTGCCGAAATCCGAGAGGATCATCCGGTCGGTGATGCCGGTGGCGGCGGATAGTTCCGTCTCCCTTTCCTGAGCGGCCATTTTCTGCCGCATTTTATCGATGAGCTCTCGGTCCTGCTGGTCGAAATAGGCTTCCAGAGCCCGGGCGCGTTCATCGAGGGGATCTTTGGTGTTCATAGAATTGTGAGGCAAGAGGATAAAGTCGGCTCCGTCAGCCTTCAAGTTATGCCTGAAAACGCCTGGGTGCAAGGCAGCGGGACCGCACGCGATGCCGGCCCCTTATCGCCGGTCGCCGAAGATGCCCGTGGCGTACCAGACGCCGCTGGTGCCGAGCTTCATGTCATAGCCGAAGCAGGCATGGTGGCCGCTGACGGCTTCCCAGTGCCCGCTGGATTGCCGCCAGGAATGAACGCACTCTTCAGCAGCCTCCACGAGCCGCTGTCCCGGCCAGCTCTCGGCGCAGACCTCACGGGAAAGCATCCCGTTGCCCAACTTGCCGTTGATGTCCTGAAATCGCTGGTCCCAGTTGTGATGCCCTTGGAGATTGATGCCGGCCTGATGCCGCGAATGGCTCTCGGCTTCGAAGGCAAGGAGCGGACTATACTCAGCCGCCGCGCTTTGCGGCCGTTCCTGGTGGGTCCGCACGGCCCAAATCAGCGTTCGCTGGGTCAGCGAACCAGCGGGCAGGTCGAGCATGGCAACCAGCCCCTCGCGAGAAATCGGCTGGCGAACGAAGGGATAAACGGACACGACGTGGTGAAAATGCGGGCTGGTTTCGTCTCGCATGTCGATCATCGCCAGTCCCGGCTTATGGAGCAGCTCCGCAAATGCGGCGTGCTCGAGCAACTCGATGCTCGCCTCCTTCTCCTTAGTGCCGGCGACGGCCGCATCGAGAGGTAACTTGACCAGGGCGACTCCCTCAAGACGCTCCCTTACTGGTGGATCGCTCAGCACAGCCGCTTCGAATTCGTCGTTTTCGTCTATCTCTTGCGGATTGCAAAACCAAATCAGAGCCAGGGTCTTGTCCGCCTTTGCACGCGAAAGTGCCGCCCGATAGTCAGCATGCCAGACAACAGGGCCGGCCGCCACTTCCACCCAACCGTTGACAGTACTCAATCCAACCAACGCAAACAAAACTGCCAGAGCATAGATTCGGAGTCGATAAAAACAGATCAATCGTTGCACACGGTCCTCCCCAACAACTCTCCAGCCCGTAGGGGCGTCACAATAGGCTAGCATTGCCGAGAACGTCAAGTAGTCCGATAACGGCGAATCTTCGACTTGCATAAAACAGCGATTCGGCACAAGATGGGGCATGTTGGGGAACTGAGAAATCGAATCTCGTTCATCCCTATTCAGGACAATCGTCCCGCAATCGACCTAAGTTGTGGCTATGCCAGAACTTGCAGGAGCGGAACATTCACACGCTAGGAGCAGGTCTATGAAGCGGATTGCCTCTCATCTATTCGTTGCGGCACTCGTGTTGGCAGTCAACCTGCTGGCCGGGACTGCGTTTTCGCAAACCGATGTCGTCCAGGCGGCCAAGGACGCCGGCAAGAGCTTCCAGCCGATTGCCGCTCCGGACGTTTCGGCGTCCAAAGCGGAATTGCAAGCCGCTGTCGCCGACCTCGATGCCCTGCTCAAGCGCAGCGTGCCGGATTACAACGCCGGCTGGCGGAAGTTCCTCCGCTGGGACGACCTGCAAACGCAATTGCGGGCCGAAGGTCCGGACACCAAGACCGCCGAGGCGGTGCTGGACAAGTTCTCCGCCAACGCCAACGGTCTGGAAACTCCCCGTTTCGCCCGCGTTCGCCACGCGCTTAGGAGCTATCTCGATCTCGCGACCGCGTCCGCGGATCCCAAGCTGCAAGAAACCTACGGCACACAGGTCACGGACCTGGCCGCCCGGTTGGAAACGTATGACAAGACCGGCGGCAGTGACGATGCTCTCGCCATCAATCGCGCGCTGGGCTGGCTGCGGCGCGGACGGCAAGCTCCGCAGCTCGTGGACGCTATTGGCCAGAAATACGCCAAGCCGAATCTCATTGGCACGGTCTCGCAGCATTTTCTGGCGGCGGGCATTGAAGAGGACATCGACCAGACCCAAGGGGTCTCCGACAATATCCTCGGAACCCGGCTCTTCGGCACGGCTCACATGACGGGCCGTACGCGGGTCGAACTCCAACCCAACGAAGAGCGGGCCCAGTTCGATATTCTCCTCACGGGACAGGCCAACTCGAGCAACGTCGGCTACAACGGCCCGGTCACCATTCACTCCACCGGAGCGACAACCATCAGCGGACGCAAGAGCCTGTATGTGAATGACCTGGGGCTGAGCGATTCACCGGCAGCCGCGAGATGCGCCACATCCAGCAACATCTATTCGATCGCCGCCAAATGCGGCCTGATCGAAAAGATCGCCTGGAAAAGGGCAGGCCAACAACAGGGGCAAGCGAATCTGATTGCCTCCAGCCACGCCGCCTGGCGCGTGCAAGGGCAAATGGATGCTCGCGCCAACAACCTGATCGCCAACGCCAACAAGGACTACACCGAGAAGGTCCGCAACCCACTCGCCCGCCGCGACAGCCTGCCGAGGCAGCTCCGCTTCCGCAGCCAGCCGGACAAAATCCAGATGGTCGCGCTGCAGCAAAGCTCGATTCAGCTCGGCGCTCCCAGCGACCCGCCGGCGGCGAAGGCGGCCTATGACGTAACCGTGCAAGCCCACGAGTCCGCCGTCGTCAACTACGGCGAAGCGATTCTCGGCGGCGTCACGCTTACCGACGAGCGTCTGGAGCAGATCATCCGCGACGATCTCAAGGGTGAAGTGCCGGAAGAGCTGAAAATCACGCCGGACAAGGACCCGTGGTCGATCACCTTCACCAACGAGGCTCCCGTTCGCGCGATTTTCGGCGATGGGACGGTCAACCTGGCTATCCGCGGCCGCCGGTTCACCCGCGGCGATCAGGGGATCAATGAGCCCATTGATATCTCGGCCCTTTACAAAATCGAAAAGACGGACAAGGGCTCCAAGCTGACGCGCCAAGGAGAAGTTGTCGTGAAGTTCTTGCAGCGGGAACGCCTCGGTGCCCCGCAGATTGCCTTCAAGACGTTCCTCACCCGTAAGTTCGAGGCCCTCTTCAAGCCGGAAATCGTCAGCGAGGGTATCGCTCTCAAGGGGCAGTTCGCCAAAGCCGGCAAATTGCAGATTCAAGAGATCAGCACGGGTAAGGGCTGGGCCGTGCTCGGCTGGAACCTGATCCCCTTGGCGACGCCCGGGGTAACGGAAGTTCCGACAGGGAAGGCCACCGTCGCGGCGAAAGACTAGCGATTCCCTCGCTCCGGGAACCGTGGTACATTCCATACTAAGTACTCAGTACTGAGTACTTAGTACCGAGTACGGCGGCTGCCTGACCTCTCTTCCCCAGTCCCCACGCCCCCATGAACCGCTGGGTCGAAATTACCTTCGATTGCCTGCCGCTACGGACCGTGGGGCGGCTGGACATTCCGCTGGATGCTTCCCCCAAATACCGGCAGCGGTGCGAAGCAGTCAAGGCAGCTATCGACAAGCACGGCTCGCACAACACGTACTATCTCTACAACGCGGAGTGCACCTTCCACCTGACGAACCATAGCGAGTTGGGGATGATCCAGTTCCGCCTGGAAGGGACCGTGCTGACAAACCCGGCGGACCTGCAAACCGAGCGCTGCGACCTGGCGGTGGAATTGATCCGCGAAACGTGCGACTGGCTCACCGCCCCGATCGTGAAGTGGTTCGAGCAGAGCGTCTCCCACGCCGTCGCCATCGAATTCGACCGCTACATCGCCGCCGGCAACCTGCAAGCCGCCAAAGACCGGATCGCCCGCCTGCAAGCGGAGACGGAAGAGAAAGGCGGGTATGTGGGTATGTATCTGTGAGAAGCTGCTACGCAGTGCGGGGTAAGTCGGCTGCAAGCGTGGGAAAAGGTTCGTAATTCAAGGCTGTAACCTTAAACCACGAACCTGTGAACATCTGGCGGATTCACCTGGCTATTAGAACACGTCAAGGATGAACTGGTGCCCCGAGTGATAGCGGCGGCTTTCCGGGTATTCGTTGTGCCACTGGCGGTTGTAAACCGGCACCCGCATTTCCGGTGGATACCGGAAGTACATGTCCTGGCTGGAGCGATAGTATTCGTTCCCCCAGAAGTTTTGCGGATAGTAGACGTAGGGGTAGTGGTAGAACCGCTCCCAGTCGTGGGTGCCGTACGTGCCGCCCCACACGCGGCTGTAAGCGCGGTAAGCGGGCTCCTGGGCTTGGCTGGTGGCCGCGAAGCCGCTGCCGAGCATCAGGACGCAAGCGAGTGCGAGGATAACGCGACGAATCATGGTGTCCCCCTGAAAAACCTCTGGGCGAGGCCAGTCGATGCCCAGGAAAAAGGCATCTTCCCTACCCTTCAGCATCGGCGGAAAGGAACATCCGCATTGAAAGAATATCCGGCAAAACCGGAGTGCTGAGCATAATGCGGAACCTGGCAAAGCTGGCAAACTTTGCGGGCGGGCAATTGAAAGTGCGGGGGGATGGCCGCGAAGAACACAAAAAGGCACCAAGACCGAAAACGCAACGATCTGTGATGCTCACTATCCTGGAGCCGCGACACTCGAGTTCTTGGCGTCACTTTGTGTTTTTCGTGGCCATCCCCATGGTGCCTCCGGCTAGTGTCATCCTCCAAAATCGGCTTGAATGAACCCCTGCGCCCACATTCCCCTCTGTTAACTGAACACTGAAAACTGAACACTGAAAACTCCCCCTCTTCCCATGGACATCTTCTCCGACCTTACTTGGCGCGGCCTCATCCACCAGTCCACCGCGCCCGATCACCTTCCCGCCTGGCTCGCTTCCGGCAGCCGTACGGTGTACTGCGGCTTTGATCCGTCGTCGGACAGCCTGCATGTCGGGTCGCTGTTGCCGGCGCTCATCTTGCGGCGGTTTCAGAAGGCGGGGCATCGTCCGATTGCCCTCGTTGGCGGCGCGACGGGCATGATCGGCGATCCCAGCGGCAAGAGCGAGGAGCGGAACCTGCTGTCGGTGGAGCAACTGAGGGCGAATGTCGAGGGGATCGGCCAGCAACTGCAGCAGTTCATGGATTTTTCCGGGCCGAGCGGTGCGCTCTTGCTCAATAACCTGGACTGGATGGGCAAATTCTCGTTCCTCGATTTTCTCCGCGACGTCGGCAAGCACTTTCCCGTCAACGTCATGCTCGCCAAGGACTCGGTCTCCAGCCGCATCGAGCGGGAGAGCGGCATCAGCTACACCGAGTTCAGCTACATGCTGCTGCAAGCCTACGACTTCGTTCATCTCAACCGGGCGCAGGGCTGCGAGTTGCAAATCGGCGGTAGCGATCAATGGGGAAACATCACCGCCGGCATCGACCTCGCCCGCCGGATGCACGGCACGCAGCTTTACGGCCTGACCTGTCCGCTGCTGCTCAAAAGCGACGGCACCAAGATGGGCAAGACCGAAAAGGGAGCTGTTTACCTTTCCGCCGCCCGGACCAGCCCGTACGCCTTTTACCAGTACTGGATCAACCTCGCCGACGCCGACTGCGGGAATGCCCTGCGGTTTCTCACGGAGCTTTCGCGCGAGGAAATCGAAGTGCTTGACCAGTCTCGCATAACTGAGGCCCATTTGAAGCTCAGCCAGAAGCGACTGACGGAGGAACTGACGCGGCTTGTCCACGGGACCACAGGGCTAGCGACGGCCCAGAAAGCAACGAACGTGCTGTTCGGAGCGGAGATTGAGAATCTGAACGACTCACAGCTCACGGACATCTTCGCCGACGTGCCGAGCAAGACACTGCCGCGAGATCGCCTCTCTGGCGACGGTCTGCTGCTCGTTGATGCCCTCCTCGAAGCGGGCCTGGCCAAGAGCAAGTCCGAAGCCCGCCGAACTATTGAGCAAGGAGGGGCGTACATCAACAACCGGGTTCGCACCGACGTGAATACGAAGCTGACGGCTGCCGACCTGGCCAGTGAAACGGTGATGGTGGTGCGGAGCGGGAAGAAGAAGTATGGGCTGCTGCGGTTTGAGTAGGGCTGGACCGCAAGTACTGAGTACTTACTGCGTCACTCCGACGCAAACAGCTCCTTGAACTGCCCCTTGGTGGCTTCGATCCCGCGCCGCAGCATCACCGCGTCGATGCCGAAGCTGAGCATCCGGCAGCCGAGGTCATAGGCTCGCTGGGCGAATTTTGGATTGACGGCGATGGTGCCCCAGTTCTTGCCTTGCTTCTTGCAGGCGGCGGCGACGCGGTCATAGGCGCTCCAGAGCTTCTCACTCTCCCACTGGCTGATGACGCCCAGAACCTGGCCGAGGTCGCTCGGGCCGACGAACAGCAGGTCCACGCCGTCGATAGCCGCGATCTGGTCGCACTCTTCGAGCGCTCCGAGCGTTTCGATCTGGATGGCAACGAAGCTATCGCGGTTGCTGTCTGCCGAAAGTTGCGGCAGGGTCTTGCCGCCGAACATGGCGTCGAACCCGCTGCCGTTGAGGCCGCGGTTGCCGCGGGGGGCGAATTTGACCCATTGCATGAACTCTTCCGCATGAGCCGCCGACTCGATACGGGCCGCCATCAAGCCGCCCGCCCCCGCCTCCAGAAAAGCCGTCGCCATGCTGTAGTTGGTCATCGCCATCCGGACGAAGCTATCCATCCCATTCGCCCGGCAGCAGGCGGATGCGAGCGCGACTTGCTCGTACGTCACGCCGCAGTGCTCCTGATCCAGCCAGATGCCGTGAAACCCCCCGCACATCCCATGCACGTCGAACACCACCGGATGGATAATCCGCCCCGAGCAGAAGATGCGGCAAAGCTGATTGGCGGCGAGTAGGGACTTGAAGGACATGGCGGAATGGCGAAGCTCGAATGACGAATGGCGAATGTGAAGTGTCGGGACCGAGCAGTTTACACGAATTCAAGCCCATTCGTCATTCGCCATTCGAATTTCGAGTTTTTCATTTGGCCTTAATGTCATAGCACAGCAAATCATCCTGGTCCCGCAGATACAGCTTGCCGCCGGCAATTACGGGGTGGGGCCAACTGTTATCGTTGTGGGTCTTGATCTTGAATTTGCCTTTGAGCTTGTACGTCTTGGGATTCGCCTCAATCAGCACCATCGTCGCGTCCTGATAGCGAAAGTACAAATGCCCGTCGGCATAGGCGAGGGCGGCCGAATTTCCCCCCGGGGGTTGGTCCTCCCGCCAGGTATCCTTGCCGGTGGTCATGTCGATGCAGACCGGGACACCATAATCGTGCCCATGGCCGAGATAGATGTAATTCCCCAGGCGAATCATTCCGCCATGATGGTTCTGCAGTTGTTTTCCTTCCAGGAAGTACTCTTCCTCGGCCTCAAACTTGTCGCCATTCCTGACAATCTTCAGCAGAGCCGAGCCCTTGCCGTAGCCGCTGGAGCCGAAGACGAAGTCGCCGCTGACAATGGGCGTGGGGATATTCGCGGTGCCGTTGGCAACCGCGCTGTAATTCCAAAGCAGCTTGCCGGTTTCCGCATCGACGCCGACGAGACCGTGGCCGACGAGCGTGACGTACTGCTTCACTCCCGCGGCATGGCTGATGACGATGGAAGCGTAGGCCGCTCCATCACCACCGTCGCGGCCAAGCTGCTCCCGCGTAGCTGCGGTCTGCCAGACCACCTTGCCGGTCTTTTTGTCGAGGGCGGCGAGCAGCGCCTTTTCGGCGCCCGGAGTCACAATAAGCAGGTCTCCGTCTACCAGCGGCGATTCGCTATATCCCCAGTCGGAGTGCATCCGGCCACCGAAATCTTTGGGAAAACTCTGGCTCCAGAGCAGCTTGCCGGTCTTGGTGTCACAGCAAGCCAGGTCTCCTGCGCAACTGACGCCGAACACCAGGTTGCCATCGACGGTGGGAGTGCAATTGGGTTTGTCCCCGTCGCCAAACGGAGTCGACCAGTGAATCTTTCCATCCTTGACATTGGCCGCGATCATTTCGGTCTTGCCCCCTTTCTTCCCGAGCGTGAAGATTTTCCCCCCCGCGACCGCCACGCTCGAGAACCCGTTGCCAAATCCCTTGGACTGCCAGGCCAGCGGCGGACCTTCCTTCGGCCACTCGGTCAGCAGTCCTTTCTCGGCGGAAATGGCGTCGCCATTGGGGCCTCGCCAACGGGACCATTCCCCCTTCTGGGCCTCCGCCTTCGCCAGATCCAATGTTGGCTTGGCCGGACTGGGAGCGGCGGCATGGGCAGAAGTGAAGGCGGTGGCTGCGGCAGCAAGGACGCAGGCGGAAAGCGCAGCGGAAAATACAAGCGATTTGTGAGACATGGCAATATCCGTGGTCAAAGGTGGGAAATGCGAGCTCCGCCGCAACAGGCAGGCAGTCCAGGCAGGTAACGAATCATTGTAAACCGCTGGCCGCCAGGTATTCCATCCCTGGTTGAGTGGCCGCGCGGCGGGCCGTTGTTACACCTGTTTCAAATCACCGGTAGGCCAGCCAGTCCAGCGTCTCGCGCAGCCACCTGAGCGGCCGTTTGGCGGGACCGTAGAACGGCGATGACTTCACCAGGTCGCGCGTCCGCAGCCACAGGTTCTGAAACCCCCGCATCGTAGGGGAGCGGTCGAGCGAGCCCTCCGACACGCGGACCGCGGCTGAGGCAAAGATGGTCTTGTACTTCGCTTCACCCTTACCTAAATCAATCTGCGTGATGCCAAGCTCGCTGGCCTCTTGCGCCAGCCTGGTGATGAGTAGCGCTCCCGGTGAGTATTGCTCCAGGTCAAAGTTGTAAGACGGAAAGCAAATGTGCCAGACGCCGCCGCCGACGAGGCTGTACGCCGCGGCCGCCAGGGTCTCGCCCGCGTACAGGGCGCTGAGCGTGGCCTTGAACTTTGGCCCGGATGGCTTCAACAGTTCTCCCAGCATCAGCGCCACGTTTGGCAGGCGGAACAGGTTGGCCAGACCGGCGTGCTGGTACTGCGCCGACTTCCAGATGATGAGCTGCTTGAACACATCAGGGTCGACGGAGAAAGGGACCAGCCGGACCGGCCCGACTTCGCGCTCCAGCTTGCGGAGCTTGCTGAGGAACTGCTTCATCCGCACGCAACCCTGCTGCCGGCGACGATTCCGGTACTCCTCAAATCCGCCGGTCAGGTCGAGATAAGGAGAGTCGTGCTCCTTCGCAACACCTGCCGACCATTGAGGCTGGCTGGCAAGCAGATGGTCGAACCGAAAACCCCGCAGCCGAGCTTGTTTCAGCAATTCGTCGGCAGTCCAGCTCAACTGAGGGGCGGCGATGACTCCCTGATAATCGCTTATCCGCCCGCCGACGGGCGTGGCCGCGTTCCAGCGGTCCCGCTGATAGGCAAAGAAGCCACAAGGCTCGCCATCCTGCTCCATGACGGCGATTTCCACATCCTTACGGAGCCGCGCGATGGCCTGGACGTACTCGGGCCGGAAATACGGGTTTTGTAACGCCGCGTTGTCGCTCTGAATCTCATCCCACCGCGCGAGCAATTCCGCGGTAAGCTCCGATGGCTGAATGACCTCCACGTTCATGCTGCTGCCGCTGTAAAGAAAGCGTCTCGTCATATTCCAGTTTGATTCGGGGCAATTGTCGCAACAAGCGAAATGCTCGTCATGATCCTCCCCAATTGACGATTTTGCCAGGCGGTTTGACACTAGGTCGTAGCGATCGAGTCGTCGTAACCAACCTCAAGCAGCACCCATGACAACTCTTCAATCCCAAGACCCCGCCGTTTTTGCCGCCATCGCCGCCGAGCAAGTTCGCCAGCAGGACGGCCTGGAGATGATCGCCAGCGAGAATTACACCAGCGTCGCCGTGATGGAGGCGGTGGGAAGCGTCCTGACCAACAAGTACGCCGAGGGCTATCCCGGCCGTCGTTACTATGGCGGGTGCGAACACGTGGACGTGGTGGAAGACCTGGCCCGCGATCGGGCGAAGCAGCTCTTTGGGGCCGAGCACGTCAATGTGCAGCCCCACAGCGGCTCACAGGCCAACCAGGCGGTCTATATGACCCTGCTCCAGCCGGGGGAGACGGTGCTGGGGCTGGACCTGGCTCACGGCGGCCACCTCACGCATGGGATGAAGCTCAACATTTCGGGCAAGCTCTACCACTTCATCAACTATGGCGTCACGGCGGATACGCACCGCATCGACTTCGACCAGGTCGCCCGCCTGGCGAAGGAACACAAGCCCAAGCTGATTGTCGCCGGAGCCAGCGCCTATCCCCGCGAAATCCCTCACGAGAAGTTCGCCGAAATCGCCCGCGATGTCGGCGCCAAACTGTTTGTCGACATGGCCCACTATGCCGGCCTCGTCGCCGCCGGCCTCCACAATAGCCCGGTTCCCGTCGCCGACTTTGTCACGACCACCACGCACAAAACGCTTCGCGGCCCACGGGCCGGAATGGTGATGTGCCGGGCGGAGTATGCCAAAGACTTGGACAGGGTCGTCTTCCCCGGTCTGCAAGGGGGCCCGTTGATGCACGTCATCGCTGGCAAGGCAGTCTGCTTTCAGGAGGCGTTGTTGCCGAGCTTCAAAGCTTATGGCCAAGCTATCATTGACAATGCTAAGGTTCTGGCCGAAACCCTTATGTCCGGCGGCCTCAAGCTCGTCAGCGGCGGGACGGATAATCACTTGATGCTTGTCGACGTCACCGGCCTCGGTTACGGCGGCAAGATGGCGACGGAAGTGCTGGAGAAGTGCGGCATCACCGTCAATATGAACATGATTCCCTACGACACCCGCAAACCGATGGACCCCAGCGGCATCCGCGTCGGCACGCCGGCGTTGACAACCCGTGGCATGGGCGTGGAAGAGATGCGCCGCATCGGTCAGTGGATGCTCAGCGCGCTCAAGAATACGCAGGACCTTGCGGTCCACACACGCCTCAGGGGGGAAGTCTCCGCGCTTTGCCAGCACTTCCCGGTGCCAGCGGCGAAGGCGACAGGTTAACTAGTGCGTTCCCATCTCGGCCATCACCGGTTGCTTGACGGTGAGAACAGGGCAAGGGGCGGCGCGAACAACGGCTTCGGCGACGCTGCCCATCAGCAGGCGACTCAGGCCGCGGCGGCCGTGCGTGCCCATCACGATCAGGTCGATGTTCTCGGATTCCGCTAGGCGGATGATGGCGTCCGCGGGATCTCCGGCGAGCAGCCGCCGCTCGACCGCAACATGGGAATCCGGCGGGGTCACATGGCTCAGCTTATCGAGCAACTCTTCCGTCGGCGGCTCGGGAATGGCGTAGAGATATTCGCCTCCCGCAGCCGAGATCGGAATGACCTCGACATGCGCCAGGACGAGCGTACCGCCACCGTCCCGGGCGAGCGAGGTAGCGAGCGCCAGGGCGGCGTCGCTATAAGGGGAAAAATCGATCGGAACCAGAATGCGGTGGGCGAACATAGGTTGCCTCCTTATGACACGGGCCGTTTACACAAGCCGGAAGCGCAAGCGAAGGAAGCCCTAGAATTCGCGTGCGGTTCCGCTTGAGGAGTGCAAACCGCAGGCCGCTCAGCGCAACCTGTTGCTCCACAAGGCCTTGCGCCGCCGCTAATCTTCCAACTTCAGCAACTCCACCCTGCGGAACTCCACTGGATGGCTTTCGGACTGTAACGAGATCGTCCCGCCAGTGAGAATCTTGCCCTGCTTCTCCGACAGCTTTTTGGCATGGGCGTCCCTCTCGTCCAGCTGCGGCTCCGTGTAGGTGATCACTGGCTTGCCGTCGATGACGTGCTTGATGACCTTGCTGCCGCGAACCTCAAGTTCCACGGTCACCCACTGGTCGCCGTGATAAGTCTCGGAGGTGGAATTGACGCAGTGGGGCGTGAACAGCTTGCCGTCCATGACGACGTTGGTCCCTGGCGTGCAGAGGTTGGCCGTGGTCCGCTTCTCTTTGCCGTTGCCGCCGAGGAGTTGCACCTCGATGGAGGCGGGGAACTCCTGGTCTTTCTCCATGGTGGCCGGCGACTCGCCATGAATCATCACGCCGCTGTTGCGGATCGCCCACCCCGGCCCCCCCATGCACTGCAAGCCGACAAACCGGTACTCCACCCGCAGCCGATAGTGCGAGAAGGGCTCCTTGTAGAACAGGTGCCCGAACTGCCCGCCAAAATCCTTGTACTTCTCGTAGCCGACCGCCAGCACGCCGTTTTCCACACGAAATGTGTTACCGAAGTTTTCTCCCAGCTCATGCCCCTTAATCTTCGGCGTCCAGCCTTCCAGATCCTTGCCGTTGAAGAGCTGAATCCACCTCTCCGCGGGTTTGTCCTCGGCTGCTAGGACGGTGGAAATGCCAAGGATGAGCAGCGCGGTGCAGCACGAAAGGCGCATGGTGAAGTCTCGTGGAAAGAGGCCGGGGGGATATAGCCTTGATACTAAGCCTACGCGTTGCGTGGCAGAAGAGGGAGTGACGAATTGGCAAGTCCCATCGGCCGCGACTTGGCGTTACTTCGCACTCTCCTCAATCCTGTAGAGGCACGTCTTCGTCCGCAGGAAAATCGCCTTTCCGCTCACCGCCGGCGAAGCCATGCAGCCTTCATCCAACTGGTTGACGGCCAGCTGCTGGTATTGTCGGCCCGGTTTGAAGACGAAGGTCTTGCCGTCCTGATCGCTGACGTAAATCCGCCCGGCGGCATAGATGGGAGAGGCCGAGAAGTTGCCGCTGAGGCGCTTGGTCCAAACGGGTTCACCGGTCTTGGTGTCCAGGCAGCTCGCCACGCCGCCGTCGGAAATCATATAGAAGAGGTCATCGATGAGGAGCGGCGACGGCTTGTTGGGCGCGGAAGAGGTTTGCTTCCAAACGAAATTCGATTCGGTGATGTTTCCGCCGCCGCCGCCGAGCTTCACCCCGAAGAGCTGCGGCTTCATGTAGCCGGAGTTGAGGAACATCATTCCCTGGCCGACGACCGGGCGCGAAGCGTTGCTGAAGCCGCCGTAGCCGAACCGCCACAGCTCCTTGCCGCTTTCCACGTCATAGCCGTAGGCCGACTGCGCCGCCGTGGTAATCAATTGCGGCTTGCCGTCGACTTGGGCGACGAGAGGAGTGGAATACGCCTTGCGAAAATCGCCAGGGAAAAAGCCGAAGTTAACGCTCCGTTTCGTCTTCCATTTTGTCTCCCCATTGGCGGTATCGAGGGCGATCATGTACTGCACGTCGGCACCGTCGCAGGACAGGATCAGCGAATTCTCGAAGAGCACTGGAGACGAGCCAGGCCCTTCCTTGTGATCAAGCTGCAGATCGGTCCGCTTCCAAATGATGCTGCCGGTCTCGGTATTGACTGCCGCGGTGCCGTAGGTGCCGAAGTGGACGTAGACCTTCCCCGCCTCAATCACCGGCGAAGGGGACGCATAGCTATTGGTGGCGTTCACCGGCTCCGGCTTAGCGACTTCGAACACCTTGATCCGCTGCGCCACTGCGCCGCTCGCCTTGTCGACGCAGAGCGCATAAAGCTCCTTGCCATCGCTGGTCGCGGTCGTCAGCCAAATCTGCTCCCCCCAAATCACCGGCGTGCTCCAGCCGCGACCGGCAATGGCCGTCTTCCAGCGGACATTCTTCTGCTCGCTCCACTCCAGCGGCAATTCTTTTGCATCGCTATGCCCATCCATCGCCGGCCCGCGGAAGTCCGGCCAGTTCTCGCCGGCGCCAGCGCTCGAAACGACTGCAACCAACAAGGGCAACAAAAAAACCAAGCGTGCCATAGTTCCTCGGTCAATCTCTTGAACGCAAAGGCCCAAAGGCGCAGAGTCGCAAAGGGGAAAGTAAGTTCACAGCCTGTTTGGTCTGTCGTTCAATCTTATCTTCCTGCCAGCCATTTACTTGCCGCGCTCTCCAATTTCATGCCATTTTCCTGGCTCCACTTCTCCGCCAGCATTGCCGTGTCCCCCGTGTTTTCCGTGTCCCATTCCTCCTTTCCTCCGCCCCTACGACTTCGGCCCATGAGTTCCTATAATTCATCCTCCCAGCCCCCAGCCCCCAGCCCCAGCCCTGCTTTGGAAATCCTCGCCTACCCCCATCCGACCCTTCGTCACAAAAGCAAGCCGCTGCGCCGGGTGGATGCCGAGTTGAAACAGATGGTCAGCGAGATGTTCGAGCTCATGTACGCCTCCAAGGGGATCGGCCTGGCCGCGAACCAGGTGGACCTGCCGCTGCGGTTTTTCATTCTCAACCTGTCCGGCAAACAGGGGGAAGGGGAAGAGATGGTTTTTCTCAACCCGGTCATCAGCTTTCCCAAAGGGAGCGAGGAGGCGGAAGAGGGGTGCCTGAGTCTGCCAGGGCTATATGCGAACGTCATCCGCCCCAAGCAGGTTCGCGTGAACGCCTACTCGCTCGATGGCAAGGAATTCCATGCCGATGTCACCGGCCTGCTGGGGCGTTGCATCCAGCACGAAACCGACCATCTCGACGGCGTCCTCTTCACCGACCGGATGAATCCCACCGCCCGCACCGACATCGCCTACGACCTCCACGAATTCGAAACCGCCTTTGAAAGCAGCCGCTCCACCGGCAGCATCCCCAGCGACGAGCAAATCGCCGCCCGGCTGGCGGACCTTGAGCGGAAGTACACGTAACCGCGGGCGGCCCGCCTGCTGGCTTGCTTACGGCAGGTAACTGTCCAGCAGAACGGTTCCGTTTTCGGCGGCCATCTTGCACGTGCCGGTGGAGGCGGGAAGAAGTAGCGTCTGGCCCAAAACAAGTTTCTCGTTCGCCACACCAGTTGAAATTGTTGCCGAGCCGGAGAGCACCGAGAGAATATGGAACCTCTCGTCCCCGCCCAGGACTCGCTGGTCGGCTGGTTCAGACCCCGTGAACCGCCAGCGATCAAGGATGAACTTGTCGCAGGCGACGAGCCGCTGGACGAAGGAGCGGTCCGTCGGCTGGGGAACCTGCGGCTGCTCAGGGCCGGCGGAGTAGTCGATGGCGGCGAGGCTCTCTTCGACATGCAGTTGCCGCCGCTTGCCATCGGGGCCGAGGCGGTTCCAGTCGAAGAGGCGGAAGGTGGTGTCGCTGGCCTGTTGGATCTCGGCGACGACGAGGCCGGCTCCCAAGGCATGAACAGTTCTCGCCGGGATGAAGATACAGTCCCCGACCCGCGGCTCGAACTTGTGCAGGCAAAGCTCCGTGGTGCCGCGATTTACCTCCCGCTCCAGCGCCGCCCGGTCGAACCCCCGCTTCAGGCCCGCATAGACCACGCTTCCCGGCTCCGCGGCCAGAATCACCCAGGCTTCCGTCTTCCCTAAATCCGGCGGCACTCGCTTCGCCGCTGCCGCGTCATGGGGATGCACTTGCACGGAAAGCGCGCGCCGGCAGTCGAGAAACTTGAACAGGAGTGGAAATCGGGCTGCAGCTAGGCCACTCGCCCAGTGCCGTCCCAGCAATTCGCGTCCATGCTTTGCCACTATGTCACTCAGCGTCATCCCCGTCAGCGGACCCCCATCGACCACCGATTGGTCCGTCCCATGATCGGCCACCTCCCAGCTCTCCGCATAATCCTCTCCCTTGCCAATCGCCTTCCCCAGCAGCGTCCCCAACTGCCGCCCTCCCCAGAGATAGCGTTTGAAAAGCGGTGCAAAGCGAAGTGGCGGAAGCTGTGCCATAGGCTGGCATTCTATCCGAAGTGAAAGTCCAGCCACTTAGCCGGGCCTAGCCTATGACCGCGAAATTCGGATGCGCTACGCGGGGGCAAGAAGGTGGTCCGCGGAATCGGAACTCAGCGGCTCGTTGGTCTCTCTGCCCCGAAAGGCGGGCTCACGCAGTGGTTTCCTAACCGCGGCGTGGACCATCCGATGGCTCCGCCAGTAGTTGGCGAGCCCCTCGTCCCCACGCCATTGTTGATCCAGTTGACCCTTGGCGATTGCCATGCAGAGGTCATCCTCATCGCGGCACTCCGGCAGCAAACCAGACATCACCGCATAAGCTGTGTCTCGAAATGCCCCGCCAACCCCGATTCCTTCATCGTAAGGTGGAAGATCGGGCCAGCTGGAAATCAACGCAAATGCCTCGTTCACGTCCATAACGCTTGTTCCTTGCGTAGGCGAATGACACCCAGAATAGAGCGCCAGAAGATGTTGAGGCTAGCCGAAAAATGCCGCCGTGAAAACTAGCTGACTGCGCAAGCAGGAAATTGTTTTTTTCAATCGCTATGCGCCGGCCCCCGAAATAAGGGGGGACATTCCCGAGGTTGGTATCTTCCAGGCGCCGCCGATCGGAAAGCTACTTTCCAATCGGAAACAACTTCTTCAGCTCCTCCGCGCTCGGCCGCCGCCCATACTCGCAAATCTCAAACGCCTCCGCATACTTCACCGCTTTGCCGGCCTCTTCGCCATAGATTTCCAGCAGCACGGCCCGAGCCCTGTCCGCCTCGCGGCTTTGGCGGTCTTGCCAGCGGCTCTTGAGCCAGGCTTTGCGGCCGGCGGTGTCACTTTCAGGCGGGACGGAGCGGACGAATTCCTCGTTGCCATTCGCGCCCCCTTCGTAGACCTGCGAGGCCAGCTCATGCACCGCGTCGAGCTTCTGCTCGAAGACGTCGCCGATGTCCATCGCCACGTCCGGCTTGAACGGGTAGGGCCGCTGAAAGCCGTCGCTGGAGAAAAGGAAGACCGGGTTGGTTTTGAGCGGCGGCGCATCGGGGCAGAAGAACGGCACGGTGACCATGAAGGCCGCGTCCTGAACCAGGACTCCGACGTAGCGATGGTCCGGGTGGTAGTCCCACGGCCGGTGAGAGATGACGATGTCCGCCTTCCACTCCCGGATGACCCGCGTGATGAGCCGGCGGTTTTCAAGCGTCGGCAACAGTTCGCCGTCGTGAATATCCAGCACCTGCGACGCCACCCCCAGCTTCTTCGCCGCCGCCTCCACCTCCGCCGTCCGCCGCTGGGCCAGCGGTCCGCCAGCCATCTGCCAATGCCCGATATCCCCATTCGTCACCGACACCAGCTTCACATGATGCCCCAACTTCGCCCACTTCGCCGCCGTTCCGCCGGCTTTGAACTCCGCATCGTCGGGGTGAGCGCCGAATACCAGAATGCGTAGCTTGCCGTCGGCATCGGCAGCAGTGGCGAGTGGAGCAAACAAGCTGACCAAAGCGGCAGCGGAAAACAGAAGCAGATGCAAGTGGGTCTTCATGGGATATCTCGGGATGAGCAGGTGGAGAACTGCACTTCCCGCAATGATACCGCAGAAGACGGACGGACAGAAAAATGGGGGACAGAAAAATGCAGATGCCGTTACTTGGTCTTCGTCTTAGTCCCTGCGGGCCGCGTGGCGGTGCCTGGGGCCGGGCCTTGCACAGGAATCGGCCCCGGGGGCATTCCGTTCATGTCTTCCACTACCTTCTTCCAGCCTTTGGGGACGTCCGGTGCGTAGAATCGCTTCCTGAAGTTTTCAATGAGAGGCTCCAGCACGGCGAGCGGCCGTTTATCGGACTTAAGGGTCGTCTCCCGCTTTTCAAAAGAGTACTCGGTGTGCGCTGGGTTGGTCTTGAAGTTGTAATTGGGTGCGTAGACGTCGAGGGCTTTGGGCAGAAAATCTTTCTCGTCGAGAATGATGCTGACCTTTTGGAAGTTGGCGGCATCGCGGCTGAAGCGCGGGACCGCTTCCAGCCAATACTCCCCTTCGTGCCCCGCGGGGACATTCGGGGCGGGGTGAATCCAGTAGCGGGCCTTGATGGTAGTAACTTTGGCCCCGAACAGGAACGGAAGCGGCCCGTCCGCGATGGCCTGGCCTTGCATCTCTTTGGGCAATATCCGCTGATAGAGCTTCTTTTCCCGAATGCTGAACTCGAAGATGCTCCGCCCGTCGCAGACCCATTGCTCACCGATTTGCGCTAGCCAAACAGGCTTGCCACCGGCGATTGGCGGGGCGCTATATTTCACCAGGGATTCGACTTTGAACATCCCCTTGTCGGGTTTGGCGTACTGGATAACTCCCTCGCCGTAGGTGTAGGGAGTTTTGGGATCCCTGGGTCCAAAGGCCGGATCGTGTTCCCATCGCTTAAAGTTGCATTTGAAGGTAACGATCTCTTCGCTCGTCTTCTCCCATGCGACCAGCACTTCGTCGACCCACTTTTGCACGTTGGCATCCAGTGGGTACCAATCGGGTTGACGGGGGTCTGCACCGCGCGCTAGAGGGAGGACATCGGCAGGGTTGGGAGGGAACGGAATCGTCTTGGTCGTTCCAGCCTTCGAAGAGGAAGTTCCGGATGGATTCGCGCCGCCAAATTCGGGCTCGCGGACCGGTTCTTCACCAGCCGCGCGGCGAATAGGGGACTGACCGCTTCTCGGAGCAACAGGGCCGTAGACTGCTCCCTTGCTGCCGCTGGCCGAACTGCCGGCCGGCTGCGTTTTCGCCCTTGTTGACGGTGCTCCCTTGGCAGTACCTTTGGCCGTGTAGCCGGAAGAAGTGCGGCCTGGTTGGGCTGGCTCTCCCGATTGCGCATGCACCAGCTCTGGCACTGCACTTCCAATGGCCAACGCCAATCCAACGAACCATCCAAATAAATTCGTGCGGGTCATCCTTGACTCCTGCGCAGGGCAATCCTCCGGAAAAGCAAGCGTCCATGATAATCGCCCGGCGCGGATTTCCCCTAGATCGATTCTGGCCGACCGCTCGCACATGCTAATGTCAAAAATTCCCCCCTAAAAGCGTCCAGATGGCTACTTTCCGCAAAAATGCGTTCCCTTGCAACTTCTCGGAGCGGCAGCAACATCTTGGCTGCAAGCCCGTTGCCTCCTAAAATGGACACTTCTCCACTCTCGGCCCGGTTCTGCGGAGGTTTCCATGCCCAAAGTCGTCGCGACCGCGCTGGCCAATCCCGACAAGCACGACACCAGCATCAAGCGGGTCGCCATTTTGTTCGCCGGCGGGCCGGCTCCAGCCGCGAATGCTGTCATCTCCACGGCGGCCGTGGCGTTCCTCCGTAACGGCATGGAGGTCGTCGGCATCAAGCACGGCTATTCCAGCCTCAACGATTACTCCCCCGAGAGACCGCTGCAGGAGGATGAGCATTACATCCTCATTACCCACAAGACCCTCAAACGGACCCGCAACTCGCAAGGGATTCTAATTGGCACTTCCAGGACCAATCCAGGCAAGGACGTTTCGCACCCCTCGCATCTGGACGACCCCAAACTCTCCGCTCCGCTGCGGCGAGTCTATGAGGGACTGTGCTCGATTGGTGTGGACGCCCTGATCTCCATCGGCGGTGACGACACGCTCAAGACCGCCAACAAATTCAAGCTCTATCAAGACCGGCTGCCGGCGGGGTCGAAAAAAATCCCGATCGTGCATCTGCCCAAAACAATTGACAACGATTATCACGGGATCGATTTCACGTTCGGCTTCTTCACCGCGGTGGAGACGCTGGCGTCGGAGATTCGCAACCTGCTGTATGACGCGGAGTCTTCGGGAGCCTACTTTCTGACCGAGACCATGGGCCGCAGCGCCGGCTGGCTGGCGTATGGAGCGGCGATTGCCGGCGAAGCGAGCTTAGTAATCAGCGTCGAGGACATCATCGGCAGCTACCGTACCGAGGAGACGGCGATTAATCCCGTCACCAAGGAAGCGGAGCGGCGGGAAGTGATGGAGGTGGACCGGGTCGTGGGCCGGATCGTCAAGACGATGCTCGCCCGCGACGAGGAGAAGAAGCCCTTCGGCGTGATCGTGATGGCGGAGGGGCTGGCGGAGCTGCTCCCGTCAAAATACCTGGAAGGAATTCCGCGGGACGACCACGGTCACATCTCGATCTCCCATGTGAATCTAGGCCGGATGTTCGCCCGCCTTGTTGCGGACGCCTACAAGACAGCCAGCGGGAAGGAACGCAAGGTGACCGGCCTGCAACTGGGATATGAAGCCCGCTGTGCCAAACCCCATGCCTTCGATGTGATGCTCGGGGCCCAACTCGGCGTCGGCGCTTATCGGGCGCTGGTCGAAGAAGGTCTCAATGGCGTGATGGTCTCCGTCACCGGCCAATTGCAGCTCCATTACGAGCTCTTCGACAAGCTCATCGACCCGGAATCCCTCGTCACCGTCGTCCGCTACATCGAGCACGGCAGCGACTTCCACAAGCTGGCGCGGTTTCTGGAGACGTACGTGAACAAGTAGGTGGGATAGACTTGAATGACTAAATCCTAATGTCTAATGACTAATCAGGAATACATTAGTCATTAGACATTAGTGCTTAGTCATTCCCATTAGCTCCAGAACTGCCACCAAGGCCGCGTCTCTTTTTTCTTGAAGATCTGCGGTCCGAGCTTGCGACCGCCTCCCATGAGGGCGCCTTCCACCTTAGCGCTCCCCATGTCAGCGCCGGTAAGTTTGGCGTCGGTGAGATTCGCTCCCAGAAGAATCGCGCCGTCAAGCACCGCGCCGGCCAGGTTACTGCCGCGAATATCGGCCTTGGTGAGATTGGCTTCGGTGAAGTCGCAGGCCAACTCGGCCATGCTGATGTCCACCGCGGTCATGTTGGCATGGGAGAAATCGGCTTCGGCGAACTTTGCGTAGCGGAGCACGGCCCCTTGCAGGTTGGCTCCATGAAAACCGGTGCCTTGGGCAAAGCAGTCGGTAAAATCGGCCTTGATCAGGCTAGCGCCGTCAAAGATCGCTCCCTTGAGCAGCGCCCCCGAAAACGTGGCCTGGTCGAGCTTACAGCCGGTAAAGTCGGCGTTGCGAAGATCGGCCCGCTGAAAATCGACGCCGGTCAAATCCATGCCCGCGAAGTTCGCTCCTTCCAGCTTCGCACCTTCCAGATACTGACCCGCCAAGGATGCGCCTTCCACCTGGCGAATGACTTCGCCCGTGCCTTTGTGCCGTATCTCGATCATGGTCGTTCCCGGCATGTCTATCCCTTCTGCCGCACCAGCCGACAGATACACCTTCTCCGAAGCCGCCCGAGGGCAGAACAATCATTCAACTTGGGGGGCGGAAATTCGACACTACCCCCATTTTCCATCCCGGCTAGTCAAAACTTAATATACCCACAGTGACCCCAGGAAGCAATTTAGTTTTTACTTGGCGCGCGAGATTCCTATCTTGTTCTTAACCCCGCTCAGAGCGCCGTGGGGCGGCGGTATTCCGCTGACGCAGGGATTCGTAGAGAAGAATAGCGGCCGTGGCGGAGAGGTTCAGGCTATCCACCGAGCCGAGCATGGGAAGGGAAATGGCTGTGATGTCGCGGCCGGTCCACAGCGTAGAAAGCCCTCGGGCTTCACTGCCGAGGATAATCGCGGACGGGGCGACAAAATCCGCATCGCTGTAGGTAAGCGCCGCATTGACCCAGGTGGCAAAGATGCGAAGTCTCTGCTTGCGTAGCCAGGCCAGTGTTTCGAGGCTCGTGGCCGAACAGACAGGGACGGAAAAAATGGCCCCCAGGCTGGAGCGAATGACGCTCGGGTTATGAAGGTCCGTCCCGCCGCTAGCCACAATCAAGCCGCTCGCACCCGCGGCATCGGCCGAGCGAAGTATGGCACCCAGGTTGCCCGGCTTTTCGACACCTTCGACAACGACGAAAAGCGGCGGTACTCTTGCCTTTAGCGTTGCAACCAGATCATCCAGAGTTTTCTCTGGCGGCCGAGCGATGGCGATGAGCCCCTCCTTTCGATCTCCGAAGGAGAGCTTCGACATCACCTGCTCGCTGACGGATAAAAGTGACATTCCCTTGGCCTGCCGCATCTTCGTCAGGAGTTCCGCGGCGGGTGCATCTAAGCAAAGCGGCTCACAGAGGAAGGCCTCCGTGATGTCAACGCTGGCTTCCAGGGCGCGGCCAATCTCGCGGACTCCTTCAATGAGAATCCGTCCTTGTTGCTCCCGCCCTTTGCGGTCGCGCAGCTTCAGCGCTTCCTTCACGCGCGGATTTTGCAGACTGGTAATCGTGGGAAGGGACATGGCCGTGATTGTAGCTTCATCGCCCGCCGATGGAGGCCGCTAGCGGCTGCTTGACCTTGACCCATTTTCCCCCGGCAGCTAATTACTCCGTTCAGAACCCACTCTCATCGTCCGTCGCCCCTTCCGGCCTAGAGTCATTCCGTGCGGAATCTTCGCGCCCTTTCTAGTGCGCTCGCCTTCACCGCGGCTATCGCGGCAGGTTCGGTCTGCGCGCAGGGCACTAGAATTGAGTTTCCACGCACGGGCAATATTGGCACGGCACCCGCGACCGCAATACCGCCGGCAGCGGGAAGTCCTTACGGCAATCCCGTGCCGGCTTACAGCAGTGGCGGAACGTTTTCCGGCAACGCAGCTTCCGGCAACTCAGGGGCGGGTGCTTCGATTTACGCGCCTCCTAGCGGCTATGCTCCTCCTGCCGCATACACGCCGCCGGCAACTCTCGGCACTCCGTACACCTTCGATCCCTATTCCACCACCCCCGGCGTTGCGAATCCGTGGAGCACCACGCCCTCCACCAGCGGCGGTTTCGCGCCACCGACGAGTCCCTTCGCCACGCCTTCGCCGGGCACCTTCAACCCGCCTCCCTCCGGCAGCCCCTATATCAGCCCTGGCGCTTATCCCAGCCAGAATTCCAATTCGCTCTTTCCGGGCGGCATTTGGAACGGCAATCCCAACGCTCAGCCCTACGACTACAACCAGACGCTGCGGCTGATTCAGGATGTTCGCCTGACGCACACCTATCTCGGCAGCGGCAGCGACCCGTCGGATGTGAACATCAACGACACCATCGCCTCCGTCACTTTCGCGTTCCCGAACTTTCTCGGTTCCAGCCAGCCCATCTTCTTCTCGCCCACATTCGGCATCCATCTGTGGGACGGGCCGCACAGCCTGCCCGCCGATCTGCCGCCGAGCGCCTATAGTGCGTTCTTCGACACGCAGTACAGCACGGACCCCAATCAGCAGCTCGGCGCGGAGTTCGGCTACCGCATGGGGGTGTACACCGACTTTCACACCTTCAATAGTCACAGCCTTCGCCTCCAGGGGATCGCCATGGGCAAGCTCAAGCTCACCCCCGCGACCACGCTCAAACTCGGGGCCGTTTATATCAACCGCAATGACATCAAAATCCTTCCCGCCGGCGGAATTCTCTGGCAGCCCTCACCCCAGGTCCGATTTGACCTGGTGTTCCCCCAGCCCAAGTTAGGCAGCTATTTGACCACGGTGAATAACAAGGAAGTCTGGTGGTACGTGGCGGGGGAATACGGCGGCGGGGCGTGGACCATCGAGCGGACCTCGGGAGCCTCCGATCGCATCGACATCAACGACATTCGTGTTTCCATCGGCCTGGAATCCGACGGGCCCGGCCTTAACGCGTTCGCCGAAGTCGGCTACGTCTTTCACCGAGAGGTCGTGTACGTCGTCACGCCGGGAGATTCGTTCAACCCGGGCAACACCTTCGTGGTCAGAATGGGGTTCTCGTTCTGATGGCCTCACGGACACTCATTTCGAAGCTGGCCATGACAGCGCTCGGTCGCAGGACGGCGCATTGCTCCGTCCTGCTCTTGCTAAGTGGCATCGCGTTCCTCTTGATGCCGACAGCCCATGCGGAAGAGGACTTCAAGTATCGGCTGCTGTCTCACTTGGAGGAAGTCGCTGGGGAAGGCGAGGTCGAGAATCCTGCGCCCACCAGGAAGATTCCACGGCGGCTCCGGGCGCAGTCGGACGACCTTCCTTATTCCGGTCCACCGGCCGACATCGACGGACCTCAGTCCCGCACGGCTCCTCGCACAATTACGCGGGCAGCTCCGTTTGAAGATGCCGAGCCCCTTCCGCCGACTGCGGGGGTGCTGGTCGACGAGAATTTCGACTATCCCGTGGATGGCCCGATTGGCATGGAGCATCCTCTGCTGGGGGACCCCGTGCTGCGCGATGGCATGGCCCGCCTCTCCAGCCACCGCAACGGGTTCTTTCAGAAGCTCTCGCTCACGGCGACGTGGCTGCATGAAGGGAATGACCCGCAGGACTTCGGCTTCACGGAGATTGACGCCTTCGCATCGTTCGCCTTGCCGTTCCCTATCGCCGCCTGGCCGCTGGTAATCACGCCGGGCTACAACATGCATCTGCTCTCCGGGCCACAGTCCACGGACTTGCCGGCACGGCTGCACGATGCCTACATCGACTTCATGTGGCTGCCGACGTTCGTCAACCGCTACACGCTCCTCTTGGCGGTAATGCCCGGTTACTACAGCGATTTTGAGGTCCGCGATGCTGACGCCTTCCGCGTGACCGGCAAGGGGCTCCTCATCTATGACGCCATCCCTGACCGCCTGCAGCTCATCGGCGGTGTCATCTACCTCGGCCGCGACAACCTCAAGCTGCTGCCGGTAGGAGGCGTCATCTGGAACCCCACGGACTTTCTGCGGCTGGAGCTGATCTTCCCCAAGCCGAAGCTGGCGGCCTGCGTCAACTCCGGCTACGGATTTGAGGACTGGATTTACACCACGGCGGAGTATGGCGGCAACACCTACTCCATCGAGCGGACCAGCACCTCTCACGACAAGGTCACGCTGCAGGACTACCGAGTTCTGCTCGGGTTGGAACGCAAGCTCAACGGGGGCACAGGCTACTCCATCGAAGCCGGCTATGTCTTCGGCCGCCGTGTCACCTATCTCTCCGGAGGAGGCTTCGAACCGGATGATACGTTTCTGCTGCGGGCGGGAATTGTGTTTTGAAAGTACTCCTCACGCTCCGCGTGAGGATTTCATCTCGCGGAGCGAGATGAGTACTTTTCTTGTCACTTCAAATTCGCACCACCCGCAGCCGCAGGCTGTTCAGCACCACCGACACGCTACTGGCCGCCATAGCTGCAGCGGCCAGGGCGGGAGGAAGGGAAATGCCGAATACCGGCAGCAACGCTCCGGCGGCAAGCGGAATCAGGACCACGTTATAACCGAGCGCCCACCACAGGTTTTGCCGGATGACCGCCAGCACGGCTCGCGACAGCCGGATGGCTCGTGGCAACAACATCAGATCGTGCCGCGTGAGAACCATGTCGGCGGATTCGAGGGCCACGTCGGCTCCTGTACCCATCGCAATGCCGAGGTCGGCAGCGGCGAGAGCGGGCGCATCGTTGATGCCGTCGCCGACCATCGCCACCACTTCCCCCTGCGCTTGCAGCTCGCGGACAATCCGCTGTTTGTCCTCCGGCAGCACTTCCGCCACCACATGCTGGATTCCCAGCCGCCTGGCGATCTCCTCCGCTACTTGCCGCCGGTCGCCAGAGACCAAGTGCGTCGTCAGGCCAAGCTCGTGAAGTGCCGCGATGGCTTCCGCGCTGCCGGGAGCGACTTCGTCGGCCACGATGATTGCGCCAAGGTATTGCCCATTTCGAGCCACCAAAAGCGGAGCCGCGCCGGGATGCTGCTGCGTGAGTGACTCGATTTTATCCTTGGGAACAGCAATCAGCCGCGAGTTCAGCAGCCGGAAATTGCCGATGAGGACGAGGCCGTTTTGCGTGACTGCCTCCAGCCCTTCACCGGGAAGGACTTTCGTCTCCCGGGCCGAAACTCGCGGAGCGGCTGCGGCGTCGGCGGCCTGAACAACAGCCCGCGCGAGAGGGTGCGTGCTGAGCCGTTCCGCCGCAGCTGTGATGGAGAGCAGCTCCTCGCGGCTCACGTCGGCCGCGGGCTCGATAGCGACTACTTTTGGCTGGCCGAGCGTGATGGTGCCGGTCTTGTCGAGGATGACTGTCGTCAGCTCGCCCGCCGTTTCGAGCGCCCCGGCATCCTTGATGAGGATGCCATTTTCCGCTCCACGTCCTGAGCCGACGAGCACCGCGGCGGGCGTTGCCAGCCCTAGCGCACAGGGACAAGCCACAATCAGCACCGCCACCGCGCAGCTCAGGCCGGTCTGCCAGCCGTTGGTGCCGCTGAAGGACCAGGCGACCAGAGTTACCAAGGCAATCCCCAGCACCGCCGGCACGAACCACTCCACCACGCGGTCCGTCAGTCTCTGCACGTCGGCTTTGGATTCCTGCGCGGCGCGGACCAACTCAATCGTGCGGGCCAGCCAGGTCTTTCCCGCGGCCGCGGTGACGCGGGCTTCCAGCGACCCCTGGCCATTGATGCTTCCCGCATGGAGCACGTCCCCGGATCGCTTCTCCACCGGCAGCGGTTCGCCCGTCAGCCAGGCCTGGTTCACGTCGCTTTGGCCGGAGAGAACGACCGCATCGAGCGGCACCGCGTCACCCGGACGAATCACGATGGTCTCGTCGGGGAGAACCTGCTCCACCGGAACCTGCGTGACGACCTCTCCGTTCTTGATGTGCGCGACCGGCGGCGCTAAAGACAGAAGCTTCTGCAACGCCAGCGAGGCCCGCCCTTTGGCCCGCGCTTCCAGGTACTTGCCAAGCGTGACGAACGTCAGAATCATGCCGCCGTCCATCAGCGACATTCCATGCCTGCCGGCGATGATTTCAGCAACACCCGCGGCATACGCGGCCCCTGTGCCTAGCGCGATGAGCGTATCCATGTTCGCCCCGCCGTGCCGCAGCCGCTTCGCCGCGCCGACGAAGTACGGCCAGCCCACATAAACCTGCAGGGCGGAGCCGATGGCCAGCACCAGCCAGGGCGTCCAGTAATGCCAGCTCGCCGGCGCATAGCCCGCCAGCATCAGCGGAACCAGCAGCACTCCTGCCGCAATCAGCCGATTCTGCCACAGGACAATCTCCTCGCGGCTTCGCTCCTCCAATGCCGCCCCCGCCGATTTGCCGCCGCCAACTTCGCTGGGGGACGCTGAGTATCCCGCGGCTGCAACGGCCTGGGCCATCCGCGCCAGGTCCGTCTTCCCCGGCTCATAATCGACAGCTGCCTGGGCCAGCGGCAAGTTGACTCGCGATGAACGAACCCCGGGAGCTTCCCGCAGCGCCCGTTCCACGCTGCTCACGCACGAAGCGCAGTGCATGCCGCCGATATCGAAAACGGCGCGCGAAAGAGGTCGCTCAGAGAAGGCGGCAGGTGTAGCAGTGGCACTCATCGGCCTGAATTATACGCGGCCGGACTTCTACATTTGACATTTAGCATTGAGCATTTGCCATTTAGCATTGCGTCAAGTCTGAGTAACCGACTAGGGGGCTGATGTTAAATGCTAAATGCGAAATGCTAAAGGCTAAATGTGAAAACGGTCCACCGGCGCTACGCAATCAGCTCTTCCACCACGTCCCCCTTGGGAACAATCCGGTGCGGCCTGCCGAGGTTGTCGAACAGTTCCAGCCGGTGGTCGATGCCGAGGAGGCGGTAGATGGTGGCGAGGACGTTGCCCGGCGTGGTGGGTCGGTCGGCGGGGAAGGCTCCGGTCCGGTCGCTGGCTCCATAGACGTTGCCGGCTTTCATGCCGCCGCCGGCCAGCATGATGGTGTAGCAGTAATTCCAGTGGTCGCGGCCGCCGTTGCTGGCGTTGATTTTCGGCGTGCGGCCAAAATCGCCGGTCACCACCACCAGCGTCCGCTCCAGCATGTTCCGCTGGGCCAGGTCCGAAAGCAGCGTGCCGCAAGCCGAATCAAACTGCGGCAGCAGCGTCTCCTTGAGTGTTTTGAAGTTGCTGCCGTGCGTGTCCCAGGTGGCATTCGCGTCGGGGGCCCACGAGAGGGTCACCACGCGTGTCCCCGCTTCAATCAAGCGGCGGGCCAGCAGCGTGCTCTGTCCGTAAATATTCCGGCCGTAAGCGTCCCGCATCACCGCCGGCTCCTGGTCGAGGCGGAAGGCGCTGCGGACCTTGTCGGAGGTGAGCACGTCGAGCGCCCGGTGCTGCATCTTGTCCATCGCATCGAACGCGGCTCGGGACGGCGAGTTGCGGAGGTCGGCGTTTAGGTGCGTCAGCAGCTCGCCGCGCTTGGCCAGACGCTCAATGGAAACATCCGTACCAAGCGTAAACTCCGGGACCGAAAAATCAGCGGCGTTAGGATCCTTCAGCACCCACAGCGGATCGTAATTCCGGCCAAGCAGCCCCCCGTAAAACCCCGGCTGGGGCGGACCGCCGGCTCCTTCCTTGGTCTTGTACGGCAGGGCCACATGCGGCAGTGCGTCCGGCTTGTTCGGCAGGATGCGAGCGGCGACGGCCCCAGGGTATGGATTGTCGGTAGGGAGCGCCCCGCCCCCCACTTCCCCCCGGTCATGACCGGTCAGGGCCACATACACCGCGGCGGCGTGGGCGTTGTTGACGCTGTGGTGCATCGAGCGAATCAGCGTGCAGCGGTGCATCTGCTGGGACAGCTTGGGCATGTGCTCGCTGACCGGCACCCCCGTCAGCGTCGAGGGAATCGGCTTGAACTCCCCGCGGATATTATCCGGCGCATCCGGCTTCATATCCCACATATCGAGATGGCTCGGCCCGCCGTTGAGCATCATGATGATGCACGAATCGGCTTTCGCCACGAGCTGATGGGCCGGCCCCGTAACTGTCGGCCCCTCCGCCGCCCCCAAGAGCTTCGCCAGCGAAATCCCCATCACCCCCGCCCCACCCACGCGCAGCAGCTCGCGCCGGGAAAAGGAAGTTCCTGAGGTAACAGGCTTGATATTCATTTCTTCCACCAGCACCGTCCTTTGCACACATCAATATCCTGTGATGGTTCCAGTCTAACCGCCCTACCGCGACTAGGGCAAGGTAAAGGCTAGCGGACGTAACATGCCAGCCGGACCCTCGATGGAAGTGCCTGGCAGAGCGGCAGGGCACTACTTCTTTACGCCTTCCGCTGCCGCCTCTTTCTTGTTGCCACCGCTGGGCGGGAGCTGTTTGCGGAGGGATTCGAGGTCCGATTTGAGAGACTCGAGGGACTCCTCGAGTTGGCGACGGCTGGTGGTGGATTCCTTGAGTTGCTGTTGCTGGAGCTCGATGACTTTCTGATAGCGGTCCATGGCCTTTTCGAGGAGGGCAATTTTCTCGGCGGCGAGAACACTGTCCCCCGAAGCTTTCAGCCGGCCGCCTTCGCCCAGGGGGTTGAGGACCAGCTCGGAGTTATCATCCTGGCTGCGGATGTAGGCGCCTTTGGAGTCCCGTCGCATCTGGACTTTCGGCTGGATGACGTCGGCGAGCTGGTTTTCGGGGAGGGAGGGGAGCTCCACGCCGCCGCCGAGGGTGACTTGGATGTCTTGAGGCTTGCCGGCACGCTCGATGGTGAAGCTGATGGTGTCGCCGGGTTGCTTGTGGAGGGTGGGGACGGTGGCCTGGTAGACGGAGCGGATGCGGATGCCGTCGGTGGCGGTGACGTGGTCGCCGACCTGGATGCCGGCTTTGGCGGCTGGTCCGCCGGGGACGACGCGGCGGACGACGATGCCGCCGTCCTCCTCGCTATCGAGTGACATGCCGACGACCGGCCGGCGGCGTTTGAGGACGATGACGGAGCGGTCGTCCTCTTTGCCGGCAGTGCCCTTGGCCCCGTCCGCCACGCGGAGCAGCCGCTGCACGTGCGTAACGGGAACGGCGTAGGCCCAGCCCCGCTGCGCCTCGGGCTTGTCCGTGCCGATGACGACGCCGACGAGCTTCCCCTGGCTGTTGACCACCCCCGCGCCGCAGGAGGTGTCGGTCGTGCGGACATCGCACTGGAGGAGCGGTGGATAGCCACCGCCGGTAAGGGTGCGGTCCACCGCGCCGACGATACCCAGCGAGACGATGGGCTTCTCCACCCCCCAGGCAGAGCCGGTCATCACCCACGAGCCGGCAGCGGCGGGTGCGGGGGCGAGCTCGATGGGAGTGGCAGCATCGGACTTCGACTCCAAAATCGCCAGCCCGGAGAACTCATCAATCACCCGCAGCCGGGCATCCCCCTGGCTGCCGCCGGGAAAAGTGAAGCGGATCTGCGAATCGGTGCCGACCTGGACCGCGGTGACAAACTTGTTGCGGGCGACACAGAGGCCGGAGCAGACGATGACGGTAGAGGAGCGGCCGGATTCCTTCTGTTTTTCGACGGCGGATTTTTCGGACGCGGATTTTTCGGCCAAGGGGCCGGCTGTGGGATTGGCGGATTCGAACCTCTCTCCGTCTTTCTCCATAGGCGGCTTCTGCATTTGGCAGAGGATGCGAACGGTGACGGTGGCGTTTTGGAGTCGCTGGGTTGGCTTTTCCCAGGAGACAAACGGGGTGTTCAGTTCCTGTGCCGAAGCGCTGGCGAGGAGGGAGGATAGGACGGCGAAGGAATAGAAGTACCGCAACGACATGGAAGAGGATTCCCTCCAGACGGCCTGGAAAGGCCGTCCTACATTAAAACGACAAACTGCGGACGGCAGGCTGGTCTTGTTCCCACAGGTCCATCAAGGCTTCGAGCTCGGGGCCGGAGGTGTCGCCCAGCCAGGAGGCAGGAGTGACGGGGATTTTTTGCGGCTGCGTGCCTTTGGGTGTGGCAGGTTCATGCGCTACTAGGGAATCCATAGCGGACGAAGAAGCGGCTGCTGGCAGCGAGTGATTTGCGTCTTGGGGCCGATAGGAATTCGATGCCACGAGCGAGATCGTGATGAGTCCAGCGGCCAGAGCGGTGCCGGCGAGGGAACGCGTGAGCCAGGCCTTGCGACGAGACGATGTTTGGGCGACGGATTCTTGGCGCGAAACTGCAAGCACTGTGGGCAGCGGCGGCGGATATGTGGCCGCGAGACGTGCCGCATCATCGCCGAGTTGCTCGGCCATGAGGGCGAGGTCGTCTGGCAACTTCAGGTCGCCATCGCCAAAGCTGGCGTCGCCTTCGCGAATGCCCTCGTCTTCTCGAAAAACCCGCGGGTCAAACTGCATGAGAAATATCCTCACTGGGAAAGGCGGGCATCTGGCGGGCCTCTTCCCCTTCGCTATCCAAAATCCGCCGCAGGGCGGCCAGGCCGTGAAAAATCCGGCTCTTGACCGTGCCCAGGGGACACTGCAAAACTTCGGCGACTTCTTCGTACCGCAATCCTTCGCTGAACCGCAAGACCAGCGACTGCCGCTGCCCTTCGGGGAGCAGGGCAACGCGAGCCCAGAGGCTGTTTTTCCACTCGGCCACTTCCACCGGGGCGTCGGCCCCCGGCATGCTTCTCTGAACCGTTGGCTCCCGGTCCCACAGGACGCGGAGCTTGCGGCGCTTCATCCCCAGTTGCCGCCGCTGCCGCCGGTCCAGGTTGAGCAGGATCCCGTACAGCCAGGTATAAACGCTGCTTCGTCCTTCAAAATCCTTCCCCTGCCGAGCTAGGACCATGAAGGTTTCCTGGGCCAGGTCGTCCGCATCCCAGGGGTTGCCGCAAAGCACGAGCGCAGCCCGATGGATGCGGGGGAAGTGCTCGCGGGTGGTCTCTTCCACGTTCAGGCGGTTCACGCGGCGAATCCTGCCTTAGGGCGGAGGGGCGTGGGGCGGATTAATCATTAGCTTAACCCAGTCTAAGCAGTGCAGGGAAGCGATGTTAGGAAAAATCGCGCTCGCTCGCCCCCCTATCTCTCTTGGGTGCTGCGGAGAGGGCAAAAGGTTCAGCGTGTCATCCACCATTAGAAATGTCCCCTCTGGCGACGGATAGAAATGTCCCCATGCTGCCCTTCCAAAGGAGGGCTGGACATGGAGACGTTGGCGATGAGCAAGCGAGAGCGTCGGCGGCTGGAGGTTTGGAGCCAGGTGA
>JBPCKT010000115.1:0-30479 GCA_051004015.1 Pirellulaceae bacterium | reverse complement strand
ACCCGGCACTGGGGGCCCCACCTAAACTGAAAAACCCCCCGGGTTTTTCAGCCCCCCTACTACTGCGCCCCCTCCGATGAGCGACTGCCTACTGACCCCGACTCCTGTCTCCTGTCTCCTGTCTCCTTCTTTCCTTCCCTCCCCGAAAGCAGTGGCTTGATTCATTGATTCACGCCTCCTTATTTCAAGCTCCAGAGCCTTCACTTACGTCGATTCCCCTTGACCTAACCTCTGTCCTGCCAATCGTTTCGGCTGATTCACGTCGCCTGCGACTTGATTCATACTCTTCATTTTGTGTCGATTCTTGATTCATCAACTTCCACTGAATCACTCGCAGTCTCTTTTCAAATCGCAAGTCCGAAGTCTGAACCTACCGAAATCTCAAATCGGCTAGTCCGCTCCCCTGTCTGACAAGCCAATCATAACAATTGTACACATTCGGTTGGCACAGTCAAGACCTTGTGACAAAGATTTCCCGATATTCTCAAAATGAGGCCGTAGGATGGGACTCCTGTCCCGTCCGTTCTGGGATGGCGATGTTGATTCGGACGGGACTGGAGTCCCATCCTACGGGACAAACTTCCAGCCGAGGAATTGCCACGGGGGACGGATCCAGAGTGGACAGCATCCGGAAGGGAGGCCGGCCAGTTCCGGGTTGCGGGCAATATACTGAATGGTCCGCCAGAGATGTTCTTCGTCGCGGATAATCCGGTCGAAAGATTCTTGCTGCCAGAGGTCGCCGGTGGTCTCTTCCGAGGCGTTGATTCGACGGGAAGTGAATTTCTTCCAGCTTACCAGGATGTCTTCCAGAGAGTGATTGCCGAGCGGACGGATGATGGCATGAATGTGATTGGGCATCACGACGTAAGCACCAAGTTCGTAGCGCGGTTCGTAGGATGGGACTCCCGTCCCGTCCGTTCTTCTGATGGCAGTGTCTAGCCGGACGGGACTGGAGTCCCATCCTACGGTGGGAAGATCGAAGAAATGCATGGCGTCGACGACCAGCTTGGCGTTTGGAGGCTTACGCAGGACGCAACTTCCCATGCCCTGATCCAGCCAGCGTTCGATTTTCTGGATGATTTCCCGCATGTGCTCTTCCAAGACGTCCTTCGAGCGGGGCGGCGGATGCAGCCGTTCCCATTCCTTGCGCAAGCCGTCGAGTTCGTGGAGCTTGCTTTGAGGGAGTGAGTCTCCAAGGCGAGAGGTAACGAAATAAGTCGCGCCGTCTTGTCGCCAGTGCGGCAAGTGCCGCTCGTACATGGTGACGGGCTTGTCGGCATGAAGACCTTGGAAGCCCGGTGGTGGAGGGAGGTTCCACATGGGATTTGTAGGATGGGACTCCTGTCCCGTCCGTTCTGGGATGGCGATGTTGATTCGGACGGGACTGGAGTCCCATCCTACGATTTAAGCAGCCCTCTCTACGGAATATAACTCCCCCTCATCACATAATTCATCGCCAGCGTCGTGACCAGCGTGGTAACGGCGATGATGAAGGCGGGTTCCTGGTCGGCGGGGTAGACCTGTTGGAGCTCGCGGGCGCGCTGGGCGAGGTGTTGGACCAGGTGGCGAGTGGACTCGGGGAAGTGGCCGCTCCAGCGGTAGACGTTGGCGGAGAGTTCCTGTTCGAGTTTCAACAGGAGGTCAGCCGCGGGAAGGCGCGAGTCCACGCTCGAAGTCGGGTCCGGCTCGTCGATGTCCTGGAAGATGGCTTGCAGTGCGCCGTCGAGGCCGGGGGGGAGCGGGTCGCCGTCGATGGTGGCCGCGGCCCGGTAGTAGTCTTCGAGAGAGCTCGCCAGCTCGCTGACGTCCTCGTCCAGCTCGGTCGCGGTCACCGGGGGGTCGCGGTCCCTCAGCAGCGCCATGAGCCGGTCGCAGTAGTCGAGCTTCGCCCGAGCTTCCGGCCAATAACCATATTCGGTTCGCCAGTCGCTGCGGGGGGTCATCCAGACGGCAAAGGTTTCCGCCCAGTCTTCATCGGGATGTTTTTGAGCGTACCAGCCCGGCAAGTGCCGCACGAACTTGCGGCTGAAGGGCTCGGGGCGGTAGGCATCGGCGTATGGCTGCGTGATGGAGCCAAAGCATTTGATCCATTCCTCCTGCTCGAAAAGCTGGTAGGCGTAGTTGACGACGTGTCCCATTTCGTGCCGCAGATAGCGGAGCAACTCGGCGGTCCCGACCCCCTCCAAGTGGCCGATCCGCTCGGCGTGGACTGCCGTCAAATCCGGCCGGGCCAGATAGAACGGGATGGCGATGGAGATGGTGCCGAAGGGGACCCCCCACTCCGTGGAAAGATAGAAGTGGGGCCGCAGCCGCGTGATGCCGGCACGCTGGAGCTCCTGCTGAAACTGCGCGAGGACCGGTTCAAGCGGCGTGCCGGCAATCGTCAGGCCCAGGTCGCGGATGGAAGTTGCGAGCAGGCGGCTGGGTTCAAAGGGGGGTGTTTCGGCCATGGATTGCTTACCGGCGCATTCGTTGAGAGCCGCGGTTTAGAGAGTTCTCCTGCCTTTGTCAGCCACCGCCTTCAGGCGGTGGATGGCGATTGCCGTAGAAAACTCATCCCAGCCGGCTTCAGCCGGCTTTCTCATTTCGCTTTAGCTAGCCCTCCAGTGGAGTTCCGTCATCATCCAAGTTAATCTTTTCCAGCCGCCTTTGGACCCTGCCAGACGCGTGGTGCGATTTCTGATTGGCCACGTACGCCAGCACCCATGGAAGATTCCGCTTTCCAAAGCTCACTACTCCGAATCCGCGTTGCCACGGCAAACGCTTCATTCGTTTCTGCTTGTTCAGCTCGTGGGAGCACGCCCCTTTAAGGTCGCCAACCAGATCGCTGATGGTTACGTGCGGTTCGATATTCATCGCCACATGCACGTGCGTTGGCGTCCCATTGATGCCGTGCAGATAGACGCCGCTTGTGTTGCGGCAGCGATCACGCAGAAACTCGTGAACTTCCACCTCGAACTTTGGCGTCAGCAAGGGGTAGCTGTCCTTCGTGTGCCAGGTAATGTGGAGATAGATTTCGTGGAACACATGAGCAGACATGGTTCGACCTCTCTCGTCAGATGCCTGAAAGGCGGAGTGCGGGAAGACCGGCTGAAGCCGGCTATTTATAGGTTTTTTGCCCTTGCCTTACCACCGCCTGAAGGCGGTGGCTGACTGGGCAACCATATACCCCGCCCGCTTTCAGAATAGTCGGCACGCCGTTTGCCAGTGGTAGTTCCCCTATGAATATCGTTCTGCTGGCGTTTCTCGAACCGGATGCAGACGAGCCGGACGTTGTGGTGAAGCAGGTCGAGGAGGCTCTGCGCAAGCGAGGTCACAAGACGTCGACACTCGCCATTCATGACGATGTCGTGGAGCTGGTCGGCGAATTGCGTCGCCGGAAGCCGGATGCGGTTTTCAACCTGTTGGAATCTTTTGGGGCGGATATTCTGGGAGGCCTGATTGGCGTCACTGGCGTCTTGGACCTGCTGGAGGTTCCTTATACGGGGGGCGGGCCGGGGGAGCTCTATCTGCAGGAGGATAAGACGCTCTCCAAAAAGCTGCTGGCGTATGAAAAGGTTCTGTATCCTGATTTTGCTTCGTTCTCGCCGGACGCCGATTTCGAAACGGGGGGTAAGCTGCGGCTGCCACTGTTCGTGAAGCCGGCCAGGATGGATGCCTCGATTGGGATCGACGCAAAATCGCTGGTTCGCACGACGCAAGAGTTATTGGAGCGGGTCGCCACCATTCACGAAAAGTATGGGGACGCGGCGCTCGCGGAGGAGTACATCGAGGGGCGCGAGCTGTACGTCGGAATTTTGGGGAACCTGGAGCCGCAGGTTTTTCCGCCTGTGGAGATGGACTTTTCTGGCCTTCCGGAGGGTGCCCCGCAGATCGTCGATAACAAGGCCAAGTTCGACACGGACAGCCCGCAGTACAAAGGGACCAAATCGGTGATGGCGAAGCTGGAGCCGGAGCTCAAAGCCCGCGTGCAAAAAGTGGCCTTGGACGCCTACCGAGCGCTACGAGTCCGCGATTACGGGCGGATCGATCTGCGGGTGGCGGAGAGCGGCGACATATACGTCATCGAGGTCAACGCTAACTGTTATCTCGAAAAGGACGGCGAGTTCGCCATGGCCGCCAAAGCCGCCGGCCTGGATTATGAATCGCTGATCGGCCGCATCGTGGAACTGGCGATGGAGCGCTGGCAGCAGCGGTCCAGCAACAAGGACAAGCGGCAGGCGGAGCAGGAAGCGGCGGCGCTGGCGGAGACGACGGCTTAGGCAGGCGCGAGAGTGACCGGCGAGCGGCCTGCGTAAGCTGGCCGGTCATGCCGAATCGACGAGCGGACTTTGCCGTGGTCTCTTCCAGACTCGCACGGCTGTCTCCTGAAAGGCGTCCTCGGCGTCCGGCATGTTTCCGCACAGCCGCCTGAGCATGGCCAGCACCGCTGCACCGTGGTCGTCGTCCATTTGGAGAAACTCGCTCTGGTCGGAAGGGGTGGCCAAGGTCGCGCGTCCGTCGTTAGCGTGGTTTCCCGAGGCTCTTCACTGCCGCCAGGATTGAGACCGGCGAAAGGGCCAAGGTGTTCGATAAATTCCTATTGGCCCGCATTTCTCACCGGCGAGCGGCCAGCGTTAGCTGGCGTGTGAGGTCGTCGACTCTGCTTGGATGGGCTGGGAAGCCCAGCCGGCTTTTATCGAATCGGTAGCGCGCTACCCAAGTGTCTTCTTCGCCGGGGCTAGCACGATTTTGGACGTGACGGCGCCTAATGAATAGAATTCTTCCCTTCGCCAGGCGCTAACACCAAGGATTATTCCCTAGAAAGCCCAGCTAAATTTCCCTCGTCACGACGCTTGACCGGTCGCTGCGGGGTTTAAGAATGGTCCGGTTTTCGGCCATTAGCGAGACGACTGTCAAGTAAAAAATGTTATTCCACGAGGCGGACCGCGCTTAACAAAATACTCTCGGAAAACAAACGAAAGAAAGTAACAACCTTGGAAACTATTTGAACAAAACGGAATACTTTGTCGTCCCATGAAAGGGCAGCAAGACGCCCCCCAACAAGACCAGGGGCGGACGGAACGGAACATCTTTAGCAGCAAGAGGATACGACGAATGTCACTGGTTCCTTCGGCCGACGACGTCAAGCTCGCGGCCAGCTTCGACCTCCTTCGTGAACAACTCTTGGCGGACAATAACCCTGACCGGCTAGGGAAGCCTCTCGCTTTTTGGGTCTTGCCCAATGACCGCCGCCTGCCGCTGGCGTTTCTAGCTAGGACCCTCCGCGAGCTGTTGTCCACCCGCTTTGCCGAACTGGCCGCCACGCCGGGAGTGGGGCAGAAGAAGATGGCCTCCCTGGTGGTGCTCCTGCACCGGGCCGCCACGCAAAGTCCCGCGGAACATCAGTTTCTCACCGAAGCTGCTCTCGCAACAGCCAGCCAAACACCGTCGGCGAACGCGGACCCGAGCGCCTTCAATCCAGCCCTCGTTTCGGAGCTTATCTGGACCCAGTGGAAAGACACCGTCCGCCTCCACGGCATCGGCAACGAGCAGCTCGGCCGGCTGGCCCCGTCACTCCAGTCGCTGCCGACGGTCATCTGGGAATCGCCGCTCGGTTTTTATCTCGACAAGTCGCTGGTGGAAATCCGTGAGCTCAAAACGCACGGCGAGAAGCGCGTGCTGGCGGTGCTGGAAGTATTTCATGCCGTGCATCGCATGCTCGGCGCCGTCGCCAGCACCGGCCTCGCCGTCCGCCTTTCGCCGCGACTCATCGCCGAGGCGGAAGACTGGATGGCGGAAGCGAAGACGCGGGACACCGCGCCGCGGCAGGAAGAGTTGGTGGAAAAGCTCTGCGAGCCGGTGCTCAAGCAGTTGGAGTTGGATGTAGGGACGACGGTGTGCAGCCTGGCCCGAGCCCGCCTGGGAGTTGGCGCTCCGCCCAAGAGCGTCCGCGAGCAGTCGCGGGAAATGGGGGTCACGCGGGCCCGCATCTATCAACTGCTGGAGGATTGCCACCGCACCATGCACGTCCGCTGGCCCGAAGGCAAGCGGCTGCTCGATGAATTCGCCCAGCGGATGGACCAGCTCTATTCCACGGCGGATTCCGCGAACTTGCTGGGGAGCCTGCGCGAGCTGCTTTTTCCCCTCAAGTTCGACGCCTTGACTCCCCACTTGCTGGCTGAAGCCGGGGCGGAGTGACGCGAAACGCGCCGGTACTGCAAACTCCGGCAGAATGCCCGTGTGGCGTTCTTTCGCTAATAATCTTTATCCTCTCGGCCACGCGCGCCGCTGCCCTTCGGAAGGCTCTCTTCTTCCGCTAGAATTCTCGTGGCAGAAAATCCATTCTCATAAGGAACCTCCCCATGACCCCCGAACAAAAAGCCAAAGAACTGGGCATCGAATTCCCCGAGCAGAAGAAGGGATACCTCAACCTCTGCTGCCGGGCGGGAAACCTCTATTTCCTGTCGGGGCACGTCAGCGATATGAAAGGGATTCTGGGAGATAATGCCAGTCGGCAAGCGAGTTTGAAAAATCTCAGCGTGGAAGAGGGGCAGAAAGCTGCCCGCGAATGTGCCGTCAAGCTTCTGCGGAGCGTCCGCCAGGCCAACGGTACGCTGGATGGGCTGCGAATCATCAAGCTCCTGGGCTGCGTCTATTCGGCCCCCACCTTCACCGACCAGCACCTGGTCATTAACGGCGCATCCGACCTGTTCCACGAAATCTTCGGCAAAGACGGCGACGGCTACCACGCCCGCAGCGCCCTCGGATTCGCTGCCCTTCCCACCGGCGCTGCCGTGGAGGTGGAGGCGATTATTGAGATCAAACACGCGTGAGAAGCAAATCAGCGATGCGTCGATTGCGTACTGAGTACTGAGTACTGAGTACTGAGTACTGAGTACTGAGTACTGAGTACTGAGTACTGAGTACTGAGTACTGAGTACTGAGGCACGACCCTTTCCGGACCCATTTATTCGCAGCTCGGTCAAATTTTCAGACTTCTTGGAGTAACGCCCATGCCCGGCGTCCGATCCTTCACCGATCTCCTGTGCTGGCAGCGGTCAAGGCAATGGTCCAAACGGATTTTCGAATTATCCCTAGAAAAACCATTCGCTCGTGACCAACGCCAGGTGGTGCAAATCAACGATTCGTCGGAATCGGTCATGTCCAATATCGCCGAAGGCTTTGGCCGCGGAACGCAAGCGGAATTCGTCACGTTCTTGGGCTACGCACTGGGCAGTTTGGATGAGACCAAGTCCCATCTTTGCGCTGCATACGACCGGAAATACTTGACCAAGGATGAATTTGCGTCGCTCTTTTCCGAAGGAACGGAGATTCGCAAAATGACCATCGGTTTGATTCAGTCCATGATCAAGCCCGGCGGAGGCGTGAAGTTCATTCAGAAATGCAAGAGTTGGACGGAAGAGAATTGGGAGCGTTACGAACGGATCACCGGCAAGCAACGGCCCGAGTTTTTCAGACCAAAGACTGATGAAGGAGTGGATGTCTTGGCCAAGGACAGCTTCGCAAAAGATGGCGGGAGCAATGGAGACGAATAGAGCGGTATTCACTACTAATTACTCAGTACTAATTACTCAGTACTTAGTACTGAGTACGAAGCAACGGCGGCAGCGGCGCGAAGACCAGAAGACTCCGAAGGCGAAGACCGGAGAGAGTCGCTCGCTCCCCACACTCGAACTCCGCCAGACCTTCTACATCTCCCTCGCCTGCTCTCTGCTCGGCGGCCTCATCCTATGGGCCGCCTTTCCGCCGCTCAACTTGTGGCCCATCGCTTGGCTAGCGCCATTGCCGTGGCTGTATCTGATACTCCGACCCCAGCCGATGACGCGGTGGGCGTATTTCGGCATCTGGCTCGGCGGCTTTGTTCACTGGCTTTTGATGCTCCAAGGGATCCGGATGGCGCATATCTTGTTGTATCCGGGATGGATTGTGTTGGCCGCATATCTCGCGTTCTATATACCGCTCTTTATCGGTCTGTGCAGGGTGGCGCAGCGACTGCGGATCTCGGTCGTGCTTGCCGCTCCGGTTATTTGGGTCGGCCTGGAGCTCGCCCGCGGCTACATCATCACGGGATTCTCCGCCGGTCTGCTCAGCCATTCGCAGACCGAATGGCCCGCGCTGCTGCAAATTGCCGATATCTTCGGCGCGTATGGCGTGAGCTTCCTCATGATGCTTGCGGCAGCGGCTGTCGCGAGAGCCTTTTTTGCAGGTGGCCGCGTCTATTGGCTGCTCATTCCCGCGGCACTAGCCCTGATCCTGACGCTCGCCTACGGCTCGATGCGTCTTGCCGAGATCCCCCCCGGCACCGCCCGGCTGCCGCTGCTGGTCGCACTGATTCAGGGATCGCGAGACGTCCATATCGACATGGACTCCGAGCAAGGGATCGAGCGGATGCAGCATTATTCGGAACTCACGAAACAAGCCCGCCATGATTACCGAAAACTCGACCTGGTCATCTGGCCGGAATCCATGTTCGCGCTGCCGAAAATTGTGCTTTCCCCCGGCGCGAAGGTGCCTGCACACGAGGAAGAGTCTGTCGAGATTTTTCGCCGCGAGTTTCCCAAGGCTGTCCGCCAGGCAGCTCAAATGCTGAACGACAAGGATGCTCCAGGCGCGGACGTCCCGACGCTGTTCTATTTTTGCACTTCAACGTTTGATTACGGCCCGGACCGCCTCCGGAATTACAACTCCGCGCTCCTCGTGAATGAAAACGGAGAGATCGTCAGCCGGTATGACAAAATGCACGCCGTGATGTTCGGCGAGTATGTTCCCTTAGCCAGTTGGTTCCCTTGGATTTACGACACCCTTCCCATCGGCGAAGGAATGACCGAAGGGGACCAGCCGGCCGTCGCCAACGTCAAAGGAATGAACTTCAGCCCCAACATTTGTTTCGAGAGCACCGTGCCCCACCTGATCCGTTCTCAGTTGCTGGAGCTTGAGAAGCAGGGGACTCCGGTGGACGTGCTCGTCAATCTGACCAACGACGGCTGGTTCCATGGTTCTTCGATTCTCGATCTGCACCTGAAATGCGGCGTCTTCAGGGCCATTGAGAACCGCCGGCCCCTGGTCATCGCCGCCAATACGGGCATTTCCGCCAACATCGAGGGGAGCGGCCGGATCATCGATCGCGGTCCCAAGCGAAAACCGGAGGTGCTCGTGGTCACGGTTCAACCCGATGGGCGCACACCCCTTTACCACACCCTGGGTGACTGGCCGGCAATGGGGTGCGCTGGGGCGTGCGTGCTGCTGATGGGCATCGGGTTCGTCTTGCGGCGGCGGATAGGATACCCGGACAGGAAACCGGGAATAGTACCCCCCTTGGTTCACGAATCTAAACGTAACGAGCCAAGCCACTGAAACCACCTTGGCTTCGGGGACTTTGGACCAACTATCAGTGCAGTCGCTCAATCGGGGGGGACGCAACCAATACGGCGGTTCCGGTAATTCATGCCGTTAACCCGCCCCAGGCTCCCCAACCCGCCAAAATTAAACCCGTTTCGTTGACATTTCGTTTTCGGGGTAATTATACTGGCCTCCAGAGGTCGTCCGAAGTTGTTGCCATCGCCCGTTCTGCGCGACTTCCGGCACGCCTCGAACCGACTCAGGCCTCCTTCGCCTCCGGGCCACGTTTAGCTCAAGGATTCGCTCGCCATGACACTTGTCGGCAAAATCTTTACGGTGCTCATTTTCATCATGAGCCTGGTGTTCATGTCCTTTGCCGTGATGGTCTTCGCCACCCATCAAAACTGGCGGGACAAAGTGAAGAATTCCGATCCCAACATCGGACTCGAAGTTAAGCTGGAAAAAATGACGGCGACCCTCGCCGCCGCCAAGCAAGAACATGAGCGGACCAAACAGCAGCTCGCACTCGAGCAGGCGTCCCGCCGCCAGGCGCTCGCCGCGCTGCAAACCCGGCTGACTGGCCCGAACGGGGCGGAAGCCACCGTTGCCCAGCAGGAAAAGCTGCTCAACGACGCGACTGCCGCTCTCAATACTGCCACCGAGGCCAGCAAGATCGCCCAGGACCGACTGGTCGCTCTCGAAGTCGAAATTGGCAAGCTCCGCAAGGAAACGCAACTCGCACAGCTCGACCGTGACATGCAGTTTTCCAAGGTCGTCGAGCTGACCGACCGCCTGAATCAGGACGAAGTGAAGCGGCAAGCTCTGGAAGAGCGGGCCAATCAGCTCAACTTGCAGCTCGCCCAAATGTCGATGGTCATGAAGGCGAATGGCCTGGATGTCAACTCGCTCGTCTCCAAACTGGAACCGATCAACCTCACCGGAATCGTGCTGGTCGTCGGCGACAAGGACCTGGTGGAAATCTCGGTCGGCATGGATGACGGCCTGCGGGAAGGACACGTCATGGAGATTTTTCGTGGCGACACCTATCTCGGCCAGATCAAAATCATGAAGGTCGCGCCGGACCGGGCCGTCGGCCAGATCAACAAGGACCTCAAACGGGGCCAGGTGCGGAAGGGAGATCATGTCACTACCAAGTTCAGCTAATCCCATCGTACCGGCTCAAAAGCAGCCCACGAACATCTACACGATGATGCTCATGCTCTCGCTGATTTGCATCATCACCGCAACCGTGCTGCTGGCGATGGAGCTCAAACGGTTCGAGCCGGCTCCCTGGTGGGCTGTCCCATCTGCGCCCAACGTGCAGTAGATTGCCCTTCGTCGCTCAATCGATTTTCTCCAGGGCAGGCCATTAGCCTGCCCTTTTTCGTGCGTACTAAGGCATGCAAACGGCCGCGCAAAAGTCCCTGCGCATCAACGACTTACGGCATCGGACCTGGACGGCCCACCCGTTGTGATTCAGGCCGAAAAATGATAAACTGACGGGTCGAACTTCTTCCTGATTTTGGCTCCGTTTTCGGGGTTTTTCGAAGCCCTCCGCGAGCGCTTCCCCCGCAGCTGGAAAGGACTCTGTCTTGTCGTCCGACCCCTCCTCGCCCGGTGATTCCCTGCCTCCCACACCCCCCGGCGATCCACCTTCTGGCGCTACTCCCCCCGGCGGCAATGGCGATGGGGGCCGCATCCTCGATCAGTCCATTGAGGACGAGCTCAAGGAGAGCTACCTGACCTACGCCATGAGCGTCATCGTCAGTCGGGCGCTTCCGGATGCTCGGGACGGCCTCAAGCCTTCGCAACGGCGCATCCTGGTCGCCATGAACGACCTGAACCTTGGCCCCGGCGCCTCGCGCACCAAGTGCGCCAAGATTTGCGGCGAAACGATGGGCAACTACCACCCTCACGGCGAGAGCGTGATCTACCCCACGCTTGTCCGCATGGCCCAGGAGTGGAACACTCGGCACGTCCTCATCGACAAGCAAGGCAACTTTGGCTCCATCGCCGGGATGCCGCCGGCGGCCATGCGGTATACCGAAGCCCGCATGTCCCCCATCGCGGCTTTGATGCTCGAGGACCTGGAGCGGGACACTGTTGATCTCGTCCCTACTTACGACGAGCGCCTCCGCGAACCGACCGTCCTGCCGAGCAAATTCCCGAATCTGCTGGTCAACGGCACGCAGGGAATTGCCGTCGGCATGGCGACGAGCATCCCGCCGCACAACCTGCGGGAAATCTGCGACGCCCTCATCCGTGTCATCGACGAGCCCGACGTCTCCATCGACGAATTGATGGAAATCGTCCCCGGCCCGGATTTCCCCACCGGCGGCATGATCTGCGGCCGCAGCGGCCTGCGCCGGGGCTATCTTACGGGGCGCGGCAACGTCGTGCTTCGCTCGCGGGCGCGGATCGAAGAATACAAAAAGGACCGCTTCCGGATCGTCGTTAGCGAGATTCCCTACCAGCAATCGCGCGACGGCGTGCTGGAAAAAATCAAGGAATTGATCAACGACGAGCGGATCAAGGGCATCTCCGAAGTCACGGACATCAGCGACCTCAACCACCCGGTCCATATCCTGATCGACATCAAGCGGGACTCCGACCCGGAAGTCGTCCTCAATCAGCTCTATCAGTTCTCGCCCCTTCAGGACACGTTCTCCATCATCCTGCTGGCGCTCGTTGACGGCAAACCGCGGGAATGCACGCTCAAACAACTACTCGAGGAATTCCTGCGGCATCGGGTCGTTGTCATCCGCCGCCGCACGCAGTTCCTGCTCGCCAAGGCCCGCCGGCGGAAACACACCGTCGAAGGGTTGCTGCTCGCCCTGGCCAACATCGACGAGATTATCCGCATCATCCGGGCCTCCAAGACCCAGGCTGAAGCCAAACTCGGCCTGATGGGCGTGGAAGCCCCGGCCGCACTGATGCAGCGGGCCCTCGGCGACGCCGGCTTCAAGATCTTTCAGGACGAGCGCGGCGTTGCCGATGTCTATCGCCTGACAGCAGTGCAGAGCGAGGCCATCCTCCGTATGACTCTCGGCCAGCTCGTCAATCTCGAACAAGAACGGCTGTCGGGGGAGCACGCCGAGCTGCTGACGGAAATTCTGGAGCTGCTGCGGATTCTCGGGGACGAGGCCAACATCCGGGCGATCATTCGGGACGATTTGCTGGAAATCAAGAAAAAGCACGGTGACGACCGGCGGACGGAGATCAGCGGCGACGAGATCGGCAGCGTCAATCTGGAAGACCTGATTACCGAAGAGACGATGGTCGTTTCCCTCAGCCACAAGGGGTACATCAAGCGGACCCCCGCCAGCACCTACCGGGCCCAGCGCCGCGGCGGCAAGGGAATGAAGGGGGCCAAGACGGACGAGGAAGACCCGATCCAGCACCTCTTTGTCGCCAGCACGCACGCCCACCTGCTGTTCTTCACCAACAAGGGGAAAGTCTACTGGCAAAAAGTCTACGACGTCCCCGAGCTCAATCGCGACAGCAAGGGGCGGGCGATCGTGAACCTGCTGAATATGACGGAAGGGGAAAAAATCGCGGAATGCATCGCCATTCGGGACTTCAACTTGCCCGGCCGGTTCCTGATCATGGCGACGCGCGGCGGCCTGGTGAAGAAGACCGCCCTGGAAGCCTACAGCCGTCCCAAGCGGGGAGGCATCATTGCCATCAACCTGAAGCCGGAGGATGAGCTCGTCGACGTCGCCATCGTCGGCCCCGGCGATGAGATTGTCCTCTCCAGCGCGCGGGGTCAGGCGATCCGCTTTCGTGAATCCAAAGTGCGGGCAGTCGGCCGCGATTCCAGTGGAGTCAAAGGCATCCGCCTGAAGGCCGGCGATAACGTCGTCGGCATGGTCATTGCCGATCCCCAGGCCACGCTGCTCACCGTCAGCGAGAAAGGCTACGGCAAGCGCACTCCGTTTGGTCCGAACTCCGAGGTGGACGGTCCGGAAGAGTCGGAAAGCGACGTCGAGAGCGAAACGGATACAGAAGAATCCGCAGTCGCTGATTCCGCCGCGCCCGAGGAAGCAGAGAGTGAATCGCCCGAGCAGGAAGCCGGCTCAGAAGGAGACGAGCGAACCTCTTCTTCCCATCGCTATCCCACGAAGGGGCGAGGCGGGGGCGGCGTGCGCGACATGAAGACCACCGAAAGGAACGGCCCCGTGATCAGCATTGTCGCGGTCAGCGAGCAAGACGAGCTGATCATGATGACCGCCCGCGGCAAGATTCAGCGGATCCGCGCGGCCGACATCGGCGTCAAGGGACGAAATACCCAGGGTGTCCGCATCATGAGCATGGACGAAGGAGACTCGCTGGTCGCCATCGTGCCGGTGCCGCGGGAAGAGGGAGGGGAGGAAATGGCGAAATCCGAATGACGAATGGCGAATGATTTTGCCTGCAAGTCTTCCATTCGTCATTCGCCATTCGAGTTTCGTCATTCAGAGTTGCGGTGCCATTCCGAAACGGCCAATTCAACCGATACGTTTACTTTTCTTGAGGAAAGCCTCCCATGAAGCTCGCTATGATCGGCACCGGCTATGTCGGGCTCGTCACAGGGACTTGCCTGGCCGAGAGCGGCAACGAGGTGACCTGCGTTGATATCGACCTCGCCAAGATCGAGCGGCTGAGGCAGGGGGATATCCCCATCTATGAGCCGGGGCTGGCGGAGCTGGTGGTGCGGAACGCGGCCCAAGGTCGGCTGCTGTTCACGGCGGATTGCAAAGCGGCGGTGTCGGATGCCCGGCTGGTCTTCATCGCGGTGGGGACGCCGCAAGATGAGAAGGGTGCGGCAGACCTGAAATATGTCATGGGGGCGGTTGCGGCAATCGCGCCGCATCTGCGCGACGATGCCGTGGTCGTCATCAAGAGCACCGTCCCCGTCGGCACGAATGTCAAAGTGGCCAGTCGGCTCCAGGAGCTTGCGGCCAAATCGAGGGACGTGGCGAGCAATCCCGAGTTCCTCAAGGAAGGTGCCGCCATCGACGACTTCCAGCGCCCCGACCGCGTCGTCATCGGCGTCCGCACGGAGAACGCCAAACGCCTTCTCACCCAGCTCTATCGGCCCTTCCTGCGCACGTCCAATCCGCTACTCTCCATGACTCCCGAAAGCGCGGAGCTGACCAAGTACGTGGCCAATGCCATGCTGGCCGCCAAAATCAGCTTCATCAACGAGATGGCCAACCTCTGCGAGCGCAAAGGTGGCGATATCAACGATGTGCGGCAGGGGATCGGCCACGACCAGCGGATCGGCTTTCAGTTCCTCTTTCCCGGCGTCGGCTACGGCGGCAGTTGTTTTCCCAAGGACATCCGGGCCCTGGCCCAGATGGAGCGGGAAGTCGGCATGGAGCCGCGGATGCTCGATGCCATCGACGAAATCAACACCGCCCAGAAGCAGACGCTGATTGAAAAAATCGAGAAGCACTTCGGCGGCCCGCCCAACGGGAAAACCATCGCCGTCTGGGGGCTCGCCTTCAAACCCCGCACCGACGACATCCGCGAAGCTCCCGCCCTGGTCCTCATCGACTACCTGCTGAATTGCGGCGCTCGCGTCCAGGCTCACGATCCCGAAGCGATGCCCAACGTGAAGAAGGAATATGCCGCGCGGAAGGACCTCGGCGATCTCGACCAGCGGCTCCTCTTCGCCGATCAGCCGCTGAACTGCCTGGAAGGCGCGGACGCCCTGGCCATCAACACCGAGTGGAACGTCTTCCGCAACCCCGATTTCGACCAGATGAAGAAGCTGCTCAAAGCGCCGCTCATCTTCGACGGCCGCAACCTCTATTCTGCCGAAACGATGCGGGAATACGGCTTTACCTACTATTCCATCGGACGGGCGGCGGTGAAGTCCTAGGATCGAACCGCAACGCAGATTGACACTCCTAGGTACTCAGTACTCAGTACTCAGTACTCAGTACTCAGTACTTCTCTTCATCTCCCGATGCAATACAGGCTCTTCTTTCCCCGAATGTAAATCCGCCCCTCGCTCACCGCCAGTGAGGCGATGGTTTCGTCATCGAGCTTGTTTTCCAGCAGCTTGTCGAAGCGGGGGCTGGCGGAGATGACGGTGCAGAGGCCGTCGATGCCGAGGAAGTAAATGCGGCCGTCGGCGGCGATTGGAGATGCCTTGTAGCCCCCCTTGAGCCGTTGCTTCCATTGCAGGTGGCCGGTGGGGAAGTCGATGCACCGGGCGATGCCATCGTCGGTGATGGTGAAGAGCAGTTCGTTCCAAATAACTGGAGAGCAGGAGTCCGGGGAGCCTTCGTCGTATTGCCAGACAATATCTCGCGGCGTGAGCTCGCCCGTCTTGGTGGGCCGCACGGCGACGAGGGGCTTCTTGAGTCCGCGGGTGGCGAAGATCGTATCGCCGCTGGCCGTGGGGCTGTTCACCGTTCGTCCGCCGAACAGCCCTGGCAGAAACCACAGTTGCTTGCCGCTGGCGGGATCATAAGCGTCGAGCTGATTGCCCCCCATCACGACAAGTTGTTCCTGGCCGCCGATAGACGCCAGCAGCGGCGTGGTGTAGGCGTCGCACTCCTCCGCTTTTGCCTGGGTATTGCGCGAGACCTTCCACCGCTGCTTGCCGGTGAGCAAGTCGTGGCTAACCAGGTAGCTCTCCACGGGTTTATCTTGCAAGTCCGCCAGCGAATCTTGCAGGCAGACCGAAATGACCTGGTCCTTGAATAGCACCGGGCTATTGGCGTGGCCATACCAGCAAGTGTACGTGCCGTGGTCATCCTGCAGGTTCCGCATCCAGAGTTGCTTGCCGTCCAAGTCGTAAGCGCCCAGGTCTCCATTGCCGAAATGAGCAACGACCGTCTTGCCGTCGGTCACGGGGGAAGGGCTCGCCACGCTGTAATACTGATGGAACTTGAGCTTGCTCCGCCGCGGCCCTTCGCGCGTATCTTCGCCGCCGCCGACTTCCTTCGTCCAGGCGATTTTGCCATCGGCCTTGTCGAGCCGCAGCAGCAGGAGTTTGTTCTCCGCCGAAAGGCCGGTCACGAAGATGGCGTCCTTCCAGACGGCCGGCGTGCTCGTCCCCGTCCCCGGCAGCGGCACTTTCCACAGAATTCCGCGCTGCTCGTTCCAGACAATCGGCAGTTCCTTCTCGCCGCTCACTCCCGTGCCCGCAGGGCCGCGCCACTGCGGCCAGTCTTCGCCATTGGCAGCAGCGGCGGCGAAAAGCACGGACAAGAGAGTAGATAACACCAAATGGATTGACAATTCAATTAATAACGACTTAGCCATGCGGAAGATCTTCGTGGAGGGAATTGCAGCGGGAATTGGGGTTGTTTATTATCCGGGTGATTTCCAAGGCAAGCTAGACCCGCGTTTGGAGAACCGGCATGTCCTACTTCGTCCCGCTCCTCGCCCCTAATGAGGCCGCCAACAAGTGGCTTGAGGAAAACCCGTTGGTGCTGGCCGCCATCTTTGGCGTTCTCGCTGCCGTGCTCCTCGTCTCGGGCATTCGCAGTCTCCTCACCGGCCAGGCAAGAGGCAAATGGGGGACGCAGCATTCAGGGGGAATGGCTCAGTTCGTCGGCGGGATTCGCGTGCTCGGCGGAATCGTCTGCATCGGCGTAGCCCTGTACGGATTGTCGAAGGCGTTGTTCTAAAGTGCGGCTGTTTACAACGCTGTTACCAGCCGGCCGCTCCGTCGCGATTAGAATTCCGAGTATCCAGCCCGGAATCTAACCTCTCGCAGTCGGAGATCCTCTCATGCGCCGCCGCCTATTTCTCGTTACGTTCGCGTTGCCGCTTCTATTGGCAACTTCTGGAGAACAACTCTCCGCTGCCGATGCCAAGGCCAGCGAGCTGGACCTGAAGACTGAGCGCGTGATCATCTTCAAGGATGGCTACTGCCTGTTCATCAAGAAAGCGACCTTCACCACGGACAAGAATGCAGAGGCCTTCACCGATGACGTTCCCGATGCGGCTGTCCTTGGCTCGTTCTGGGCGATCCCGGAGGAAGGGCGGCTGGTATCGATGCAGGCGGGTTGGAAGACAACTGAGGAAACCAAGGATAAGGAGACGATCTGCAAGGAGACCATTGAAATTCTGCTGGCGAACCAGGGAAAGCAGGCCAAAATCGAATTGCATGACAAAGCGGTCTTGAGTGGCACAATCCGCGAGGTGCTGGTTGAAAAGACGCCCACACTCCTCGCCGAGCCGCAACTGGAGGCGCTCGATATCTCGGCGCTCTCGTCGGTGGCACTCACCTCTTCGGGCAGTCCCCGCAGCGCCCGCCGCCGGCCGATCCGGCCAGAAATCACGGAGAGCCACACGCTCACGACCATCAGTGGAGCGAACTTCGTCCTCCGGACCGACGACGGCGACGTGTTTCTCAATGCCGGTGGCGTCCGCTCGGTTTCCATCAAGGATATGAAAACGACGCTCGCCAAATCCATGAAATCAACGCGCCGTTCCAAGCGGCTGACCTTTAAGTTTCCCGAGGGTGAGAAGAAACAGACGCTGTCGGTGATGTACTTTCGCCCCGGCATCCGCTGGATTCCGACCTATCGCATCGACTTGCGGCAGAAGGATGGAAAGAACCTCGCACAGGTGTCCTTGCAGGCGGAAATCCTGAACGAGGCGGAAGATCTCCAGGATGTGCCGCTCGATATCGTCGTCGGCGTCCCCAACTTCCGCTTCAAGGGAACGCCGAGCCCGCTAATCCTGGAAGCCACGCTCCGCAATGCACTGGCCGAAGCCGCTCCGGACATCATGGGCCAGGGGAACAATAGCTTCAGCAACGCGATGTACAGCCAAAGGAGCGGCGAATTCCGCCGGACCGCCGCCCAGGCCAACGCGGCCGCGGAAGGAGGCATCGTCAATCTGCCTGGCGAATTAACCGCCACCGGCACGCAGGACTTGTTCGTCTACAAACTGCCGAAAATCACTCTCGACAAGGGAGAACGTTCGGCGGTGTCCATCTTCACGACGGAAGCGCCCTACAAGGACGTTTACACCTGGGATGTCCATGTCGCTCGGAACGACGTGGAGGCGGCGCCGAGCGGCGCGGGCATCGCTTCCCCCCTGACTCTCAGCAAGAACGAAGTCTGGCACCAGGTGGTCATCGCCAATAACACCAACTTACCCTGGACCACCGGCGCGGCCATGATTACCGAGGGCCAGCAGCCGCTCGCTCAAGAGTTGCTCACCTACACGCCGCCGAAGGACGAGTGCCGCGTCCCCGTGACTGTCTCGATCGACACTCGCGGAAGCTTCGACGAGAAGGAGATCGCCCGCGATCTCAAGGCTCTGCGCTGGAGCGGCTACGACTATGCTCGCATCGAAAAGGAAGCGTCGGTACACCTGTGCAACAACAAAAAGGTGGACATCGAAGCCGAAATTACGCTGCGCGTTGGGGGCAAGGTGACCAAGGCCGACGCGGAAGGCGCTATCGTGCTTTCCGCGTTCCGCAGCGAGGACTGGCAGAACTACCAAGGGCATCCCGCCGTCAACAACAGCTCGATCGTGACCTGGAAAGTGAAGCTCAAGCCAGGCGACAATTTCGAGCCGAAGGTGACGTATCACTACTTCGCGCGGCACTAAACGCAGTGCCTGAAATTGGGCGAATTGCTAGTCCGCTTGCCCTGTGGTTGGGCAAGCGGACTTTTTCTTGACGTATGGCGGGGCAATTCCGCCCATTGTGCCTTCTCGTGGAGTGAAAGCGCTAACGGGTGTCTACATAACGACTTGCGCCATAAGTTCACCTTTGAGGCGGTGCCATTATTGCCGTACTTCGGCGTCAATTCCGGCGCAATAGAAGAGCCGGTCCTCGATTGCCCAAAAATTGTGCGGACGTCCTGGGATGTTCGTTGACATCGGGCAGGACCCCATTTAGCATGGAATCGTTCGTTTTTTCTTTCCACTCTCCCGCGGCTCGAAATCCGTTGCCGCGGAACGAAGGGGTTTGTTTGGCAAGTCCATCGCGTAGTGGAGTATTCAACAAGGCGACGGACCGCCGGGTCGAGAGGTTTACCGAAAGCGTCAGCTTTGACCACCGGCTCTACGCGCATGACGTGCAGGGCTCCATTGCCCACGCTCAGATGCTGGCGAAGGTCGGGTTGCTGAGCGAGGACGAATGCCGCCGCATCTGCCAGGCCTTGACGGATATTCGGGATGAAATCGCCGCCGGCAACTTCGAGCTCCGGATCGAGCTCGAAGACATCCACATGCATATCGAGCAGGCGCTGATTGATCGTCTCGGCGACGTCGGCCGCAAGCTCCATACCGGCCGCAGCCGCAATGACCAGGTCTCCACCGACCTGCGATTGTGGGTGCGAGATGCTCTCGACCGCATGGACGCTCGGCTCATCGAGCTGCAAAAGGCGTTCGTCGATCGCTGCGACGGCGACTTGGACGTCATCCTTCCCGGCTATACCCACCTGCAACGCGCCCAGCCGGTGCTGGCCCCGCACTACTGGTTGGCCTACTGCGAAAAACTGGAGCGGGATCGCGGCCGATTGCGAGATTGCCGACGACGAGTGAATGTATCCAGCCTCGGCGCAGCGGCTCTCGCGGGCACTTCGCTTCCCATCGACCGGCACGACGTAGCTCAGCGTTTGGGCTTTGAAGAAGTAGGGGCAAACAGCCTCGACATCTCCAGCGACCGCGACTTTGTGCTCGAAGCGGCCTTTGCGCTCTCGCTCATTGCCGCCCACCTCAGCACCTGGGCCGAGGAGTGGATTCTGTGGAGCACCACGGAATTCAATTTCCTGAAGCTGCCGCAGGAGTTCTGCACCGGCTCGTCGATCATGCCGCAGAAAATCAATCCCGACGTGCTGGAATTGACGCGCGGCAAATCGGCCCGCGTCATTGGCAACTTGCAGGCGCTGCTGATCCTGGTGAAGGGTCTGCCGCTGGCCTACAACCGCGATTTGCAGGAAGACAAGGAAGCAATCTTCGATTCCTTTGACACGGTCGAGCTTTGCCTGGAACTGGCCGCTCCGCTGGTAGCCGGCGCGAGCCTGAACCGCGATGGAATCGCCGCCAAGCTGGACAAGGGGCACCTCGACGCAACCACGCTCATGGAATTCCTCATCCGCCGCGGCATCCCGCAGCGAACAGCTCATCACTTGATCGGCGACCTGGTTCGCAAAGCAACCGAAAAGGGTGTCCGCCTGGCCGATCTGCCGCTGGCAGATTTTCAGGCCGCCGACCCGACGCTAGACAATGCCGTTTTTGAATGTCTGGGCGTGGACAAGGCCGTCGCCGCATTTCAAAGCTATGGTTCCACCGCGCCCGCTGAAGTCCGCAAGCAGATTGAGATTTGGAAGAAGAAACTGAAGTAACGCCACACGACGTACATCCTGGACGCTCCGCGAGTCATCCTATGACCCTTTTTGCTCATCCCTGGCCCTTCGCTCTCAAGATTGTGGCCGCGACCTGCGCGCTGGGCATCGTTGCGCTTTCGCTCGCCGCGCAAGATCCACCAGCCGGCAAGGGAGCGGACGAAGATCCGTTTGGCAAGAAGGCGCCAGGCGACAAGGGAGCCAAAGAAGGACCCGAAGTCAAAACGACCTTTGATCGCACCCGGATCCAAGGTCTGCTGAACCAGGACCCACTCATCCTGCGGCACTTGCGGGAGTCCAGTCCAACGACTCCCGATCAACTCATGATGGCGGCGGAAATCACGCTGAAAGTTGAATCCTTCGCGGAGTGCAAGGCGTATCTCAAGAAGTTCCTGGAAGCCAAGCCGGATGATGCCACGATGGCCGGTATCGCCGCCCGCCGCGGTTCGGAAATCTTGCTGCGGCTCAGCCGGCACAAGGACGTTCAGCCGGAAGGCAAGCAGGTCGCCATGGCCGTGCTGACCGCGGCGGACAAAGTGGTCAAGGATCCAGCCCGGATTGACCGGCTGATTGTGGAGCTCGGCAACCCGGATGCGGGTAAACGGGACATCGCCGCCAACGACCTGGCCCAGGCCGGGGTTTACGCGGTGGTGCCGCTCATCACCGCGCTCGGCGATCCCGCCCGCGCCAAGGACCTTCCCGCGCTTCAGAATGAGCTGGTGCGATTGAAGGTTGTGTCGGAAGGTCCGTTGCTCGCCGCGCTCGACTCCGCGGACGAAGCCCAAAGGGTCAACGCGATTAGCACACTTGGCTATCTTGACTCGAAACAGGCCGTGCCTCACCTGGTGCGCCCGGCGGTCGATCCCAAAAGCTCCGAGGCAATCCGGAAAGTCGCGAAGGAAGCGCTGATGCGACTCGTGAACACGGTTCCGACCGCGGCCGATGCGGAAAAGTATCTCCATCGCCGTCTGATTGCTTTTCTGGCAGCGGCTGATGTGCTTTCGCAGGACTTGGGCGACGTTGTGGAAATCTGGAAGTGGGATGCAGGGCAAAAGATACCGGTACCGCTCATGCTCCCCAAGAGCGACGCTAACTTGTTGCTCGCGTCCCGACTGGCGGAAGACCTCCATGCCATCGCCCCGAAGGATCAATACCTCCGCCTGCGGGTGATGACGCGCCTCGAGACCGACAAGATCGTGGGGGGCCTCGATAAGCCGCTTCCCCGCGGAGCCGGGAGTGGTTTCGAGTTGGCTTCCGAGGCCGGCGAAGACACGATGAACGAAGTCCTCAGCGAAGCCGTGAAGCAAAACCGTCTGGCTGCCGCGATAGCCGCCTGCGAGGTGCTGGGTGAAATGGGCCATGCCCGCCTGCTCCTGGCCGCTCCCGGCCAGGAATCACCGCTGGCGAGGTTGCTCCTGCATCCGGATCACCGCCTCCGCTTTGCCGCGGCCATGGCGATCGTGAAGCTGAATCCCACGGTCTCCTTTCCCGGCGCCAGCCACGTGACCGATACGCTGGCATACTATGCCTCGACCTCGGGTTCGCGGCGCGTGCTGGTCGGCCATCCGCGGGCAGATGACGGGCAAACGCTTGTCGGCTACATGAACGAAATCGACTACGAAGCCGAAGCCGCTTACACCGGCAAGGCCCTGATGCAATTTGCCGTCGCCAGCCCGGACTACGACTTCATCCTGATCAGTGACGCGATCGACTCCCCTGGAGTGACAGAGCTCGTGCAGCAACTGCGAAAGGACTTTCGCACGGCCCGGCTCCCGATTGGTGTGATGGCCCGCGGCGAGCGCCTGGACAAGATGAAGGATGCGTTTGAGGACGACACATTGACCACCGTTTTCCCGCGGATTCACGACAGCGAAACCGCCGGCTATGAAGTTTCTCGCCTGGTCGCCCTCGCCTCGCGCAACCTGATGACCCCCGACGAGCGGGTGGACCAGGCTGCCGCAGCCCTGGATGCCCTGGCCTTCCTGGCCGACCGCGCGGAGACGCAGCCGGTCTACGACCTGGTCCGGCACGAAACATCCGTTATCCGCGCACTTACCGCGCCAGGCCTTTCCGCCGAAGCTGCCAAGGTGCTCGGCCGCCTGGCCACGCCCAAGTGCCAGACTGCCCTGGTTGATTTCATCAGCCAGCATGGCCGCCCCCTTGAAGATCGTCAGGCCGCTGCCGCCGCCTTCGATGCGGCGGTTGCCCGTCGCGGCACGTTGCTCACCAAAGCCCAAATCCTGCTGCAGTACGACCGGTACAACGGCAGCGCGACCCTCGATCCAGAGACGCAAGCGGTCCTCGGCCGCGTGCTGGATACGCTGGAGTCGAAGAAACAGAAGTAAGTCCCTGAAATCGGGCGCGGCTAAGGACGTGCCTCCCCATTTCCATGTCCGCCAATAACAATCAGAAACCCGCTTCCCTGGGGCCTCCCATCCCGAGCCTGATCGGCAGCAGCCCGGCGATGGAGGCTGTGTATCGCCTCACCCGCAAGGTCGCGGCCACCAATTCCAGCGTGCTGCTGTTTGGCGAAGCGGGGACGGGCAAAGAGCTGATCGCCACCGCCATCCATCAGCTTTCCAGCCGCAAGGACGCCCCTTTCATCCGCATCAACTGCGGAGCTCTGTCGGAAACGCTGCTGGAAAGCGAGCTGTTCGGCCACGTCAAGGGCTCCTTCACGGACGCCGTGAAGAATCGCACCGGCCGCTTCGAAGCCGCCCACACCGGCACCATCTTCCTGGATGAAATCAACTGCACCTCTCTGCTCTTCCAGGTCAAGCTGCTCCGCGTCATCCAGCAGCGGGAGTTTGAGCGGGTCGGCGATACCAACACCATTCGCGTCGACTGCCGCGTCATCGCCGCCAGCAACAAAAGCCTGTGGGACGAAGTGGACGCCGGCCGTTTCCGCGAAGACCTGTACTGGCGGCTGAACGTGGTTCCCATCGTCATTCCTCCGCTGCGGATGCGGCGGGAGGACATCCTGCCGCTGGTAACGCACTTTCTGGCCTACTACGGCGAGGAAAACGAAAAGCACCTCGGCCGCATTCATCCGCAGGCGCAGCAGGCGCTGCAGGACTACCACTGGCCCGGCAACGTCCGCGAATTGCAAAACTACATGGAGCGGGCCATCGTTCTGGCCGAAGGGGATGAACTGACGGTGGATTTGCTGCCGGACACGGTGCTGGGCAAGGGGGACCGCCGCAGCGGACGCATCCGCGGCGTGGACCTGGACACGCTGGTCTTTGAAGTGGTTCAGCAGGGAGTCTCCACCGCTGCCGCCGATGAGACGAACCTCCACGATAAAGTCGTCAATCGCGTGGAGCGCGAGCTGATCGTCCAGGTCCTGCAGTCCTGCAACAACGTCCAGACCAAAGCCGCCACTCGCCTGGGCATCAATCGCAACACGCTGCGGACCAAGCTGCAAGACTACGGCTTTGAGGCCAAGGAAGAAGTCTGATCCCGCGTCCCAGGCGGATTCTCACTCTCCTCTCAACCCCGGCACCACGGTGGGGCTGGGCTGCCGCATGGTGAAGTCGTGGGACAGGATTTTCTGCCGGCCAACGAAGTAGGTGCTGAAGACGGCGACCACGAGGTTATAGGTTTCGGCGATACTCCCCTCCTCAACGCTCGTCACGCGGGCCGGGCTGCCGCAAGCGTGCAGGACCATTCCCGACCTTAGCTCGCTGGCCTTCCGCCAACCATCGCCGGAAACCCAGAAGGGGTGGCCGCCGCTGGCTTCGAACGACTCTTGCCCGGCAGTGAACTTTACCGTCGGTCCGCGCGGGCGGATTGTGGTACGGAGCACGGGCCGCAGGGCGAGTTCGCCGGTTTCAGCATCCTGGGAAAGTACCAGGTCTCCGACCTTGATCTTCTCCACGGCCAGAAGGCCGCTCGCCGTCCAGACAGGCGTGCCCGCAACGAGGCATTCGCCGGTGATTGCTACCTGCGACGTCCCGCCGCCGCTGCCGCGCGATCCGGTCTGTACGATGTCCACGACCGCGGACGTGCGATATTCCTGACTGGTGATGACCGTCTTGGGTCCCTGCGTCAGCAGCTCGTTGTAGTCGTTCCACCACCGCCACCAGCTTTCGGGCTGTGCGGGCAGATTCTGCTCGGTGGCGATTTTGAGCGCGAGCGTGATCCGGTCGTTAAGCTGCGACTGAAAGCGGTTCTGAGCTTCCACCGCGAGCTCCCGCTCGGTCGCGGTTTGAGCTGCGTCCAGGCCCGCGCGGGCGGCGGAGAGTCCCGCGTCGCCACCGGCCTGCGCCACGCGGAAGTATTCCGTGTCCAGCACCAGCACTTCGTTGCGGTCGTGCCCCTCCCGCGCGAACGAATGCCGGTAGCCAATCCGCCCGCTAGGCAGCACGTCGGCCACCACCTCGGTGCGGACCGGCAGGTAAAGCATGGCAATGAGCTGCGGCGCGTAACCGTGTTTGTCGCGGCTGATGAGCTTCTTCGCCGCGGCATCACGGATAGCGTGCGAGGGATAGTAGACGGCGTGCCGCGCCAGCGACAGGGATGCGGCCGGGTCGCTCATTGCGGCCAGCGCATCCACCACCAGACGGGCCGCCTCGTCATTGACGGGGGAGACCAACGCTTCCATCGCCGGAATAGCCGCGGCGTCTCGAATGGCCATCAACTTTTTGGCCGCAGCTTCGCGGCGCACAGGACTTTCCTTGGCAAGACCAGCCGCAATCTCGCGCATCGCCTCGCCATATTTCGCCAGCGACTGCCGTTCTTCAAGAGCCAGTTGCCCATCGGTTGCCCGCTCTTCGCGGCTGACCCACAGGCCGCCGATTCGCTCAAAGCCGAGCGCTGCGCGGGCCGCAAGATGGTTCGGTTCCAGTTCCAGCACGCGGTTCAGATGGGCCCACGCCTGGTTCAGGAGTTTTTTCTCTTCGCACCACTTCGCCAGGGCCAGTTGCCCCTCCGCCGTATCCGGATAGTTGCCGCGAACTCGCTGGTAGGCGGACAGCGGAGCCGACGCTGCCCCTTGCAGCAGATAGTCGTCCGCTTTCACCCAGCGATTCCGCTGGTCCTTCAAATAGCCGAGCTGCCACATCGCGGGCGCGTATCCCGGCACCTTCTTCGTCGCCGCGGCCAGCAGCTCTTGCCGGTCCGATTCCAGGCCATAGATTTCCCGCTGCAGCGCTTCCTGCACCTGCTGCTCGGCGCCGCGGCTCTTCTGGGCCTGCGTCTCCCCGAAAGCGGCCAGCGGGATGGCCAGCATTGCAGCCGTACACGCCAGAAACAACCCTCGCACCGCAACAAGACCGAAGCAACGAGACATGGCCTGCTCCTCCACGAAATGCCCCTGGGAATCCAGATTGGCGGCAGTATAGCGCGCCCCCGTGCGGAACGCAAAGAAATCGCCCGCATCATTTTCCCAGGCCGCACAGTTTGTCGTAGGCAGCTTGAGCATTCAGTCCGTGGGCCGAAACGCCGATTCAAGGAGTAACCCGCCTCTTCTCCCTGCTGGTTCCCGAGGACGATTCCGTCCTGGCTTGCCCTCGCATGACCTCTTCTCTCCATCGTGCCGGAACGATGCCTGCTGCGCGGCCGCGGGGTGTTTCGTCGCCGGCACCGACAGCAGCTTCGGCTATCCAAATGCGAGGCCGCTGGGAATTATTGGAGCAGATTGGCGAGGGAAGCTGGGCCAGGGTTTATGCCGCCAGAATGCCCGGGACTGCCGGCGGCGACTACGCGCTCAAGACACCGCTGCCGTTGCGGCCAGGAACGGAGTCGCGCAGCGGACAGAGCCTGGCCATGCTGCAGCGCGAGGCGCTCGTTGGTTCAACAGTTTCGCACCTCCATCTCGCGCCGGTCCTGGATTGGCAACTGCGCGGCGAGCCGTTCATCGTCATGCCGCGGATTTCCGGCTGGACCTTGCGAAAGCTGTTGGAGCACCGCCGACGCGAATACGGCTGCTTGATTGGGGGGGCGAAGTTCCTGCCGCAGTCGGTGTGGGTGGCGCGACAGACCGCGACGGCTCTGGCGGCGCTGCACAGCGCGGGCTGGCTGCATGGAGATGTGAAGCCGGAGAATGTGCTGGTTTCGCCGCAGGGCCATGTCACGCTGATTGACCTGGGACTGGCGAGAAAACTGGGATCCAAAGAATGCCAGGGGGGAGAAGTTCTGGCCGGAACGCTGGCCTACGTTTCCCCTGAGTCCTTCCTGCCGGCGATCGCGCTATGCGGAGAAAGCGACATCTATAGCCTCGGCGTACTGCTCTACGAGTTGCTCACCGGTCAGCCGCTCTTCGAGGAGGCAGACCCGACCAGGCTCGCGCTTCTGCACCTGAGGGAGGCTCCTATTGACGTGCGTGCAGCGGCTCTCGACGTTCCGCCGGTGCTCGCCAGGCTCCTCATGCGGATGCTCGCCAAAGACCTGCTGCGGCGGCCGGCGGCGGCGGAAGTCGTGCGGCAACTGACGCGGCTCGAAATCGAGCTGATGGCAAGCGTTTAATCGTTATTTGCCCGGCGGCTTGGGCGCGGCGGCTGGGGGTGCCGTTGGCGGCGCGGCGGACGACTGGATTACCGTTTCAATCTGCACGGCCTTTTTGCCTTTGATGGCTCCTGGCGCCGCGTGGAATTTGGTCATGCCTTGCACGGCGACGTCGAGCGGCTGGCGAACGTCTTTGTCGGTGGTGATGATGTCGCCGACCCGCAGGCTGAGCAGGTCGTCGGTGCTGATTTTGGACTCCGCCAGCGTCACCACCACGTCCACTAGCGAGCGGTCGATGCGGCGGGTGATTTGCTGCATGGATTCCGGCGTCGACGTTCCTTTGCCGTAGGTGGCCCAGTTGTTGGAGGTGAGCTTGCCGCTGATTCGCTCAATCGCATTGAACGGAATGCACATGTTCATCATGCCGCGAATCTCTCCCAGGACCAGCTCGAAACTGATCAGGATCACGACCTCATTCGGCGGCACAATCTGCACCAGTTGCGGATTGCTTTCGACACGCTCCACGGAAAGCTTGAGCGGCAGCACGTTCTCCCAGGCATGCCGCAGCTCATTGAGGAAGAGCTGCGTGATGCGGCTCATCAGGCGGAGCTCAATTTCCGTCAGCGGCCGGCGGGCGATGGTGCCGGCCTCTTTGCCCCCCCCCAGCAATCGGTCGATGATCGGATAGAGGATGGACGGGTTGATGTCGAGGATCAGGTTGCCTTCGAGCGGCTCCGCCCGCAAGAGGTTGAAGCAGGTGGGATTTTCCAGGCTGAAAATGAACTCGCTGTAGGTGAGCTGATCCACGCTCGTCAGCCTGACTTCGACGATGCAGCGGAGCAAGGCGGAAAGTTCCGCCCCGAAGTTGCGGCCAAATCCCTCGTGCAGCGACTGGAGGGCCCGCATCTGCTCCTTGCCCACCCGTTCCGGCCGCTTGAAGTCATACGGCAGCACGCGGTCCCGGTAGCGAGCCGGCCCCTTGGCCGCCGCCTGCTTTTGCGGGCTCGCGCGGCTGCTTCCCGCCTCCATCGTGGAAAGGAGGCTTTCGACTTCAGTTTGGCTAAGAACTTCGTCGGCCATGGGAGGCGGGGGCTAGGGACTGGGGATTAGGGGCTGGTCATGCATTCGTCATTCGCCATTCGGATTTCGTCATTCTCTCTACTCCCTCACCTGTCCTTCTCCAAACACCACATACTTGTATGTCGTCAGTTCTTTCAGCCCACACGGGCCGCGGGCGTGGAATTTGTCGGTGCTGATGCCGATTTCCGCCCCCAGGCCGAGTTGAAAGCCGTCGTTGAAGCGGGTGCTGGCATTGACGATTACGGCGGCGCTATCGACCGCTGCGGTGAATTGCCGGGCGGCGGCCAGGTCGCTCGTCACGATGGCGTCCGTATGCTTGGAGCCGAAGCGATTGATGTGTTCGATGGCCTCGCTCAAGGAGCCGACGACCTTGACGGAAATAATTGGTGCTAGGAACTCGGCGGCATAGTCAGCATCAGTGGCCGGTTTGGCGGCCGGAACGAGTTTGCGGGTCGCGTCGTCGCCGCGGATTTCGACTTCGCGGGCGGCTAGTTCCTTTCCAATGACCGGCAGAAATTTGCCGGCGACGTCGGCATGGATGAGCAGCGATTCGCAGGCGTTGCAAACGCCATAGCGGTGGCACTTAGAGTTGATGACGATCTTCTCCGCCATCGCCAGGTCCGCGCTCGCGTCCACGTACACATGGCAGTTGCCGGTGAAGTGCTTGATCACGGGCATCTTCGCTTCGGCAGCCACGCGGCGGATCAAGCTCTCGCCGCCGCGGGGAATGGCGACGTCGATGTATTCCGGCAGCGCGAGGAAATGGTCGACGGCGTCGCGGTCGGGCGTTTCCACGAGATGAATTGCGTCGGCGGGAAGGCCGTGCTTCTTTCCAACTTCTTGTAGGATTTGCACAATGGCCCGGCTGCTGTGGGCGGCTTCCTTGCCGCCGCGGAGAATGACCGCGTTGCCGCTCTTCACGCAGATGGCGGCGGCATCGGCCGTAACGTTCGGGCGGGACTCATAGATAAAGAAGACGACTCCCAGCGGCACACGGGTCTTCAGCACCTGGAGCCCATTGGGGCGGATGGACGACTCGATGACCTCCCCCACCGGGTCCGGCAGCGCCGCCACGGCTTCCAGACCGACGGCGATCTCCTCGACCCGGCTCGGCGTCAGCGTCAGACGGTCCACGGCGGCATCCGTGATTCCAAAAGCCGGCGCGGCCGCCACGTCCTGCTCATTGGCCGCGAGAATCAGCTTGGTCCGCTCGCGCAGAACCTGGGCCGCTTCCTGCAGCCAGGCATTCTTCCGCTCCCCCGAGAGTAGCGCCAGCTCCGCCGCCCCCCGCTTCGCGCGCACTGCCGCCTCGCGGCAATAGGCAGGCAGACTGGTATCAGGGGACGCGGACATGGCTCAAGACCGGAAAAATGGGGCAGATTTGGGGTCTTTGGGGAGTATCGAGCAATTCGGAAAATGGGTCAACGTCGGACTTTACTAACCCGACGCGCGAGCGAGGGAGAGATATCGACGTGCCGCGAGTTCGGTCATTTTATGCATTCTCCGTACACTCTCCGTCGCTTGCGCGTCGGGTTAGTGGACAGGACATCCATAATAGTTTTTTCAATCGTTCAAACGGGCCTAAAGTGCCTGCCAGTAACGACTTGTCTCAGAATCGAGGCGGAAACCCATAAGAGTTTCATCAGGGTTCGTTTCGGCGAGTTATAAGGTGTTTTCAATTCGCTTTTCGTAGCCAAGGTGCGTTCTAAGTTGTTTCGGTACATTGGGTTACAAAGACTCCCCCCCAAAAAATGCCGAAAAAGTTATAAGCGGCGATAAGTGAGTGGGAAAACTAGTCTCAAACGGGTGTGCAGCCCCACGGCGCCAACAACTTCGCGCGCGTCGAGCCGAAGTCTTGATGCGCGACTTTGTACTTTTATTCAGTATACAAACAAATATTTCCGCGGGCAAGGCCGGCGACTAGTTCCCAACCAGGCACGTGTTGGCTGTTCTTTCGGGACGCCTGTCGAGGGAAGAGCTTCTTGCAAGTTCTTGTCCGACAAGGGGTTAAGGCACTCGCCTCCTGACAACGAGAATTCTTTCCATTTTTCCGGCCCGGTTTTGACCCTGGTTTGCGATTTTAATAATAGGGGCATGCGCATGGGCCATGACCATCCAAACTGGGAGCATCGCCGTGAAATATGGGAAGAAACGACAAGAGACAGGACGCCCCAGTCCCCAGTCCCCAGTCCCCAGTCCCCAGTCCCCAGTCCCCAGTCCCCAGTCCCCAGTCCCCAATCCCCAGGCCCCAATCCCCAGGCCGCAGTCCCCAATACCCGGCCCAAAATCCTCAGTGCGAAGTCC
>JBPCKT010000114.1:0-141636 GCA_051004015.1 Pirellulaceae bacterium | reverse complement strand
CACGCCACCAACAACTCGGCTCTGGGGGAAAGGGGGCCCTCCGCCCCCACCGTGCGACTACACCCCCACCAACCAACCCGATACCTGTTCAAGCTACCATCATGCGAGCGGTGAATAAGACGGGCTTCCACCTCCGACTTGATGGCTTCAAAGTCGACGGGAGGTTTGTTGTTGGCCTCAGAACCTCCGAACAATGTTCGAATCAGCTTCCACATGAATAGCCTACACATTCCTCATTGCAGCGAACTAGCACTGGCCATGGTTAATCCGGACGGGATAGGAATCCCATCCTACTTATCCACCCCGTTCACGACATTCTCCGGGACTTTCCCCGTCAGCCGGGCGACAACCTGCTTGGCCACGCGGCTGCGGAGGTTGGCCAGCGATTCTTCGGAGACGAAGGCGGCGTGGGGAGTGACGAAGACCCGCTGGTCTCGAAAAATCGGCAGCGAAAGATTCGGCGGCTCGGGATCCTGAACGTCGAGCGCTGCCCCGGCCAGCTTGCCGGATTGAAGAGCAGCCAGAAGTGCGTCGTGGTCAATCAGGCCGCCGCGGGCCGTGTTGATGAGGTAGGCACTCGGTTTCATCTTGGCGAATTGCGGCGCTCCCATGCTTCGCTTCGTCTCGGGAGTAAAGGGAGTGTGCAGGGAAACATAGTCGCTCCGAGTCAGCAACTCGTCGAGCGTGACGAATTCGACCCCAGACATTGGATTCTTACCGCTACGGCTGGTGGCGATGACTTTGAGGCCGATACCGAGGGCCTTTTCGGCGAGTTTGCGACCAATATTTCCCAGGCCGACGATGCCAAGCGTCTGTCCTTCAATCCTCCGCAGCTTCGGCCCTGATTGGAGTTGATAACGACCTTCCTTCGTCTCGTGGTGATAGAAGGCCACCTTACGCGACAACGACAGCAGCAAGGCCAGGGCGTGCTCGGCGACTTCGATCAGACAGTAGTCCGGAATGTTCGTGACCGGGATCTTCTGGCTGGTGCAATGCGCCACATCAATGTTATCCAGCCCAATCCCCAGCCGGCAGACGATGCGGCACTTGGGGGCAGCGGCAATGACCTCCCTGGGAACCTTGGCCCAATTGGTCATGATGGCATCGACATCTTCACCCTTCGCCAACTCCGCCAGCGAAGCGGCATCCTGTTTTCCCTTTTCGGCCACCACCAGTTCGGCGTCGATGCCGGCCAAAATCTCACGCTCGATGTTGAGGTCAGGCCAGGCGTAGTCGGTTAGTAAGACGTGAAAGCGGGGCATAGGGGAGGAGTGCAGATTGTAGAGTGCAAAGTGTAGAGTGAGGAAAGAGAAAGACTAAAGCACCATTCACTTGCGAACAATGGGCTGCCTCTCTCGCTGAACTCCACACTTTGCACTCTGCACTTTACACTTCCTCTCAGTCCCCGCAGCCGATGTCCGAATCGAACGCGTCGTAGATCAGCTCGTTCTCTCGATCTTCGTGGTCGCGGAGGCGGGCGTCAAAATCCAGGAAGCGCGGGCCGACCCAGAGGGCCAGAGCAGCGGCCTGGCCGGCGTAAAACATCTTCTCGGCCCGATCGACGATCTCCGAGAACTCCGAGTAGAGCTCCTGGTGCTCGCTGCGCAGGCCGTCCGCTTTCTCCGCCAACTGCGGGGCCACGTGCAGCGGTTCGTCGAAATAGCCGTAGGCTTCTTCCAGCGCGAAGTGCAGGGCGAGCTGGTCGCGCAATTCGCTGAGCCAATCGACCAGGTGCCGACACATCCCCGTGGCAATGGGGCGGGAGCAGCGATGCCGCAGGTCGGTGACGGATTGCCACAGCTCCTGGTTGACTTCTTTGATCTCCTGCAGGAACGCAGGATTGACAGTGACGGTCGCCGTGGAAGTAAGGACGGCCATAACAACCTCCCTGCCCGCGAAGCGGGTGTATGGCGGGTCGGCCCGAAAGAGACAGGGTGCGGCGCGACAAGATCGGACCAGCTCGCGAAACCAATTTCTGCCGGCTGGAAAGACTTTTCCGGCCCAGCGCCCGCCATCCTAGGACGGGTGGGAGCGAATGTCAAATCTTTTCTCGTGTCATAGTGGGACCCGGCAGAGAATGTGGGTGTAGCAGACTGGACGCTCCCGGCCGGTGAAGAGGTGTTATGGGCGTGCCGAGATCACCGTTAGCGGTGCCTCGACTGCCGCGCCTGGCTCGTAATCGACCATCACGAATTTGTGGCCGCAGCCGCACTTATGGGAGGTTACTCGCGCGGAAACTGTTTCGAGCGAGGGTTTTTCAGCACAGGAAAACAAGAATTCGCTCACCACGTCGCGCACTTTGCTGCCACACCGCGGGCAATCGGGGTCCAATGCTGGGAACATGGAAAAATGCGCGTGCAAACGGCGCACCGTCCGCCGTCACCCGGATCCGTTTGCCGGCGGCAAAGCATCCGGCGAAACGACTGGCTTCCAAACCGTGAAGGTGATACCGCATTCACAGTTGTACGCGATGATCAAGCATTTCGGTCCGGAGGCCCCCAGCGCCTCATCGTGGGGGACGCGCGTCAAGTTTTCGCTGCCGCACATGGGGCAGATGGGAGTGCGTTCGGGCATGAGGGCATTCTGCCCCCAGTTGGATTTCTGGGGAAGGCGCGCAAGCAAGTTTCCTACGCGGCCTTGGCGATGTGGAGAGTGAACCCTTCCGGGTCATTCTCAAATCCGATGATCGAACCCCGATACTTCTTGGTGCCGGGGATTCCAATCGGCATTGGCCGGCTCGAAGCGCGCAACTGCCGCAGTTCGATCAGGTGCGCTGTGGTGAGGTCGCGGGTTTTCAGTTGAACGGCCACAATACCGTCGCTGTGGCTCCAGGTTGCATAAGCTCGAAGATTCCCCAAGTAAACGAATCCCGAGAGTTTGGTGCCCAAGATCTCAACCATCGCTTCGCCAATTCTGAAAGTGGATCAGGGCGACGACCAGGTGTGGAACGCGCCAGGAGGTTAGAAGCAACCGCCACCACTTCGGTTCCCTTGCAAACCGAAGAAGGCATAGGAAGAGCCAGCTCTATGTCTACCCGGGACGATGCCCCGGGGGATTTTCGAATTCATCGCTTCTCTTCTGCTTCCCGCCTGTAACAATTACCGCCGTTACAGCCACCCTTATCTGCATAGCCGGCTGGGCGAATAACTTTACCGCTCGGGGAGCAGCCGGTAGACTGAAGGGACTTGTGCGGCAAGGGGTTTTGCGTGCTGTAATTGCTTGTCCTGCATGGACTTTGGCTCTTGGTCCCCGGCAAAGGATTCGATCGGATGAAACGCTTGCTAACATCTCTGAAATGGGCCGTTTTGGGGCTGGCAACGCTGCTTTTCGTGGGCGGACCGGCTGGTCTGATGCACGGCTCCAAAGCTCTCTCCCAGGAAAAGGAAAAGGCCGCCGTTTCGTCGGAGGAAGCCAAAAAGAGCTTCGCGGACGCGGCCACGCTCCAGAACAACAACGCCTTCGACGTGGCGATTGAGGAGTGGGAAAAGTTCCTGAAGACCTACTCCAAGGATCCGCTCGCTCCCAAGGCCCAGCATTATCTGGGCGTTTGCCAGTTGCAGCTCAAGCAATACGACCAGGCAGCAGCCGCGTTCCAGGCGGTCATCGCGAACAATCCCAAGTTTGAGCTCATCGAGGACAGCTACATTAACCTGGGCTCCAGCCAGTACGCTCTCGCTTTGGCCGGCACCGCGGGGATGTACGAGAAGGCGGCGGAGACTTTCGCCGCGTTGGCCAAGCTGTTTCCGATGGGTAAGTACGCCGATTCCGCGCTGTTCTATCAGGGGGAGTCGCAGTACGCCCTCGGAAAGAAAGCCGAGGCCGCGGCGGCTTACGCGGCGCTGCTCAAGCAGTTTGAGAAAACCAAGCATCGCGGTGAGGCCCTGTACGCCCTGGGAGTCGCCCAGGAGGAGCTTGGCAAGTATCCCGAAGCCGGCGCGACCTATGACATCTATCTGAAGGAACTGCCGGAAAACCCGCTGGCCAGTGAAGTGCGGATGCGAAAGGCGGAAACGGCGCTGCAAGCGGGCAACTTCGCCGCGGCGGAGAAGATGTTCGCGGACGTGGCGACCGTGAAGGGTTTTCCGCAAACGGACCACGCCATATTTCGTCAGGCCTACTGCGTGGCCAAGCAGGATAAGTTTGATCTCGCCGCCGGGCTCTATGCCCGCGTGGCCGCCGAATTTCCCAAGTCGGTCTACCTGCCGGAGGCGACCATGGCCGCCGGCCGTTGTTACTATCGGGCCGACAAGCTGGCAGAGGCGACTGCGTGGCTAGCGAGTGCCGCTGCCGCGGGAACGAAGGACTCCGCCGAAGCCGGCCACTGGCTCTGCCGCATTCACATCCGCGGCAAGAAGTTCGCCGAAGCCGCTGACCAGGCCGCCAAGCTGATTGCAGCCGGCGGAGACAGTCCTTATTTGGTGAACCTCAAGCTCGACCAGGCGGACGCGCTCTATGAAATCCCGGAGCGCCGTGGCGAGTCACTGCCCCTCTACGCCAAGCTGGCTGCCGACCATCCCAAGCATGAGGTTGCCCCGCAGGCCCTGTACAACGCCGCTTTCACGGCGCTTGAGCTGAAGAATTATGGCGAAGGGCAGAAGCAGAGCGCTGCGTTCCTGACGGCTTACCCGCAGGACAAGCTGCTGGCGGATGTGAAATACGTAGCGGCGGAGTGTAATCTGCAACTGAAGAAATATCCGGAGGCCGAGGCGGGTTACAAAGACATTGTCGCCGCCTATCCGCAACATGCGGACGCTGATTTGTGGCGGGTGCGGCTGGGACTGATTTCGTATTTGCAAAAGAAATATCCCGAGACGATTGACGCGCTCAGCCCCGTGGCCGCCGCGCTCAAGTCGCCGGACCTGGCGGCGGAAGCACAGTTCCTGATGGGGGCCAGCTTGTTCTATACGGACAAGTTCGCCGAGGCCGAAAAGGCCCTGGCCGCATCCGTCGCCGCCAATCCCAAATGGCGGCAGACGGACGAGGCCCTGCTGCTGGTGGCGCGGGCGCAGAAGAAGCTCAACAAGCCGGAGGCGAAGGCCACCATTGCCAAATTGATTGCCGATTTCCCGTCGAGCAGCCTACTGGACCAGGCCCATTACCGCTTGGGGGAATTTGCCTATGGAGCCGACGACTTCAAGACGGCGCTCGAGGAATATGAAGTCGTCATCACCAAGACGCCGGACTCCGCGTTCGCTCCCTATGCCCTTTACGGCAAGGCCTGGTCGCAGCTAAAAACCAAGCAGTTCGCCCCCGCTGCCGAGGCGTTCACCGCGTTGCTGACCAAATACCCGCAGCATCAACTCGTCACCGATTCCTACCTGGGCCGCGCCATGAGCCGCCGCCAGGCGGGCCAGTTGCCCGGCGCGATTGAAGACCTCGATGCTTATCTCAAGTCCAATCCCGATGCGGAGAAGAAATCGGACGCGCTCTATGAAAAGGGATTGGCTCTTGTCGCCCTCAAGAAGCATCCGGAAGCGCTCACCACCTTTGACACGCTGCTTAAGGACAACGCCAAGTACGCCGGAGCCGACAAAGTCCTCTACGAAGCCGGCTGGGCGGTGAAGTCGCAGGAGAAACATGCCGAGGCCGTGCCGTACTTTGCCCGGCTGGCGAAGGAGCATCCCGCGAGCCCGCTGGCGGCTGAGGCACTGTTCCACGTCGGCGAAGACCAGTACGACAAGAAAGCCTATGCCGAAGCGGCCGCCTCTTACGCAGCATGCGCCGGCAAGAATCCGGCCGGAGATCTCGGAGAAAAGTCCCTCTACAAGCTCGGCTGGGCTCACTTCCAGCAGAAGCAATACGCGGAAGCACAAAAGCAATTTGAAACCCAGACCGCGTCGTACGCCCAAGGACCGCTGGCCGGGGACGCCGTCTTCATGAAGGCGGAATGTCTCTTCCGCCAGGAGAAATACAAAGATGCCCTGCCGGCTTACGAGACGGCTACGAAAGTGAAGGCGTCCGCTCCGGCGATGGAAGTGCTGACGCTGCTCCACGGCGGACAGAGCGCTGGCCAGGTGAAGGAGTGGGAGAAAGGCATCGAGATGCTGTCCCAGGTCATCAAGAAGTTCCCGGAGTCCCCCCTCGTTCCCGAAGCCACTTACGAGCTCGCGTGGGCCAGGCAGAATACCGGCAAAGTGGACGAAGCTCTCAAGGACTATGAAACCGTGGCAACGAAGTCCCGCGACCAGGTCGGCGCGCGAGCCCGGTTCATGATGGGAGAAGTCTATTTCGAGAAGAAGCAACATGCCGAGGCAGTCCGCGAATTCCAGCGGGCCATGTTTGGCTATGGTGGAGAAACGGCTGCCGCGGAGACCAAGAACTGGCAGGCCAAGAGCGGCTTTGAAGCCGGCCGCTGCACCGAAGTCCGCATCGGTGCTGAGAAGGATGCCACCGCCAAGACCAAGCTCATTGCCGACGCGAAGCGGTTTTACACATTCCTGGTCGAGAAGCACCCCACGCACGAGCTGGCCGCTGAAGCGATGAAGCGGTTGGACGTGTTGGCGAAACTATAGTAGTCCGCTCACTCCGTGAGCGCCGGGTTTCCCAAAACTCGGGCCTGCACACGGAGTGTGCGGGCTACTAAGAAAGACAAACCCATGATGCAATTCGCAGCGAACTCTCGCATCAAGCTGGCCCTCTACCTGGCCGCAGCCGCGCTCGCCCTGGCGGTTGTGTACGCGGTGCCAAACAGGCAGGAGGCGCTGGCGCAGGCCGGTGCGAGTTCCGCGCCCATCGAGGGTGGCCCCAGCTCCACGCCCGCTCCCACGCCGGGCACGGACACGACGGACGTAGCACCGGCCGCCCCCAAGAACAGCAAGTCCATCGACATTTTCGCCCTGGCCCTCGCCGGCGGCATTTTCATGATTCCGATCCTGGGGATGTCCATCCTGGCGGCCACGATGACCATCGAGCGGTTCATCGGCCTGCGGAAGCAGCGGGTGCTGCCGGAAGGGCTGGTCAGCGGCCTGGGGTCGCTTGGTGGGGCGCAAGGGAATTTCGACCCGCGCAAAGCCTACCGCATTTGCCAGCAATATCCTTCCGCGGCCGCCAGCGTCATCCGGGCAATGCTGCTCAAGGTGGGCCGCCCCATCTCGGAAATTGAAACCACCTCCACGCAGGCCAGCCAACGAGAAGCGGACAAGCTCTATGCCAACGTGAAGTGGATCAACATGAGCGCGGGAGTCTCGACGATGCTGGGACTGATCGGCACGATTCAGGGGATGATCCTGGCATTCCATCAAATGACGGTGATGGAAGCAGGAGTCGACCGCACGTCCGTACTGGCCGGCGGCATTTATACGGCTCTGGTGACGACGTTTGCCGGCCTGGCGGTGGCCATCCCTTGCGCCCTGTTTTCGCACTACTTCGAAGGCCGTATCCAAACATTATTTCATCAGATTGACGAGTTGGTCTTCAGCCTGCTGCCGCAACTCGAGCGTTATGAAGGCCGCGTCCGCTTCAGCCGCCAGGGGGTGGAGGACAACGGCTCGGTGGATGAGAAGCAGCCCGTGGCGGTGCCGAGGTAAAGACCGCGGCCCGGACGCTTCTCGCGTCCGGGCCGCTCGCAGGATCAGCGGCCCGGCCACCAGAAGTGGCCGGGTCGCAAGGACAATCTCCATGGCCATTCAACTCAACAAGGGGCGGGCGAGCAACCTGCTTGATCTGACCCCCATGATCGACATGGTGTTCAACCTGCTGATCTTCTTCATGGTGATCACGAATTTCGCCCAGGCGGAGCGGGACTTGCCCGTGCAACTGCCGGCGGGAAGCGAGGCGATGCCGCTGACGGTGAAGCCCAAAGAGATTTTCATCAGCATTGACCAGGCCGGCCGATATTTTGTCCGCAGCAAGGTGGTGACGGAGCAGGAGTTGGGCCGGCTGCTGGTCGATTCGGCCGTGAATAATCCGGCGCGGCAGGCCGTCCGCATCCGGGCGGATGAGCGGGCCCAGTGGAAGTACGTCGCCCGGGCGCAGTATCTGTGCAACCAGGCGGGCATTCACGATTACTCAGCCGTCATGGATAGCGAGAGCAACGAATAACCATGGCCAAACTTCGCCGCGTCATTCGAAAGGTCCCTGCTCGCAGGGGCTACTATTTCGACGAGAAAATCTGGCCCGTGCAGATTGGGCTCGTCGTCCTCGGCGCGTTTTCGATGGGGGTGTCGGCGGCTTATTTGCAGTTCAGCGATGCGCCGTGGTATCTGAACGCCGTGACTTATCTGGTGCTGATCCCGCTGCTCGTCGGCGGCTTCATGGTCGCCTTCCACTTCATTCGCCAGGAATGGCTTCGCCGTTCGATGCAACTGTCGATTGTGCTGGCAGCGCTCTTGCACGTGGCACTCATTGTGCCCCTCAAACAGTCCATCCTGAATGCCCTGTTCGACGACGATCTCGTCACCGACAAGGAGGTCATCGAAACCCGCGCCCCCAAGATTATCCAGGAGTACCGCGCGCATCAGCACATTCCCGAGCAGGACCGCCCCAAGCAGGATTTCGAGAAACCCGTTGAAACCAAAACGCCCGAGCCGACGCCCCAGCCCGAGCAAGTCACCCGCCAGGAAACCCGGCCCGAGCAGCCAGAGGCCCCGCAGCAGCCGATTCCCGTTCCCGAGTCCGTCCCCACGACCGAACCGAACATCGTCCGCCGCCAGCAGCCGAACGAAGCCGCGCCGCGGCAGGCGGACCAGACTTCCAAATTGAGCAAGCAGACGCGGCCATCGGAAATGAAGATCAGCGAGCTGATCAAGACCGAAACCAGGGAGCCGACCAAGGTCGCCGGCGTCGAGGCCAAGCCGACCACCGCCAAGATGGAGCGGCAGACCACCGAGCCGCCGCTAGCCGCCTCCGCCATGCAGGAGCCGACGACGACGGTGCAAGCAGCGACGACGCAGCTTGCCAAACGACAGACGCAGGAAAGCAAGGTGGCGGAGGATTCGGCGACTCCCACGCTCAAAAAGCAGGTGGCGACTCCCACGGAAACCCCCCGCTCCCAGGTAGCCGCGGCGGAGGCGCCCCCCACTGCCAAACAGACGGACACGGCAGCTCTCGCTCCCGCCAATACGCAGTCCACCAAGAGGACCACCGCCAGCCCGGAGATCGCCCGCGCGGCGACCGAGCCGACGCCGGAGGTCTCGGCCCAGGCCGACCCGCAGCCTAAGAAGCGTGAGTTGCCCGCGGAGGCCGCGCCGACCATCGCGCAGAGTCCCGCCTCGACTCCCACGCGCCAGCCTCGCGCGACGACACGACCGGATGTCACGACAACGGCTCAGGCGGCGAAACCGCAAGCGACTGCGGAGACTGCGTCGACCAGTGCGACGGAACTTGCGCCGCAGGCGAGTCGCGTGGAACGAGCCACGACGCAGGTGACAAGTGCCAAGATGGCGGAGATTCCATCGACCGCTCCCAGCACGATTAGCCGCGAGCAGCCCTCTACGCGAGTCGCCCGTGCCCAGGCAAGTGAGAATCCGTCCGCTCAGGCCAATCCCACGGCGATGGCCACGCTCACGCGGAAGACCGGCGCGCCGAGTATTCCCAGTGCCACGAAGATTGAGCCGGCAGCTACTGCTCCGAGCACTTCCGCCTCCGCATCCACCGAGATTGCAGCCGCCAGCACCGCGACTCGCCGCCAGGCAACCGCGGCTCCGCAGGTTTCCACGTCCGCGGGTGAGCCGGTTCCGGCCCAGGTTGCCGCCACGACTCCCATGGCAGTGACCAGTCCCAGTGCCACTCGCCGGGCAACCTCGCAGTCCGAAGCTCCCTCGGAATCTCCTTCCGCCACACCGTCGCCCGCAGCGGTCGCTTCGACCCGCAGCACGAAGAGCGGCGTAGCCAACGTGGTGACGACCGCGGCTGAAGTGCCGACGAATAGCGGCCCGCAGACGGCCCAAAACGGCTCGCCGAGTCCTTCCGCCTCCAGCGTTTCGCGTCAGACCTCGCCCAGCAGTGCGGCCGCCAGCATGACCCAGCCGGCCCTGGCCGCGCCGTCGGCCAGCAGCGCGACGACCGTCGCAGCCACCGCCGGCTCGGCCCGCGCACAGGCCAGCGCGGTCCCAATTCTCAACCCGCAACTTGCCGCGAGTGGCTCGCCGTCGCGGGCGACGATGGCCGCTCCCGCCGCGACGTCGCCGGCGAGCGCGGATAGCCCCGTATCCGCTGTCGCGGCTTCGAGCGCCGGCACTGAAGCGGCGCAGCCGTCGAAGATGGCGCTAACCCGCGCGACCGGCGGTACGGCGGGAGTCGGCAGCTCGCCGAATATCGACCGGGCGACGCCCGGCGGCGATAGCCCGGCGCTGGTCGCTTCCGGCGCTGCCCGCCGCACGCAGGCGACGCAAGAAGCCGCTCCGGGAGATGCTCTCTCGCCGAGCGCCCCCGCTCAAATTGCTCGCAGCCGGGCCCAATCCGCGATGCCCAGCGCCACGCTTCAGGCGGAGGCGGGCGCGGTGGCGACTGCTCCTGGGTCGCAGAACGTGACGGAGCTGGCCGCGAGCGCGAGTGCCAGCATTTCGCGGGCGGATGCCACGGCCGCTCGCGGCGAGGTGACCGCGCCTCAGGGAGTCTCCGACGTGGACCTTGGTCCCACGCAAGTTGTGGCTGAATCCGGCGGCGGCCGCGCGGCGGGAGGTGGCCAACCGCAGATGAACTTTGAAACGCAGGCGGCTGAGAATGCCCGCCGCACTCCAGCCGGTGGTGCCCCGCTGATGTCGCTGGCGGGCGCCAAGGTGGACGCTTCCGTCGCCGCTCCCGCCGGTGAAGCGGGAGGCGCGCCTCCGTCCATTGATGCCGCGAGCACTAGCGCCGCACGCACGCTGGCCGGCGGCGCTTCCGTCACCGGTGGTCCTTCCACTGCCCAGGAAAACGGCCCGCTGGCCGCGGCCAATTCCGCGCAGCTCCTGGCCAAGAGCGACGTCAGCCGGGCCGACGCTGCCGAAGGGACGCCGGGCGGGGCCAGCGCCGGGCAGCCCAGCGTGGAAGACGAAGAAGAGAAGGCTCGCCGCCTGGCTCGCGCCGCGGCCGGCGGAGCGCCACAGCTCGCGATGAGCGGGCCGATCATGGCGGACGTGGTCGCATCGCCGATGGGCGCTGCCGGAGACGGCGGCGCGCCCAAGCTGGAAGTCGCGGCAGTTGACACCGCGGCATCTCGGCAAAATCTCTCCGGCGGCGCGCCCGCCGGCGGAGCACCCACGGCATCCGCTGAACCCGCCGCTGCTGGAGAAGCAGGCGGCGCATCGGCTCCGGGCGCGGTCGCCGTGGCACGGGCCGAAGCGGCGGAATCCGCACCCGGCTCGCCGGCTCTCGGTGGTGGCACGTCGTCGCCCTCCCGCACCGCAACCGGCCCGACCTTCGCCGCCAGCGCGACGGCGGAAACCATACAAATGGCCGGAGCTCCCGCTTCCAGCGGCTCACCAGCCGGCGCTCCGCTCGAGGCTCGCGGCACCGAAACCGGCCGTCTCGCCGGCGGCGCTGCTGGACCGGCAACGGGCGGCGGCGCGGTGGCGGGTGACGAAGTAGCGATGGCCAGCTCCCTCGCTCCCGCTGGCCCCGGCCCAGGAAAGCGTCAAGCCGGCCCAGCCGGAGATAACGGCCCCGCGGTAGGAGACCTGACCAACAAGGGCGCGCCCTTCGCCCGCGCCGCGAAGGCCGCCCCCGACGCCGGCGGCACGACGGCGGAAGTGCCGGAAGTCGGCCCGACCTCCGCGGTCGCCCAGGCGGAGATGGACCACATGATGGGTGGCATGGGGAACACGCCGATGACCAAGCAGTCGGGCGGTGATGCCCTGGCCGTGAACATTGAAGCGCCCGAAGGTCCGGGAGGCCTGGGTGCGGATTACTCGCCGGAGGTCGGCCTCAAGACACGGCAGTCACGGGCCGATAGCGTCAGCGTGCAGTCGGCCACGGCCCGCTTCGTCAAGCAAGCGGTCGGCGGTCTCCCCAGCCTTTCCACGGCCGTGATCGCCTCCACCGAACCGTTCATGCGGCGCTCCGGCCGCACTCCCGGCAACACCCCCGGCGGAGGCAAAGGGGTGCTCGGTCCCGAAACCGAAGCGGCCATCGAGCTGGGCCTGGTGTTCCTGGCCCGCCATCAGTTGCCCGAAGGAAACTGGAGCCTGCAAGGTTTTGACGACGCGACGAACGCCGTGTCCGCCGACGAGCGGAAGTTCATGCTGATCAGCGACACCGGGGCCACGGCCCTTGCCGTCCTGGCGTTTCAAGGGGGCGGCTACACGCACCGCGAGCACCAGTACAAGGACATCGTCCGCAAGGGGCTGGATTACCTGGTCCTCAATCAAAAGGAAAACGGCGACCTGTTCGTTCCGCTGGACGACCGCTCCAACCAAAGCGTCTGGCTCTACAGCCACGCCCTGGGGACCATCGCGTTGTGCGAAGCGTATGGCATGACCGGCGACCCGGCTCTCAAGGATCCCGCCCAGAAGGCCATCAACTTCATCGTCGCCGCGCAGAACAAGGACCTCGGCGGCTGGCGGTATGCACCCGGCGTGGGGACCGACACCTCCGTCACCGGCTGGATGATGATGGCGCTCAAGAGCGGCGAGCTGGCCAACCTCGAGGTGCCGACGGATTCGTATGCCAGGATTTCCAAGTGGCTCACGGTCTCGCAAGGCCCCGCCGGCGAGCCGTATATCTTCCGCTACAACCCCTATGCCCCGGACACCGCCCAGCAGCGCCACGGCCGTCTCCCCAGCAAGACCATGTCCGCGGTCGGCCTGCTCATGCGGCTGTATACCGGGTGGGACAAGAGCGACTCCAATATGGTGGACGGGGCGAAGTACCTGGCCAAGCATTACCCGCAAATCGGCACCGCCCGCGATCCGCAGCGGGACACCTACTACTGGTACTACGCCACCCAGGTGATGTGCCACATGGAAGGGGACTACTGGGAGACCTGGAAGAAGCAGCTCTTTCCCCTGCTGCGGGACACGCAGTTGCAATCCGGCCCCTGGGCCGGCAGTTGGAACCCGCGCGGAGCCGTCCCCGACCGCTGGGGTCTGCACGCCGGCCGGCTGTACGTCACCACCATGAACCTCCTCTCGCTGGAAGTCGAATACCGCAAATTGCCGCTGTATGTGGATTTGCGGAAGGGGAAGTAAGCGGACACAAGCCTGAAGCGCCAGCGAAGGACAACGAGGCGAACAGGTTGGGCCTATAATAGGACCGCACCTGAGCGCGGCGCTTTCCTTCGCTGGCGTTTCAGGCTTGTGTGAGGGGTGCGAGCTCCATGCGTATTCTTGCCGGTTTCTTCCTCCTGCTCGCTCTCTCCGGCTGTTCCGCCAGCAAGGACGAAGTCGTCGTCTACTCGGCGCTCGACCGCGAGTTTTCGGAGCCGATCCTGAATGACGCCGGACTGGCATCCGGGCTGTCCGTCGTCGTCAAATACGATATCGAGAGCACCAAGACCGTGGGGCTGACGCAGGCCATCATGGCGGAGACCAACCGTCCCCGCTGCGACGTTTTTTGGAACAACGAAATCCTGAACACGCTGCGGCTGGAGGAAAAGGGGCTGCTGGCCGTGTACCGCTCGCCGGCAGCGGAAAGCTATCCCGAGTATTTCAAGTCCCCAAAGGGGACCTGGCATGGCTTTGCCGGACGGGCGCGGGTTCTGCTGGTGAACACCAAGATTGTGCCGGAGGACGAGCGGCCGAAGTCGATCTATGACCTGGCGGACAAGAAATGGAAAGGGAAGGTCGGCATCGCCAAGCCCCTCTTCGGCACCACGGCGACGCACGCGGCCTGCTTGTTCGCGACCCTGGGGGACGACAAAGCCGAGGAGTTCTTTCAGAGCCTGAAAGTGAACGAAATCAAAATTCAGGGAGGAAACAAGCAAGTCGCCGTCGCCGTGGGAAATGGCCAGCTCGCCTTCGGGCTGACTGACACCGACGACGCCATCATCGAGGTCGAGCGCGGCGCACCCGTAGTGATTGTCTATCCCGACCGCGAGGAAAAGGAACTAGGGACCCTTTTCATTCCCAATACGCTGTGCATCATTAGGGGAGCCCCCCACGAAGCCAATGCCCGCAAGCTGGTGGACTACCTCCTCGCCCCTGCGGTGGAGGAGAGACTGGCATTCGGCTCCAGCGCCCAAATCCCGCTCAATTCTGCCGTCAAGCTCAAGCCGCGTGTGGAAACGCCGCAGACCGTCCATGCGATGCAAGTGGACTTCAACCTCGCCGTCAAAAAGTGGGACGCGGCTGCGAAGTACATCCACGATGAATTCGCGGCGGAGTAAGTCGCCTTTCGCGGAGCGAAAGGGGACATTTCTCGCAAAATATCGCCGCGCGTTGTTGACGAGGCTTGGTTCGTCTGTATACTATACGCCTGTGATGTTAGTTGCGCCCGTTTTTTTCACAGGAGGCCTCCCATGTCTGCCGCTTTTGCCTTGCCGTTTGCCGATTCGCCGGTTGCGGAAAGTAGTCCCTCGTCCGAGTCCCAACCCATCCGCCGCCAGGTTCCCAGCCTGCGAAACCGCGAGATTTTTGCCGCCGTGGTCACGGGAAAGTCGCATTCCCAGGCGGCCGCCGAGTTCCAGCTCACCCAGCCGCGGGTGACACAGATTGTGGAGCAGGTGCGGGACTGGATGACCCAGGTTTCGCGGGGGGAGGATCACGACTACACGGAGATTCAGAAGCTTCGCCTGGCCGAGGAGACGCTGCGGATTCAGCTCGACGGCTGGATGCGGATGGCAATGCAGGAGTGGTTCCGGTCGTGCCGCGAGAGTTCCGGAAAAGCGACGTTTTTGAATCAGGCCACGCGCCTGGCCACGAACCTGGCCCGGCTGGCGGGGGTGGATGTCACGGGCAAAACCGCCCGAGCGCTCGCCGAGCAGCAAGACCGGGCGGAGCGGCTGCTGCGCGCACAGCGAGCTGAAAAACCCTTATGGGTTTCGGAGCGGGAATCACCGGCAGCTCCCTCCGAGCCGGGCGACACTGCTGATGCAACTCCAGCTCCAGCCGATGTTTGCGCGGGCCAGACCGTCCCAGAACGGGCGACGATAGAACCAGGCAATAACGAAAATAACCCTTATGGGCTGGTGGGTTCCGAGCAGCGGGCTGACCTTGGAGGGTGCATCTCGCTGGCGCTCAGGCACGCTGCTCCCACGCCGGTTGCCTCCATTCCAGCTGACAAACCGATCCCCAAGTTTTTGGATAAGAAAGTCCGCAAGCGGCTGTTGGCGTTGCGGCGTGAACGGACACGCGCGGCAATGCGCGAGACCGTGGGATAGCCCAGAGTATTGATCGCCAGCTCTATCCATTTGCGGTGAAATGAGGGAAAATCAGATAGCGGCGGGCGTCATTCGTGTAGGTAGCCATATGAGAATCTCCCTATTGCTGTTGGCCTTGGCGGCTTGTGCGGCATTCGTCGCGGACGAGCAGCCTGCCGTGAAGAGCAATCCTCAGGCGGCGGTACTCGAGAAACTGTCGGCGAAGCATCTCCCCAATGCTCTTCAGGTCCATCCACGCGTCATTTCGGGCGGGCAGCCGGAGGGTGAGGCGGGTTTTGCGGAGTTGAAGGGTTTGGGCATCAAGACCGTGATCAGCGTGGATGGAGCCAGGCCGGACGTGGAGCTGGCGAAGAAGTTTGGCCTGCGGTACGTCCATCTGCCGCACGGGTATGACGGAATCCCCGAAGAGCGGGTGGAGGAATTGGCCAAGGCCGTGCGGGACTTGCCGGGGCCGATTTACATCCACTGCCATCACGGCAAGCATCGCAGCCCCGCGGCAGCTTCGGCGGCGTGCGTGGGGGCAGGGTTGATTGACCACAAGGACGCTCGGCAGGTGCTGGTGGTGGCCGGGACCAGCGAGAGCTATCGGGGGCTGTATCAGGCGGCTCAAAATGCCAAACGGTTTGACGACAAATTGCTCGACGCTCTTCAGGCTGAGTTTCCCGCGACGGCCAAGCTGCCGCCGATGGCGGAGGCGATGGTGGGCGTGGAACACGCGAATGATCACCTCAAGCTCTTTGCCGCCAACAAGTGGCGGCCCATCAAGGACCAGCCGGCCTTGGAGCCAGACCATGAAGCTCTGCTCCTGCGGGAGCACTTCACGGAGCTGCTGCGGACGAAAGAGATTATGGACAAGCCGCAGCGGTTTCAGGAATTGATGAAGGAAGGTGAAGCCGCCGCCGCTGACTTGGAGTCCTCGCTCAAGGATTGGATTGCCGCCGGCCGACCGGATAAAACTCCCAATTTCTTTCCCAAAGGGATGGATCGGATCGCCAAGAACTGCACCGCCTGCCACGAGCAGTTCCGCGACGTGCCGCTGGGGGAGAAGAAGTAGAAGTGGGTCCGCACGACTCGCCGGCGAGCGGCCAGCGTAAGCTGGCCGGTGAGTCTCCAGGGGAAGCGGTCCTTTTCGCCGGTTCAACGTTACCGGCCAGCTTACGCAGGCCGCTCGCCGGTCACTTTACCAATCCTGCCGCACGAAGTCGCTGAGGATGTCGGCTGCGGCGCGGAGCTGGTCGAGGTCGAGCCATTCGTCGGCGGTGTGGGCTTGGTCGATGCTGCCGGGGCCGAAGACGACGGTGGGGCTGCCGGTGATGGCGTACTGCGGGGCGTTGGTGCCGAAGGGAACGCCGATGCGTTCCCCCGGGCCATTATGTTTCTGGATAACTTCGCCCAGCCGCTCGCAAAGCTCGGTATTAGCGTCGTCGTTGAGGCCGAAGGATTGGAGGAAGGGAGCGTCGTGCGTGACCGGCGTGCCGGCCGCGACGACGGAGTTCACGTAGTCCACTGCGTGGCGGTACGCCAACTCGGGGTTTTCGCCGGGCAGGACGCGGCGGTCGATTTCGATGGTGCACTTATCGGGGACCGTGTTCACGCTGATGCCGCCGCTGATCAGGCCGACGCTGAGCGTGGGGTGGCCGACCAGCCCATGCTGCGAAAGGTGCGGGGCCACGTCGCGGGCGTAGGTGGACAACACTTGCAGCACGCGGGCCATGTGGTAGAGGGCGTTGTCCCCCAGGTGGGGCTGCGAGCTGTGCGTGGCCACGCCGCCGGTATGGCACCGCCAGCGGACCGCCCCCTTGTGGGCAACCACGACGTTGAGCTTCGTCGGCTCGGCCACGATGGTGGCGTCGGGAACCCGCGGCAGCAATTTGGAGCGGAGGTCTGGCAGCTTGCCGCGGAAGAGATTGGCGAGGTGCAGTGCGCCGCTGTAGCCATGCTCCTCGTTGATGGTGCAAGCCAGGACGACGGTGGGCCGCTTGCGAGGTTTGCTTTGGGCGAAGCGGGCCAGGGCCGTCAGCATGGCGGCCATGCCCCCCTTGATGTCGCAGGCCCCGCGGCCATAGATCCGGCCCTCCTTGATTTCGGCCTGGAAGGGGTCGATGGTCATGCCATCGACGGGCACCGTGTCTTGATGGGCTTCCAGCAGCAGGATTTTTCCGCCGCGCTCCGGCGACTTCGAGCCATCCACCCGGGCGATGAAGTTGTCTCGTTTCGGGGCGACCGTGAACCGCTCCCAGGCGATGCCCAGGCGGGTACACAGCTCCTCCAGATATTTGGTGACGCGGTGCTCGTAATATATGTCTTCGCCGCCGACGCTGCGGCCCATCGGGTTCACGCTGGGAATGCGGACCAGATCGGCCAGGGTCTCGACTACATCAATGCTCATGGTTTCCTCGCAATGGGGCGAGGCTATTTTAGCGAAAAATCGAGGGGCGTGGGCCGGCGGGAATCACGCCAGCCGCCCTCGTCCTTGCAGCGGCCAGATCGCTTCGATACGAGTGCCGCGGAGGGCATGGAACTGGTCGTGCAGGACGTTGGTGAAGTCGCTGTAGCCGGGGATGACTTCCAGGCGCTCGCCGATGCGGAGGCCTTGAGCGGATGGCGCGAGTATGAGCGTGCCGTGCTCGGCACTGAGACTCTTGACCTCAATATCTTCGCGGCCATTCACGAAGGGCATGGCCATCTCCATATTCATCGTCTTCCGGCCGGCGTCGATAATGGCCCGTTCCGGAGCAGGCCGGCTGACGACGGTGGCCACGACCTTGAGCGCGAGCTGAAAGGCCGAGATGCGGCACTTGCGGCGATAGAATGCGTCCATGAAGATCGCCCCCCCGGCTTCGATCTCGGTCACGCCCGGATGCGAGACGGAAATGGGAAACGAGCCGGTGCCGCCGCAGGAGACGATGGGCGAAGGGAGGCCGCTGGAAACAAGCAGATCGCGGGTTGCCGTCAGTTGCGAGAGTGCCGCGCGGATCTGGGCTTTCTTTTCTGTCTGGTCCTCGACAGTGACAAGATGCCCTTCCCAGGCCATGACTCCCGACAGTTCTAGGCCCGGCAGGCGGCCGATTTCCTGGGCCAAGGCCAGCGCGGGCTCGCCGGGAAGGATGCCGGCCCGGTTCATGCCGATATTGATTTCCAGCACGGCCCGCACGCGCAGGCCGGCGGCTTGCATGGCCGCGCTGATGGGGCGGGCCTGATCGAGATGGTCGATGCAAAAGACGGGATCGGCAATCCGCCGCAATTCGACCAGCCGGCGAACCTTCTGCGGCCCGACCAACTCATTGGCAATCAACAAGTCCTGGATGCCGGCCGCGGCGAACACTTCGGCTTCCCCCAGCTTCGCGCAGGTGAGGCCGATGGCCCCCGCCGCGATGAGCTTGCGGCCGACGTCGATGGACTTGTGGCACTTGGCATGAGGCCGCCAGGAAACGCCATGCCGACGGCAAGCCCCGGCAAGCTCCTGAATGTTGGCCTCCATCGCGTCCAAATCCACGCAGAGCGCGGGAGTATCAAGATCGTCCACGGACGCACCGACGAGAGACATGCGAGGCTCCACATTCTGCGGGAGAAATTTGCTTGCAATCCCTTGCCCTATCGGTACAATCATACTCGTCGTCACTGCGGGGGGATTCCCCTCCCTGTGGAAACTTCACTTCATCGAGGGCTCGAGTCATGCGTCAGCAGCTCCTGCGCAATCGTCCGTGGTGGAACTGGCTTCTGGGCAGCGATTCAATCAGCCCTGCCCCCCCCCGTTTCGCCAACTTCCCATCGCAAAAGTAGGACCGAACACTGGTCCGTCCCGCGACGGACGAACCGCCACCGCGCGCTGGGCTTTGAAACGCTGGAACCACTCTGCATGTTGACGGCGGGGGTCATGATTAGCGGCCCGAACGATATTCTGGAACCGACTCTGCCCGGCACACCCGCCACCGCCCAGTTCACGATTTCCGCCGCGCCATTTTCCTATGGGGAGAGCGGCAACGTGGACTGGGCGACGGAAGCGGTTTCCGGGGGAGCCACGCCGGGCGAGGATTTCACCGTGAGTTCCGGCACGGTTTACCTGAGCTACCAGAACAGTTCCGTGCAGGTGACCGTTCCCATCTTGTACGACGAAGTCAGTGAACCGCTCGAAGCGTTCCGCGTTGTCCTGTCCAATCCCACGGGCAGCCTGGCGATCATGCAGGGCAGCCACACCACCAGCATCCGCGACAACAACCCGCCCCCCGACCCGCCTCCGCCCTGGGTTCCCACCGTGAATTTCGCTTTGTCCGCGCATGATCCCATTCTGGAAGGGCAATCGCGTGTCCTGACCCTCGTCCGCAACATGGCCGGTCCGGCGCTCACCGTCTCCTACGTCATTGCCGAGGACAGCGCGGCCACGGACGCGGACGTGACGCTCTCGCCGGCGGGTTCCGTTACCTTCGCGGCCGGGCAGACGACCGCCAACCTTTCGCTGACGGCCATCGATGACTCCACGATCGAGGTTTACGAATACCTCAAGCTCGCGCTCGTTCCCTACCCCGCCCCCAACCAAGGCCCCGGCGCGTACCTGATCGGTCAACCCGGCGAAGCGCTCCTCAAGATTCGTGATAACGACGAAGTCATCTTCAGCGACCTGACCGTGGACTGGAGAACTCCCGACGACACCTGGCAGAACTCGCCCGATAATGAAATGCTCTGGCAGGAGGACGACCTGCGCTGGACCGTCACGCTCCCCTCGCAGGAAGTTCCCTTCCGAAATGAGCTCTCCGACCTCACCCTGCTCAAGCGTCCCCATGACGACCCTGGCCTGGGCTGGGGACCCATTAACCCCCAGAGTGTGGTTCCCAATCCCCAGAATCCCGCGCAGTTCTTCATCTACGCCAATCCACTGGTGGGAGATTGGGATATCACGGTGACCGGCGTATTCGACGCGGTAATCCGTGCCTGGCTCGTCGCGCCAAAGCACAGGCCGGCCGAGGGCGTCGTCAGCACGAAATGGGTGAAGCCTGTCTTCGATCCAGGTCTCAGACTCGGTGTTGACGGCGACGACGCAATTTGGATGGACCCGAAATATTTTGGGCCGCGGATTTATCCCGAGTTCAACCTTCCCCCGGAGCATGTGCCCAACCAAAACGACCACTCGAATGTAGATATCGAGGTCACCTTGGCCATGCCGGTCCCGGCGGGATGGGTCGCGGATTTGTATTTGAAAGACTTTGACGTCGACCACGTGTATAATGCCACCAGATCCGAGGACGTTGGAAGCGGATACCTCGATCCGAACGATGACATTGTTGACAACCCAAATTATCCCAACCCGGCGCCGTCGCCGATCGGCAGCGACAACACGAAGACACTGAGACGCAAGCCCAATGATAATCGCGATGGATTTGGCGGTTATGCCAAGGGTGGCGATTTAGAAAGCGACCACATGGTGTTCCAAGCGTCGCAAACCGTCAAGACAGTTGGTTATACCATCTACATTCCTCAGCCAGGCAACAATTACCGCGTTTCCGTGAGCGGCCATCTGGCTTACATTAACGCGCACACTCTCTCTGACGACGGGATTTCCATTCTTAGTGGTCCAACCGGGGGGTTCGCTGTGGCTTCAAATCGCGTCACTGACACACTCACTGTCTGGCGAACGCTGCACATCGAACGAGATTCAATGGGTAAACCGAACGCCTCGGACACCTTCAATCAGGACCAACCCTTCGACGACCTGCCGCCTTCTCCCTGGAATCTTCGGGACGCCGACATTAGCATGTTAGCCGAGTGGTTTCTGCCAGCCAATATAGATGTAATCGCGGACTTGGCTACCTACGACGTCAAGGACGGTACCGATCCTAACTTCTTCATGCATAATATTGAAGGCCCAGACTTGAATTCGGATACTCCGCAAGGTGCGGCCTTTGCAAGATTTGCCGCCATGAAAGACGTGGCCAATAGCACGTCTTTTTGGTCAGTACAGGTCATTGGTGCGTACGAGGGGTCCATTCTCCAAGACTTTGACGACCCGCAGCCCGAAGACGTTGTGCTCGGGACCACAAGGGGTGGTGCCGAGTCACCATTCTCAGTTATTTACCTTGAAACTATCCGCGACTTCACCCGCTATATTTCACTACGGGATTATCCACGCACTTTCGGGGGTGAAACCGCGGACGAGAGAGCCAGAATTTGCGAAAAGCGGGTAACTGTCCACGAAGTTGCCCATAATTTCTTCGGTGGCCACGGGAACCCGCCCACAGATGCCGCGAATACCGGAATAATGGACAAAGACATCCTATTATATGGATCAAATGCGGAGAATCGGTTTACGCCAAGACAACTTGGCCGTTTGCAATCACGTATCAAGCCGGATGCGAGTCCTTAGTATGAATGCCTGTCGAAGATTACAAATCGCGGTTGTCGTGGTTGCGCTGGTGGCAGTTAGAGTTACGCAGCAATCGCGCGCCGACGAATTACTGAGCATTGGACTCTTGACGAGTGACGCCCAAGTTTATGTGAACGATGGTTTGTCATACAAAGTCGTAATCACTAATGAATCGCGTTCGCAGGTGACGATTGCCGGACCAAGAGTCCTGCCGCAGTTTTCGTGTCTTATAGAATATCGGGTAGACGAGGGCGAATGGGTGCTCCTGTGGGATGATCTCATTAATGGACAAAAGGCGGAAGTACTTCCGGCTCCGATTAAAATCGCCGCAGGTTTGAAGTGGGCTGAATACGGACAAGTATTCCTAACCAAGGGGAAGAAACACGTTTTTCACGAGGTGGGTAAACCCGAGATCAGGGCGAAAGTCACTTGCGCCATTGGGACATTTCTGAGCAAGCCGATACCGATTGATGTCATTCCGTGGCCAGCAAGCCAACTTCCGCTCGACAAGCGGTTCGTTCCAGTTGGCCACCTTGTTCTCGATGAAACAATGCCGTTACTTGAGCGGCATTTTGAGAATCTAACGGAACTCTGCGGGCGCTATCCGTCGGGCGGGGTTGCCAAGTCGCTGAAATTGTTCTTGGACGTGGAGTCCTACGAGAAAGACGGGGCGGTCGCCGGCAAGGTGGCAACGCGGGCCGAGGCTTTTAAGGTGCTTTCACCGGGGCTGGACGAGGTTCGCCGCGACCAACTGGCGTTTCTGTTGGGAAATGGAGCCCGCAAAGCTAAGCAGTGGAAGGATGTCGCCGCGCTGCTAGGCGAAATCAAAGACGAAAGTTCCCGGCGGCGTAGCTTGCAGGGTGAACTCGACGGAGCGATTCAGACCGGCCAATATCGCGGGCGTTGAGGGTACGGTTACGGCTTGGGCTTCGGCTTGAAGAGGCCCTCGAGCATTTTACCCGCTTCCTTGTCGAGCAGGCCCTTCCCCTTGTTCAGCTCCCCTTGGAAGAGGTCCTTGACGGAGCCGCCGAGGATTTGTTTGGTGAGGTCGCTGAGGACGGCCCCGATGTCCGGCTGCGGGGCGGAGACGGTGCCGCGGATGGGGATGTGGATGGTTTTGCCCTTCAGTGCGCCGGCTTTCGCGTCGCGGAGCCAGGCGTCTTGGACGGGGATGCTCAGGACCATTTGCAGCGAGTCGTCCAGGCCGACGCTCCCTTGGGTGCTGACCTGCACGTTGCCGATTTGCATGATCATTCCCTGATGATAGACCCGCTGGTCCTGCACCACCACGGGGACCTGCTGCTCGGGAAAGATGATCCAGCCCTTGTTCGAGTCGAGCAGTCCGCCTCCCGCTGGCTTGATCACCGCCAGGACCTTTTGCACCGCCCCCAGGTATTGCTGGGCCAGCGGGCCGGGGCCGACTTGCCCGCCCTGGATGGTGAGCGTGCTTTTCACTGCCGCCGAGCGAGGCGCAAGCAGCGGCACCTGGGCCTGCTCGATAGCTACGGAGAATTTGCCTTCCGCCCGCGTGGCGTCCGCAATCGTCGGCTGCACATACCGCAGCCAGCCGCGGCAGAGCTCGGGAGAGAGGCGGACGCTTTCCAGCAGCGGACCTTTGTCGATGACGATCGGGATGCCTGTCTCATTCAGGTAAATCCGCGGAGCGGCAGTGAGCTTCCCTTCGGAAATCGGCACGTCGAGCGGCAGCATCGAGACGACCCCCTTGTCCAGCCGTGTCTCGATGCTCGAGGGACCGGCAGTCAGGCCGTAATATTCTGCCGCATCCCAGCCGATGCCGGCGGAAGCGGTGAGCTCGTCGGGGATGAGTTTGACCTGGAGCGCCTTGCCGAGTGCGGAGATTTCCGGCGCGGGAGCGGGATCGGTCGATTTCGCGGCGACCTCGAAGAGCGGCCCTTCCAGCGAGAACTTCCGCTGCTCCTTGCCGGTGATGGTCAGGGTGTTGCCCAGAATGGGCCGCAGCTTTTGGGTGATGCCGGCCATGTCGTAGTTGATTTCGCCTGCCAGGGCGGTCAGGCACTGACTGGAGACTTGTTCCACGCTACCTGCCGCGGCCAAGGCCAGCGCAGCGGAATCGAGCCGGGCCGAGCGCAGCTCCAGCCGGTCTTTCTTCGGGTCGAACGAGCCATCACCGGAGAGCGTGACCTTGGGTTCGCTCCAACCGAGTTGCCAGGGGGAAGCGGCAGCCGCGGGAGTGACGGCTACTCCAGCGGGAGCGCCCCGAGCGGCGCGCGTCGAATACGAAAGGTTCTCAATTTCGGTCGTGAAATTCGCCTGCATGATGCCGTTTTCCATCGCCGCGTCCGCGCCGCCGCCGACATCGCCGCCGAGCTGCCAGGTTCGCGGATATTGCGGAGCACCGAGCCAGGAGGAGAGCACGTCGAGTTTGGCCCGATACTCCACATGCCCGGCCAGCGATGTTCCGTCGCTGCCGAAGTTTGCTTTCAGGTCGTCCGCCCGGAAGGCAACCGCGGAGGAAGCGAAGGTCGTGCTCTGGGAAGTGAAGGTCCGTTTTTCGAGGTCGAGCGTGCCGGCGGTTTCGAGGACGACCTTGGGCTCGCGAATGTAAAGCTGCTGGCTGGCCGCGATGAACTGCGTGAGCGTGACCTTCGTCGGCGCGATGGCGACTCGCGTTGTCGAGAATTCTCCCGAACCTTCCGCCGCAATGCCGCCGGAAATCTGCCAACCCGCCAGGGGCACAAAACTTTGCAGCCGCGGCAGCCAGGAAGCGAGGTTACCGTCGAGCGTGTAGGCGATGGGCCAAGAGCCGGTCATGGAAACGTCGCTTACCGGTTTTTGCAGCTCTGCAAAGAGCTTGTCGCTGCCGGAGATGACGCGGAAATCCGCCTGGGTGATTTGCTTGACACTCGCCGTGTCGGCTATTCCCTTCGCCTCGGCATGGAGCTGCAGGTTTTGTTCTTTCCAGGGCAACAGGCCTGGCGCGGCGAGCTGGAAATCCTGCACGCTGGCATCGGCCACAGCCGTGAAGGCGCTGGCGGGGCCGCGCTGCCATTGCACCTCGCTGGAGAGTTTGCCCGCCAGCTCGATGCCGGTCCAATCGACGAACTGTCCCAACTCGGCCACGAGCTTGTCGAGGTCGGCAGCGGCCGTCAGCTTGCCGGCCTCCAGCGTTCCTTCCCCTTCGAGGGTGGCGAAGCTCGCTTTGCCGGTCAACCGGTCGATCACGATGCCGGTCTTGGTGTGCCGCGCGGTGGCGGCGAATTCCACCGGCTGGTCCCAAGCGACTCTCCGCCCCGCGGTTTCCGCGATGATGCGGGTGGTGTTCGCAGCCGCCTCCCAGATTCGCTCGCCCTGCTGCGACAGGCCGCTCTTCAGACTGAAATCTAGCAGCCCCTCCATGAGACGCGTATCCTGCCTCAGCCGCAGCGTTTGCGGCAGTCGCTGGGCCAATGCCGCGAGGTCGATTTCGCCGGAGACCTCCAATCCATCGTCCTTCTTGGCCGATTGTACCGCCGACAGGAGGCCCGCCAGGTCCAGCGTGGGCGCATCCGCGGCGATACTGGCCGTCAGCGCCGCCACATCGGTTTGAATTTGCAACTGGTCCAGTAGCAGCCGCTGGCCGGCGATTTCGATCCCGCCGCTGGCACTTGTGAGCCGGAACGAAGGCTTATCAGTTCCAAGAAAGGCTGGCGATGCGACGGTGAGCTGCGGCGAAGCGAGTTTGACGATCTCCAGCCGCTGAGCCGCTGCATCATCCTTCCACTCATAGACTAGGGAACCCGTCATAGCTCCAGCCGGACGGATATCGCTTACAAAGCGGCGGAGTGCTCCTTGCGTGATTTCGGTCGGGAGCGATTTGAGCTCGCAAGTAAGTTTACCGGCCCCCAATCCTTCCGGTCTTCCATCGGCAGGGGGCGCTGGTTGCCAGCTCAAGTCCGCGGCGATTTCACCAGACCCAATTTCCGCTGGCGGGTTCTTGCCGATGGCCGCCTTTCCGACAGCACCCGGCAAGTGTTTGACGACCGCGGACAATTTGGCGGTGCGCGGTCCCTGAGCCTTGGGAAAGTCGGCGTCCAGTTGCACGCCGGCGATTTCCCAGCGCTGGCCGGCAACCAAGTCCTCAAGCTGAATGGTTCCGCGAGTGAGCGCGAGTGAGAAGGACGGAATCGCCGCGGTTGATTTCGCATCCTGCGGAGGAAACTCCTTGATGAACTGGGCAATCAGGTCTTCGACATTGCTGCCATCGTCGCGGAGCTCAATGCGCCCCCGCGGCTCATCAACGGTGAACTTCCCCAAGTCACTTTGATTCTGCGCCAGGCTGAGCAGCGTCTTTTCACTCCGCAAGACTCCGATTTGCGCGAGTACTTCGCCGGCTTCGTCTCGCACAACGAGGTCCTTCACCACAATCGGCGACAGCCAGCCGAGCGACAGCGAGCCGGCATCAACGCGGCCGGCAAAGGGCGGCACGAATTTGCCCAGCAGAGGCTTCCACAATCCCGTCGTGGAAATGATGGTCGGTGCGAACCACGTCAGCACCGCCAGAATCGCAAGCAGCAGTCCAGCCCGCCAGATGAACCAGCCCTTCCGTGAAGTGCGGCGCCTCGTCGGCAAAGCGGCTGCTTCACCCTCGTCCTCCGTCTCCACTTCTTCAAACACTTTGGTCGTAACCCGCTTGACCATAGCCGTACCGATCCTTCGCAGAGAAAAAAGAGCAGGGCTTCCCAGCCCATCCTGCCGACTTCAGCCATTCTAAACTTGCCACCCAGAGACCACCTAGAGCGAACCAACGGTGTAGGCGCATAAAAAAAGCGCGGAACTCATGATAGCAATCGAAGAAAGATGCCGTTGTAGCGGGCTGTAATCGAACTACAGCACCGGGCGGGCGGGCATGGGCGGGCGCTTGGCGCGGCGTTCGGCACGGAGACGGGCGCGGCGCTTGATTTCGCTGGGCTTTTCATAGTACTCGCGGCGGCGCATCTCTTTCTTGATGCCGCTGCGCTCGACGAGCTTGCGGAAACGGCGAACCGCCTCCTGAATGCTTTCCTTATCGCGGACAATAAGTTTAACCATCGGGGCTCCGGGGCTTTCTAAACCAAAACGACTGGGGCGGTGAGAACAGGAGGGGGGACGTAACCAGGGAAAGCTCACCAGTTTACAGTTCCCCCCGCCCGCTGTCCACAGACGGAATTGGCCAATTCCTGCTATTGCCAGACGGCGGATGTATTTTGTTCGCTTAATGTTCCATGAATTCGCCTTGACTCGGCACAAAGAGCACCATCATGACGACCAGCAGGACGATCAAAGCGAAACAAGGATAGGCCACCAAGAGCCCAAGCCAGAACGCGAGCGCAGTCACGGCAATCAGCATCGTCCGCAGCGAAAACTGCCACATCAGCCTGCCCTACTGCTTGCGGCGGGCATAAAAAAACCCTGCCGGTTGGCAGGGTTGGCATGCAAGTATCCCCAAGGGGATTTGAACCCCTGTTACCGGACTGAGAACCCGGGGTCCTGGGCCACTAGACGATGGGGACGTCTTCTTTAATGTTGCCACTGGAATAGGGACTTGTCAACACGGGAAGAGGTTCGCGGGTGACCGGCCGATTGCGGTCTATTTGTTCTTTTCAGGATCGTATTTTATCTTCAACCTGTCAGCTTCTCCCTTCAGAAAGTCATCCAACAGCTTTTGCTGCTCCTGAGACATTATTCGTGGCAGCCGACGGCGCACTTCTTCGGGTTGGTTCATGCGGTCATAGACGACGGCTTCCCCCGCCACTCCCGCCGCACGGAATACTTGGGCCGTTTCCTCGAGAGAGGAAAGCCCTTGGTAGGTCATAAGCGCGTTCTCAAGTTCACCGCGGTTCAGATAGTATTCTCCCAAGCCGCGACTCGCCCAGCGGGTCCAGAGTTGATTCTCCATGATGTCCGCAGGAAAGTATTCAGCCACTGCCTTCCAGGCTTCTTCGGAAGGCGTGAAGAAGGCGTGCAAATATTGCTGCTCGGCGTTTTCCAGTTTGGGTACTTTGACCGTCCTAGGTTGCGCCGCCGTAAGCAGGGGCTGGGGACTCGAGAGATATGCTGCCACCAAACCCAGTGATAATGCCAAAAACATGCAGAGTGCCGCCAGCCCCCAGCGGGCACGCTGGGCACTCAACTTCTTTTGTTCCACAAGCACGGTAGCGAGCATTTGCGTCGCCTCCGTCCTGCCTTCCCCGTTGGTCACCATCTCGGTGGTCGACCAGCCGGCCAAGTCATGCTGCCATTCGTCCCCCAGGCCACTGATGGTGAGCGTGCGCAGCTCCTTGAGCACATCCGCCGGCTTTTGAAATCGGTCCTGCGGACTCTTGGCCAGCATCTTGTGGACGACCCGGCACAGTCCGCTGGGAATGTCCGGCCGCAGAGTCTCCAGGCGGAGAGGCTCGTTGCGAAGGTGCTGCACCGCGATGGCCAACGCCGTCTCGCCGTCGAACGGCGGGCGTCCCGCGAGCATCTGATAAGCAGTGACGCCCAAGGAGTAAATGTCGCTCCGCGGGTCGACCTCCTTGCCTTCCACCTGTTCGGGGCTCATGTACAGGGGCGTCCCCATGGTGATGCCGATTTCCGTCAGGTTCAGAGCCTCCCCTTCCCGGACGACGCGGGCCAGGCCGAAGTCCGCGACCTTCACCTCGCCCGTCGGGGCCAGCATGATGTTTTCGGGTTTGATGTCGCGATGAATGATCTTCTGCTCGGCCGCTTTGTGAAGCGCCGCGGCGACCTGGCGGATGATATTCGCGGCTGGGGCGGCTTCCAGGCCGCTGCCGCGCCGGACCAGCACCTGCTTGAGATTTTGCCCGGCGACGTATTCCTGAGCGATGAAATGGGTGCCATCGATGCAGCCGACCTCGTGGATCTGCACGATGTTGGCGTGTACGAGCTTGGCGGCAGCCTGGGCCTCGTTGTGGAACCGACGCACGTAGGCGGCGTCCAAAGCCAGGTTGCTCCTCAGCACTTTGAAAGCCACCTGCCGGCGTAGCGAGAGCTGCTCGGCTAAATAGACTTCCGCCATTCCGCCCCGTCCCAGTCGTCGTAACAACTGGTAATCACCTAACCGCCGCCCGGACAGGTCCGGCTCGGGAAGTACGGTTTGTGCGACAGGAAGGGCTTGGCTCATGGAAAATGGAACACTGGTTGCTGAAGGTTCCGTGGATGGCGGTTTGGGCTACCAGGCGGAAGTCGATGCTCCCTAGTCTAACGGAAACTTCGCTTTGTCGTCCAACCAGGCGGCAGGCAAGATTATCAGCCGGCCCGCGGATGCTGCCTAGAGATATTTCTTGGCTTCCACGTGCCGGAAAACGTGAATCCCAAGGGCCTGGCGGTTACAATCTTGACGGGCTGCCGCTGGTCCCAGAGTAGAGCGCAATTCAAGTTTTGATTAATTCCATTGTTTTTTTGCGGAGTTTCGATATGACGAGCCCCCTGGTTCACGCCGTTGGCGGACGCAGGCTGGGGTTCACGATCGTCGAGCTGCTAATGGTAATTGCGATCATCGGAGTCTTGGTCGCACTCCTCCTGCCCGCGGTTCAATTCGCCCGCGAAGCCGGCCGCCGAGCACAGTGCCAGAACAACTTGAAACAGGTGGGCCTCGCGGCCCATACCCATCACGACATCATGCGAGCTCTGCCACCCGGTTATCTTGGTTCCCTGGATTCCGACCCGCTCCGGGATACCCATCATCTGGGCAACAAAGCAGCGCAGTGGAATGGTTTATTTCCGCACCTCCTGCCGTTCATGGATCAGAATCAGATTCGCGCGAAAATGACCGATCTTTCCTTTGACCTCGACGAACTCGATAACTACTGGTACTCGCCCCCTTTGACCTTCAGTAACACCACCTACAACCTGCCCCTCCTGGTCTGCCCCTCGACGGACCCCTATTCCGGCAATACCGGCGTTTCGGCTGCCATCAATCCGTACTTGTCAGGTCCCACGTCGGGCACCTTGATTTTGTATTATTGGTCGACACCGACCAATAGTGCTTTGGGACGCACAAACTACCTCGGTAACGCGGGAGTGCTTGGCGACCTGCCTGGCTTCCATCTCAAGGTGGGTCCTTTCACTCGCCGCAGCAAGAACAGTTTGGCCGCAATGACCGACGGCGCGAGCAATACCTTGCTTTTTGGCGAAACCACTGGCGGCAGACAGAGCCAATTTGGTCTCAAATACGGCCATTCCTGGATGGGGTCGGGCGTGCTACCCACGGCATGGGGAATCAACACCGTGCCAGCCACTTCATTCCCTGGCGACGGAATCCTGGCCAGCAAATACTTCTGGTACAAGTATGGATCCGAGCATCCCCACGTCGTGCATTTCACGATGGCTGACGGTGCCGTGAAGGCCCTCAGCGAGAACATCGACCGGGAGACGTACTTCCGCTTGTCGGGTATGCGCGACAACCTGCCGGCGTCGTTGCCGTAGTCGCGAACCAGTAGACAGGCTTGGCGTTCGTCACTTGCCTTGGCGACGTGCGGTCTGGGCCGCGCCAAACCCAAACTTTGCCAGTGCCCGAGGATGGGAGTTTTCTCGCCACACACGCGGCGAGAGCTACTCGCCCCAAAGAAGTGATTTGGGCGTCGTGAGGGGCTTAACGCATGGAATTTGGAACGCTGGTTGCTCTAGGTTTCAACCGCGGTGGTTAGGCCGGTGATAAGGGACGACGGTGCTAAAGTGCAGAGCAGAACTCGCTGGAAATCGCCCAATAAGCAGGCAGACGCAAGCATCAGGCGTATTGCGGGGGCGGATTTGTTGTCGTCTTACGAAAATTCTTGCCGAATGGGGACCGAAAAAGTCGAAAATTCCGCGAACTTCCGGTTGAAAATGCTTGAAAAAATATTTGCGCCGGTTACAATCCGGGGGAGTTGGAGTGAAACGGGAACAGATTGGCAATTGTTAGTTCTTAATCATTTTTGTTCGTTTCCTTGTGGAGTTTTCAAATGAAGAGCCATTTGGTTCGCAACGTGGGCGGGCGCAGGCTGGGGTTCACCCTGGTCGAGCTACTGGTGGTCATTGCGATCATCGGAGTCTTGGTCGCTCTCCTCCTGCCCGCGGTTCAGTTCGCCCGCGAAGCTGCTCGGCGGTCGCAGTGCCAGAACAATTTGAAGCAAATCGGCATCGCCGCCCATACCCATCACGACACCATGCGCGTCCTGCCGCCTGGCTACTTGGGGGCATTGGATACCGACCTAGACAGGAATACCCACCAGTTGGGATCAAACCCTCAAAGGCAGTACAGCGGCCTGTTCATGCATCTTCTGCCGTTCATGGAACAGGATATTATTCGCGCGAGGATGACCGATATGACCTTTGATGTCGGGCTTCCCGACAATCGGTGGTACACACGCCCCTTGGTCTTTACTAATGCCGCCTACAATTTGCCCAGTCTGGTCTGCCCGTCGACGAACCCTTATTCCGGCAACACGGGTGTGACGGCTTCCATGACCGTGCATTCGGCAGGGCTGACATTGTATTATTGGGCGACCCCGACCAATACCGCATTAGGACGCACCAACTACCTCGGCAATGCTGGACGGCTTGGCGACATTAGTGGATGGGCTCTCTATGAGGGGCCCTTCGTCCGCCGCGGCAAGAACAATCTCGGAGCGCTTACGGACGGCACCAGCAATACCATCCTCTTTGGCGAAAACACCGGCGGCAAGATTGGCCAATTTGGGACCGCCAAGTTCAGCCATTCCTGGGCGGGCACGGGCATTTTGCCGACTTACTGGGGAATAAACCCCGAGGCGCCAAACAACGTTCCCGGCAGCGGCCTCCAGGCCAGCAAATACTACTGGTACAAGTTTGGCTCGGAGCATCCGAACATCGTGCAGTTCGTGATGGGAGATGGCGCCGTGAAGGCCGTCAGCGAAAATATCCAGTACAACTATGCAACGCGGGAAGGAGTTTGGATGCGCTTGTCGGGAATGCGCGACAACCTGCCGGCTTCGATCCCGGAGTAGTTAGACCGGGCAATGGTCTTTTTTTGGATACAGCGCGGCTTGGGCCGCGCTGTATTTTTATTTCTTACCCCAAAGGGAAATTCTCATGCTGGCACGATTTGGTTTCGCATTCGCCGTAGTCTTGGCAACCGTTCTCGTCGGATGCGGCAAGGAAGAAGTCAAGAAGAACGAGGGAGTTCTCGTCAATACGCCCCCCACGGGGGCCGCGCCGGCCGCAGGGGCCGCGCCGGCCGCAGGGGCCGCGCCGGCGGCTGCGGCAGACCCTGGGGTCAGTGCCCCGGCATTTGACCCGGGAATTGCGAAGTAAGTTCAGTAACATTCCTCCCTTTGTCGCGGAGGTATCGCTAAAACGTCCAGGGGGTTCCTCGTCGGCATAGGGTGGCGTACCTTACTTGATGAGGTTATTACACCCCCAGCAACGAGGAACCCGTGGAAACGGATTGGCATAACAGGGCGGAATCAATTCGGCAGCGCATCACTCAGCTCCGAGACAGTCTTTGACTACGACACCAAGGAAGGTCGGGCTAGTCAGATTGAAAGCGAGATGGCCGCGCCCGATTTCTGGTCCAACCAGGAACGGGCCCAGGAAACCATCGGCCGCTTGAAGAGCCTCCGCGCCGTCGTCAAGCCCGTTGCCGAGGCCATCAAGTCAGCCGGCGATCTGCCAACCATGCTGGAATTGGCCGAGGAAGACGAGAGCTACGCAGCCGAGGTTCGCTCCGAAATTGAGCGACTGGAAAAAACGCTCGACGGCCTGGAGCTCAAGGCACTGCTGAGCGGTCCGCACGACTCCTCGGCAGCGGTGGTCAGCATCAACGCCCGTGATGGCGGCACCGACGCCAACGACTGGGCGGAAATGCTGCTCCGGATGTACACGCAGTGGGCCCAAAAGAACGACTACGACATTGCACTGCTTGACCGGCAAGATAACGAGGAAGCGGGCATCAACAGCGCCACGATCACGGTCCGCGGCCCCATGGCCTACGGCTATCTGAAGGGGGAGCACGGCATCCACCGCCTGGTGCGGATCAGCCCCTTTAACAGCGAAGGGAAACGGCAGACCAGTTTTGCCGCGGTGGACGTAGCGCCGGAGGTCGCCGACGAGGAAGAGATCGAGATCAACAAGGAGGATATCCGCGAAGATACTTACTGCTCCAGCGGAGCCGGAGGCCAGCACGTCAACAAAACGGAAAGCGCCGTCCGGCTCACGCACCTTCCCACCGGCATTGTTGCCGCTTGCCAAAATGAGCGGAGCCAGCACCAGAATCGGGCTTTGGCTTACAAGATGCTTCGCGCCAAACTCGTTCGCCGACGTGAAGAACAGCAGGAGGCCAAGCAAGCGGCCAAGTACCAGAGCCAGTCCAAGGTCGGTTTTGGCTCGCAGATTCGCAGCTACTTCCTGCATCCCGATCAGCGAGTCAAGGACACCCGGACCGGTTACGGCGAGACCAATTTTCATAACGTGCTCAACGGAAATCTCGAGGGCTTTTTTGACTCCTATCTGCGGTGGCGGATGAAGAACGTCGGTCCCGACGGCAGTGGCGAGGAGGATTAGGCCCTGAGCGCCGTCCTGGGTACTCTCGAGTCATCCGCACCCAGCGGCCACTTCCTGCGCCTGGTCCTGGTGCAAGCCGCCGACCGCGTCGCTCACCGGATTGAGGTATTGGATCCAGCAGCGCAATTGCTCGCCGAGCTGCGGAGCGTCGAAGGCTCGAGCGCCGAGGAATGGCCCTCCAGTCCCGCTCTGCAAAGCTGCAGCTTGCAGGAGATTCGCCCAGGGCAGACCGCCGCATTTCTCGTCGGCATGTCGGGGAAGAGTCACTGGTCGGCGAGCATGGAGGCGGTCCCGCACGAATGCGAGTTCGTATTTGATTTCGCGTGCCGCGTGCAATCGCTGCCGCCATGGCTCGGCAATTCCTACGACATTCACATACGCTCGCTACACACTGGTGTCGATTTCCAGGTATCGTCCGCGGGAATTGGTATTCACCTAAGTACGCCAGCCAGCGAACTTCCTGGGGTAGACTCGGGCCAGCCGGGCGTACAACCGCTTCGCTTCGCTGGTCCCAAGGTAACGACCGCGAAGTTTCCGACGACGCTGCGCTGGCAGTATCGCATCTACCTGACCGGAGGCGGCGACTTGCTGATTACGCGATGAGCGACGACTTCACTGCCGCCGACCTCGCCGCGATTGAGGCCGAGACTCAGGCCATCGGCCGCCACCTGTTCGCCAATCTGGACGATTCGCGCCCCCGCATCTGGAATCGCCGCTGGTGGGATGACCGGATGATGGCCTGGTCGATGCAGGACGAATCGCTCAAGGTGCAGCTCTTTCGCTTCGTGGACGTGCTGCCGATGCTCCGCTCGGCGGACAGCGTGACGGAGCATCTGCACGAGTATCTGGAGACGGTGAAGGACAAGCTCCCGGTCGCGCTACGTGTCGCACTCGGCGTGGCCCGCCGCACTCCGTTCACCCGGGCCGCCGTCGCCCGAGCAGCCCGGCTTAGCGCCCAGGACTTTGCTCGACGGTTCATTGCGGGAGAAAACGCCCGCCAGGTCCTGCGAGCCGCCAAGAAGGAACGCCAACTCCGCCGCGGCTTTACCCTAGACATCCTGGGGGAAGCGGTCATCAGTGAATCCGAAGCCCTGAGGTACTTCAAGGCTTACCTGGACCTGCTGGATGCCATCACGCCCGAGGTGCAATCCTGGCCGGCTGACTCGCTCATCGATCAGGACGAGCGCGGTCCGATTCCCCGCGTCAATCTCTCCGTCAAACTCTCCGCTCTCGATAGCCAGTTCGATGCCCTCGACCACGCAGGGACCACACTTCGCGCCGGCAGCCGGCTGGGAGAGTTGTTCCGCGCCGCCCGCTCTTTGGGGGCATTCATCAACGTGGATATGGAGTCCTACGACAAGAAGGACCTGACGCTGCACATCTTCAAGGCGGTCCTCGGTGAGCCCGAATTCCGCGATTGGACGGACGTCGGCATTGTTATCCAGTGTTACCTCGAGAATGCCTACGCCGACCTCATGGACTTGCGGAACTGGGCCCAGTCCCGCGGCGCTCCGGTTTGGGTGCGACTGGTAAAGGGAGCCTATTGGGATTACGAGACCATCAAGGCCAAGGCCAACGGCTGGCCGATTCCTGTGTTTCAGAAAAAGTGGCAGTCCGACGAGAGCTTCGAGCGATGTACGCGGTTCGTCCTGCGAAACTCCGCGCACCTCCGCTGCGCTCTGGGTTCCCACAACCTCCGCTCCCTCGCCCACGGAATTGCCACGGCGCGCCATCTTGGCCTGCCGGCCAATGCCTATGAGCTCCAGATGCTCTACGGCATGGCGGATGCCGAGAAGCAAGCGCTCGTTGACCTCGGCCACCGGCTGCGGATTTACATGCCCTATGGCGATCTGATTCCCGGCATGGCTTACCTGGTTCGCCGCCTGCTGGAGAACACGTCCAACGATTCCTTTCTGCGGGCCGGTTTTGTGGAGAAGATTCCACCGGAGAAGCTGCTGCAGAACCCGGAACAGGTGGGGCGGGCTTCCAGCCTGCCCAGCGAAGCCATCCCCGCTGCTATCAACGAAACAAACCTCTCGCGGAGCGAGCTCATGCCTGCGCAATCCACTGCTGCGTTCACCAACCAGCCTCCCGTCGATTTCGCGCGGGCCGAAAACCGCCAGGCGATGTTCGAGTTGCTGGCCATCGTGAGAGGGCGGATGGGCCGCGATTGCCCGCTCGTCATCGGCGGCCAGAGCGTGGAAACCGCGGAGAAGATGCAGTCCCGCGATCCCTCGCTCCGCTCCCGAATCGTCGGCACATTCTCCCTCGCCGGCAAGGAGCACGCGGCGGCTGCCGTGGCCACTGCGAAAGGTGCCCAGCCGGCGTGGTGGGCCATCGGAGCCGAAGCTCGCGCCGACTTCCTCCGGCGGACCGCGGAAGAGATGCGCCGCCGGCTCTTCGAATTGGCCGCTTGGGCTGTGTATGAGACGGGCAAAGGCTGGCGCGAAGCGACTGCCGACGTTGATGAGGCCATTGACTTCTGCGAGTTCTACGCCGCCGAGGCGATCAAGCTGCAGAATGCTAGCGGCGTCGACGTACCGGGAGAGGAGAATCGCTTCGAGTACATTCCCCGTGGAGTTACCGCGGTCATCGCCCCCTGGAACTTCCCGCTGGCCATCCTCACCGGCATGACCACCGCGGCTCTGGCAACTGGCAACACAGTCGTCATGAAGCCCGCTGAGCAGTCCTCTGTCGTCGGCTCACTGCTGATGGACATCTTTCTCGAGGTCGGCATCCCGGCCGGCGTCGTCAACTTTCTGCCTGGCCGAGGCGAAGTCGCCGGAGCAGCCCTGGTCGAGCACCCCGATATCGCCATCATCGTTTTCACCGGCTCGCGGCAAGTGGGGCTGGCGATTAACGCCGCCGCAGCTCAGGCATCCACCCGCGGCGTCGTCAACGTCAAGCGGGTCATCGCGGAGATGGGGGGCAAAAACGCCATCATCGTCGCCGCCGACGCCGACCTGGACGAAGCCGTCGCCGGCGTGATGAAGTCCGCCTTCGGCTATCAGGGGCAAAAATGCAGCGCGTGCAGCCGGGCCATTGTCATGGCCGAAGTCTATGACACGTTCTTGAATCGCCTGGTGGAGGCAACCAAGAGTCTGCAACTCGGCCCCGCCGACGATCCACAGGCCTCGGTCGGCCCAGTCATCGACGACGAATCCCTGGGCCGCATCCAGAGATATATAGAAATCGGCAAGCAGGAAGGCCGCCTGGTGTTGGCGATGGATGCGGCTGAACTGGCCCAGCAAGGCTGCTTTGTGGGACCGCACATCTTCGCCGATGTCGCTCCCAGCGCCCGCATCGCTCAGGAAGAAATCTTCGGCCCAATTCTGGCGGTCCTGCGCGCCACGGACCTCAGCGAAGCCCTGCGGATCGCCAACGGCACCGACTATGCTCTCACCGGAGGCATCTTCTCACGCAGCCCCGTGGCCCTGTCGCGGGCCCAGCGGGAATTCCTCGTCGGCAATCTCTATCTCAACCGCCCCATTACCGGCGCACTCGTGAGCCGCCAACCCTTCGGCGGCTTTAAGATGTCGGGCATCGGCAGCAAAGCGGGGGGAAGCGACTATCTGCTTCAGTTCGTCCTTCCCCGCACCATCACCGAGCACACCGTCCGCCGCGGCTTTGCACCGCCGGCGAATGACGGAGAGTGAAAGTAAGTGTTGCGGACTGGCCCCTAGTCCTCATCTCGCCGCCGGGTAGTCGTGACGAGAACGATCAAGATCGCGATGAACGCGGCGACGACCAACAGGATGATGGTAAAGAAGACCCACAGGGGCATGAACTTTTCAATTTCCGGGAGCGGCATACTCCCATCTTACCCGCCCGCGGACGAAATTGACTGCTTCGTTCTTGGCAGTCGGCGGCTCGACTATAATCGGCTCCATGCAGATCATCATTACTCGCCTGGCCGTGATCGCGCTGGTCAATCTTTGGCTGGCTGGCGGCCTCTTTCGTCAAACAATCCAGCCGGCGTTGTTTGCTGAAGAACCCGGCGTCCGCGGTGCGAGTCCGACCGGCGGCAAGGCCCTCGCCTCCGCTGCCGCCAGCACGAAGGACGTGATGGAGTCCCTGGCGGAACAGTTCGCCAAGAAGTCCAAACACACTATCAAGATCAATCCCGGATCGTCGAACAGCCTGGCCGGGCAGATCGTCGCGGGCGCGCCGGCGGACCTGTTCCTTTCCGCCAATGAAGAGTGGGCGGAGAAGGTTAAGGAAGCCAAGATTTCCTCGGAGCAGGTGAAGCTCCTCACTAATAAGCTCGTTCTGATTGTCCCCAAAGGCAATCCGGCTGGCCTGAAGGTGCCGAAGGACCTCAACAAGGCCGCGGTTAAGAGGATTGCCCTAGCCGGCGAGAAGGTTCCCGCGGGCAAATATGCCGACCAGGCCCTGACGAAGCTCGGCCTTCTCGACGGCCTGACCAAGGCCAAGAAGATCGCCCACGGCCAGGATGTCCGCACCGCGCTCGCCTACGTCGAGCGGGGCGAAGCCGAAGCGGGCATCGTCTACTCCACCGATTTTCTCGCAGCCAAGAATGTCGAGATGGTCCATGAGTTTGATCCCGCGCTGCATGACGAAATCGTCTATATCCTGGTGCTCCTCAAGCACGGCAAAGACAACTCAGCCGCCAAAGGGTTCTTTGAGTTCCTGAAGTCGGACGAGGCGAACGAGACCTACAAGAAGTTCGGCTTCGAGCGGCTCAGCGGCACGCCTGAAGACACTGAAAAGAAGTAGCGGAGGACAGGCGTGCTGAGTCTCGAGGAATGGCAAGCGGTTCGGCTGACGCTGCAAGTAGCGGCAGTGGCGGTGCTGGGAGGGCTCCCCTTTGCCATCGTCGCCGGTTGGATTCTGGCCAAGCGCGACTTTCCTGGTAAGTTTCTGGTAGAGACGCTGCTCAGTCTGCCGCTGGTTCTTCCTCCCGTGGTCACCGGCTATATGTTGCTCTTGCTCTTCGGCCGGCGTGGCTTGCTGGGCGGACTGTTGGAGGAGTATTTAGGATTGCGGTTCATCTTCGATTGGAAGGGAGCCGCTCTCGCCGCGGCCGTCGTGGGTTTTCCGCTGCTTGTGCGGCCCATTCGCCAGGCCTTCGAGGCCATCGACGACCACCTGATCGGCGCGGCCAGAACGCTGGGTGCCGGACCGTTCGACGCCTTCTGGTCGATCACGTTGCCGCTGGCTCGCCCAGGAATACTCAGCGGCTGCGTGCTGGCCTTTGCCCGAAGCATGGGGGAATTCGGCGCGACCATCATGATTGCCGGCAACATCCCCGGCGAAACCCGCACGCTCACGCTCCATATCTACTCGCTGCTGGACAGCCCCGACGGCTTGGAGCAATCCTACCGCCTGGTGCTGGTTTCCATCGTGATCGCGGCCCTGGCCCTGGCCGCGAGCGAATACCTCGCCCGCTACGGCCGTGGCCGCCTGCGGGGGGCAGGTGGCCAGGCATGAGCCTGCTTCAGTTCGACTGCCGCTTCCGCCACAACTCCCGGTTTGCGCTCGACCTCGCCTTCGAAGCGGGCGCCGGCGTCACCGCCCTCGTCGGCCCCTCCGGCTGTGGCAAGACGACCACGCTCCGCCTCATTGCTGGCCTTTTGAAACCTAACAGCGGCCGCATCCAACTCGGTGAGCGCTTGCTGTTCGACGGCGCCAAGCGGGTGAACTTGCCGCCGGAACAGCGGGCACTCGGCCTCGTCTTCCAGGACTACCAGCTCTTTCCGCATCTGACTGTCGAACAGAACTTGCGCTATGGCCTGGCCCGCAATCCCAGCAGTCCCATCGACTTCGCTCACGTCGTGGAAATCCTCGAGCTCCGCCCGCTCCTTTCCGCCTGGCCCCAGTCCCTCAGCGGCGGCGAAAAACAGCGGACCGCCATCGGCCGCGCCATTCTCCGCGGTCCGCAGCTCCTGCTCCTCGACGAGCCCCTCAGCGCCCTCGACCCCGACCTCCGCGAATCCATCAGCGGTTATCTGCAACGGGTCATCGGCGAATACCACATTCCCACGCTCCTCGTCACGCACGACCCGCACAGCGTCGAGCGGCTTGCACACACCACCATCCGTATCAAATAGCGGCTATTTCTTCTTCTGGGCAAACAACCACTCATACATCTTCGCATCCCCGTACGCCTTCTCCCACGAGTTGTGCCCCACTTTCTCATACTCCGTGTACTTCGGGCTTCCACCGGCTTTCTTCAGGGCGGCAATCATGTCACGGGACCGTTTCGGTTTCACTGCACCATCCTCCGCGCCATGAAATGCCCAGACCGGAATGTCCTTGATCTTCTCGGCCAGCGCCGCATCTCCGCCGCTGCAGACGGGTACTGCTGCCGCGAAGAGTTTCGGCCGTCGTTGGATGGCGTCCCAAGCGCCAAAGCCTCCCATCGATAGTCCGGTCACATAGATGCGGCTCTTGTCGATGGAGAACTCCTTCTGCAAGGCGGCAATCAAGTCCAACGACAACCGCAGCGGCTCGGCCGGCTCCTTGGGCATGGTGTGGGAATCGGCGGACCAGGGAACGTCCACCCATTGCTTCCCTTCCGGGCATTGCGGAGCGACGACGAAGGCCCGGTACTTGTCCATGATTTCGTCCGCGGCAAATTCGTTCATCCCGTGGACGAGCTGAATTTTGTTGTCGCTCCCGCGTTCCCCCGCCCCGTGCAGAAACAGCACCAGAGGATATGCCTTTTTGGGATCATACCCGCGGGGCCGGAGCAGGCGGAAATTCAGCTTTTTGCCCGCGTCACCCTCAAAACTGCGGGCTTCGTAGCGATCCCGATGGTCGGCAGCGGACAAGGAAACGGACATGGCAAGACCTGAGAGGGTTAGGACGGCAAGCGGCAATAGCGACTCAAATTTGGGCATGGGCACATCCTGCAAATCGAGGGGATTCATCAGTCTGCCGTTGTAACATATTTCCGCCGCAATCGCCCCGACGCCTATCCCGGACCCCCTTACCGCGTGGCAATCTCCCCGCCCATCCATTAGCATTGCCACTAGGTGGACTTGCACCCCGTTTCCCGCACTTGGAGAAGACTCCATGTCCCGCTATCGCAACCAGCTTCCCACGCGGCTTCCGCCCGATCAGGTCCACCAGAACCTGGCCAACTACCTCACTTCGCAAGGCTTCCGCGTTGTCGACCCGCAGCGGAACGTCTGGCAGAAGGGAGCGGGGCTGATGTTCAACCCGCAGTTCATCCGTTACGAGTCCCAACCTGGACAGCTCGTGCTGGAAGCCTGGATCAAGTTCGCCATCCTCCCCGGAGTTTACCTCGGCGAGATGGGAATCGACGGCTTGTTCCTCTTCATTCCCAAGAAGATGCTGAAGGGAAATGTCCAGGAGATTGAGCGGATGATGGCGTAGAGAACCGCGCGGAAATGAATGCTTCGGCAGGGAGTTCACGCGCACGCAAAGCCGTCGGCGTGCCACCCGTTTTTGACCCGCCTGGATGCTGTATGCTATAGGGGATCGAATCTTGCCCACGAAAGGAGTTTGGCCATGATCGTCATTTCGCGGAAGAAGAACGAGTCGCTAGTCATCGACAACAACATCATCATTACGGTGATCGAGATTCGCGGCGACAAAGTGCGGCTGGGGGTCGAGAGTCCCAAGGAAGTGCCGGTGCATCGCCAGGAGGTGTACGATGCCATCAAGAGGTATAGCGAACAGCCGCAGGCATCCTCCGCCACTCTCGAACCGCAATCCCGTCCGGTGGAGCCGCCCCCACCGCATTTCCCGCAGCGGCAGCCCGATAAGCTCGACCAGCTAACAGCCGCCCTGCAATCCCGGCTGAGCATGACGGTCCATCGGGAATTGGTAGCTGCGGCGCTGCGTGACGCGGGGATTGAAGTGCAAGGGATCCAGTTGGTGCCTAAGTAGGCGGCGGACGCGAGCGCTCTCGATTCTTGCTCTTCCCCTACCCGCCCGCCAGCGCCCCGACGATCAAGAACAATTTCTCCCCGGACGCGACGGTAACGGGGAGGGGGGCGTCCATCTCCTCGTTGGAGAGGTCTTGCTCACAGGCGAAAAAGCGAAGGAAGGGCCGGCGCTGAAAAGTGACATGGTCGCGGATGGTGCCGCGAAGCATAGGATAGCGGGCTTCCAGGGCGTCGAGGACCGTCCGCTGCGTGACGGGGCCGTCTACTTCGAGCCGGACCTCACCGTTGACGCGAGCGAGGTTCCGGAGGTGATAGGGAAGGATGACTCGGATCATGGCGGGCTACTTCAGCGTCTGCACTTCCACCGACAGCACCGGCGGCAGATCCCGGACGATGGGTTGCCAGTTGTCGCCGGAATCAGGCGAGCAGTAGACTTGCCCCCCGGTCGTGCCGAAGTAAATGCCGCAGGATTCGAGCTTGTCCACCGCCATTGCGTCGCGGAGGATGTTGACGTAACAGTCGCTTTGCGGCAGGCCCTTGGTAAGCGCTTCCCACTCGTTCCCCCCGCTGCGGCTGCGGTAGACGCGCAGCTTGCCTTCCGGGGGGTAATGCTCCGAGTCGCTCTTGATCGGGACGACGTAGACCGTGTCCGGCTCGTGGGCGTGAACATGGATCGGGAAGCCGAAATCGGTCGGCAGGTTCCCGCTCACCTCGTGCCACAAATCGCCGGCGTTGTCACTCCGCATCACGTCCCAGTGCAACTGCATGAAGAGCACATTCGGACGAGCGGAGTGCATCGCCATGTTGTGAACGCAGAAGCCGACCTCGGCATTGGGGTCGGGCAAGTACTGCGACTTGAGGCCCTTGGTGATTACTTTCCAATTCTTGCCGCCATCGTCGGTGCGGAATGCCCCCGCAGACGAGATGGCGATATAGATCCGCTGGGGATTGCTTGGGTCGAGAAGGATGGTGTGCAGGCCCATTCCGCCGGCCCCCGGCGCCCACTTCTCGCCCTGGACGGCGCGCAGGCCAGCTAGTTCATGCCACGACTGGCCACCGTCGGTCGTCTTGAAAAGCGCCGCGTCCTCCACGCCTGCATAAACCGTGTCCGGGTCGGTGAGCGACGGTTCCAGGTGCCAGACCCGCTTGAACACCCACGGCTTCTGCGTGCCGTCGTAAAACTGATGCGTGGTGAGGGGCTGGCCGGTTGCTGGGGATGTGTCATAGACGAACTTGTTGCTTTCCCCCTTCGGCATTCCATCGGGAGTCGTGGTCGGCTCTCCCGCGGGAGTGCCCGGCTGCTCCCAGGTCTTGCCGCCGTCGCTGGAGCGCTGAATGATCTGCCCAAACCAGCCGCTGGTCTGCGAGGCATAAATACGGTTGGGATCCACGGGCGATCCCTTGAGATGGTACATCTCCCAGCCGCCGAAATGCGGGCCGCTGACGTTCCACTTCTGGCGTTTGCCGTCGGAATTGAGGATGAACGCACCCTTCTTGGTCCCGACGAGGACGCGGACTGCGGTCATGTTGCTGCTCCTTAACAGGAAATGTTGAACGGTAAATTCTGCATGTTGGGGCTAATTGGCCGCGAACTCAAGCGGCGGCTTACTGCGAGCGAGGTAGCCACCCGCGACGAAAATCTCGGAGTCCCCCAAAACGACGTTGAATACTCTCTCGATGCGCTGCGTTGATGACACTTCCAGCACCTTCACGGGCGTGATCACATTCTCTTGTCGGTGGAGAATGATGTACCCCGGCTGGAGATCTCCCGTTGCCGCAATGTTTCCGTCCGCCAGGCAGAGTGGCTGAATCTTGGTTGTCAATAGTTCGCCGGCCTGGGTGCGGACTTTCCACAGCACGTTCTCGGTGATAAAGACGGATTGAATCGTAGCGGTCAAGGCTTCGCGGCCACGGCCGATGGCCGTGACCTGATCGCCGGGCTGCAGGCTCTCAATCAGACGAGGTCCCGTGGGCGCATCCACCAGCGTGCCGCGCGGGAAGCAACCTGGATGGCACGGTTCCGCAGGTATCGGATCCTCTGCAATCACTTTGGCTTCTGGGAACACGCGTGCTAGTCGCTGGAGTTCCGCTTCGGAAAGCGGGTGATAAAGCTTGTTGTAGCCGATCTCTTGGATTGCCTCGTCCCCCAACCAGCCGCGAACGAGCGATACCGAAGCAGGTTGATCACGCACTGGACCCCCTGTCTTGCCGTGTGGAAACCAGGTGACCCATTCATCTGCCGTCGTGAAACGGACGACATGCGGCATTTGCATTTGTTTACGCAGCGTCTGGCGTCCCCGCACCACGCTCGATTCCCATCCCAGCCAGCAGCAGATCGCCGTGACCACGATAAACATGGTCCGCAAACTAAAGCTCAGCCAACGGCGAGGAGATTTTGCATTCATGGCAGCGTTACCGTCATCAGCCCTAGAGGTCCACCAAGATCTCGAAGCCGCCGTACGACATCCGTTTTACGTCGAAGGGCATTTCCTTGCTCTCCATCATGCTGCCCAGTCGAGGGTCTTTCATGACCTTGGCATTGACCTTGTCACGATGCGCTCGTGACTTGTATTTGATCCAGGAGAAGACCGCGGTCTCGCCGCGTTTGAGCTTGGCCGTTTTGGCAAACGAGACGCCAAACTTGACGTCCAGATCCTCACCCGTGCATTCCTTGTATTCCAGCGCGCCATGCTCCATCCAGATTTTGCCCGCCAGCGACGCCATTTTCGCGTAGGCCTTCAGGTTTTTTTTTAGGACCGGCAGCAAGAAACCATCGACGTAGCTCATAAGTTTGCTCCTGTGAGAATAGTTCTAGCGACTATGTATGTACCGAGTTGGCTGAAGGCGAAAGCCCCTCACCCCGGCCCTCTTCCAGAGGAAGAGTGGGTTGTTTCCGTCAGCGACTTGAGGCTGGCCAGCCCCTTCTCGAAATCGCTGCCGATCAGTTTATCCATGTTCATGAAGAGGCCGAAGGCCTTGCCCATGAAGTCGTTGGTGCCGGTCATGGCCCAAGTGACCCCGGTTTGATTCCCTTCGGGCTGAAAGGTGAATTCCCCGACGTTGATGGCGGTGAAGGGTTTGATGAATTCCAGCTTGGTCCGTATCAGACTGCTGGGATTGCTCTCCATGATCGTCGAGCGGCCCTGGCCGACTTTGCTGTTCCCCTCCCAGGCGTACTTCGCGCCGACTCCCACTGCCGGACCATCGTAGGTTTCCTTCATGGCCGGATCGAGCTTGGCCCAGGGGGACCAGGCATTCCAGTTATGAAAGTCATTCACCTGCGCGAACACCGCTTCCGCCGGGGCGGAGATTTTGGCGCTCCGCTCGATGCGGAACTGTGAAGGCCGCAGCGCCACGACAATGACCAGCAGGATCACGATGGCGGCGATGACTCCGAGGACGATCAGTGTGATTTGGAGCAGTGACATGAAAGTCTCTTCCGAATGGCGGCGGTTGCATCGAATGAGGAATCGCGACTACGGAGCGGTTGGGGCGAATGCCTGTTACGAATTCTAATTATTCTGCGGCAGTCCCGCGATCTCCAGGACCGGACGGATCTCAACGGTTCCCTTGCGAGCGCCTGGAATCCGCGCGGCAATGCCAATTGCCTCATCCAGGTCCTTGACGTCAATCATAAAGTAGCCGCCAAGGTGTTCGCGCGTTTCGGCGAATGGGCCATCGGTCACCAGACGTTTGCCCTCGCGGACGCGAACGCTGGTTGCCGTCGCCACGGGATGCAGCGGATTGGCGCCCACGAATTGTCCCTTCGCTTGCAGGTCGTGACAAAGTTGCCCGGAGTCAGCGTAGCATTGCTCCCTCTCGGCCTGGGTCATGGCGTTTTCGCCCATATAAATCAGTAGCATGTATTTCACGGTGGCTTCCCTTTTTGAATGTAGCGGGGACTTTAGTTCCCTAGTCAATAACTTCCGTCGGCAATGGGACTGAAGTCCCAGGTACGTTTAGTGAGAAACCTGGGCTACGCGCATGGTGACAGCAGGTAAATCATCCACGAGACACCAAACCGGTCCTCGACCATTCCGAAGCGGGGCGAAAAGAAGGTTTTCATCAGCGGCATCTGCACCTTTCCCCCTTCGGCCAGCGCGGCAAATCGCCGGTCGGCCTCGGCTTCATTGGCCACTGACAAATTGAGCGTGATTCCCTGAAAGCCCGCCTTGCCGCGACAGCCGCCGTCGCTGGCCATCACGGTGGATTCGCCGATGCGGAAGCTGGCGTGGCACACCTTGTTTTCGGAGCCGGGAGCGACCATTCCGGGCGGAGTAGGATCCGGTGTTTCGCAGTAACGCATCAGCATGGTCATTTCCGCGCCGAGCGCGCTCTTGTAGAAGTTGATTGCTTCTTCGCAGCGGCCGTCAAAGTTCAGATAAGGCTGGACGAGCATGGGTTCTCTTTCTTAAGAAATGAATTGTGGAAACAGCGGAAAAGTTGCCAGTATCTTGTGCTTAGGCTTTCGCCCCCTGAGCTGGCGGTGAGGTTTGGGCACGGAGACGCTCTTCTTGCTTCCGCAGCTCAGGGGTGAGGGCGGCGCCGAAATCCTCCGCCTCGAAGATGGGACGGATCTCGACGGTCCCTTCCTGAAAGGGGCTGCGCATCACCCACTGCAAGGCCTCTTCCTTCGACTTGCACTTCCAAATCCAGAAGCCGGCGACCAATTCCTTCGTTTCGGCAAAGGGACCGTCGGTCACGGTCTTTTTTGTTCCAGAAAACGTGACCCGAGTCCCTTTGGAGCTCGGGTGGAGCCCCTCGCCCGCTTGCATCACACCGGCCTTGACCAGTTGTTCGTTGAACTTCCCCATTTCGGTGAGAAGTTCGGTGCTGGGCATTTCGCCCGCCTCGGACTCTTTGCTGGCCTTCACGAAAATGATGAATCGCATTGTCTTGTCTCCCTTGGAGTTAGAGCGGGGTCGCCGTGATTTGCCGGCGGCACACGCCGCGGTTGAGTTAGTTGTTGCATGGAATAGTCGCTTGGAGACTTTGCAAATCGACAGCCGGTTTGCGGAGAAGAAAAGTTTTTTTGACCACCGCGTCAGTCCCGTAATTCCGCCAGTCGACCTTCGAGAAACCGCCGCTCCGGCTCCTGCTGGGTGAGGGCGAGCGCCCGCTGATAGGAAGCTCTCGCTTCGGCCGTTTTTCCCAGTCGCCGGTAGAAATCGGCACGGGCGGCATGCGCCAGATGATAATCGGATAAATCGCCGCGAGCCAGAATGGCATCGATCAGCTCGAGCCCCGCCTGCGGGCCGTCGCGCATCGCCACGGCCACGGCCCGGTTGAGCTCGACGACGGGGGATGGATTCGCCTGAGCCAGCATGTCGTACAGCCCTACGATTTGGTCCCAATCCGTTGCGGCGGCACTGGGAGCCTGGGCATGCACGGCCGCAATCGCGGCTTGCAAGGTGTAGGGGCCGATCGGGCCGGACGAAATCGCCCGCTGCACCAAGGCTGTTCCGTCTGCGATTTGGTCCCGGTTCGAGAGGGAGCGATCCTGATCGTCGAGGAGGATCAACTCGCCCGACGGCGACGTGCGGGCCGCCCGCCGCGATTCTTGCAGCAGCATCAAGGCCAAGAGTCCCACCCCCTCTGGTTCCGGCAGCAGCTCCATGATCAGCCGCCCCAGGCGAATTGCCTCCCCTGAGAGGTCCGCTCGCGTTAGGGACTCGCCTGAGGAAGCGGAATACCCCTCGTTGAACACCAGATAAATGACATGCAGCACCGTCTCCAGCCGGTCGGGCAAATCGGCCCGCGATGGCACTTGGTAAGGAATGCGGGCGTTCTTGATTTTCGCCTTCGCGCGGACAATTCGCTGGGCCAGCGTGGGGGCCGCGGTGAGAAAGGCCCTCGCGATCTCTTCGGTGGTCAGGCCACATACTTCCCGCAACGTCAGCGCCACGCGGGCCTCCGCCGGCAGGGCAGGATGGCAGCAAGTGAAGATCGGCCGCAGCCGGTCATCTTCGACTCGCTGTTCATCAGGCTCGGGAGCATCGTGGTCATCGCAATCCAGCCGCTGGGCTAGGTCGGAAAGGGACGCATCGAACCGCGCCCGGCGGCGCATCGAGTCAATGGCCTTGAAGCGGCCCGCGGAAACGAGCCAGGCCCGCGGGTTTTCCGGCACGCCGTCCCGCTCCCATTGCTCCACTGCCGAGATGAATGCCTCGTGCAGCGCCTCCTCCGCCAAATCAAAATCCCCCAGCAGCCGGACCAGGGTGGCGAACACGCGGCGGGACTCGGCGCGGTAGATTGTGTCCACCGTGCCACGGATGTCGTCGGTTGTCAGGTTGCCGGTCATGGGAACGCTCACTACGGAATTTGTCGCTGGGGGCGATAAGGGATGTTCAACCGAGCCACTTCCCCCCGAAAGCAGTGTTTTTATTCACATTTTTCAGTTTGCTTTTCGCGGACTTACGTCAAATCGATTTTCCTCAAATGCTTTTGCCATCGCTGCTTGCGATGATTCACTTTGTCCAACTGTTGATTCACAACTATCGATCTTAATACATCACCATCCATTTATGTTTTTGACCTTTTGATAAGTGACTTGTCGAGTCTCATCCGTGTTTGCTGATCGACTGCAAGGACCTCGCCGGCATCTTCCTCGCGGGCATTTTATCCGACCTGTCCGGCCAGCCAGGATGACGACACAGTTTTCCAGTAGGATATGTCCGTACACATGTCATCGTCAAGCCCCTGCAGCCGGAATTATGAGAATTTTCCGGAAACAGCTTTTGCACTCATAAGCGCGCTTTGATATATTGCGAGGTGCCCGCACCGCGGCAAGGAGCTTACGCATGCTTTCGATCCTCGATCCCCTCTCGCGCGATGACCGGAATTTCTGTGACGGCGTTTCGCGGCGGAACTTCTTGAAGATCGGTGCGCTGGGGGTGGCTGGGATCACGCTGCCGCAGCTCTTGCAAGCGGAGGCAGCGGCGGGGATCAAGAATTCGTGCAAGTCGGTGATTCTGGTCTACCTCGTCGGCGGGCCGCCACATCAGGATTTGTTCGACCTCAAGCCGGACGCCCCCGCGGAGATTGCCGGGCCGTGGAAGCCCATCAAGACAAACGTGAACGGGGTGGAAATCTGCGAGCTGCTGCCGCGGATGAGTCGGATGATGGAGAAGTGTACGATCATCCGTTCGCTATCGGATGCCCAAGCCGACCACGACGCCGTCCAGTGTTACACCGGGCGGACCAGGGCGGGCCGTGTTCCCGGCGGTGGCTGGCCGCAGTTCGGGTCGGCTGTCGCGCGGCTACAAGGCCCGGCAGTCGCCAGCACGCCGCCGTTTGTCAGCCTCTGCTATCCCACGACGCACGGTCCATATAACGAGCCGGGCCCCGGCTATCTCGGAGCCGCCTGGTCCGGCTTTCGGCCGCTCGGCGACACTAAGAACGACATGGTGCTTAATGGCATCACGACGGATCGCCTGGCCAGCCGGCAGCAGGTTCTGGCGAGCATGGACCGTTTCCGCCGCGAAGTCGATTCGAGCGGCATGATGAAGGGGCTCGATGCCTTCACGTCTCAAGCAATGGGTGTACTGACTTCTTCCAAGCTGGCCGAAGCCCTCGACCTCTCGCGTGAAGATGCCAAAACCCGCGAACGGTATGGCAGCGGCGATGCCAAAGTATTCATCGACGAAAACGGCGCACCCCGTGTGCCGCAAAGCTTCCTCGCCGCCCGCCGCCTGATTGAAGCGGGTGCCCGCGTCGTGACCGTCAACTACAGCAAGTGGGACTGGCACGGCGGCAGCTACAACACGATTTTCAACCGCGAGAAGGAAGACTTCCCCGTCTTCGACCAAGGCTTAACCGCGCTGATCGAAGACCTGCACGCTCGCGGGCTCGACAAAGACACCACCGTCCTCGTCTGGGGCGAATTCGGCCGCACCCCCAAAATCAGCGCCCAAGTCGGCCGCGACCACTGGCCGCAAGTCGCCTGCGCCCTCCTCGCCGGCGGCGGCCTCAAGCATGGCCAGATCATCGGCAGCACCGACCGAATCGGTGGCGAACCCGCCAGCCGTCCCGTCCGCTTCCAAGAAGTCTTTGCCACTCTCTACCACCACCTGGGCATCGACGTGCGACACGCGACCATCAACGACCTGAATGGCCGGCCGCAATATCTGGTGGATAACGGCGTGGAACCGATGCGGGAGCTGGTTTAATCGATTGTTAGTCCGCGAGAACTCATGCCTGCCCTCGCCGAACTTATTGATCACAATGAGCCAGCCTGGCCGCTAGTCCAACAATGGGTCGGCGAGGCTTCCGTGCCAGTCGAGATACTTCCGGCGGCTTCTGGGGCCGGAGATGCCGCCTTGTATGCAACTCAGGTCACGACGCGAGCTCCGATGGGTGCAATCGCACATAATGCAGCAGGCATCTTTATTGATAACGGTTGGCTGCGTGTGCTCGGAGCGGGCGGGCATCCACGGTTTGAGCGCTCGCTACCGGAGTGGAACAAAGGTAGATCGAATCGGTTCTACTTGGTTGCCGACGATGTTGTTGGCGGCTTTTTTGCAATCAACGGCGGCGCGCTGGGCGAGGACCCTGGAAATGTTTACTTCTACGCTCCCGATTCGCTTCGGTGGGAGCCATGTGGATTCGGTTACTCGCAGTTTCTCGTGTGGGCGATGTCCGAAAAGCTCCATGAGTTCTATGACTCGTTGCGCTGGGATGATTGGGTTTCCGAGGTCAAGCAACTGAGCGGAGACCAGGCAATCAGTATTTACCCGTTCTTGTGGGCAAAAGGGCCGCCCATCAAAGATCGTCACCGTGGACCTATTCCGGTTGCCGAGCAATGGGCCTTGCAACTTGACTTGCAACGGCAATTGGATGGCCATTGAGGGCTAACAAAGCGTTCCCCTTGACCGGGCCGGCATTGCGGTTTTTCGAGACATCACGTTCCTTGCAGCCGGCCCGGCAAGTGAACGCGGTCGTTCTCATTACGGCTGACGCCAGTCTTCAATTCGCAGATTGGCAATCCAAGCGAAGTGGGCGGCGTTGCCAGTAGCCAGCACGCGTCCGTGCTCGATCGCAGTCGCTGCGATGATCAGGTCAGCATCGTTGGACGGATGCCCGCCTCGGCGAGCAGCGACCCACAAATCGGCTGTCAAGTCGAAGGTGGCATCGCTTACCGGAAGGATGAGCGAATTCTGGCAGAAGACGCCAAATCTGGCCAACTGCGTCGTAGCGTTCGTATCCCGATAGCCTCGCAGAATCTCGTATCGGGTCATCGCGGAAAATGCGATTTGCCCGTGTATCTGCACGTAGGCCAGGGCCTTCTGCTGGACTGCCGCATTTCGCAGCTTGATTACCTCGGAGAGAATATCCGTATCAAGCAGGGCAAGGTCCATGGGCTACGCGGTTAGTCGGAGGACCGAGTGAGGTTAGCCCGCTGCCGAATGGACTGATCGAGCCGATCAATCTCTTCATCGCTGAGCCCCTCGTAGATTTTCCACCAAGCCGGGATTTCTAACGGCGGAGCAGCTTTGGCAACGGCGCGCGGTTGCGTGGCGGGGGTCACACTAATGACTACGCGCTGGTCATCCGCGAGCGAACGGCCGAGAACGTGCTCCAGTGCCTCCCGGTCGCGGGGTTCGATTTCGGCAACATCGCGGGATATGGAATCCATAGCTCGATTATAGGCCAAAGCAGGCTGTCGTCGCCAGGGAAATGACCAGTCCTATTTCAGGGAGGACAGGACTTAAAATTGGTTGGCCAAAAGACTTCCGCATTGCTTGCAATTTCTTTCCCGACCGGTGATAATCAGAATCGCTGGCGGCAACCTTTGCCGCTAGACCCGCCTACTACGGATGGTCCTTACTCCTTGCCCCGCCTGAGGAAAGGAAACACGATGCGACGACCGCTTCCCGCTGCTGTTGTATTTACCGCAGCACTCATCGCTCCCGCCTTATGGATGGCTGCTCTATCTGCCGCTGATGCCCCCGCGAAGCCCAAGGCCCCCGGCCTGGGCGACCCTGGCAAGCTGGTTTCGATAGCTCTGGACAGTGGCCGGACGAAGGACGGCTTGCTGATGCTTTCCGGCCGGGATGCCGTGCAGCAGCTCGTCATTACCGGCAACTATGACAGTGGCCAGACTCGCGACTTAACCCGCAAAACCGTGTTTCAAGCGGAGCCGGCGGGGATCGTGAAGGTCGACGAAACGGGGCTTATTTCCCCGATCACGGAAGGGAAAGCAGTCGTCAAGGCGGTTGCCGCTCCGGGTGTGGAGGCGGTGGTGAGCGTGCAGGTGGCGAACCTCGTCACCGACCTGCCCATCAACTTTGCCAATCAGGTCACCCCCATCTTCACCAAGTATTCCTGCAACGGCGGCGGATGCCACGGCAAAAGTGGTGGGCAAAATGGCTTTCGTTTGTCCTTGCTGGGCTTTGAGCCCAAGGAAGACTACGAGTTTCTGGTGATGGAAGGAAAGGGAAGGCGACTCTTCCCCGGCGCCCCGGACCAGAGCCTGCTGCTGCTCAAAGCTTCGGCCCGCTTGCCCCACGGCGGCGGCCAGCGGATTGAATTTGATTCTCCCGCCTACCGGCTCATGCGCCGCTGGGTGGAGCAAGGAATGCCCTTCGGCAAAGCGACGGATCCCCAGGTCACGCATATTGAGGTCTTTCCGACCGAGCGTTTGATGGAGCGGGAAACGACGCAGCAAATCGTCGCCATCGCCCATTACAGCGACGGCTCGACCGAAGACGTCACTCGCACCACGACGTTCGACAGCAACGACACCGAAATGGCCGAAGTAAGCGTCACCGGCCTCGTCACCACCGGCCAGCTCACGGGCTCGGTCGCGGTGATGGCCCGCTACCAGGGAAATGTCGGCGTCTATCGCGCCACGATTCCACTGGGCGTGAAGATCGAAGGGCTGCCCGTTGCCAAGAACTTTGTGGACGAGCAGGTCTTCAAGAAGCTCACCGCTCTGGGACTGCCATCGTCCATCGTCTGCGATGACGCCACCTTCCTCCGCCGCGTCACGGTCGATCTCGCCGGCCGGCTGCCGTCGCTGGATGAGGCCGGCGCTTTTCTGGCGGACCAGGATCCGAACAAGCGAGCCAAGGTCATCGATCGGCTCCTGGAAAGCACCGACTACGCCGATTACTTCGCCAATAAGTGGAACGCGATCCTTCGCAACAAGCGGCGGCAGGATAACGACAAGACGGCGACGTTTGCCTTCCACGAATGGATTCGCCAGAGCCTGCACGAGAACAAGCCCTATGACCAGTTTGTGCGGGAAATCGTGACCGCCAGCGGCGAGGCGGGAAAGAACGCCCCGGTCGCCTGGTATCGCGAGGTGAAGGACCAGTCGGCTCAGGTGGAAGATACGGCGCAGCTCTTCCTGGGGCTGCGGATTCAATGTGCCCGCTGCCATCACCATCCGTTCGAGCGCTGGAGCCAGCAGGATTATTACGGCTTCTCGGCATTCTTCGCCCAGGTCGGGCGGAAGAAGGGGGCCATGCAGGGAGATGAGCGGATTTTCCACCGCCGCGGCGTCGCTGCGGCTCAGAATCCGAAGACCGGACAAGGCGTGAAGCCGACGGGCCTCGGCGCCAAGCCGCTGGAAATTCCCGCGGACAACGACCCGCGCGAGGAGCTGGCGAACTGGCTGGGACAGAAGGACAACCCGTTCTTCTCTCGCTCGCTCGTCAATCGCTACTGGAAGCACTTCTTCGGCCGCGGCCTGGTCGATCCGGAGGACGACATGCGGGTGACCAACCCGGCGTCGAACCCCGATCTGCTGGCGGCTTTGGCGAAGGATTTTTCCGATCACAATTTCGACCTCAAGAACCTTTGCCGCACGATTTGCAACTCCACGGTCTACCAGCTCAGCGCGGAGCCCAACCAGTGGAACCAGGACGACAAGCAGAACTTCTCTCGCTACTATCCCAAGCGGCTGAATGCGGAAGTGCTGCTGGACGCGATTGACCAGGTGACCGGTTCGACGACTTCGTTTGGGCCGATTCCCGCCGGCACCCGCGCGGTGCAACTGCCGGACAACGGCTTCAACTCTTACTTCCTGACGGTCTTCGGCCGGCCGGAAGCTTCGAGCGCCTGCGAGTGCGAGCGGTCAAGCGAGGCAAACCTTGCCCAGAGTTTGCATCTGCTCAACTCCGGTGAAATTCAAGGCAAGCTGACTGCCGGCAACGGCAAGGCGGCGGCACTGGCCAACGATAAGGCTCGCCCGAATGACGTAAAGATCCGTGAGCTTTACCTGCTCGCATTCGCCCGTCAGCCGACGCCGGACGAGCTCAACATCGCCTTGGCGCATATTGAAAAGAACAAGGACGCCCCGCAGCGAGCTTACGAGGACATCGTCTGGGCGCTGATCAATACGAAGGAGTTCTTGTTCAACCATTAGACGTCCCTGGTTCCCAAGCTCTGCTTGGGAACCCAAGGGCGGAAGCTCCGCTTCCCGTAGCGGCGAAGCAGAGCTTCCAAGACGTGCGTTCCCCAGCAGAGCTTGGGAACGAGTAGTTCGCAAACAGCTTGCTTCCCTCGCCCGAGCGAAGCAAACTGAGAGTATTGCCCCGCCTTTAGTTCCCACCTCAACTTCGCCGGCCGCTGCCTGACAACAGGCAGCGCCACCTTCCCAGCCTCAACCTCCCCCACAAGACCCCCTTGGAGGCGTTTCCATGAAGGATTTCTTCGCCCTGCGCGGTGTTTTTGCCGCGCTTGCACTGAGTCTTTGCGTTACTTCCATAAGCCTTGCCCAACTTCCGGCGACCCAGCTCACTTCCATATTCCCGCCAGGCGGCAAGCCGGGGACCGCTGTGGAAATGACCATCGCGGGGCTGGACCAGGACGACGCCAGCAAGCTCATTTTCAGCCATCCGGGCATTACCGCCGTGGGCAAAATGACGATGCCGACGGAGCTCGAGAAGGTAGCCAAGCCCGTGGCCGGCGCATTCACCGTGACGATTGCCGCGGACGTGCCGCCGGGAGCCTACGAGGTCCGCACCGTCGGCCGCTTCGGGCAGTCCAACGCGCGTGTCTTCACCGTCAGCGCCTTGAATGAGCTGATCGACGCCGGCGTCAACGCCGCGCCGGACAAGGCAGTGGATGTGCCGGTCGGCAGCGTGTTCAGCGGGCGAGTGGATGCGAATACGTACGACCATCTCAAAGTGCCGCTGAAGGCGGGGGAGCGGGTGATCATCGACTGCTCGGCCCAGCGGATCCAGTCGCGCCTCAACGCGACGATGGTGCTCATGAACCCGGCCGGCAAGGAGCTGGTTCGGGCCAAGGATACCGTCGGCAGCGATCCTGTGCTCGACTTCACAGCGCCCGCGGAGGGCTTTTATGTCCTCAAGGTGCTTGACAATGTCTACGGTGGCGGGCCGGACTATTTCTATCGTCTCAGCGTCACGCCGTCGGCCTACGTTGATTTTGTCTTTCCGCCGTCCGCTCCGGCGGGGTCCAATAATCCGTTCACGATCTATGGCCGCAACTTGCCCGGTGGACAGCCGGCGGATGGCCTGACCATCGGCGGGGCGGCTCTGCAGAAGCTCGTCGTCAATATTCCCCTGCCAGCCGATGACGTGGCCAAGACGACTCTGGCGTCGAATTCCACCACGCCGGTGCGCAGCGTCTGGCAGGACGGTATTGAGTTCCGTCTTCTTACTCCCGCGGGCCCGGCCAATCCGGTCACCGTCTACTTCGCTCGCGGCCCCGTCATCGTCGAAACGGAGCCGAACGATCAGCCGGCCCAGGCGCAGAAGATCACGCTTCCTTGCGAATATGTCGGCCAGTTCAATCCCCAGCGGGACGGGGACTGGGTGCAGTTTGACGCCAAGAAGGGAGAGAATTGGTTCATCGAGGTTGCCTCGCACCAGTTGGGCCTGGAGAGTGACCCGTTCTTCGCCTTGTACCGGGTGACCAAGAACGAAAAGGGCGAAGAGGTTGTCAGCGACATCACCCAGGTTGATGACACGCAAGAGCGGCAGGCCAAGATCGGCACCGATTTCGACACCAGCACGGACGATCCATCCTTCAAGTTCGCGGTTCCCGAGGATGGCACGTACCGTCTGTTCCTCAAGGATCAGGTCGGCAGCGGGCGGAAGAATCCGTCGTTTGTCTATCGGCTGATGATTCACGCGGCCGAGCCGGACTTCCGCATGTTGGCCCAGGCCATCGTGCCGGGGAATCCGCAGCAGAACCAGAATACGCCGCTGCTGCCGAGCGTCGTCCGCAAGGGAGGAACGACGGCGGTCGGTGTGCTGATTGATCGCCGCGATGAATTCACGGGGGACATCACCATTACGGTGGAAGGACTTCCCGCCGGCGTCACTTGCCCCGGCGCGATCGTCGGCGGAGATGTCAACACCGCCGTGCTGGTCTTCAGCGCCGCCGAAGCAGCCGTTGCCGCTGCGGGACCGATCAAGATTGTCGGCAAGGCCCAGATTGCCGGCAAGGAAGTGGTCCGCGAAGCTCGCTATGCCCAGATTGTATGGGGCACGGCGAACCGACAGACGCAAAACCCCGAGTTCCAGCTCACGCGATCATTCCAACTCGCGGTCGTCGACAAGGACTTGCAGCCCGCCTTTGTGCAGATTGGCGAGGATAAGATTTGGGAGACGTCCATCGGCGGCAATATTGAAATTCCGGTGACAGCCACTCGCCGCGGCGATTGGAAAGAGCCGCTCAAGCTCGTTGCGACTGGCTTGCCCGATCAGATCAAGCCCAAGGAAATCAATCTCGACCCCAACACGGCCGCGGGCAAATTCGAGCTCGCCATCAATCAGGGAAATACCAAGCCCGGCGTGTACACCTTCTATATGCGGGCGGACACCAAGCAGAAGCACATTCGCAATCCCGAAGCTCAAGCCGGACTCGAAGCCGAGCAGAAGGTGCTTGACGAGACGATCAAGGCCTTCGGCGAGGTGGTGAAAACCGCGACGACCGCCAAGGACCTGGCCACGAAAGAAGCCACGGACACCAAGGCTGCCGCCACAACGGCGGAGCAGGCCAAGACCACCGCGGCTGGCGTCGCCAAGCAAAAGGCCGACGCAGCCAAGGTCGCAGCGGACAATCTGGCCAAAGCCGTCGAAGCGGCTGCCAAGGACGCCGCCAACCAGGGACTCAAGGATGCTCAGGCGGCGGCCCAAAAGGCTTCCGACGAAGCGGCTGCCCAGGCCAAGGCCGCAGCCGAAGAGCAAGTGAAAGCGGAGAAGCTCCTTGCGGATGCCCTGGCGCTCGCCAAGACCAAGGAAGACGCTCGCGTGGCTTCGGAAGCGGCCCTCAAGGCAGCGACCGACAAGGTCACCGCGGCCAATCAGTTCAAGCCGCAGTTTGATGCGCGGGTGAATGCGATCAAACAGGCCAATCAGCCCAAGGACGTGAACTTCTCGCTCATTTCGACGCCTATCAAGCTCCGCATCGTCTCAACCCCCATTACTTTCAACGCGGCCGCGGTCGGTGGAGCTGTGAAGCAGGGAGAGAAGCAAACGTTGACCACCAACATCAACCGGCTTTATGCCTTCGCCGATGCCGTCGAGATTTCCTTCGAACCGCCGCAGGGCGTTCAGGGTCTCACGGCGGCCAAGGTGAGCATTCCGAATGGCCAGGCGGAAGGGAAGCTGGAAATTGTCGCTGCCGCCAACGCCACGCCGGGGGACCACAACGTGGTGGTCCGGGCCAAGGGGAAGTTCAACAACGTGGACGTGCAGGCCGTGACGAATGTGGTGGTCAAAGTAGAAGAAGTAAAGAAGTAGAATTCGCCGACAACTCGTTCCCAAGCTCCGCTTGGGAACGGAAGTATGGAAGCTCCGCTTCCCGCGTCACCGGCGCGAAGCAGAGCTTCGAAGACGTGGGTTCCCAAGCAGAGCTTGGGAACCAGTGGAATTGCTCAGCAGATACACTCGCAGCCCGAGGATAACTCTATGTCGATCGCACGAAGCACAATTCTCCGCTCGCTCCTACTGGCCGCCGCGCTGCTGCTGACCTTTGCCGCTCGCCAGGCGTCGGCGGAGCCCATCGCCATCACGGAAGTGAAGCACGAGGGTCCGGTCGATTATGAAAAGGAAATCCTGCCAATCTTCCGCCGCAACTGTCTGGCCTGCCATAGCGCCACCGAGGCGGAGAGCGATCTGGTTCTCGAGACTCCCATGAGCATCCTCAAAGGAGGCAGCGAAGGGCCCTCCGTCGTCGCCGGCAAGAGCGCGGAGAGCTTGCTTCTGAAGATGGCCTCCCGGCAGAAAGAGCCCTTCATGCCGCCGCCGGACAACGACGTGAAGGCCAAAGCCCTCACGCCCGACGAGCTCGGCCTCATCAAGCTTTGGATTGACCAGGGTGCCAAGGGAGAAGTGAAGGGTGGTGGCGGCCCTATCACCTGGCAGCCGTTGCCGCCGGGCGTGAACCCAATCTTTGCGGTCGCTATTTCGCCGGATGGCCAGTACGCCGCCGCCGGGCGGGCTAATCAGATTTTCCTCTATCACATTCCCAGCAAACGCGACCTCGGCCGGCTGACCGACCCAGCTCTCCTGGCGCAAGGCATTTACAAGCAGCCGGGCGTGGCGGACCTGGACCTGATCCAGTCGCTGGCCTTCAGCCCCGATGGCGAGCTGCTCGCCTCCGGCGGCTTCCGCACGGTCAAGCTCTGGCGCAAGCCGAAGAACGTGAAGAAGCTGGACCTGGCGGCGCTCGAGGGTCCGCCGCGGTCAATCGCTGTATCGGCGGACGGCAAGTTTGCCGCGATCGGCGAAGAGACGGGCAAGATCAAAGTCTATGATCTGGCCACGGGGCAAATTGCCAAGACGCTGGCCGGCCACACCGGCCCGGTCACCGGCGTCACTTTCACGGCGGACGCGAGCAAAGTGGTCAGCGGCTCGCAGGACAAGACTTTCCGCGTGTGGAATATGGCCGATGGAATGCAGATTGCCTCGGTGGAAACGCCCGCACCGGTCAACGCCGTCGCGCTCGTTTTGGCGGATGCTCAAGTAGCCACCGGTGGCGCGGATAATAACCTCCGGCTGTGGGCGCTTCCCACTGCCGCGGTTACGGAGCCCCCCAAGCCGGTCAAGGAAATCGCCGGCCACGGCCAGCCGATTACGAGCCTTGTCTCGCTTCCGGGTGGAGCGCAGATTCTGACCGGCTGCAAGGACGGCGTGGTTCGCGTGATTGACATCGCTGGCGGCAACGTCGTCAAGCAGATGAACCACGGCGCGCCGGTGGATGCCATCGCCATTCGCGCTGATGGCAAGCGGATTGCCTCGGTCGGGGCCAACAACATCGCCAAGCTCTGGAATGCCGAGAATCAGCAACTGGTTGTCGATATGAAGGGTGACTACCGCACCGGCATTCGCGTAGGCGAAGCGACCCGGGCGGTGAACCTGGCGAAAAAGCAAGTCGAGCTCGCCAAAGCGGACCAGACCGAGGCCGGCAAGCGGAAGACGGCCGAGGAAGAGAATCAGAAGAAGTCCACGGAGGCCCAGACGGCCGCCGACGCCGAGTTCAAAAAGAAGGATGAAGCCGCCAAGCAGCCCGTTATCGACAAGGACGCGGCGGACAAGGCCCTGGCCGAAGCCACGGTCAACAAGACCAAGGCCGACGAAGCCAAGAAGGTCACTGACGCCGCCGCCGTCACGGCGAATGAAGCCCTCGTTGCCGCCAACAAGGCCAAGGACGAAGCGGTCAAGGCCGCTACCGACGCAGCTACCGTTGCGACGACGGCGCTGACGGCTTTGAACCAGGCGAAGGAAGCTCTGGCGAAGGACGTGAACAATCAGGGACTCAAGGACGCTGCCGCTGCCGCGGAAAAGGCTTCGGTGGATGCGGAGGCCAAGAAGAAGGCCGCGGATGAAGTGAAGGTGGTCAAAGAGAAGGCCGCTGTCGATGCCGACACTGCCAAGAAGACCGCCGATACCAACAAGCAAACCGGCGACAAGGCGGCTGCGGATGCGCTCACCGCCTTCAACACGGCGGACCAAAAAGTCAAACAAGTTACTCCTGTCGCCATGAAGGCCGTCGAGGAAAAGATGGCTGCCGACCGGGCGCTCAAGGCCGCCATGCGGAGCGTCGAGCGGGCCGCGGAGTCCGTCAAGAAAGCGACGGAAGCCATTCCCGGCTTTGATGTGATCGTGAAGACATTTGAAGCCCAGGTCGTGCAGCGCGACGCCGAATTGGTAGTGGTCACCAAGACTGTCGTTGACAGCGAGAAGCCGCTCAAGAGTATCTCTTTCTCGCCGAATGGCCAGACGCTGGCGACCGTGGGTGACGACCAGCTTCTCCACTCTTGGGATGCCGAGACAGGCGCTCCGGTCGACATTTATACCGGCCAGAATGCGGCCCTTTCGCTCGTTGCCTTCACCAAAGAGGGAAACGCCATCAGCCTCGCCGCGAACAACACCGGCGTGGTCTGGGATTTCGCCACGGAATGGAAGCTGGAGCGGACCATCGGCACGCCGGACTCGTCCGAGATGCTGGTCGACCGCGTCACCGCCCTCGACTTCAGCCCCGACGGCAAACGGCTGGCCAGCGGCGGCGGCGAACCCTCCCGCAGCGGCGAGATCAAAATCTGGAACGTGGAGAATGGCCAACTGCTGCTCGGCTTCAAAGAGCCGCACAGCGATACCGTTTTTGGACTGGATTTCTCGCCCGACGGCCTGACCCTGGCGAGCTGCGCGGCGGATCGGTTCGTGAAGGTCTGGAACGCGGCGGACGCCAAGTTCATCCGCTCGTTCGAAGGACACACGCACCACGTCCTCGGTGTTTCCTGGCGGGCCGACGGCCGGCTGCTCGCTTCCAGCGGGGCGGACGCGGCCATCAAGGTCTGGGACGCCCGCACGGGCGACCAGGCTCGCACCATCGCGGGCTACACCAAGGAAGTGACCGCCGTCCATTTCGTCGGCGATCAGGACATCATCATCGTCTGCAGCGGCGACAAGATCGTCCGCTTCGTCAACGCAGCCAACGGCGGTAACGTGCGGGACTTCCCCGGCGGCGCTGACTATATGTACGCCTCCGGCGCTTCCAACGACGGCAAGACCATCATTGCCGGCGGCGCCGACAGCGTTCTCCGAGTTTGGAACGAAAACGCCCAGCCGGTCAGCACGTTCGAGGCCCCGAAGCAGGACCCGATGACGGCGGCGAAGTAGGACGCGGAGCGTCGAAGAGCGTGCGTTCCCACGCGGAGCGTGGGAACGAGAACCTTACAGGGCTACATTTTTTCATCCACCGCTCTCAGCACCTCCTTCGCCGAGAGCCGCGTGATGACTTGCTTCGGGCGGAACAGGGAGCGGACGGTTCCCTGTTTGTCGATGAAAAACGTGGTCGGGGCGGCGATATCTTCTTGCTTCTGTCCGGCCCCCGCGTGCAACACTCCGGCTGCTTTGATTAACTTGCCATCGGAGTCGGCGACAACGACCAAGTGCGGAAATCTCTCCTGGGTTGACCGGGCAACTTCCGGGACTTCGCGGGACGCGACCACGACCCGCACATTCCTTTTTTCGAACTCCACATGATTTTTTTCGAGCTCACCGAGCTCAATCATGCAGACCGGTCACCACCGCCCGCGGAAGAACAGCAGGATGGTGTCCTTGTCCCCGCGCAAGTCTGCTTGCTGGAAGGATCCGCCGCCGGCCAGATTTGTCTCGAAACTCGGAAAGACTTGCCCCACGGTCGCCGGGCCGTTGTAGGTGGGCATGGCAAAGCCGACGAGCATCATCAGCCAGATCAGACCCGCCAACAGCGTCGCCATCCCCGCCGCGCCCCATCGCCAGAAGGTGCGGCATTGAGCCAAGGACCAGGCAATCAAGAGCACCCCCAGCGTCGCCAGGATCGGAACGTACCAGGGTGCAAACAAGGACTTGTACTGAATCTGGAGGGTGTAGATCACCGGCCCCGCCACCGCTGCGAGTATCCCCAGCCAAAGGTACAACCGGCCGGGATAACGCCGCTTCTCCGCTGGGGCCGCCTGTTTGTCGTTCATGTTCGTCCCTTTCTCAAGCAGACTCGTGTTTCCATCTACCATACCGGCGCGCCTCAAACTGCGATATATCCACGAGTTGGTGCCGGATATTCTGGTTTTTCCGCGCATGTCAAAAAGTCCGGCCAACTCCATCCAGGACGGAGTTTCTTGACCTAGGATTTCTTGGCACAAGCACCAGGACCCTAAGGGTGAGACGTCGAAGATGAGCGTTCAGACTCTGGCCGAAAAAGCCGCCCAACGCGAGCTGGGACAAACGATGATCGAGCAGCGGAAGAGCCGCCGCCATGTTTACCGCTGTCTTCAGCTGGTCGCGCCGTATGACGGCAGCCGCCTGCCGCGGCAGGATGAGTTTTCCTGGGCGATGTTCAAGGACGTCTCCAAGTCGGGCATTTCGTTCCTGGCCGAAGCGAAGCCAGCGACAAAGCAGCTCATCGTCGCCGTGGGCCCCGCGCCATTCAATTTTCTCGTCGTGGAAGTGGTCCGGACATCCAAACGCAACGACCTCAAGAACCGCCCCTTCCTCATCGCCTGCCGCATTCTCCGTGAGCTGGATGACTAAGTGTCACCAGGAGCCGGCGTATTCGGTCGTGAATGGGGCCGATTCCTGGTTCAGATACTCCCAGTGCAGCTTGGCGAGTTGGCGAACGTGCAGCAAATCGTGCGCGGCCCAAGAGGCGAGGATGTCGCCGGCCTGAATCGGCCCATGCGGAAGCTGATGCGTGTGTTCTCAGTTCGGACCCTGGAGGCCGCGCAGCCATTGCAGCGATTTCTGCCGCTCGTCCAAGAAGCCGCCGAGCGACTCTGTCAGATCTCGTTCGTTGTACTTCCGCTCGATAGCCCACCGCGGCGGATCAATCGGCGGCAACGGCTCGCCGGGATGGTGCAGTGTGCCGTCCAGCCGAGCGCGGAAGTCATCGCACTCCTCGTCGTGCAAGTGGTTTATCACTTCCAGGATCGACCACCGATCCGCGGCCGGCTTCCAGCTCGCTTGTTCCGGCGACACCCCTTCCACCAGGCTGCTGATGACGGTGGAAGTATGCTCAAGGCGGTCAACGTAAAACTGCAGAATCATGGGCTGGTTCACCCTCGCCGGCTGGGGCGCTTGCTGGCGGTCATGCAAACGTCGGCGACTTTGCCGGACTCTTCGAGCGCGACATGAAACCGCTGCTCCCCCTCCAGCCGATGCACCGTCATGTGATAGGCCTGGCTGACCGCGGGGCTAAAAACAGGCATGTTGGCACCAATATTTATCCAGGGTAACTTCCCTAGCCTAACGCCAGCATTCTGGAAATCAAAGTCCCGGCTTGAGGGCCAATTCCCCATGGGAGCTCGCACCAGCCAGGCATCTCGCGGCTATTTGGGTTGCCGTTTGTTCCAATCGGCCAGCCATTTCTCGGGATCCCAGTAATGCTCCTCCTATTCCCTAAAGATGTAAGCGTGCATGAATGACCGCGGCCGACGGCGTTCGGGGGGCATTGCATAGGCGCTCTCGTCCAGCTCGAAAGCAAAACCAAGCGACAGGGGCTCGGCCATGGTGGCTTCTTTCCAGCCGCTATTGCCGGCAAACCACCGGCCGCTGAAACTCCCGAGAGCCGCCATGTCCCAGCGGGTGAATTCCTGTTTTATCCGGTCAAACACGATCAGCCCTTCCAGACGCGCATCGTAACGATTCTCGATATTCTTGATGAACTTACGCTCCGGCCATTCGTGGAGCACGCCCGGTCCTGACAAGAGCACCGATCCATGCACCCGCATCCGCACGGTTTCTGGAGTGACTTCGGAGACAGCCAGCTCAAGTTCTTCCCCCAGCACGGAATTGGGCTTCCAGGATTCTTCCACCACCCACAAGGTCTGCGGCACCAGACCATAGAGTGCGAGCCGCCTGGCTAGCTTCGTGGGAACGACCTGCGTTTGCCCCACCTGCGGTTTCTGGGGAACCAGCGATTTGCACTCTGCCTCCGTCAGCCACAGGGAGCTCCGCTGGCCATGCGGAGCATGGGTGCGAAATCCACCAAAGTCGTTCCCTACAGGAAGGCGATAATGGCCTGCCGAATCGCGGCCCAACGGGCGGTCGTAAATGGTCAGTACCAATCCGCCGGGGGGCGGGGGCGGCTGCGGCAAAACCTCGCCGTCCACGGACGGGGCCCGTCGCTCCGCTTCCTTAAGCTTCGCGTACCGCTCCAGCACTTCCTGCAGACCTGCCGCCATTCCATGGCGATCCTTGACCGTTCCCTCCAGCAGCCGGCCCGCCGACGTCATCAGCACAAGCTGCGTGCCGTGCAGCCAGCCGGACCCTTCCTCGGGACGGGGCTTAGCCACATAGAACCGCTTCCAGGCATCCTGATACACCTGATCTTTCGTGTTGATGTACCAGCCGGGTGCAAAGCAGACGAACTTCTGATTGAGGAGCTGGATGGCCTCATCGCTGTAAAGAGCCGAACCACCTGCCAGGTGGTGAGACGCAGCACTTCAGCAAACGCCCAGCGGTTCGTTATAGCCCGCTCCGCCGGTGTAGCAGATGACCAGCGGTTTGTCCTCCTCCGCCGCCCTCTTTCGCGCCGCAACCACGTCGGTCAGCCACTCAACCTTGAGGTGCCGCCACTCAGATTCCTGCGGACGGACTAGGGACCACAGTGGGGGGAAACTTTGCGGCGTCAAATCGAGCTTGGTCTGGAGAATGGCTTGACCGGCAGGCGTCTTTTCTTCTGCCACGGCTGGGGACTGGCCCAGCGGCACTGCGAAAATCGCAATAAGGACTCCCCACGGGAACACTGGAAAGATCCATTGAAATTTGGCGACCAACATCGTCAGAACGCTCCTTCCCTTGCAACGATTGTCCTCACTTAGGTCCAGCGCCTGCGATACAGCGAGGCGATGGTGGAAGGTGAGTCTCTACCACTTATGATACGAGCTTTGCGGAATGAAGTGGAGACCCAATGCCATTACACTCTCGAGTTCGCCGGCAAATTTGGCATTGCGGAGATGCCCATCGCGGTAAGAGCGAACGATGTTGTTGTACTGCGTGTTGAGGCGTTCTTCCGTCTCGGATACGCACCTCGATTAGCCGATCGAAGCCGCTGTCGGGTATCATAAAATTGACGCTGTGCGGCTGTGCGAGCCGGATTTTTCCGATCGCCGCAAGTACGATAGTGATTAGTACACGCCGCCGTTCCTCGATTGTGGATGAGTTCTCTTCATGTTGATGCAGTCTCACCGTCTGGCGATTTTGAGGATCACCCTCATCAAGCTCTTTGTGTTCGGCATCCTGGTTACGGTCAGCGGCCGCTCGGTCGTGGCTGCGGATTTTCTGCGCGACGTGCAGCCGATTCTTACCGAGCACTGCGCCCAGTGTCACGGAGCCGATGAAAAGGAGCGGAAAAGCGGCCTGCGACTCGACCAGCGCGATTCTGCTCTCAAAGGGGGCGAATCGGGAACAGCAGCCATTGTGCCTGGGAAACTTGACGCGGGCGAACTGATCCGCCGCATCACCTCGACCGAACCCGATGAGGTCATGCCGCCGCCGAGTCACAAGAAGCCCCTTTCGGCCGGTCAAATCGAAACGCTCAAGCAATGGATCAAGGACGGGGCAAACTACGAATCCCACTGGGCATTCACGCCTCCCGTGCAGTTGCCCGTCCCGGCCGTCGGCATGGCGAGTCCGATTGATGCGTTCGTCGTCGCTCGTTTGAAGGATCGCAAGCTCTCTCTTTCACCCGCGGCGCCAGCGGTGACGCTCTGTCGCCGACTGTATCTCGATTTGACCGGCCTTCCTCCTTCGCCGCAGGAATTGGCCGAATTTGAGAGGCTGGGGTACGAAGCGATGGTGGAGATCTTGCTGAAAAGCGAGCGGTTCGGCGAAAAATGGGCGCGGCACTGGCTCGATGTCGCCCGCTACTCCGACACAAACGGCTATGAAAAGGATCTGCAGCGCGAGCAATGGAAATGGCGAGACTGGGTCGTCGAAGCCCTTAACCGCGACATGCCGTACGATCAGTTTCTCATCGAGCAGATTGCCGGCGACCTGCTGCCGGGGGCGACGCAGGAGCAGATCATCGCCACCGGATTCTTGCGGAACAGCATGATCAACGAAGAAGGGGCGATTGTCCCCGAGCAATTCCGGATGGTTGAAATGATCGACCGCGTGGACTGTCTGGGCAAGGCCGTGCTGGGGCTGAGCACGCAGTGTGCGCAGTGCCACTCGCACAAGTTCGATCCCCTGAGCCACAACGAATACTATGGGATATTCGCGTTTTTGAACAACGCCTACGAAGCCCAGTCGTGGGTCTACACGCCGGAGCAGCAACAGGCGATTACCACCGTTCAACAGCGGATCCGCGATGCCGAAGAGCGGCTGCGCGTCGCTCGCCCGCAATGGAAGCAGGAACTGGCGGCCTGGGAAGAGCCGCTCGCTAAGCAGCAGACGGAGTTGGCCTGGGAGCCGCTTGTCGCGACTGAACTAGGCACCATCAGCGGTCTTAACCATCCGACACAGGAGGCTGATCGGTCCCTGCTGATGCAAGGCCATACGAGCAGCGACGTCTTTATGATCAGTTCGCCGGCACTCAACGGGGTGACGGGATTGCGTCTGGAGGCGCTCCACAACCTCGATTTGCCGCACAACGGTCCGGGCCGCAGCCGGCTGGGGACTTGGGCCATTCAAGAAATGGAAGTTTTCGTCAAAAAGCCAGACGGCAAGGATTGGGAGAAGCAGAAGTTCTCCAGCGCGTCGGCTGATTTTTCGGAAGCCGAAGTGAAGCAGCCGGATGGGAAGAAAGCGAGCGGCCCGGTCGCACATTTGAGCGACGGGAAGGACGAAACGACTTGGAACGCCGATCGAGGAGTCGGTCGCCGGAATCAGCCCTCCGTGGCCGTAATTCAATTCGACAAACCGCTGACCTTCCCCGAAGGGACGCAGTTCAAAATCGCCTGGCGCATGGGAGACATGCTTGGCTGCTGCCGCTGGAGCATCACCAGACAAGCCGCTCCCACAGTGCCGCCGGTGAGCCACGCCGCCATGCTGGCGTTTCAAACGCCTGCGGACCAGCGCACGCCGGAGCAGCAAGCGGCCATTTTCACCGCCTGGCGAACCAGCCTCGCCGACGCCAAGGCCATCAACGATGAAATCGACGCGATCTGGAAAGACCATCCGCAGGCCGCGACGTCGATTCTGCATCTGACGGAGCGCGATCCCGCCCATCTTCGCGTGACGCATCTGCTCGATCGCGGTAATTGGGATCAGCCGAAGCAAGTGGTGGAGCCACATACTCCCGTGGCCTTTCACCCTTTCGCGGCGGACGCTCCGCGCAATCGCTTGGGATTTGCTCGCTGGCTGGCGGATCGGCGTTCGCCGTTTACGGCCCGCGTGGCTGTGAACCGAGTCTGGCAAGCGATGTTCGGCACGGGACTGGTGGAAACGCCCGAGGATTTCGGCACGCGTGCGCCGGTGCCGGAGTATCGCGAAGTCTTGGACTGGCTGGCGGTCGACTTCATGCAGCACGGCTGGAGTCAGAAACACTTGATTCGCACAATTGTGCTCAGCAGCACTTATCGGCAAACTTCGTTCGCTTCGCCCGAGTTGCTTCAGCAGGACCCGCGCAACGTCTGGTTGGCGCGGGGGCCCAGGTTTCGTGCCGAGGCGGAGGTGGTGCGGGATATCGCCCTGAGCGTGTCGGGACTGATGACGCACAAGCTGGGAGGGCCCAGCGTCATTCCGCCGGTTCCGCAAAATGTGCTCGACTACAACTACACTTATCCGTCCTACTGGAAGCCCGCCGAGGGGCCCGAGCGATACCGCCGCACGCTGTACGGCTTTCGCAAGCGCTCGATGCCCGACCCCGTGATGGCGAACTTCGACGGGCCTAACGGCGATTTCGCCTGTGCTCGCCGAATGCGGTCCAATACGCCCCTCGCAGCGCTCACCGGCCTCAACGAAACCATCTTCGTGGAGGCAGCCCGCGCCCTGGCAATCCGAGTCCTCCGCGAAGGGGGCGCCAGCGATGCAGAGCGGGCGGATTATGCATTCTTCCTCTGTACTTCACGAAAGCCAACGCCCGACGAGCGCCTGGCGATTCTCGATTTGCTGCAGTCTCGCCGGCGCAGGCTGGCGGATGGCTGGCTCAACCCGCGGGAAGTCGCGACCGGCGACCCGGCCAGGCTGCCGAATTTGCCTCCGGAAACAACGCCGCAAGATGCGGCGGCCTGGACACTGGCGGCTCGCGTGCTGCTCAACCTGGACGAGACCATTTCCAAGAATTGAATTTGATTCGAGTGTGACTATGAATCTTGCACAACAACTTGGGGCCGCCAGCGCCCAATACCTGAGTCGCCGCTGGTTCCTGCGGGACTGCGGCGTCGGCTTGGCCGGCATTGCCGCCAGCTCGCTCTTGGCGGCGGAAGAGGGCGCCAAAAAGCCGGCAGACGATAATCCGCTCGCCCCGCGCTTGCCGCACTTTCCCGGCAAGGCGAAGCGGGTGATCTACATTTTCCAGGCCGGCGCGCCGAGTCATTTGGAGCTTTTTGACAGTAAGCCGGAACTTACCAAGCGAAATGGGCAATTGCCGCCGGCAGAACTGCTCAAGGGATACCGAGCCGCGTTCATCAATCCCAACTCGGCGCTGCTGGGCCCCAAATTCCCCTTTGCGCGTCACGGCAAATGCGGGATGGAGCTCAGCGAAGTGCTGCCGCATACGGCCAAGATTGTCGACGAAATCTGTCTGATTCGGACGATGCAAACTGAGGCGGTCAACCACGCTCCCGCCCAGATCATGATGAACTCCGGCTCGCAGCAGTTCGGCCGGCCGAGCTTCGGCTCCTGGACGTTGTATGGGCTGGGGAGCGAATCGGCGAACCTGCCGGGGTTTGTCGTGCTCACCAGCGCCAAGGGGACGAGCGGCGGAGCGAGCAATTACGGCAACGGCTTTCTCCCGACAATCTATGGCGGCATTCCATTCCGCAGCTCCGGAGACCCGGTCCTGTACCTGTCGAATCCGCAAGGGATCGATCCCGACACGCAGCGAGCCTCGCTCGACACGTTGAACCGGCTCAATGAACTCGCCAAGACCGCCGTTGGCGATCCAGAGATTGCGGCCCGCATCCAAAGCTACGAAATGGCCTATCGGCTGCAAACGAGCGCCCCGGAGCTCATGGATCTGAGCCAGGAAACCCAGCCGACGCTCGATCGTTACGGCATCAAGTCGCCGAAGGACGCGAATTTCGCGCGCAACTGTCTGCTCGCCCGGCGACTCATCGAACGCGGAGTCCGCTTCGTACAGTTGTTCCACGAAGCCTGGGACCAGCATGGCAACCTGACGGCGGGGGTAAAGCAGAACGCCCTGGACACGGACCAGGCCAGCGCCGCGCTAGTGATGGATTTGAAAGAGCGCGGACTCCTCCAGGACACCATTGTGATCTGGGGGGGCGAATTCGGGCGGACACCGATGGTGCAAGGTGGCAACGACGGGCGCGACCACCACAACCGCTGCTTCAGCCTCTGGCTGACGGGTGGCGGCCTGAAGCCAGGCTACATCCACGGCCAGACCGACGACCTTGGCTTCAACGTGGCCGCGGATCCGGTCCATGTACATGACCTGCACGCGACTCTCTTGCATCTGCTCGGCTTCGACCACACGCGGCTCACGTTCCGTTTCCAGGGGCGCGACTACCGCTTGACTGACGTGCATGGCAGGCTGGTCAAAGAGATCTTGGCCTGAACTGACGCATGAGGATCAAGGCGCCGACATCGCAAAAGTATCCATGTCCCCGGCCGCCCACGGTTCAAGGAGATACGAAGTTGACTGATGCCGTCTTGTAAGCCAAGATGCGGGCTGAATCCAATCTTCCCGGCACCCCCGTTCCCTTGGATCATTCCCATGCGAATTAGACACTTGCTTTCCCTGGCGCTCATCCCCCTGGCCGCAGCTTTTCTGGGTGCTCAGGAGAGGGCCAAGGAGGCAGCGCCAGAGCAAGATGCAAAGCCGAAGGAGGAGTTATTCTCCGGACCGCAGGTCGGAGAAAAGTTGTCCTCCTTCAAGGTCCGCGGTGTGCTGGGGGACGAAGGCAAGGAACTGGATTTCGTGAAGCAGGCGGACGGCAAGCCGATCGTGCTGGTTTTTGTGCATGAGGTGAACCGGCCTTCGATTGGCATGACGCGCGTGCTGACGGCGTACACCACGAGCCGCATGAAAGATGGGCTGGCTACCGGGGTGGTGTGGCTCAGCGCCGATGCCACGGAGGCGGAAAACAACATCAAGCGCATGCAGCATGCCCTCACCGCCGCCGCACCGACGGGGATTTCCCTCGACGGCAAAGAAGGCCCCGGCAGCTACGGACTCAACCGCAAGGCGACGCTCACGATTCTGGTTGGGAAAGAAGGAAAGGTGACAGCCAACTTCGCGCTCGTGCAACCGAGCTTGCAAGCCGACCTTCCTAAGATCTTGAAAGAGGTGGTCGCCGTCGCGGGCGGAAAAGTTCCCAAGCTGGAGGAAATTGCGGGAGTTGGGGAAATGGTGCGAAAGGACCCCAAAAATGAACCCGCCCAGGAGCTCCGTGGCCTGATCCGCCCGGTGATCCAGCGGGATGCCAAACCGGAGGACGTTGACGCAGCCGCGGCAGCGGTGGTGAAGTACATCGAGAAGAACGAAGCCGCCCGGAAAGAGGTCGGTCGCATCGCCACCACCATCATTGACGGCGGGAAGCTCTCCAACTACGGCACCGCGCGGGCCCAGGAGCACCTCCGCAAATGGGCCAAGGAATACGGGCCACCGACGAAGGAGAAATCAGGGGAACCGAAGAAAGGGTAGTGTGACGAATGGGACTTTAGGCCAGGCTGCCCGCGGTCAATTGCCGGGCCACGGCTTCTCGATCGCGCCCGGTCGCGGCGTCGTACCTGGCCGCCGGTTCATTGACCATGTCCGGTTGCATCGCGGCGGCTTCGGCGAGATCTAGAGAAAGTACACCCAACAAGACTCGAACTTGTAACCTTCGGTTTCGCAGTCGAGCTAATCGCATGGCCTGCTTCGCTGCGAAGCACTTATATGCCAACAGGTTAGCAACAGTCTCGCTAGGTTGCAATTGGGGGCAGAATTCGCCGCAAGTCGTTATTCTATGGTGGTCACCGTGAGCAAGAGTGGTAGAAAGTGGTAGTAATTGCAAGCATGAAAAGACTCATTTAACTCAACAGGATTGCCAAGCAGCTCGCGATACTTCGCCAAGCATAGCCGACGTCAAAGACAATCAACCCGCAAACCGACTCCGACAGTTTCCATCCGAGACTTCTACAAACTCGGCACTGAATTCCTGAAGGCCACAGGAGGAGAACGCTCGCCGCCGGGCACAGCCGAGGAGTTGGCGGAAAATCGCCAATATTCACAAGTTGCAATCTACAAGGCCCGCCAGTTTGCAGAGATGTACAGCCAGGAGGAACTGGAGGAACTCTGCTCGCTGCGAAAACCAGATGGCCTACCGCTGGGCATCGGCCATGTCTACCAACTGATTCAGGTTGGGGGTCGGGGAGAGCGCAAGAGACTGCAGAAAGACGCGGCTAAGAATTGCTGGTCGTCGAGAAAGTTGAAAGCCGAGCGCATGCAGAAGCGCGGATACAAGGTTCCGACCAACGTGGGGCGAAAGCAGTGGCGACCAACGAATCTTGAGGACGCCCTCGTGCAAATCGCGCAGCATGCCGACCGGTGGCTTCGGTGGGCTGACGCACTGACTACATCGCTGCCTGGGGATTACCAGCCAGTTCAGCTCACGCTTGGTGATTTTCCGGACAGCGTTCGGGATAAGCTCATGGCCGTGACCAATGCCATCAAGGACCTATCAGTGACCCTGCAGCGATTGAATGTCCGCAAGAGGAACTCGCAGCAAGCCCTGCGAAAGAAGAAACGCTTAAGAACTGGCCTGTGTTGTCGGGCGATTTGGCGGTGTCTTGGCCTTCCGCACTCTTCATTTCCCTTTTCGAACAGATGCCATTGGCTCCTGTGGCAACTGCCGCAGAAATGCAGCGAGCGGCTGAGACTGGTCCCGCTCAATTTCTGGCCCCACCGGGTCCACCAAGATCAGGCTGCAACCGAACTTCCGTGTCGCCTGTAGTCCACTTTGGACCTCCGCCGGCGTTGTCAGCGATTGCAGCTCGTAGGAATCTAGTGAGCAGCCTGCCTGCTGGAAGCGGCCGACGCTGGCTTCGCTGGTAAATACCGTTGCGTACCGCAGGCCGCCCTGCTCCAGCATGAGCGGGACGTTCTTGGGTCCGCCCGCCAGCGTGAACAGGGGCAAGGCAATCTGCTTTTTGTGTTTCATGGCGGGAGTGAAGGTCTCGTGCCTACGTTCGGTCAAGAGTCGCACTGAGGGAACGGCTCAAATGACGCTTATCGAGCGAATTCAACGAGGCCGGAGATGATGAAGGCATGTGCGAATGCGGCCGCGGATTAGCACGCATACTCCGTCCAGTTCGCATTGCGACGATAACCAACGATGTCGCTGACCCCGCGGATCGCAAGCACGCGGCAGTTTCCTGAACTAGCGTGACGCGCACCGTCATCAACTCCACCCAATTCCATCTCGATTGCTCCAATGTGACGGGCAGATTCTAGCCATTGCTTGGCGAGCTCGGGATCCTTTACGAGAGTATTGCTACTCGCGGTTGGAGCGACATAAAAACGGGGAGGTCGAGCAGGGACGCCCTCGGGAAAGTGATGTTTCAGCGACTCGCTTGTCTTTCGTCGCCAACTCCGCTCACCGTATAGCTCGCTCGACGGTTTCGCCGGCGCTTGTACGATTGGCTTCGAAAGTCCGACCGATGCCTCCGTGTTCCATTCGCCAAGGTGGTGTTCTAAGGCCGCCGGAAGGTGGGCCAGGAGACGTTCGACGTCTTGACGCATCGGACCACCCGTTGCACTGAACTCGACCGATTTGCCAACTAGCGCCGCACTCACGGCAAAATTGTGCAAGCGACTGGAAAGTAGTACGTCACCGAGAGTGAAGTCGTGGGACGGCATACCACCGGCGATTCCTACCAGCAGCAGCCAATCCGGGTTCAGCTCGTCGATGAAATCCCCAGCCAGACCCTGGGCAGCGCCGTGCCCCTGTTCTAATAGCCTGGCGATCGCTACTCGCACTGCGGTGCCAGATGGCGTCGACACAGTCGCGAATTCATACAGGCGTTTAGCCCCTTTCACGGATCGACGATTCGGGAATCGGCGTAGGACGGCTCGAAACTCGTCGTCTCGTACGGTAATCACCCCGAACGTGACTCGACCCTTGAGTTCCGCTGCCGTGCAGTCGCCACTTTGGGCGAGCATGGTCGGTGCGTCGGAAACAACTGCTTGCGTTCCCACAGACGGTTGCTCAGCTGACGGCGGAGAGACTGGTGGCTGGTTCATTTGCTCGATAAGTCTCCATCCGGGGATAGTCACTTGAACCAGGATGATGCTATCCGTAAGCCGGTAATTGATGGATCCCGACCGCTCAAGTTCAAGGAACACTTGGTCCGCTTCGTCGATGTTAATCGCGTACGCGAACGCGAGGCTCAACTCCCGGTCGAGTTGGACCCACTGACAATAGTGTTCGCGGCAGACCATCCCCAGGTTCCGCAATGTTTCCTTGACTTGGTCGTCAGCTGTCTGGGGTGCCGAGGACAGGAGGTTCCTAACATTGTCCAATTTAGCTGAACCAAACCTTGGAGGGTCCTCACCTCGAAGCTGCCGCGAGCGGATGCATCCCGACAGCAGGGCTCGCTCCTTTGCCGACCATCTCGTGTCGTTAACCTTGTACATGCTCCTTCAGCTCGGTGAGACTGACGGCCGCCGCCGGATTGATGATGCCGCGAATCGCCTGCCACCCGCATATGGAGAATGACCAAACGCCGTCTAGTCTTTGGACGTAGGTAGCGGGAGTTTAGCCGAGCCCCAGCAGGCGCATTACTAAATAGAGGGCATTTTCGGCGTCATGATGAGGAACGGCCTTAGATACTGGCCAGTTCGTTCGGCGCCGGTTTTCTGCCCTTTTTGAGCGCAGACCCTGCCTGATTTGGTAGCTCACGCCCGCGTCACCAGCTAACTCTCACCGCCGCGACTCTACCCCACCCTCTCAGCAATTTCGGCCAAGCACAGATCGCGATTGGTTCCGTGACGAGACCTCATTAACCCTCCAAACAGAGTCGCTTCGTCAAATTGTCTTAAGTGACCGCAGGAGCCCAGTGACAGGCAGCCCTCATGAGCGTGACGGACTGACCTCCGGAGAGGCCCAGAGAGGAGACGGAATCGCAAAGTGGGCTCGTGGCCCGCGACCGCCCTCTGAAGCTTCCAGAAAAGCTCCTGGAACTTCTGGTGGTCCGCCTGGAACGATGGGCCGATCCAGGACGGACCAGTTGGGCAACTCCCTTTTGCCGCAACGCTCTTGGGAGGTCGGTCCGTCATGAGTCAACTCGTCACATACCGTGCGACAATGTGTCGCAACGGTCTGCAATTGAAGTTTATGGAATGTCGTCATGCAGGAGGGAGGCTCCCTCTGTGATTGGTCGCGAACTGTACCTTGCCGTAAAGCGACCCTTGTGCCTCCCCTTGTACCTGCCGCTGCGCTAACCACTTTGCTCCACTTGTTTTCTCCTAGAATGAGTCTGTGAGACAATTGCGGCAATCGCCCCCCATGTCATTGCCACCCCGAGACACCGGACGGTCCGCGGGTCGTCAGTCCTCAGCCACCAAACTCCAGCACTCAGGAGCGAGCATGATAGCGGTCCAGTTTATCTACCTGACTGGTTTCCAGCCTCCGCTCTTCCGCAATGCCCGCCTTGCCGGCAGCTGGAATGGCTGGGCGGAGATTCCGATGCAAGCCGTCACCGCCGATGATGGGTGCTCCGCCTTCACTGCCACGGTCGCATTCGATGACACCCAGGCAGGTGAGACTCACCGCTGGGGGGTTCGACTCGACGGCCCCGCGGGCCCAAACGCCTGGGCGATCACCCTGGAGGTTCCCGTCGCCGACTCCCAGGAGCGGTATCGAGAGTTGACGCTCCCTGCCGCGGGCGGGACGGTGGTGGCCCAGTACCATTTCATCTATGGCTGTCGCCTGGGGGCCCAGAAAGTGTATGCCGATGGGTCGACAATTCCGGGCCTACGGTTCGGCGTGTGGGCACCCAACGCGCAAGGAGTGGATGTCGTCTTCGGCCGCGGTGACAACGGCTACATCGCCAATGACGGAACGGGGATCGACCCGGTCCGGCCAGCGGTCACGCTGACTCGCGCGGCCTCAGGCATCTGGGAGGGGACGGCTCCCAGGGTCTTCGCCGACTACGTTGGCCTGCCTTACATGTTCCGCATTCGCAACGCCCAGGGGAGCACCGTGTACCGCACCGACATCCACTCCCGGTGGCAGATCGGCCGTGGGGGGACGAACCCCAACGGGAGCCCCTGGACAGGGAATCCGCATGATCTCGATGGGACCGTGAGTTGCAGCGTGGTCATCGACCAGGATCTGGTCCGAGCGGAGTTCGAGCCGACCACCTCGCCCCCATTACAAATCAGCGACGACGAGTTCTGGGCAAACGAATTCACTCCTGGCCTGCCTGTCCCGACCCGGCTTGAGGATCTGGTCATTTACGAGCTCTGCATCGGCTCGCTCGGGTATCCAGGTACCGGGCCCGGCACCCTGGCCGACGCGATGCAGCTGCTCGACTATCTGAGTGATCTCGGGGTGAATGCGGTCGAGTTGCTGCCGGTGTCGGAGTATACGGGGAACTTGAGTTGGGGGTACGGGGACACCCACCATTTGGTGGTCGAGTCGAGTGCCGGTGGGAGGGACAAGTACAAGCACTTCGTGCGGGAGTGCCACCGCCGCGGAATCGCGGTCCTCCAGGACGTCTGCTACAACCACTTCGACGCCTCGGCCGAGCGGGCCCAGTGGCAATTCGACTCGACTTCTCCCGAGCAAAACATCTACTACTGGTACGAGGGCCAGCCCAGCGACTATTCCTTCCCCGATGGCGGGTATGTGGACAATGGCTCTACCGGGTGGGTGCCACGGTTCTGGGAGGAGCCGGTTCGCCAGCTGTTCATCACCAGTGCCGCCCAGTTTGTGGGGGAATTCCATGTGGACGGGCTGCGAGTCGACCTGACCCAGGCCTTCCACCGGGATAACCAACTGCATGCGAACGGTTGGGGGGTCCGCAGTGCCAACTTGTTCGGACAGAAGTTCCTCCGGGAGTGGAGTCGGACGCTGCGAATGGTCCGCCCCAATGTCATGCTCGTGGCCGAGGACCACACCGGTTGGGATGCGGTCACCCGGACGCCGAACGCGGGCGGACTCGGTTTCGACGCGACTTGGTTCGCGGAGTTCTACCATTACCTGATCGGCGATTCAGACATGGCCGGCGGCGCCGCACGACTGCTCCGAGAGGCCGGGTTCGGTGGCGACGGGCCACTCGCGATGGACCAGTTCGCCGGCCGTTTGTGGGCCACTCAGTTCAGTCACGTCGCCTACCACGAGTCACACGACGAGGCCGGTAACGCGGGCGGGACACTTCGGACAAGCAAAGTGGCGGTGAATGATGCCCCGCTCCTCGGACCGACACGCGACTTCGCGGAGGCGCGGTGCCGAGTGGCGGCCGGGCTCTCGCTCCTGTCTGCTGCCACGCCGATGTTCTTCATGGGGGAGGAGATCGTCGCCCAGAAGTCGTGCAAGTACGACAATATCGGCACGAGCAAGGAGGACTTGTCCGGAGAGCGGGCCGGTGCCGGGAGCGAGATGTTCCGATACTACCAGGATTTGATCCGGCTGCGGCGGGCTAACCCGGCTGTCCGGTCGCACCAACTGGACGTGGTCCATGCCTGGGGTCCGACGCGGGTGATCGCGTTCACCCGGCGGCAGGGAAGTAACGAACTGCTCGTTGTCGCTAGTCTAAACAATCGGCCTTTCGAGGACGGATATGTGATCCAGGCGGACGCCGGCCGGCTGCCGCCCGGCGTGTGGCAGGAGACTTTCAACAGCGACGCAGGGATTTACGGCGGTGGGAATATCGGGAACTACGGGGCGGTAATTCCGTCGTCCGACGGTCGGATCCAGCTCCGACTGCCGGCCAACGGTCTCTTGGTCCTACAGCGGCGTTAAAATGACAAAGATGGTGCGGCGTGCAATTCCCACGACACGAGAGTGGTCATGCAGATTTGGGTGGACGCAGACACCTGTCCGGCAGAAATCAAGGAGATGCTCTACCGTGCGGCGGACCGAGGACAAGTCCAGGTGAGCGCCCGATGACAGCCTCGATTCCCATCTGCCTCAACAGCCGCTGCACGCGCTTTCGCCGCCATCTGGACGTGATATGATGGACGGAACGTTGACTTCCTTGGAATTGTTTCGGTGAGCCTGTCCGCTTATCTACGAGCATTGTTCGACCACGGCCGTGTGCAGGTGGCCGCCCCCACTGATTGCATCACTCGGATGGACGAGAGCAAAGCCGAGGAGGCTTTGCGAGAGCAGGATACTGCTTCGCGGCTGGAGGGCCCGGGGAAGCTCCCAGAACTGGATTTAGCTGTTGCCATGTGGGCCGCCAGGACATGCTATGGGGCCTGCCAGCTCATCGTTTATCGCCAGTTGGACGAGCGGGCGATTGCCGAGCTGTTGTCCGCGGCTGTTCCACCGCCCCATTCGCCGTCTGGTCATTGGTCAGCCGACCTCACGCTGCGATTCCTGCCCGATTTGCTGCGTCATGCGTCGGTTGCCAGCGAGCAAGACCCGTTGGTGACGCATTTGCGCTCCCTGGCGTACGCGTGGCCACTGTCGTCTGTGGGAATCGAAGGAATTGTGCCGCAACACGTAGAGGAACTAGCGGCGTCTCCCTCTTTGTTGCACCTCTACGTGGACCGCATTCTGGCCCACAAGGATTTCAGCCGGTTGGAACATCCCGCCGTGCGTGAAGCGACGCGGCAAGCCCTCGGAATGCATACCGAGCTGTGGCCCGATTTAACGAGATTTCTTGAACCACCCACCCTGCAGCCCGCTCCTTCCCATACCGGTTGAAAAAGGGAACAACTACGTCGCCGCGACCCTCTGAGTGGACATAGTATTGACAGGGCTCCGAGCCAGACCCCTTTTTCGACAGACATCATCTTCATGAGCCCCACCCTCGATGACCCCCGTCTTGGCCTCGCCCGCCGCCTGACCACGGAAGTTCTCGCGTCTCTGAAAACCGCGTTCGTCGGCAAGGACGAGATTGTGGACCTGCTGGGCGTTTGCCTGGCCGGCGGGGAGAACCTGTTTCTGCTTGGGCCGCCGGGAACCGCCAAAAGCGCCATCGTGCAGCAACTTGCCCGCCGCATCGAGGGGCGAGTCTTCGATTATCTGCTCACGCGGTTCACGGAGCCCAACGAATTGTTCGGCCCCTTTGACATTCGCAAGCTCCGCGAAGGGGAGCTAGTGACGAACACGGAGGGGATGCTGCCCGAAGCATCGCTGGTCTTTCTCGACGAGCTGCTCAACGCCAACAGTGCCATTCTCAACAGCTTGCTGATGGTGCTCAACGAGCGGGTCTTTCGCCGCGGGCGGGAAACTCGCCGACTGCCGCTTTTGATGGTGATTGGGGCGAGCAACCGCTTGCCGGAGGACGACGCATTGGCGGCCCTGTTCGACCGCTTCCTGCTCCGCGTCCGCTGTGACAACGTGCCGCAGGACCAATTGGCCGACGTGCTGGCTGCGGGTTGGAAGCTGGATCAGGCGGCAAGCGAACCAACACCCGCAATGTCGGTCGAAGAAATCCGCCAGGTGCAATCGCTGATTCCCCAGGTCGGGCTGGCGAAAATTAGCCAGCCCTATGTGCAGCTTGTCCACAAGCTGCGGCTGGCGGGGATTCCGGTTTCGGACCGCCGCGCCGTCAAGCTGCAGCGCCTGGTAGCGGCCAGCGCGGTCCTCTGCGGCCGCTTGGAGGTGGACAGCACAGACTTTTGGGTCCTGCGTTATATCTGGGACGTCGACGAGCAGCGGGAGGTCATTGCCGCAATCGTCAACCAGGCGGTTCAGGTCAGCTCCGAAGCCGAATTCGCCGCCAGCCATCCCCGCGCCCGCGACTCCGGCGGGCCGGACCCAGAGGAGCTGGCGAGAACCCTGCAACTGCTCGGCGCTAAGCTGGCCGATCCGGCGATTGCGGAGGGAGAGCGGCCCATCTTTCGCGACCAGCTCAGCTTGCTCTCCGGCCGCTGCCAGTGGGTGGTCGATCGGCAGAAGCGGGAGTTTCTGGATGGCCAAGTCGCTTCGCTCTGGCAGCAATTGGGGGTGCAGCCGTGAGCGAGTGGGCGGTGGCGCTAGACCGTGAGCACGTTCGCTTGTTGGCCCGCCTCCGGCGGATGCCCCGGCTGACCGTGTGTGAATGGGAAAGTGACCTGTGGCTGCGGGGAGAAGAGGAGGATGAAGCAATCGCGCCGCAGCTCGCCACAATTCCCGGCGCTCGCCGCTTCGCGGTTCTCGCCGACAAGCAGCTTCGGCCAATGGGACGCCTGGTTCCCGAGGGACATTTGCCGGAAGGCCCGTGGCGACCGCTGGACGTGTGGCTGCAAGTCGAGCTTCCGCCGGCAGCAAGCGGTTCATCATCCAAATTGAATGTTGAGCCTGTCCCGTTGCGGCTCGTGCGCACCGGGGAAGTCCGCGAGCCAGCGCTCCTGGAAGTGAGCCTGAGCATCCTGGCCGAGTACGTCGAGACGGCCCCGCAGTGGAGAATCCAGCGCTGGCAACTGGCGCTATCGCGCGACGGCGCGGCGCGAACGCCGTCCGCCCTGGTCCGCGGTCTGCCGCTGCCGCCGCTTCCCGGCCAGCTTTGGGTCGAAGCAGAGGGCATTTGTGTCCCCGCCGGATATGCCTGGCAACCCGCGGTGAACGCAGCCGTGGTCCGCCAGCTTTTGGGGCTAGAGCCGCAGCAGCTCGCGCTGCTTGACCCAGCGGGAACGCACGAGATTGTCATGCCCGACCACTGGGTCCGCGCCAGCCGCAGCGCAGTGCGGCAGATGTGGCAGGAGGCGCGGCCATGATGGTCGATCAGAAGCAAGCGGCTGACTACTTCGCGGGACACCCCGATTTCTACTGGCGGTGGATCGACGACGGACAGGTTGTCACCTGGAACGACAACACGACCATCGCCTTTCGGCAAGAATTGCTCACCGTGCTGGAACGGCTCGCTCCGCTCGGCCTGCCGCCGCTGGGAAGCATCCTGCTGCTGCTCGCAGCCTGCCGTGATAGCTGGCATGTGGAGATGCTGGGGCGGAAAGTCCTGCAAGACTCTTGGGCTGGACTGAACCAGGAAAGCGGGACCGCCGGCCACTATCAGACTCTTTTCCAGGACGTGCTCGCAGGGCTCGACAACGTACATGCGTCGCGACATCTCGTTCAAGAAAAGATAGAGCACAAAGCAGAGTTGGCCGCGTGGCTCATGGAGGGAGCGGCGGGCCGATATGGCGAAGCGGTATCGCAGTCGCTCCTCCGCCGGCTGAAGCTGGGACTCGCGCCCCACGAGCTGGCCGGGAACGAGACGTCCCCCTTCAACTCCCTCGTGCACGACCTCGGCTGCCTCCGCTGGGGGCTGCTGCGATTCAGCGAGCAATCGCTAGCGCATCTTCTGGAAACAGGTTTGGAAACGACTCTTCTGCCTGCCCCCGTGAAGCCGCCGCCGCCGACCACGGCCCGCGATCTGATTTCCAGCCTGCAGGACGATCCGGAGCTAGGCGCGGTCGCCCGGCTGGCTAATCTGCTGCTGGCGGCGCTTAACCTGCCGCGAGCGCTGAGCGACCCCGAACAGTTACCGGTGGGAGGGGTCAGCGACATCTCGAATCGCGGGCCCCTCGACCGCCTGCTGCTCAGCGAGCTGGCTCACGAGGACCTGACGCTGTCCGTCCGCCTCGCCATGAACGAGGCCCTCTTCCTGCGGCGGGAATCGCCGCCGCGCACGCCCCCCCGGCGAAGAAGAGTGCTGCTCGATGCCGGCTTGCGGACCTGGGGAGTGCCGCGGATTTTCGTCACCGCCGTCGGGCTGGCGCTGGCCGCGAAGGAAGACGCACACATCTCGATCCAGACCTTCCGGGCAGAGCAGGAGCGCGCGGTCCCCATCCAGCTCGATTCCAGCACCGGTCTCCGCGCGCATCTGGGTGCTCTCGACCACAAGCTGCACCCCGCCCGCAGCATGCTGGCTTTGCTGGACGCGGATGAGCCGGAGGACATCGAAACCGACCTTGTACTCGTCACCACCGACGTCACGCTGGCCGATGCGGATTTCCAGCGCGAATTGCAGGCCCAGAAGATGCCGCCGCTTTACATTGCCGCCGTCAGCCGCAGTGGCAAGTTTGAATTGGTGCAGCGGACTTCCCGCGGCAGCAAGGTGATGAGCCGGGCGGAGTTCAACCTGGACGAAGTGCTGGCTCCTCGCCCCGGAGCGCCGCCGCTGCATGAAGAGCGGGAATTTCTGCCCGCGTTCTTCGCCCAGCCCCGGGTGCCGCTGCGGCTGAGCTACCCCGTCGATCCGCAGCGGAGCTGGCTGGTGCATCCGGGCATGGTCATCACCTACACCCGCGACGGCCGGCTGCTGTTGTGGACCAATCCAGGCCGCGGGGCGGAAACGATTGCCGAAAGCCTGCCGCCGGGCGACTTGCAATGGTGCTCCTCCTTCCTGGAAGGGGACCTGATTCGACTCGTTGTCGGCAAGAAGTCCAAGCTCGGCCTGTTTGCCGTGAATTTCAATCGGCACACCGGCGAAGTGGATAACGTGCGAATCAAACTAGACGGCGCGCAGCCATTGGAGGTGGTGGGCCGGCGCGGGCATGCCCTGGTTTTTGGGCGCGAGGATGTGGAGCTCGTGAGCCTCGCGACGGGGGAGCGGCTTTGCGGAGGCACGTTCGCCTCCATCCTCGGGCGTCCCGTCCCCTCCTATCGGCAAGGACGGTTCTTCGCCCGGAGCAGCGGCCAAACCTACCGGGAATGGATGGCCCTGGCCTACAACCCGGCCGCCGCGCCGGAGCAGGGAGTGGTTTGCGAAAGTCTGTTCCAGGAGACTGCTGCGACGCAGCTCATCGCCGTCTCGGAAAAGGATTGGGGGGCCGGCCCGTTGGGGCTGACGGCCAAAGGGGAGCTGCTCCACCCCATCCAAGGAATCATCCCGCTGGGGGGCGAGCTGGGGAAGCGGCTGCGGTCGCAGTTTGGCCTGATTGGCCTTTCTCGCGACGGCCGGCGGGCGATTGTCAGTTGTTTCGCTGGGAGCAAGGGAGCCACAGCCATCCATGAAGTGCTGTGGGACCTGGACCAGCAGCAGATGCGCGACCTCCGCTATGTCGCCAAAGGAAGTACCGGAAATCTGCTCGGCGGGCAATCGACCCTGGAAGCCCCCATCCACGAAATCGCCCGTCCCCGGCCGCTGCATTCCAAGTACCGGGCCTTGGGGGTCACCGACCAGAACCAGCTCGTGCTGATTTCCCGCAAGGGGCAGTTCTGGCCGCTGGAATTTCTGGCCGCAGCGAAAGAGCTGCGCCTTTTCTGCAAGCCGCACCTGAGCGACAAGACGTTTCGGATTCGCGCCAAGGCGTCCTTTGAACCTGTTGACCATTTCGACCGAGGCTATCCGTTGGAGCTGGCCAAATTCGCCGACGGCAGTCTGGCTTGGCAAGATGGCCGGGGCCTTTTGCATCTCCGCAGCAGCCGGCGGGAGCTGCCGGAGTGTACGCTGGTCCTGGCCGACGGCCCCGTGGCCGGCTGGCTGAGCGATGGCCGCGCCTTTGGGCCGGAATTCTGGCGCGGCGAAAAAGAGGGGACCTCGGCGCTGCAGGCCCAGCTGGAAATGCTGCTCCCCTTCGCCAAGGAGCTGGCATGAACGTCGAGCTTCTGCTGCGATACAGTCCGGCAGCCGTCCGCCCGGCGCGGGCCTGGCTCATTCCCGGCGTCGGACCCGCCGAATGGCTCGCCGAGCTGACCACGTGGGGTGTGCCGCTCACGGGCATGCGGCTGTTCGTGGTCGCGCGGGAAGGCGCGCTCGTCCTTCCGGGCAAGGGGTCCGCGGAAGTCTCCCCGCGCTTGACGGCCGCTCTTCCTTACGGCTGCGCCGGCTCGCGGCTCTATCTGCCGGTCGAAGCCTGGCTGGAGCCGCCGCTCTCCGACGCCGAACTGCGCGAGCTGTTGGCGGAGGACGCCATCTACGTCTGGCATCCGGTCCAGGGGCTGGCGCGGTTTGCCTGGGAGCAGGCCGCTCCCGTTTCGGAGCTGCTGGCGGTCCCGCCGCTGGGGGCCAGAATTTGGGATGCCGCCGAGCCGGGAATTGCCGAGAACATGCGGCTCCTTTCGATTGCGCCTGCCAGCCCGATTTCGCTGGAAGACGTGCTGGAAGCCGGCCGGGACGATATCGGCAGAAATCCCTTAGCGGAAGGCAAGTTGCCCCCTGCTCCCGGCGAGCCACAAGGGGGCGCAATCGGCCGGGCCCTCAAGAGCGCCGGACTGGGCGCGCTTTCCGGCGGAGCGGGCTTGCTCGCCAAGGCGGCGAATGCTCTCCATGGTCTGGGGCAGGGGATCGGCGGGGGAGTGGGGAGTGCCGCGCCCGCATCCGCTGGGGGAAAGAACTGGCTGCAGCGGCTGGCGGATTGGGCCAGAGAGCAGCAGCAAGCGATCAACAAGGACATCGACCAGCTTCGCAATAATCAGATTGAGCGGCTGCTGAACCTCTTGCAGAACTCTCCCGATGCCGGGCTGGCGTTCGCGCTGCCGCTGACCGGCGGAGCCGACTATCGTGGCCTTGCTCCCCCCGGATCCCAGCTCACGCCGCGGGACGTGAACTTCAATTTGCGGCGGCTCGGAGGGGGCGGCCCGGCGGATTTTTGGAACCTGTCGTTCGATTATCAACAGGCGCTCCGGCAGAAATACCGGGAGCTCGCCAATCGCGAGATCTCGCTCGGCCGCCATCGCCGCGCCGCGTACATCCTGGCGGAGCTCATCGGAGACATCTCCGCCGCCGCGGCGACACTGCGCGACGGCGAGCACTTCCGCGAAGCGGCGGTGCTGTTCGAGAAAAAGCTCAATCAGCCCTTAGCGGCGGCCCAGTGCCTGCAGCGCGGCGGCCTCCTCGCGGAGGCCATCGTCATTTACGAGCGGCTGGAGGCCTGGGAGACCGTCGCCGAAATCTACGACCAGCTTCAGCAAAGCGAGCAGGCCGCGGTCTCCTGGCGCAAAGCGGTGTCCAAGCATCTGACCGCCGGCGACCGCCTGGGAGCGGCGCAGTTGCTGGAGGAGAAATTGCGGCAAGCGGAAGAAGCCTATGAAATCCTTTGGTCGAGCTGGCCGGCCAAGTCCCAGGCGAAAGTTTGTCTGGATGCCTCGTTCGACCTGCTCGCCCGCATCGGCGAGCACGAGCGCGCCGGGCAGCAGGTCCGCCAGCTCCGCGCCCGCGTCCAAACCAGCGCTCAACTGGGTGACCTGTCGCAAAGCCTCGCCAGACTGGCAAACAATTATCCCCTGGAGCAGGTCCGTTTCGCCGCTGCCGACCTCACCCGCCGCATTGCTGCCGACTCTCTGCCGGGAAACGATGACCTCCTGGCGCACGTCCTGCTCAAGTCCCTCGCGGACCTTGTTCCCGGCGACCGTCTGCTTTCGCGGGATTGCATCCGTTACCGTAGCCAGCACGCCGAGCACCATCGCCGTAGTGCCATTGCGAATATTGTCGCCCTGGCCGGGTCCAAAGGCCCCCGATTGGTTCAAACGATCCAGCTCCCTCACGCAAATTGGAAAGCGGCCGTCAGCATCGGCAATGAGTATTACGCTGCGGGAGTCGCCGAGGGAAAGATCCTGCTCATCCGCGGCCGCTGGGACGGCGGCATCCAGCATCCCGTGGGAAAGCCCTGGCCCGTCACGCCTCAGCAAGCCGACGGCAAATTCCTGCTTGCAGCCGATCCGCGGGGAGTTTCCAAACTGCTGCTCCACGTGGCGGCTAACCTGCCCCAAGGGTACCTGAAATTCCCCGTGGGAAGTGGCTTTCCGGACCCGCTCACCGCGGGCTCACATCCGCAGGCCGGCGTGGGCACCATTGGTTTGGGTTACTCGCTCGGCGGGACGACGCTGGCGCTATCCACGGACGGCCCCTTCAAGGGAACCATATTGCAATTCGATGCAAACGGTGCGCTGCTCGGAAGCCGGGATTACGCGGTCCCGCTGGATGACATGGACTATCTGGCGTCTCAGACGGAGGACCGGCACTGGGAACCGGTCTACCTCGAACGCGCGGGCTGGCACTACCTGGGTCTCAATCGAAATGTCGCCGTGTTGGGCCCGCAGGATGGCGTCGTCAATCTGCATTCCCCTGTCCTTTCCCTCACTGCTTCTCCACCCCATACACGGGCGAGGATTGTCTTCGCCTGCGAGGAAGGGGGAATGGTCCTGTGGGGCGAGTCCGCAGAAGGGACGCAGACGATCTTCGCCCGCGATTTGATGTCCCCTGTGGTGGGGCTCAATCGGGGCGGCTACCTGGTCGCCGCGACCGCGGAGCGGGTGCAAGTTTACCGCACCACGAATACCCCCCTCCCTTACCTGGGCGAAGCAGCCGGCCCCGGCACCGAGCCCATCGCCATCCTCGCCCACGAGCAGATTGATCAATTCGCCATCCTTTCCGCCGACGGCCGGGTTTCCTACTACGAGGTCAAAGTTCCCAAATAGGGCAAAATCTGGCCGCCCGGCTCGCTGCGATGCGATGGCGCGCGGACTCTGGAAAGAGCGCTCCGGCAGTCCCTAGCGTGCCAAAATGCGAATTTGACCTCTATGTGTCGGACCGAAGCGCCGATTCATGGCAAAAAGCCAATCTCTTGATTGTCGTCGCTACGGCCGCTATTCTGCGTTTGGGAAGTTCTTCCTGCTCCTGTGAAAGAGGTGCCACGTGTCTGGCCCCCTACTGCGTTCTCGTTTGCTCGTGGCTTGCCTGCTTTTGCAGGTGATGGGACAGGTGACAATTTCGACCGCGCAACAGTTGCCGGTCGGGGTTGTCGGGGCAAAAACCGATTTGTATGGCGATCCCCTCCCAAACGGAGCCGTTGCCCGCCTGGGCACGACTCGCTTCAGGCACGCTGGTTATTTCCGCGGAGTTGCTTTCCTCCCGGACAACGTCACCTTCGTCACTTACGGCGAGCAGAAAACGATCTCGTTCTGGGAGGCTGAAACTGGGCAGCGGCTGCGGGAGATCCGCACGGATCCGATGACTATCCAGGGATTTGCGCTCTCGCGCGACGGCAAGCAAATCGCGGTCGGGGGATATTGGAGCCCCGAGGATCGCACCAAGCCAACGCAAGGTGAGCTGCGCGTCCTGAATACTGCGACGGGCGCGACGATCAAAACGTTCCCTCGCGAATCGCGGGATGCGAATAATTTGGGGCTGACCTTCTCGAAGGACGGTCGCTTGCTTTTCTCGCTGGGCTATCAGGGGATTCTGCGCGTCGAGGAAATCGCCAGCGGCGCGGAAATCCTGCAAAACAAGTTTCCAGCGGATAACGGACCCGCGCTGGCCCTTTCGCCGGATGGCAAAACGCTAGGAATTGTGTGCGGACCCAACGCGCGAAAATTCTTTTTATGGGACTGGCAGACCGGAGCCGAACCCAGAGAGATCAAACTCGTGGCGGCCGAGGGGGGCGATGGTCAAATGGTGTTCTCTCCCAGTGGTCGTCACGTCGTCTTCTGCGGGTCCAGAAACGAGCCGATGCATGTCTGGGAAGTGGAATCGGGAAAACTTGTCGCCCGCCTGGCTCCCCCGGATCCGGACTCCCATACCGCCAGGCTTTCGGTCTTCTCCCCCGACGGCAAACAGCTCATCGCGCCGGCGGGGAGCAATCAGAACTGGCGGCTGCATGTCTGGAACACGGACACCTGGAAGTACGATCGGCAGCTCGACATCAAATCGCTGGGCGTGGCCATCTCGGCCGATTCGCGATTGCTGACTACCGGCCGGCGAGTTTTCAGCTTTGAGACCGGCCAGGAAATTGGCGGAATCGAAGCCGCCCACAACTCGGAAATCAGCCGTATTCTGACGACGCCCAGCGGACGGGCCATTACGGGGAGCTTCGACAACTCCGTCCGAATCTGGGCCCTGGCCACCAGCCGGCAGGAGCAGAAGCTGGTGCACGGTTCCTTTATCCAAGATCTGGCCCTGTCCACCAGCGGCGAGCTTCTAGCGTCGGCGAGCCTGGACGACACCATCCGACTATGGAACGTGGCCAGCGGCAAGGAGATTTATCGGCTCCCTGGACACGGCACGCAAGGCACAACACAGGCCGTTGCTTTTGTTGGGGATGGAAAATCCTTTGCTTCGTTTGGTCCCGACTTCTATATGCGAATTTGGGACGTGCGCACCGGCAAGGCTCTGGCGGAAAGTCGCATTCAGCCGACGGGGGTGAAGATTCCCGGAGAGAACGATGAACGCGACCTCCTGGACCGGCTGTCCATCGACGGTGTGCGAATTTCGCCTGGCGGCAAGTACCTAGTGCTGTGCATTCAGGCGAAGATTCATGTTTTCGACGTTGCCACCGGGAAGGAATTGCGGCTGCTTGAGCGCGAAGGGAGCTCGTTGGCGGTGTTGGACATTTCACCGGACCAGCGCCAACTCCTCGCATGCTCGCGGGGCAACCAGATTCAGACCAAGTTGCCGGACGGAAGAATTCGCTATTCGTCGGAGAAAGAAACCATCGTCTCGCTATGGGACCTGGAAACCGGCAATCGCTTGCAGACGTTCAAAGCCCCTGACGAAGCACGCGCAGCGGCATTCGCGCCGGACGGTCAGCGCTTTGCCATCGCGACCCACCAGCCAAAAGTTCAGGTGGCCATCTACGATCTCCAAGGAGTGCGGCAGCAAGTTGTAGAGGATGTTCCCAGCCGAGTCCATGCGCTGGCGTTTAGCGCCGATGGAAAGTTGATCGCAGGACTCGATGATACCTCGGCACTGGTCTACGACCTCAAGGCTCCCATGAAAAAGTAACTTCCGAACGAGAGGCGAAAATGATTGCTGTGTGCATTTTGGCCGGGCTGCTGTTTGCCGCGGAACCCAAAGGGTTCATTTCCCAGGAGCTACAACCTCCGACTCATGTTCAAGCGAGCGGCCAGCCGCTCGATGTACAGCGAGTCGGTCACTCCGCGCCATTTGTGGGGGATTTTGACGGCGACGGTGTGCAGGATTTGCTAGTGGGCCAATACGATCAGGGCCGCCTGCGAATCTACCGCAACTCTGGTAGCAACTCAGCTCCTATCCTGGGAAGTTTTGAGTGGCTTACGGCTGGTGGAAAGATGGGACGAGTCCCAGAGGACTGATGCATCGGCTTTGTTCCACAGTTGGTGGACCTCGATCGAGATGGTCGCAGCGATCTGATTTCTGGCTCCTGGCCGGGAGAGCTGTATTACTTTCGCCGCGGAGCCGACGGCAAATTTGCGGCTCCGGAGCAACTGGTTGGGAGCGATGGCAAGCCGATCAACTTGGGTTCGGGTGCCAGCGTGTTCGCTGTGGACTGGGACGCAAATGGCACCCTGGATTTACTGGTGGGAACTGCCATGGGAGAAGTTCACTACTTGCCGGGCATGAGTAAGGATAAGCCGGCATTTGGGCCGCCGCAGGCTCTCATGGCCGCGGGCGAAAAACTGACCAGCAAAAGCGGCGAGGCCGCCCCGGTTGCCGCGGATTGGGACGGCGATGGAAAGCTGGACCTGGTTCTGGGAACCGAGAATGGAAGCGTCTTTTGGTATCGAAACATCGGCACGCAGAAAGAACCGAAACTGGGAGCGGCGCAAATGCTCGTCGGCGAGAGCACGGTCGGCTGGAAGGGGGACGATGGCCGAATCCCGGGGGAATGGGGATTGCGCGTCAAGCCGTGCGTGGTGGACTGGAACGGCGACGGCCGACTGGACCTGCTGCTGGGAGACCGCTGCGGATCGTTTGCCGCCAAGCCGGCTCAGACCGATGAGGAGCGGGCCGAGGAGAGTAAAGCGAAGGACCGCCTGCCGAATTTGCGGCGGGCCTGGAGTGTGGCATTTGCGGAATATGGCAAGCTGCAAGCGGATGAGGAAACTATGGCGGAAAAAAACAAGCAGCGGCTGGATGCACTGCGCGGGCAGATGGTTAAGCTCAAGTCGGAGATTGCAAGGGTGCAAGAAACTCAGATCAAATACCAGGCTGGCTATCAAACTCATGGGTTCGTGTGGGTCTTCCTGCGCAAACCCGCGCGATGACCCGCCCACCAAGGATTAAACCATGAGCCGATGTCAACTGATGCTCGTTGCAGTGCCGCTGCTTCTGCGATTGGGCATTGTCGTGGGCGAAGAAGCGGCGGCACCCCTGGACAAGCCTCCTGTATCGGTCGGCACCATTGCTTTCTCGCCAAAGGGACCATTGCTCGCGGCAGGCTTTGGCGGCCGAGAAGGACCCGGCGGCCTTGTCGTCTGGGACTTCGAGAAGAAAGAGCCGCTCCGCGTTCGCCACCTGGATCGAGCTGTGACCTCCGTGAGTTTTTCACCCGACGGAACTCAGCTCGCCTATTCTCCCCGAGCGATGCCCCCCGTTATTACCGACGTTGCGGGAGGAGGGGAGATTGCGACTCTGGATGCAGGCCATCGCGGCCCGGTCGCCTTTTCCGCTGACGGGCTGACTCTGATTACCGGCGGAGCCGACAAAACGTTGCGGCAGTGGGACCTGAAATCTCGCTCGGATCGCAAAGTGCTCTCGGGCCCCGGCGATTTCGTCTATGGCAGAATCGCCTATTCGGCGACCAAGGAACGGCTGGCGGCGGCTTGCGCCTCGGAAGGCATATATCTGTGGGATCTGGGGCAAGAGAAACCGAAGCATGTCTTGAAGCACGGCTCGTACTTCACCCGCAGCGCCCTGTTTTCCCCCAGTGGTGACTGGCTAATGACGGGTGGCTGGGACGGGACGATGCGGGTCTGGAACGCGGAGACCGGCGAATTGCGGGCCAAGCTGGGAGGCTCGGGGGGAGTCAACTGCTTTGAATATGAGCCGCGAGCCGGTCTGCTGGCAGTGGCGGCGTATGGGAAATCAGTGCAACTCCACACATTCTCGTTCGATGCGCCGAGCAAGGCGATCACGAAGCAGATCCACGAGCTGCTGTCGCGGTTCGAGGATGACCGCTACGAGATTCGCGAAGCGGCGAGTGCGGAGCTCATCAAGCTCGGATTTGCGGCTGAACAGGAGCTGCGAATCGCCGCGGAGAAGTCACTCTCAGCCGAAGTTCGCATTCGTGCTCGCCGAGCCCGGCAGGCCATCGCGGGCAGCCACGGGGAAGCACTAGTCGGCCACCGGAATTCGATTTGGTGCCTGAGCTTTTCTCCGGACGGAAAGTTACTGGCCAGCGGAAGCGAAGACGGAACGGTTCGTCTCTGGGATGTAGCTCGGAAGGCCGAAGCAATGCAGTTCGTCCCAGCGTCAGTCGGAGAGAAATGACTGGGCAGTATTACTCATCAGATCCGATTGAGGTCCTTCTCGTGATCCATGGAAGCGTCGGTTTCATCGACCGCGGTGTGTCGGACTGACGCGCGCAGGCGTGCGGATGGAAGGGCGCTTCCGAGGGCGAACGGGGCGTCAATTACCTCTCGTTTGACGAGTTCTCGGCACCTTGATTGCTGAGATGAGTTTACGGATGTTGATGCCTGAAGATTTATTGCCACACGACTCGTCGCGACAAGTACCAGGAAACGAACCATTTGTGACACGAGGTTTGGTGTCAGTACAATGGGGGCCTGACGAGTCGGTCGGCTGTCAAGAGCTCGCCGTTACTACCTATGTGCAAGAGAGCCCCCCAAATGAACAGCGCAAGTGTCCAGACTCATAGGAACCCCCCCATACTTGCTCTCGCTCTTTCATCCATCCTCATTTGCCGTATCGCCGTGGCGGCGGATGCGTTGACGGTGGAGTCTGACTTCGAAGGTGCTTCGGTCAGCGAGGTCGAGATCGACAATGCGGCGCGGAGCATCAGCTTCATGCCGGGTGGCGATCCGAATCGGGGGTGGCCGTGCTGGTGGTTCTTTCGCGTGAAAGGGATCACGCCGGGTGAGACGATCACGCTGCGTCTGCAGGGATCGAAAGCGACGACAGCGGTACCGGGTGGGCCGTTGGCGAAGCCACTCGCATCGTCTTGGGCGATGCCGGAGCAGGCCACGTTTTCCCTTGATGGCAAAACGTGGCTCCACACGGAGAAAGGCACGCGGCAGGACGATCTCATGATCTACACGATCAAGCCGGATGCGGCGTCGGTTTCGGTCGCATGGGGGCCGCCTTACACGCCGAGCGCGGCGACGGCTTTTGTGCGAGCGATGAGCGAGAAGTCGCCTCACGCAGAGGCCACGGAACTGTGTCGCTCACGCGAGGGTCGTAGCGTCCCCATGCTGCATGTGCAGGAGGGCGAGCGAAAGAAGGAGCAACGCTTCGGCGTGTGGGTGCAGGCGCGGCAACATGCCTGGGAGAGCGGATCGAGTTGGGTGGCGCAAGGTTTCGGCGAATGGTTGCTGAGCGATGATGCGGACGCGGTCTGGCTCCGACAGCACGCGGAAATTTTTCTGGTGCCGATCATGGACGTGGACAACACCGCGACGGGCAATGGCGGCAAAGACGCCCTGCCGCAGGATCACAATCGCGACTGGTCACCGCAACCACACTGGAACGAGGTCATGGCCGCGCAAAAGAAGGTGAGTGGCCTGATCAAGGAAGGTCGCATGGATGTTTTTCTCGATCTGCACAATCCTGCACCGGGAGATCCCACGTTCTTCTATATCCTGGAAAGCAGTGCTCTGAAGGAACCAATGATAGGTCTTCGGGATCGCTTCATCGAGCTGGCCTATGCGCGTATCAGCAAGATCAAGCCTCTGGTTCCCATGAGCAACAAACCCAAGACGACCGGACCGAGCTATCATCCGCTCTGGCGTCAGATCAGCGCCAACTGGGTAAGCATGAATGGCAATCCGCATACCGTGGGTCTGTGCCTGGAGACGATCTGGAACTACAAGAACAGCAACACCGAAGGTTACCGCGCCGTCGGTGCCAATCTCGCCGCTGCCGTCCGCGAGTATCTCGCGGAGAGACCCGCAAAGCAATGATGCCAGGCCTGCTTCGCATCCTTCTATTTAGCCCTCCCCATGATGAAACACCCGCCAACGATCCAATCTTGCGCAGCCTTCCTGCTCGCAGCCGTTCTCATTCTGTCAGCGGCTTCGATCCGCATGACACGCGCTGCTGACGCACCACCCCCCGTCTGGCTTTTGCAAATCCATGAGTTTATTCACAATTTCTTGCTGCTCCTCCTTCGACAACAGCCCCTCCAGTTTGTTTGCTCCCATAACACCATCGCGCGATGATGCAGCGTCGGACCGGGATTGTCCTTCAGGTACAGCTTGAGCTTTTCCAAACCTTTCACGGCGGCGGCGGTTTGGGCATAACCATCCGGAGCGCGTCCGGGGCAGCAATGGCGGCCAAAGTGGCACCGTAGTGGTCGTCGGACTCCATGGGTGGCCCGTCGCACTTGATCCAGGTACCGTGACACCGAGTTCACGAAGTTGTTCGACAGGAAGCTGAAGAGCTGCCGCGTGAAGGTAAAGCGAGGATCGCTTTGCCGACCGCTTTCAGCCGATGACGTCCACCTAATTATCATCTGGGCCAATTGGGCTCGCTGGCAACGGCACTCATTCCGAATGGGCCGGGGTCCGGCCCGGCAACTCCCCGTCGGCGGTCAAAACCACGGCTGTCAGCGCGCCGGCAGCAGGACTTTCGCTTGGAGCTCTGGACGTTTCCTGGCGTGCGCGATCGCCGCCTCCGGGATGGACGCGGAAGTGCAAGGTCTTCGCGTCGCGCCGGATCCATACCTGGCACTCGGGCCAGTTCGCCGGAATGACGGGCTCGAATGTCACCTGGCCATTCTGCACTCGCAAGCCGAGGATGAACTCCAATGCGGCGCGGTACATCCAAGCGGCGGAGCCGGTGTACCACGTCCAGCCGCCGCGGCCGACGTGCGGGGGAATGCCATAGACGTCAGCGGCGACGACATAGGGCTCGACCTGGTAGCGTGCGGCTTGTGCGCGCGTGGCGGCATGATGGATTGGATTGATCAAGTCAAAAATCGCCAGTGCCCGATCACCGTCGCCCTGTGTCGTCAGGGCCTCAATGAGCCAAAGCGCGGAATGCGTGTACTGGCCGCCGTTCTCGCGAATGCCAGGTAAGTAACCCTTGATGTAGCCGGGATCGAGCGCAGAAGTGTTAAACGGAGGCGAGAACAACAGCACGAGCGCGTCGTCCCACCGCACGAGATGCTGGAGCGCCGCTTCGAGGGCCTGGCGGGATCGGTCGGGATCGGCTTCGGCTAACACGGACCAGCTCTGTGCGATTGAGTCGATCTGGCACTCATCGTTCTGGACTGAGCCGAGCGGCGTGCCATCGTCGAAATACGCGCGGCGATACCAGCCACCGTCCCAGGCCTGTTCCTCCAGTGAATGGCGCAGCGCCGCCGCCTGCACTTCAAGCTGCTCGGCCCGCTCCCGGTCGCCCCGTGCTCGCATGATCGGCAGAAATCGCTTGAGCAGGAACAATATAAACCAGCCGACCCAGACGCTTTCACCGCGGCCCTCTTCGCCGACCTTATTCATGCCGTCGTTCCAGTCGCCACAGCCCATGAGCGGCAGGCCATGCGGACCCAGCCGAAAACCGCGGCGAATCGCCGCCAGGCAATGCTCATACAGTGTGGCCCGCTGTTGTGAGACCACCGGCAGCTCGTATCGCTCCTGCTCGTGCTCGTCGAGCGGTGCCGAGTGAAGGAACGGCGCGCTCTCGTCGAGGACGCCCTTGTCGCCGGTGATCGCCAGGTAATGACACACCGCGAATGGCAGCCACAACAGATCGTCCGAGAATCGCGTGCGCGTGCCGCGCCCTTCGGGCGGATGCCACCAGTGCTGCACGTCCCCTTCTTCAAACTGCCGCGCGGCGGCCCGCAGCAAGTGCCGGCGAGCCAGCTCGGGATGGCTGTACACGATAGCCAGTACGTCCTGCAATTGATCGCGAAAGCCATACGCGCCGCCCGACTGATAGAAGGCGCTGCGGCCAAAGACGCGGCAACTAAGCGTCTGATAGAGCAGCCAGCGATTTACCAAGAGGTCGAGCGCGCGATTGGGCGTTTTTATCTGGACTGCGGTGAGCGTCTTCTCCCACTGCGCGGCCGTCCGCTGGCAAGCCTCTGTGACTTGCCGGCGCGTCGAGTAGCGGTTGAGTAGTTTTTTGGTTTCCGCAAGATCCTGTCCGCTTCCCAGCAGGAAGACGATCATCGCCTCTTCGCCCGCCGCTAACGACACGAGCGTCTGCACCGCCCCACACGGATCGAGCCCCGCGCCTGTCCGACCCGACAGACGCGGCTGCTCGAGACCACCGGGGCGGCTGCGACTCCCTCCGCGGGCCAAAAATTCCGTGCGATCGCCTGTCCAGCTCGACGGACCGCCCAAAACGTGTAGAAACGCCACTTGCGACGACAACTCGGGATGGTAGTGGTTTCGGGCGAGCAAAGCGCCAGTCGCCGAATCGAGCGACGTGCTCACATGGAGTTGCGTTTCCTCACGTGAGACTCCCAGCACCCACTCGGCAAAGTACGTTACCGAAAGCCGGCGGTGGCGCGGGCCTTTGTTTTGCAATCGCAGGACGACGAATTTTACGGGGTCTTCGGGCGCGAGCGAGACGAGAACCTCTTGCGCGATCTCGTGCGACGTATGCAGAAAACGCGAGTATCCCTGGCCATGCTGAGCCCAGGTGTCGCCGCCGCCGACCCCGAGTCCCAGAAACGGCGAGAAGACTTCGCCCGTTTCATCGTCGCGCAAATAAAGCGCCTCGCCGGGCAGATCGGTAAGCGGATCGTTTGACCAGGTCGTGAGCTTGTTCTCGCGGCTGTTACAGAACCAGGTGTAGCCGCCGCCCGATTCGGTGATCAGGAAGCCGCCGCGCTCGTTCGCAACGACGTTCGACCAGGGAAGTGGCGTCGAGTTGCCGGCAGCGATGCGGATGTGGTACTCGCGACCGTCATAAGCAAAGCCGCCCCAGCCGTTCCAGAACTCAAGCGTTTCGGGCGGCACAACGGCTGCCGCGGGAGATACCGCGGTTGCCGTATGCCCCACAGATTCCGGCCGCTGACCCATCGCCGCTGGTTGTTGAGGCGGAGAGGCTTGAGCCCGGGTTGCCCGCTCAAGTTGCCTCGTCAGCGATCCGCGTTCGCCGTGCAACACAATCGCCGCCACCGCATCGAGCAACAGCTTGTCTTCCAGCGGAAGCTGAGCGCCGCGCAACAAGAAGATGCCTGCGGGCTTATTGCCCGGACCAACCTGCTTCTCGTTGAGCAGGCCTAGCAACTGATCCTGCAAGGCGTCGAAGTAGCTTCCCGGATAGTCGTTCAAGACCACGAGGTCGGAACGCAGGCCGCGGCCGCGCAGATAAGCGTGCGCCGTCAGCAGTTCCTTCACCAGGTCGGTCTGCTCGGGCGCGGTCACGTGGACCAGTAGAATGGGCAGATCGCCCGAAATGCCGTAGCGCCACAATCCACGTTGCCCCTGCCGGTTCGCTAGCAGAACTTCTTCCAACGCCCGCCGCTCGGCATCTGGAAAGAGCAAAGCCGATCCGAGCCGCTGGTAGACATGCACCTTCGCCGGGGAAATGTGCAGGTGCCGTAATTCAACCTGGGCATAAGCCCAGGCGAGTTCAAAGGCCCGCTGGACGCCGCGCGGTTCGTGGTACTGATCGGCCAGCGCCAGGGCTTCTTCGCGCGACTTGGCGTAGGCCGTCGTAAAGCCCACCGAGACGGATTTGAACGGGGCAATCGTCACCCGCTGCCGCAAGGCAAAGATCGGATCGAGCACCGCGCCGGTCGTCCCACCTAGCGGATTCTGCGTGGCGAGCGCGGCGGGCGATTGGACCGTGCGATTGCGTCCCAGGAACGTCGGGCGACTGGTGTCGTATTCGATCGGTTCGGCTTCGCTGGCGGGGGCGAGAACATGGACGGCCCACTGCGGCGACTGCCGCGAGTCGCGCGGCCGTCGCCTGGCGAGAAGCGCCATCTCTTCCGCGATGTACTCCGTCTCGATGAAGAGCTTGTGAAACGCCGGATGCGAAACATCGGCCTGCTGCTCGATCAGGGCGACTTCCAAATAACTCGTGAGTTCCAATTCGCGGGGCGATTCGCCATGGTTCGTGATCTTCAGTTGCCGCACTTCGGCGTTGTTCTCGGGCGAGACGACCACTTCCAAGTGGGTTTCGAGATCGCCGTCGCGGCGGTGAAAATCGGCCTTGTCAATCGAGAACACCACCTCGTACGAATCGGGCGCGACGCACGTGGGTTGGAAGGTCGGCGACCAGACATGGCCGGAGCGCACGTCGCGCAGATAGAAGAACTGGCCATAACCGTCGAACGTCGCGTCGGGTCGCCAGCGAGCGATGGCCACGTCGCCGCAGCGGCTGAAGCCGCCGCCCTGGCTGGTGAGCATGACGCTGTACTCACCGTTGGAGAGCATGTGTGTGCGCGGCGCATCGAACGTCACGCCGACGATGCTGCGACTGACTACTTCCGCGGCTGGGCGAGCAGCCTTGGATGACGCCGTTCCTTCGACCGCGTGCGGCTGGACTTTGGGCATGTCGACGGGAATGCGCTCTTGCAACAGGAGCTCGGTAGCCCGCACCAGCGCGTTCGCGTGAAAGCGGCGGCGTGTACTGCCGCTGTGCAGCACGTTGCCGAGGGCAATCAGGCTCATGCCATGATGATGCGACATATAGCAGCGAACGATGATCGACTCCTTGTTCGAGGGCAAACGCTCGGGCGTGTAATCGACCGCTTCGTAGTAGCCCCAGTGGCCAAGGCCGCCCGCCCGCTCCAAATCGCGCAAGTTTTGCAGAGCGCCGGAGGGATCAATTTCCACCGCGAGAAGCGTCGAATAGGGAGAGATCACGAGATCCTTGGACAAGCCGCGCTTCAGCCCCAAACCGGGCGCGCCAAACGAGCGGTAGTGATAGTCGCTATTGATGGCGAGCGCTCCGAACGCGCATTCGGAGATCCCCCACGGCACGCTGCACTGGCGGCCATACTCCTGCTGCCGCGCAACCGCGGCCCGGCAGCTTTGCTGGAGGAGCGAACCGTCGTAGTGGTGCTGAAAGAGCGGCGGCATCAGATATTCGAACATCGTGCCGCCCCACGAGAGGAGTGCTACCTCGCCCGCCGTCTGCGTGAGCGGCCGGCCAAGCTGAAACCAGTGCCGCACCTCGACGTCTCCCTTGGCGATGGCCAGGTAACTGGCCAGCCGAGCCTCGGAACAGAGCATGTCATAATGCGACCGGTCGAGCTTTCGCTCCTGTAAATTGAAGCCGATCGAGAACAGCCGTCGCTGCGGATTGAAAAGAAATCGAAATTCCATCTCCAGCGCGAGCTCTTCGAACCGCACGGAGAGCCGCGCCAACCGACGATCGAGCGCCGCGGCCGCGCTGGCGGCGGTTGTGATTGCAGTGCTCAATCGGCCGTGCCAGGCGAGAGCCGCCGCGCAAGTGGTTTCAGGTAGCGCGGAGAAATGTGCGTGCAACTCCGCCAGGGAGGGCCCAATCGTTGCAGGAAGCATGCCGATCCCTGGCAAGCTGTGGGCGCCGTGCAGAATGCGCAGGACGTTTTCCCAGGCCAGACCAGCGTAATCGCCGGTCGTCGCGGTCTCGGCCAGCAAGGGAAACCAAGGCAATAGGAATTGGCACTCGTCACGCAGGCTGCGCAGCCAGGATACCAAAGCTTCGATCTTGGTGAGCAGCTCTGGTTGTGACCGGCTGAGCGCGGCCGTGAGCGCGGGCAGGCAGGAAGCTATTTCCGTCTCCGCGGCCAGCCAATGCTCAGTGCAGGTCCACACGTCACTGACTTCCACCGGCAAGGAGCTAGCGGGATTCTCGAGTTTTTCCAACGCCGCCACGAGCGGCCTCCAGGCCGCTTCAATGCGTCGTTGTTCGGCGAGCGGCAGACGCTCGCCATCGAGGCGAATCATCGCCGCCGTATCGACCAGCCCCTGACTCAGAAATGCCCCAAAGATTGGCCCGCTGCGCAGCTCGTCGATGCCTTGCCGCAGCGTCAGGAAGCAGGCCGCGAGGTTGCCGCTATCGACGGTCGAAACGTAGCGCGGAAAAAGCGGCTCGAGTGTGACAGTGTCGTACCAGTTGTAAAAATGACCGTGCCAACGTTCGAATCGTTCCCAGTACGACAAATTCCGTTCCCACAATTGCGTCAGGTCATGCAAGCTTAAGTAGCCAAAATCCCGGGCGACCAAACCGGCGACCAAAAACAGGCCCTCGTTAGTCGGCGAAATGCGGTGCGCGATTTTCTTGGCCGGGTATTCCTGAATGTTGTCAGGGGGCAGCCAATGGTCCTCCGCGCCGACGTGCGCCTCGAAGAACGACCAGATTCGCCGCGCTTCCAGCCGCAGTCGCGCTTGCTGCGCAGTCGATACCGCGGAAACTCCCTTCGCCTTTACCGGCTGGGCCGACCAATGAGATAGCCAAGGCGCGATGAGCCATGCGAGCGCGAAAGGGAGCGCGGCGAACAGCGCGACTGGCTGCAGTTGGACCGTAATTGCGATCGCCAGTAGCGGGACAAACCATAAGTGCAAGAGCGACGCCCACCGGCTGGCGCTCATCTGGCGCTCGACATCCGACGCGGTCTCCCAATCGAGCAGCTTGCGGCGGGAGATCGTCATTCGCCACATCGTGCGCACGACCGCGTCGAGCATCAGGTAGGCCTTGTGCGGCAGCACCGCCATTAGAAATACCGTTTGCAGCGTGGAGCGGCCAAAATTGATTGCCAGCACGCGAGCGTGCTCCAGCGGCTGAATATCGCGCCGCCAGCCGCGTAAGCCGAGCACGAACTGCGCGAGCAGCGGAAAGCCCAATACGAGCAGGCCCGCGTACGTGAACCACAACGCGAGCGGCGGCCAGGCGATCCAGCCGATGAACAGCAGCAGCATGAGCGCCGGCGCGACAAGGCTGCGGCGGAGATTGTCGAAAATCTTCCACCGCGAGAGCAGCGATAGTGGATTACGCCGCCACCCGCGCGCCGAGGGAACTCGCGGCATCAGCCACGGCAGAATCTGCCAATCGCCGCGGACCCAGCGATGAAGGCGGCGAGCATCCGCTTCGTATTTGGGCGGGTGGTTATCGAACAGCTCAATATCGCTGACCAAGCCAACACGGGTATGGCAGCCCTCGATCAGGTCGTGGCTGAGAATCTGGTTCTCGGGAAAGGCGTCGCCAAGCGCCGCCTCAAACGTCTCCAGATCGTAGATCCCCTTGCCGGTGAAACTTCCTTCGCCGTACAGATCCTGGTACACGTCCGAGGCGCACGTCGCGTACGGATCGAGTCCCGGATTGTTGGCAAATAGCCGGGCGAACCGCGAACGATTCGCGCTCGTCAGATGCACGCTGACTCGTGGCTGAAGCAGCACGTACCCCGCGGTCACGCGACGCGACGATGCATCGAACACCGGCCGGTTCAGCGGATGGGCCAGGGTGCCGACGAGTCGCTTGGCCACGCCGTGCGGTAGCCGCGTGTCCGAGTCGAGCGTAATGACAAAGCGAATCGGTTCAGCGCCGCCCGCTCCGCGGAGCCGCGCGATCTCGCCTTCCTGCACGACGTAGCTCGTGTCGCTATCGCCGCGAAGAAGCTTGTGAAACTCCATCAGCTTGGCGCGCTTCCGTTCCCAGCCCATCCAGGCGAGCTGCGACTCGTTCCAACGACGGGCCCGATGGAACAAGTAAAACGGCCGGTGGCCTGCGTCGCCGTGTTTATCGTTCAGCTCTCGAATTCCCTGCCGGGCCTGATCAATCAGCTTCTGGTCGTTTGGCATTTCGGCCTGCGGTGCGTCGTTGCAATCGGTCAACAGCGCGAACGACAATGCCGGATCGGGATTCGCCAGGTAATGCATCTCCAGGCGACCCAGTAGCGACTCGACTTCTGCCGCGCCGGTGAGCATGGACGGCATCACGACCACCGTGCGGTTCTCTACGGGAATTCCCTCGTGAAAATCGAGTTTAGGTAAGAGCCGCGGGGGCAGCCGGCTGGTGACGAGCAGATTCACGAGACTGACAGCAAATTCAGTGGCGGGGAGAACGGCCACCGCCAAGGTAAGCAAGATCCAGGGCCACGGTGCGCCATGCATTGTCAACAGCACCGTACCCAAGGCGATCGCGAGCATTGTGAATAGCCCAATGCTACCTAAATACGTGACGTTGGGACGCCGCCGCATCCACCGTTCCAGGCCATAGCGCCCCGTCGGACGAAAATTGAACTTACCCTCCAATTGCCGCAACCCCGCATCGACGAGCCAGTATCCAATATGCTGCTCCCTCGGGTTCCCACCTGGCGCGTCGTGCGCTAATTGCAGAGCCGCTTCCGCCACAGCGACCTCGGCCGCGCCGCTTCCCTTGGCGATGCGCTCGATCACGTGCCGGTAGCGATCGCGGCTTTCATAATCCATCTGCGGATACACGTTCGCGGGGTCTTGGCGGAGAATGCGATCGACGTGGCTCGTGCGCTCGAAGAACGACGCCCAATCGAGCGCCGAGATCAGCCGCATGCTGGTGATCACGTTCCCAATCGAAACCTGATTCGCCGCCTGACGTTGGTGCTCACCGTGGACGACCTGCTGGAGCGTGACGTGCTGCGCGACGATTCGTCGCTCCAGTTCGCGCAGCCGCCCGGTACTCTCGCTGCCAAGCTCTTGCAGCCCTTCGATCATCCTCAGGATCAGGCTGCCGCATTCATGCGGCGGCGACAGATCAAGGGACACGCCTGTCTCTTCGGTCCACTCGGCGAGAATGCGGGCGGCCTCCAGCTCGCACGTCCGCGCCGCCAACATGTGCGAGGCGATCCGGCGAAGGTTCTCGACAAGCACTAGCCGCAGCATAATGGGAATCGCCCACAGCTCGCCGATTGTGAGCGGCGTGACTACTTGAAATTCGCGCACGAAGCCAATGATCGTGTCTTCGTCGAGCACGCTGTCGGTATGGGCGATCAGATCGGCCGCCATCGCCTGCACACGGGGCTGCCCAGAAGCATTCGCCGGCAGTTCCCGATAGAAGGGGCGCGGCAGATCGTCCCGAATTTCACGCAGCTGCTCCTGCACGACATAAAAATTGTCGAGCAGCCACTCCGCGTCGGGCGAGAGTGATTCCGCGTTGCGAGCCGCGGCGGCAATGATTTCATAGGCGGCGCGCAACAAGTCCGCATTGGCTGCAAAACGCTCGAAGAAGCTCCGCTCGTCCGGGCGACCGGGAATCACCGCAAGCGTTTGAGCGAGATGCCGTGCGTGTTGTTCCAACCGCTCCCGGCTGTAGGGCTCGGCCCGTAACGGCGCATCGTGAGAATGCAGACGCCAGGCGGGTTTCGCCGCCGCTTGGAGTTTACCCGCCACCATTCGCCCCCTGTTTCCTCGGTAAGAGCGACCGGCCCGTGGACTGATTTCGCCGCCGCCGCTTCCTGTCGGCGCTCGCGAATTGGTTTCGGACGAACGACTCGGCTGTCACGGCTAGCTGATTGGCCGCGATTCGCCGTTTAAGTCCCGCACGCAGGATGCGGACCTATCGAGTGCAATGCGGAGCTTGCGATCAATAAACTCCGAGGCGGTGACCCGCGAGCGCGAATCCGAAATGAGAGTCTCTTGATTGCGTGGTTGTTCCTTCGAACGCCCAAACGGGACAGATCGCTTCTGAAGCTCGGCGAGAGTAGGCATGTTTATTTCCTTCCGCGACAATTCGTTGCCACAGAGCAGGAGCGAATCTCGTGCCAGTAACTCGATTTGCGTACCATGCGCTTCAAAAGTCTCACAGCACTTTGTCGTGAATTGCGATTTCCGTACGCGTTCGGACCGCATCTTTGTCCGATTCATTACGCGAAGAGTGGCAGCGAAGTAGCCAAAATCGACGACAGGCGAGAGCAGCGTACGCATCTCGCGCTGGCTTCTCAGCGACCACTTTGGATGTTCGGTCCGTCCGACGAACCGGGCGTCCACTCTCTGAATATCGCACGCTCGCGCCCCTCTTAACTGGCCAGTTCCCGTTTACGAAGAGAGTCTTGACCGATTCTGAGAAAGTAGGAGACTCCATTTGTGATGCCCTGATCAATGTCGCTCGCTTCATCGCGCGGAATGGATTCCACCGCGTCTGCATAGAGAAGCAGATTTGAAAGGCTGACATCAGCATGGTTTTCGCCTCAGATTCACGCTCATAGTCGGCCTGCCGCATGGCGTGGCAGATCGCTTCAATGCAGGGATTCTCGTGAAAACTTAAGGGTTGATTCGGTCCGTGCTATGCCATCAAGTCGTGAAGAACCTTGCCTTGAGAGGCCGGGAACGAACGGCCTTGCCGATCGCGGACTTCCAGATCAGCAGTTGCGACCAGTGCACGCATTGCCGGACCATGGCCAGCGTGAAGCAGTCCTTCGGGGCCGACTTGGGCCGCGACACGGCCACCAGCGGCAGCCGCTCCAGCAGCTCGGCGGCCGGACGCCCAGGCACGAGCTGTGGGCCCATGGCCCTGGTCAGGGCGCGAATCGACGAAAGATGCTTGGGGATGCTCTGCGGCGAGAGCTTGCGGGTCGAGCCGGCCGGACCGCGGCGATAGGTCGCTTCCCGCAGCCGCCGGCGAAAGTCGTTGATCGCCGCCTGGTCGATCAGCCGCAGCGGCAACGGTCCCATCAGCCGCTGCCACCAATCGACCGCATTCTTGTAGATCGTGACCGTCCCTTCCTTCCGTTCGCTGGCCCGGAGCACATTCTCCAGGAACCAGAGCCAGAAGAACTCGGGCAACGTCATGTTGGCCGAGATGTGACCCGAGGACCCGTCCGCTCCCTCCAGGTAAAGGCGGAGTTGCGGACGGGGAGACGAAACCGGTTGCGAGCTCATGACGTATCTCCGGCCGGCTAGTGCCCCCTTGCTCCCGATTTAGCCGGCCCAGTCGAACATGGCCGTCCTCCTTGTGCTGCGGCTGCCCCGCCGCCAGCGGTGCGTAGAATACGCCCCTACTCTCTAAAATCGCTTCTCGCGAGCCAAACCGGGCCGATATTCCGGCCCCGATTCGCGGATTTTGCGGAAAAACTGCCGGCATGACACCACTCCTCATCCTCGGAGGAAGCGTCCCGCGGGCGGCTGAAAGAGCCAGCCAGAAGAACGCCGCTGATTGGTCAGCGGCGTGGAATATAGATAATCTTCTATAATCGTGTCAAGAGGCCCAAAGAAAATTATGCGACCGTGAAGGCCTGTTCGGTTAAGAGGAGGGCCGGGCTGAGGCCAAGTGCCCTCGCGACGCGATCAACGATGTCGATGCTGGGAACACTTTTTCCCGCTTCTAATGCCGCGTACGTCGGCTGGGAGACGCCCAACCGCTCCGCCACATCCTTCTGAGTGAGACCGAGCTGATCTCGCCTTGCCCGTACATTCTCGCAAAAAGCCTTGTGCAACGCGGTGCTTGCTGCCATTTCGTTCATCCAATTGTTATAGACGCGACGCGATTGACTTGCAAACGGCCTTCACGGGTCCCGTTCTGAGTTGGACGAAGATCGTGCCTTGTCAATCACGGACGGGTCCAACCAGCGAAGCTGGAACACGGTTTTTCCCGCGCCCGTCGTCGTTAAGTACTTGCGGTTTTGCACAACGACAAATGCCCCATCGAGATGCAACGGCTCATCATCGACCCAGCGGTAGGTCGGTGCGCCGGTGAGCCAAAAAAGCAGGGGCGTTCCCGGCACCGAGCGAGATCGACCGCGAAGGTCTCCGTTCATTCGCACGAGCGCGTTTCGCTCGTCGATGACCTGCACCACGGTCAGCGGCAACTTGATCACGCCAACTTGGTCAAATTCGAGTTGCGACGGCAACAATGTGGGAAGCTCTTTTTCAGCCTTCAGCGCATTAGTGAGCAGCTCTAGCGCCCTTTTTTGGCCGGCTCCTTCCATCAATTCGTCCCATTCCGCTTCGGTAATCGCGGGTTCAGACGTGGGTGTGTCGTCTGGTTCTGGCGCGACGGGCTCGATCACTGCCGCCGTTTTTTCCCGCGAGGGAAACACCCACGACGTGACACCACAGCAGAGGCAGGAGGTGACGACGAGGGTCACCGCCATCGCCGCTACTCCGCCGACGACGATCGGGATGTGTGTTTTTTCCAGCATGGCGTTATGATTCACTCAGCCTTTCGTTCGATGGCGTCCGGGTGTGATTCGGACCGGCGCACGCGCCGGACAGGTTAACTCCCCACCCTTAATCCACCGTGGTCGCGTACCACGGCGTGACGCCACCGAACGAACGGCTGTTACGGGTTCCTCTTCTCTGGCTTCAAGGTCTTCATGGTCCGCCGAAACTTCTTCCTCTCACTGCTGGCTCTCCTTGCCATGCCGCGTACCACGCAGCACTGCGTCGCGGGCCTGGACGTTGGCAAATTCGATGCGGCCTTGTCGATCCGGGCGGTGGCCATGGGCGGTACACCAGGCCGGGAACTGCTGCGGATCGATCATTGCCCGCACGAAGAGTTGCCCGTTCTGCTCGGTCGCCTGTTCAAGCTGGAGTGCCCGCCGTAGCCATTCCTCATAGGTCTCCGGGAACTCGTTTCCGTCGAGCATGACGGCCCGGCACAACGGATAAGATTCCGGCGTATACCAGGCGACGCCCAGCGCGGCGACCTTCATTTCCTTGGCCATCACCGCCTCCTTCCCGTAAGTCTTGGGGTCCGCAAAATTCCTGGCTATCCCAGCCTGTCACCTTCGGTTTCACAAACCGAAAGTGGAAAACTGGGCAATGGTCTCCCGAGCGGGGGATCCGCGGCAAGAGTTGCCGAGAAGCACAGACTCAATCTGAGTACTTCGGCCCTTCCGGGCCGCGGAGTACACCCAACAAGACTCGAACTTGTAACCTTCGGTTTCGTAGACCGATGCTCTATCCAATTGAGCTATGGGTGCGTGAAAAATGGGCGCGAATCCGCCAACTCCAGGCGTGTCTGTATCTTAGGAGAGACACGGAGAGTGTCAAGGCGGTTCGCTGGCGTCAGATGCGGGCTTACTTGGCCTTGCGCGAGCGGTTTTTGGTCTGCAACGAGACGCCCTCCAGTGCCAGCATTCGTGCTTTCAGGCTGATGCCTTGCGGCGCGGAAAAACCGCCGAGCGAGCCTGCGGAGCCGACGACGCGGTGGCAAGGAACGACGATGGGAAAGCGGTTGCGCGACATCACGCTCCCTACGGCCCGCGCAGCGCCCGGAAAGCCCGCCAGGCCGGCGAGCTCACCGTAAGTGCGCGTTCCCCCCACGCGGATGCGACGGCAGCGGTCGACGACTTTCTTTTGGAAGACACTCAAATGAGAAAGTTCCAGCGGGACGTCCCCAAAGGTGACGGACTTGTCGCCGGCTGCATAGGATTGCAGCCGCTGGATCAGTTCCCGCACAAACTCCGGCGGGTTCTGGGTGGGCTGAGCTTCCTGCGAAGAAAGTGCCGCGAGCGCTGCAGATTCGCAGCTATGCCCGATGGAAATTCGCGTGAGGGCGGTGCCGCGCCAGGCCAGGGCCATTGCGCCCAGTTCGGTTGTCAGCGCGCAGCACGCTTCCGCTTCGCCAGAGTTCCGCGAACCCTCTGCCCCATTCGTAGTCTCTTTTACTGCTGCCTTGTGGGAACGTTTCGCCATGGTTGGTGTCACTTTGGCAACTCCTACTTGGAAAACAGACCCCTTTTGAAATCGCTTCCCAGCAAATTATACTGAAAGGTGCAGTGCCGCGCGGGCTGGGGCAAGGAATGCCGCTGGACCGCGGGGCAGGCGGCCAGTATACGCTATTGGCCGCGGGGCAGAAGCAGCAGCCGTTCGACCAGCGAAAGGAACCACGCATGGGCCGGTATAACTCCGTGAGTGACGATTACTACGTCAACATGAATCTCAACACGGAGATGGAGCTGCCGCAGAGCCGCGAGACGGTGCTGCACTTCTTCGAGCAGGTGAAAAAGTCCTACCCCAGCATGAAGAACTTCTACAGCCGCGAGCGGGGGGAATTCGTGCTCGAGGAGGACAAGGACAAGGGGGAGTACCGCTGGGCGAGCATCGAGAACCGCCGGGTCTGCTCGGGATACGTGAACCCGCCGAACCCGGAAGAGGCCCTCAGCCAGCACGCCATGATTTTGGACCTGGTGCCGTACACACTCTCGATGAGCCCGCTGGACTGCGAGTCGCTCAACGTGATGTATGGGTTTGATTTCAATTATCGCGGCAATCACAACCAGCTCTTGGCGGACGCGCTGGGCATCTTGCCGGCGTTTGAGCGGATGACGCACATGCCGGGGGCGACCATCCTGGCCGCGGAGCCGTCCATCCAGTTCGCCCTTGACGAGGAATGCCGCACGCAGTGCCGCTTGTCCATCGAGAGCCGCACCAGCGCCTATCATGTGCGGATGAAGGAGTTTCCGGAGGAGCAACTAAGCGTGTACTTCACCGCCCGCCGCTACGGCAGCCTGCAAAGCGGCGAGACCTTTGTCTCCGCCATGAACCGCCTGGCCGAAGTCTGCCGCGACATCATCGACAGCTACATCGTGGAGAACGTCCTCCGCCCGTTGCAGCAGACGATTGCGATCAGCTAGCTAAGCCACTCTATGCGGACAGGCTGGACGCTTCGTCAATCTTGGTCCAGTTGGCCGCAATCTCGAAGACTGGTTTGTCGTAAGTCCCTGCCCGCGTTTCCATCTCGGCGATGGCGTCGGCGAACTTGACACCAGCGAACATCAGCGAATCGAGGTCGAGGGCGACTTTCAAGATGCGAGATTCCACGGGAATTTCCTCGCCAACGAGCATATTCTTGGGAAACCCGCTCCCATCAAAGTGTTTCTCTTGCTGCAGGATGATTTCGGCCACCGCCTCCAGCCGCGGGACATTCTTGAGCAGGTCGCATCCCACTTGCGGATGCTCCCGAAAGAGCACGGCGTCGCTGGCTGCGATCGGCTTGCCCGCGTAGGCTTTGGACAGGACCTCTTCCGAGAGTCCGATGCAACCTAACTGCGAAAGCAGGGCCGCCAGTTCCGCCCGCCACGCGAGGCGCGGCGCGGCTTCTTTGGCAATTCGCCGGACCAGCAAGCGGACACGATCGGTGCGGCTAAAGGCGACCGGCCTGACGGTCGCCAGCACATCGGTCAGAACTTTCACTGCCCCCGTCAGCGTGCCGGAGAGCAGCGTGCGTTCGGCCACCGTCTGACGATATTGGACAAGGCCCGCCTCCAATGCCGCATCGAGTACTTCGGTCGGGCACGGCTTGGACAGAAATCGAAAAATCTGCGATTGGTTGACCGCCTCGGCAGCGTTGCTCTGGTCCGTGCCGGTAAACATCATACGGACCGTATCCGGCGCGGCGTCGCGAATCTTGGAAAGCAGCTGGAATCCATTCATCCCGGGCATATTCAAGTCCGAAACCACGAGCGCAAATGGCCCCTCGGCGGAAATCCGCTCGAGCGCCTCCTCTCCTCCCAGCGCACACTCGATTCGGTATTTTCTCGCCAATTGCCGGCGATAGCCGTCCAGCACTTGGGGCTCATCATCCACAAACATTACTTTTTCGGTCATGCGAGTATTCCTGTTGGAATGTTGGATTGTGCCACTCTTCGCCACGCCGGCAACTCATTCAGCACGCCGATGGAGTGTAAATAACTTTCGTCGATACCCGGTGGGATTTGTCCATCCTGGTCGCGATGCGACAAGCAGTTGGCGACGTGAACTGCCGTGAGGGCGGTAAATCCTGTGGACTGCGCTTTCGCCGGCTGGTGATGGAATGCGACCGCTTCGACCAAACTCGAAGGAATCCCCCACAGCCCAAGAATGTAGGCGCCAAGTTCCGCGTGGTCCGCCCCAAAGGCCTCGCGTTCCAAGTCACATAGCGAGTATCCGCATTCCAGGGCATCCGTCGCCGCTTCTCCGTATTGCCTGGGAAAGTTGCTGGCCAGGATGAGCTTGCCCACATCATGCAACACTCCGGCCACAAAGGCCTCGCCCCAGAGCGCTTCATCCTTGGTCCGCAAGGCAGCAATTCGTTTTGCCAGGCTGGCCACCTGGATGCTATGAGCGATGAGTTCATTTGCCGAAAACGAGGCAATCTGCACCTTGTCGAGTTGCGAAAACACGCCGGCCGAAAGGACCAGGCAACTGACCGTTTGCAGGCCCAGGAGCGTCACTGCATGCAGGGGGTCCGCGACGCGACGCGCGGTACCGAAGAAGGCGGAGTTGACCAGTTGCAGCACCTTGGCCGTCATCGCCGCATCGCGGGTGATGATGTCCGCCACGCGGCACAACGAAGGCTCCGGAGATTTGAATTCTTGCAGGATCTCGCAATAGTTCGTGGGCAGGCTGGGAAGAGAATTCAATCGTGACACCAGCCGATCCACGTTCTTGTTCTGGCAGTGGTCCCGGAGGGCCAGGGATCGGCAGAGCGTGGACTTGAGATCTTCCGTGCCGCACGGTTTGGAAAGGTATTGATGTGCCAGGCCCGCAACTTTGATCAGCATTTCCTGATCGGAGTGGCCGGAAAGGGCGATACGCACCGCGGATGGAAAGCGGGCGACGACCTGCTCGAGCAATTGGACCCCGTCCATGCCCGGCATTCGCATATCCGTGACGATGACGTCCACCGGATGTTCGGCCATATACGCCAGGGCCCGTTCACCGGAATCGACAAATTCGGTGGACCATTCCGAGCGTAGCGGCCGGAGCATCCGTTTGAGGCCCGCCAGCACGTTGGCGTCGTCGTCGACAAAGAGCACGTTCTTCATGTTCATTACTCGTTGGATTGCGATCTCACGGTCAAACCGGACTGCCGACCAGTTCCGGCTCGGGGCAGGACACTTTCGACACATTTCCCTGCATCGGAAGCCGGATGATAAAAGTCGTGCCGCGCCCCATCTCGGTTTCCACGCCGATGGTTCCGCCATGCTTTTCCACGATGACCGAGTAGGCAATTGCCAGCCCTTGGCCGGTCCCCTTGCCCACGGGTTTGGTTGTGAAAAACGGGTCGAAGATCTTGCCGCGAATGTGAGGCGGGATGCCGCCCCCCGTGTCGGTCACGCGAATGACGGCATAATCGACTTCAGCGCGAGTGGAGATCGTGATCGTACCCTTCCCGCCCCCATTCTGGCGACTGACATCGCCGATCGCGTGTGCGGCATTCACGAGCAAGTTGAGAATCACCTGGTTGAGTTCACCCACGAGGCAGGCGACGCTGGGCAGGTCCGGATCGAGGTCCAGTTTCAAATCGGCGACATACTTCCACTCATTGCGGGCGACCGTGGTCGTGCTCTCGATGGCTTTGTTAAGGTCCGCGGGGGCTTTGGTATCACCATCGGGGTGCGAGAAGTCCTTCATCGCTCGGACAATTCTGGCTACCCGGCCGATCCCTTCGATCGTTTGGTCAATCGCCTTGGGGACTTCTGCACATAGGTAGCTGATATCCGTTACGGCGGCGATATTCTGAGCCCGGTTAATCAGTTCGACAGTGACGCCGCCCTGAGCCTCCTGGATCAACTGCTCATAGACCGCAATCACTTCACGGAAGTTCTGGAAGGCGTCCTTGAGAAAGCTGGTGTTGTCGCCAATGAACTGGATCGGAGTGTTGATTTCGTGGGCGATTCCCGCCGCGAGCTGGCCGATGGATTCCAGTTTTTGCGCTTGGACGAGCTTGCTCTGCAGCATGCGGTGCTCGGAGATGTTCTTAAACGTCAGGACGGCCCCTACCATTCTTCCTTGTTCGTAGAGCGGGGTGCTGTGATACTCAACGGGATAACTCGTGCCATCCTTCTTCCAAAAGACATCGTCCGCGGCAAAATGCGTAATCCCTTCCTGGATCGCGTTGCAAACAGGACACTTGCCCGGCTCAAAAGGTGTCCCTTGGGAATCGGAATGCCTCAGCAATTCATGTTGTTGGCGTCCTTGAATTTCCTCCAGCGTCCAGCCGGTGATTTTTTCCGCGGCGGGATTGAGGAAAACTGTTTGCCCGTCCTCGTCCACAACCCAGATTGCTTCCGCGGCGGAATTCAAGATCAGTTCCCCTCGCCGAGTGAGGCAATTCACTTGCTCGGTTGCATCTCGCACCAGCCAGAGAGCTTTGTGGAAGAGTCGCCACACAAGTGCCCCCACGATAAGAGCCGCGAAGAGTGTCATCACGCTCGTCAACCAGACGAGGTAGTCTCGCGTCGCGGAGGCATTGAGCGAGAGTGCGGCCAAGCCCTCCGTGACGAAGACAAGCGCTACCGAAACCCCGCCTACGGCCATGAATTGCCTCGCCAGGCGCGAGGCCTCCTGGTCGGCGGCGATGGCCCGCACCGAAGGGGCGAGTCTTGCGAAACGTGAGGAAACTTGCATGGGGACTAACGTTGTTGGCGAGTGAGGGGCATATTCAAGCCGTCTGGGCCTCAAGCTTGGCGGTCTGCGACGAAATTCGACCGGTAAACCTGCAGCCAATCACAAATCTCCGCTGGCCGGAGCCATCCTGTCCCTGCTCTGTGATGCGGACCACTTCGGCAGTCAGGTAGATAGGGCCTTCAGGTTTATCGATGGCGACGACAAAAGCACGGGCGGCAGGTCGCGATGCCAACAGCAAGGCGCAACCGCCGCCCGAGAAATCCATGAGCCGCACATCGACAAACGCATGCATCTCTGGGGAAGCATCGGGAATGAGAGGCGCGACCCGATAGGTGGCATGGCAGTCCTGCCTCTTGTGGACGCGGCGTTCTCGGCGATTCTCGGGCGAGGCAGGCTTGGGAACATCCTGCTTCGGCCGTTGATTCTCGAGAGGCGGCGTGAGGGTCCGCGGCACTTCCACGGGAGACGCCGGGCGATTCTCGCTGGCAGCTGCCCGGGGTACTTCATTTTTTGGCCGTTTATCCCCGATCGGGGGAGTGGGCGTCTGAGGCTCCTGGGCGAGAGCCGGTGGAAATGCCCTGCGCGGCTCGCCTGGCTGGATGTCCATCGGCGCGACTTGCTCCAGGGGAACGCAGCGATCGCCTTCGCAAATATAGGCGCGGTTATAGCCTGCGGCTCTGGCTGCCGTCAAAGCCTTGTCGGCTGCGCTTTCCAGAGTCTTGTCGTTCATGCCGGCGCGGTTCATCGCCAGACCGGTGCTGATGGTTACAGAAACTTGCACGGTCCCGTCATCGCACTTCTTTTTTTCGACGGCCCGCCGGATATCTCTGAGAACCCTTCGGAGGATTTCTCGGCTCTGTTTGTAGAAAATGACAGCGAACTGCCCACCACCATAACGGGCAACGGACGCGTCCAGACCCACCAGGTTGTCCCGCAGGATTGTGGCGACGTACTGCAAGACGCGATCGCCGACCACGTGGCCGTGACGGTCGTTGCAATCTTTGAAGTGGTCAATCTCGATGAGTGCCAGGCCGCCGGTCGCCGCAGGAGCGGCTTCGGTAACATATGACGTCAGCATTTCCTGGAAGGCAACTCGATTCAGAAAAGATGTCGTCTTGTCGATCCTGGCCTCGCGCTGCTCTCGCTTGAGCCGCTTCGTTTGCTCCGCCAACTGCCGTTTGACCTGCCACAGATCCGCTTCGAGTTGTTCATTCGCCTGGCGAAGTTGGGCGGCAGCGTCCGCGACGATCTCATTGCCCGGCTGGTCGGACGCTGAGGCCGCGGCAAGCGCCAGCTCAATGCCGACGACTCGGCTCGTATGCTGGGCTACCTGGTCGGTAAGATTCGAGGCGACGCCATGCAGTTCCGCAATCGACGATTGAGCGGCCGCTCGATCCAATTGGCAGGCCTCAAATAATGCGCGATACCGTTGCTGGGCAAGCCAATATCCAAGGACGCTGGCCGCCAAGGCAATTGCCATGGCGATGGGAACGGCGAGTATCAATAGGAGAGTCATGTGACAGGTCCAAAAACGTCTTGACCAGAATGCTGCTGGCGCGCATCGTTGGAGAAAAGAGCGGTCGGCCTTAATAGAGTAGGTCGTAACCCAGCCGGTTAGCGATTCCTCAGCGCCTTTTTGAAACAGGACCTGCTTGACGTTTGGCCCTATTGCGAGGCCAGCAACCGCCCAACCGCTAGAACCGGAATAGGCCGCCCTTCGTTTCTTCGCGCTTGCTTGGAGGCAGCGGCATCTTTCACTGGTAACGACCCCCGGAGTCTGGCCAGGGCGCGTGGTGCAAGTCGTCCGTGCAAGATTGGGTACGGGACCAGCAGGCAGTCTTTCGAGGCAAAGGGATCCCCTGCTAGCCGCGCAGTGGGGTTTTTGAGCTTCCCACTTGCCAAACGAGGCCCTTTGGGACATGCTGACCAGTGTGAGACTTCTCGGTGTACTCCAGCCCGCATGCGAGGCTGCATCGTGGTAGAAACAGGCAGTGATGCTGACGGTCCGTCTTGGCCGCTCGCTCCGGCTGGTTGCCTTTTAGCAGCCCGTCCCGTGTGCCGCGAGCGGTCACATCGCCACTGCCTTATCGTATTTTTCTTCGCTTACTTTTCTTCTTTTCGCCACTTGCCCGGCATATGCCTGGCCTGTGACTCCCCGTGAGCCCTTTGAGGGAAGGAGTTTTCTATGCCGCTCTTCGAGGTGGAAACCGACGCACACATCATTATCACCTGGGCCAGCGACGAGCCGGCGGCGGGCGCGGTCGTGCATGACGCGTACCCGCACGACAAAGTCGTCCGCATGACGAAGCGCCCCCGCGATACCTGGGTGATTTCCAAGGGGGCGCTCGGCCTGACCAACAAGAAGGTCGACGTCTGCGGCGTCGCCCGCGACTGCCTCTCCAAGGCCGCCGGCGACAAAGTCCACGCCATCCGGCTGTACATGCACGAGACCGGCAGCGATTTGGAGATTGCCAAGAAGGTGATTGAGTCCAATATGGTCATGGGGTGGTGAGCGAAAGATTTCTCTGTCGCTTACCTAAATTCGGCATATTATTAATCCAGAGCCGGCCTTCTTTCCGGCTCCTGGTTGTTCTTCCGAGCGGCATCGCTGTTGCGAATTCTAGAACCGCTCCCTGCACCCCACCGTCGTCCGGTATGGAATTTGCATCCCAAGTTTCATCCGTCCGTCAAGCTTTTCGTGCGGTGCCCGCATGAAGAGCAGGTTTGATTCCAGCAGCAAAGGTGAGAGCCATGCTTGTGCAAGAAATCATGACCCCAAATGCCGAATGTACCCGCCCCAACGCGACGCTTCACGAAGCTGCGGAGCGGATGCAGCAGTTGAACGTAGGCTCACTGCCGGTGTGCGATAGTGACCGACTGGTGGGGATGATTACCGATCGCGATATTACCATTCGCTCCGTGGCCAAAGGGCATGACCCGGATGCCGATCACGTGGCCGATGTCATGAGCCCTGGTATCACCTATTGCTTCGACGATCAGGACGTGGAAGAAGCCGCCCGCCTGATGAACGAAAAGCAGATCCGCCGGCTGCCGGTCCTCAACCGCAGCAAGCGGCTCGTGGGGATTGTCTCGCTCGGGGATCTCGCCGTTCAAACCGGCAATGACGAACTGGTGGGAGATACCGTGGAAGGGGTTTCCGAGCCATCTCAGCCCAGCCGATAAGACGTGCGCCAAGTTAGCGAAGTACATAAAGATTGAGTAGCCCTGAGCAACCACGACGGTTCGCTATTCCCCCGCGTGCAAAGTGACGGCCACTTCCAGCGATTCCTCCGAGCCGCTGCGAGGGCCGCGAATGATGGTGAGCTTGATCTTGTCCGCCACTTCGTGATTTTCCAGCTCATTGAGAAAGGCATCGACCGAATCCACGGCCTTTCCATTGACCGCGACGATCAGATCGCCAAGTAGAATGTCCCCGTCATCATTCCGACGGATCGGTATCAGCCCGGCCTCATAAGCGCCGCCGCCCGGCTTGATCGTGCCGACGAGAACCCCTTCCAGCCCCAATTGTGTGGTTACCTGGTCGGGGACGTAACTGGCCCCGATGCCGGGGCGAATGACCTTGCCGTATCGGAGAAGCTGCGGAACCACGCGCTGCACGGTATCGACGGGAATGGCAAAGCCGATCCCGGCCGATGCGCCGCTGGGGCTGAAAATTGCCGTGTTCACTCCGATCAAGCGGCCACGGCTGTCGAGTAGCGGGCCGCCGGAGTTGCCGGGGTTGATGGCGGCGTCGGTTTGAATCATGCCGTCGATGGTCCGGCCGCTCTGCCCTTGAATCTGCCGGCCGACGCCGCTGATCACGCCCGTGGTCAGCGTCTGGTCGAGGCCGAACGGATTGCCAATGGCAAAAACCTTTTGCCCCACTTCCAGCTTCGCCGAGCTGCCGATGAGCAGCGGCCGGAGACCTTGCGGCGGCATTTCGATTTGCAGCACGGCCACGTCCTTGCTCGGGTCGCCGCCGATCAGGACGGCGTTGACGGTCGTCTGATCGGCCAGCGTAACGCGGAAGCGATTGCTCCTTTGCACCACGTGGTAATTGGTGACGACGTGTCCCTGCTCATCCCAAATAAATCCCGAGCCGGAGCCGTGCGGGATTTCCAGCACGTTCATGTTGAAGTCCCGGCCGACCTCGGTGGTGGTGATGTACACGACCGACGCGGATGATTGCTGGAACAGGCGGATCGTCGCTTTCTCGTCCTCCGCCAGGTCGCCGGCCGGAGCGATGGGCCGCGGAGTTGCCCCCGGATCAAGTCGGGCCGCGGGAAGCCACCCGCCGCGAGTGAAGATCCACATGCCCAGCACGATCGGCAGAGCCATGATCAGAATGAACAGCGGCACAAGAGCCAGAAGCGTCCGCAAAGTGGAGCTTTCGCGGGGTGCCCGCTGCGGATAAGGAGGAGGATTGGCGTAGGACATCGCTGCGTCCTTTTGGTTGATTGGTCCTTGGGTGTCCCGGGTCCGTGAGGCGTCGCTAGTCGCGGCTCTCGGGCAATGGCGAAATCGCCATTCGTTTGCCGGTCGCAAAACTCTCGCGGGCGGCTAGAACAATGGAGAGCGCGGAATGGGCGTCTTCCAGATCATGCACTTTGCGGACCAGACTGGTGACCGCGCGATAGAAATGCATCAGCATCCGCTCGGCGACGGGGCGTTCGTTCTCCAGCGATTCCATGTGTCTCCCCGCCGCATCGAAATAGATCACGGTCGCGGGCAGATCCACAAAGGCGACGCCGCGCTCGCAGCAGACTTGCAGCGCCGCCGGAGGCCGAAACGAGACCGCTTCCGGCCAGGACGACGGCATGTACCGCCCGCAGCTGATCTGGGCCATCGGCCCGGTCCCCGGCTGGCCGGTGGGAGAGAAGTCGAGGCTCATCATCTGGTAATCTTCGCCGTCATTCACCGTCACAGTGCCGTGGTGAATGCCGATCACGGAGGTTGGATCGGCACCCGCGACGTAGCGGCACCAGTCGACCTGCTCGATCATTTCCCGCTGGATCGTGGGGCAATGCTTTTGCGGGCGGCGGACGGCGCTCCCTGGCTCAATCGACGAACGGCGATGGCAGAAGAGCAACTTCGGCTTGCCCAGGCGAGTGACGATGAGCTCCTTCAGGCGAAGGGTCGCCGGCGCAAGGCGGCGGGGGAACTCGGCCATGAAGGCGATACCGGATTCTTCCACTTTCTTTTTGACGAGGTCCGCCTCCGCCGGATCAGCAATATCGAGCGCCGCCCCGCAGTACACCGACTTGCCGTTCTCACAGGCCGCCAGGATCGGCAGCGGACCGTACCACTGCGGCGAAAGAATCAGCACGGCATCGACATCCGGGCGAGCACAGAGCGCCCGAAAACCGTCCACGGGCTGGACGTGAAAATCGCGGGCCGCCTGGTCGGCGAGATGGGCCACTTCGCAGCAGACGCAGCGGACCTCGAATCGGTCCGACAAGGTCCGCAGCGCGGGACGATGGCCGTTTTCCCACGTGTCACCGAGGCCGACGATACCAACGCGAAGCTTCATGGGAATGTGCCTGAAAGGGGTTGGCGGTAGCGAATTATAGCGATGCCCGGCACTCCTGTCTTCTCATTTCCGCGCGCTTCCGCAGACTTCAAGTGCTTGCCGAGCCGCTCTTTGCGCTTTCAAGTCCGGGTTTTCTCACCGATCTTTCTATTCGCGTTGCCCTGGCTGACATGCCGGCAAATCTTACCTATACTCTCCCCCTTCACTGGCTTTCCCATGCTTGCAACCTACACTTAACTGCGCGGAAGGAACCTTGACGATGACTGGATTGGCCCTGGGCTTGATGCTGCAAACCGCTCTTCTGGCGGCTGGACCCCAAACTTACGGCGAGGCGTATAAGCAGGCTCAGGCCAATGGCCAGCCAATCCTGGTGCTCGTCGGCGCGGATTGGTGCCCCGGCTGCCGGACGATGAAGGGCGCGGTGATGCCACGACTAGCGCAGGGAGGGAAGCTCAAGACGGTCAACTTCGCGCAAGTGAACACGGATCAAAGCGAGGCTCTGGCCAATCACCTGATGCGCGGCAACAGCATTCCGCAACTCATCGTCTACGCGAAGACCGAGACGGGTTGGCATCGCGAGCAGATTACCGGGGCGACAAGTGAAGCGGCTGTGGAGCAGCTCATCAAGAGAGCGACGGATGCCCAAGCAGCGGCCAAAATCGCCAGGGAAAAAGCTGCCAAGGAGCGGGGAGCCGAAGCCGCCGCGGGTGGGCAATAGTTACCTGCCTTCGCCGCCGGCAGGTTGTTTCGACCGCCACAGCTTGAGCGTCCATCGAGCCGCCAGCGGGAACAGTCCGAGCGCTGCCAGCGCCAGGACGACATTCAGATTCAGCACGCCACCGGCACCCCTTTGGCGGATAGATTCCAGGCTCGGCGCACTTGCTCCGGCCCACACAAAAATGCACGTAGCCGGCAGCATTCCGAGTTGGCTGACCCACCAAAACGTCGTCAGCCGAATCTTAGTCAGGCCCATCACGACGTTGATCACGAAAAACGGCACGGCCGGAACCAACCGCAGCGTGAACAAGTAGAACGCTCCTTCTTTCTCGATCGCCCGATTGAACGCCGCCAGCCGCTCTCCAAAGCAACTCTGCACCCACCCGCCGATGAGATAGCGGCTCATGAGGAAGGCGATGCTGGCCCCGGATGTCGAGGCGAAGCTGACCAGGACCACTGCCGTCCCGAATCCAAACAACCAGCCATAGGAAAGCGACAACGGGACCGCGCCGGGAATCGACAGGCCCGTGACCGCCGCATAGAGCAGAAAGGCGATAGCCAACGTGGCAACCGGATGCACCTCATAGAGTTCCCGCAACTGCGCCTCTTGGACGGCCAGGGATTCCAGTGTCAGCGAACCGCCAAACGCATAAATCAAACCGGCGGCTCCCGCCACAATGGCCGCTAGCACCAACAGCCGCATCGCCATCGGCCCCAGCGAGGACTTGCCCGCCGGTTGCGGCCCATTCATGGCATCCCTGTCCACGGCGGCGTCGGACGATTGTTGCGGATGGCTCATGGCGTGGACACGAGTAAAACGGGATTTCCTTCAGCCTACCAGCGGGCTGACCATCCGGCGAATGGCCACACGGCCAGAACTGATAAGGTTAACGGCCACGAAGGGGATGGCTCTTGCGCGGCCATCTCGCACCATTTTCGGCCCCCGTTCGATTGCACAAGAGCCAAGCTAGCGAAGTGTTTGACAGCCGGCACTGCGATTCTGACCCATTCTGCTTAGTTTGGTCTCAACAAGTTTAGTTTGGCCATAACAGGCATTGCGATTGCATCATGTCGCAGTCTAGTGCGTAACGACTCCAGGGACTGCCCACCGTCATTGGAGGCAGCTTTCCGAGGAGGTTAGCGCGATTTTTGAGAAGGGTTTTGTTTCGAACTCGTTGGGGAGTCAGGAAATGTTGACAAAAGGTTTTATCCGGTCATGGACGCAAGGCAGCAAACTCTTGAGTAAGGGGAAAGGACCGAAGCGAAGAAACCATCGGCATGGTTATCAGCCGCTGGTGGAGACGCTGGAAGATCGAACGCTACTGGCCGCCGATCTGCAGATTACCAACACAGACAACCTCGCGAGCGCCGTCCCCGGCACAAGCGTTACGTATAACATCGTGGTGACCAATGCCGGCCCGGACGATGTCACGGGCGCAGTCGTGGCCGATGTTCTTCCGACCGCGTTGACAGGGGCCACCTTTACCGCGACCGGGACAGGAGGCGCGGCCAACTTTGACGCCAGCGGCAGCGGCGACATTAACGACACCGTGGACCTGCCGTCGGGCAGCAGCATTACCTACGTCGTGACCGCGACGATTAGCGCCGCCGCGACGGGCACCCTCGTCAACACGGCCACGGTGACGGCTCCGGCGGGGGTGGACGGCGATTTGACCAATAACGCCGCCACCGATAGCAATCTCATCCTGGCCTCCGGGACCGCGGTGGTCACGACCGACCCGAACGATCCCACCCAGAGCATCCTATTGGTTACGGGGACCGCCAAGAGCGATCACATCGCCATCACGCTTACGGCCGATGACCAGATTCAAGTCATGCTGAAGAAACAGGTGCTGGGAACTTTCGATCCTGCCACCTTCAGTAGCATTGTGGTCTTCGGGCAGGCCGGGAACGATCACGTTGTATTCGGCACCCGGATCACTGAGGCCGCGGAAATCCATGGCGGCGCTGGAAACGACCATCTCGCCGGCGGCGGCGGAGATGACGAAATTTTCGGCGAGGCCGGCAATGACCTCCTCCTCGGCAATGGCGGCAACGACCTCCTGGACGGCGGAGCCGGGAACGACCGACTCCTCGGTGGAATTGGCGACGATGAGCTTTTGGGAGGGCCTGGCAATGATAAACTCAACGGTGGAGCCGGAAACAACACCCTGGACGGCGGCCCCGGCCACAACAACCTGCATAGCCAGGCCCTCGCGGCAATTCTGGCGGAAGAGACCCACGGCAAATCGAAGAAGCATAAATAGCTGATTTTCGCCTGATTGCTCCATCTAGGGCTGATTGACGAAGGCCCTGGATGCGGGTTTCCAACCAGCAGAAGACCGCCGGCGCATCATGATTGCGTCCGGCGGTGGGTGCGTGGGTAATTCAATTCCTACGCGCCCGCCATGGGGTAGCCGGGAATCGTCGCAGCAGCCGCGGATGCACAGGTTAGTCCACGGGACTGGTCCTCCGGTCCGGTGGCGGCGCGGCCAGGCTCCTTGTGGGGTCCCCAGCCGGCCGTCCATGAATCGTCGGCGCATCCGCGGGCGATGCCCCTCGCCAGGCAAGCGGGGGCGTCAGCCCCCTGATACTTGAGGCCGGCGGCGCGGGCATTTCTTGCGGATGACTCATGCGCGGACGGGATTAGGAAACGAATCCTTCAGCCTATCACCAGCCTACCGCGCCAGCGAGGGAGAACGACCTAAAACGTACCACCAGTAGGTCGCGGATGGAGAATCTCACGGCTGCTCGTGGCGGAAGGAGCGAGCCAGTGCGAGAACGCCGCCCGTTGCAATCACAACAGCGACGATGAAAAAAACCGTGCCTTGCTCTCTAGTCCATAACCAGAGGGTGCCCCAGGGGCTCGGGTATGGTCGCGGCAACAGAAAACACGCAACGCAAATCCGCGTGACCACAATCATCAGGCTTCGCAAGCTGTACTTCATGGCTCACGGCTTGGGCGGATTTGGGGCAGGTGCTGAAGAGTTGGGCAAATGGTAAGTCATGTCTGGCGGTTCCGACGGCGTCACGCCGCCGCCATAGTGGGACAAGTCGACACCATTTAGCGGGTCCGTTATCACATTCCGCCACGGTGCCTCATTCACCAACCGCGCCAGCCATACTGCCCCCGCGATTAGCGGCGGCATCACGAACACGGCAGTCATCAGGCTCCGCAGGCTGTACTTCAAGGTCGCCTCGTAAACGTGTACAGAGCCAGCGGGAAAAGCGGCAGCCAGACGAGAAGAGCGTAGGCGAGTAGCGACCGCGCTTTCGGGTCCAGTCCTGCCGCTAACACCGGCGGAACAAACATCAGCAGAAGCATCAGGGTTCCCAGGCTGTACTTCATAAGGGTATTGTAGCGGGAGGGCCAACGAACTCGGTACACTTTCGTTCCCGGGGTAGACGGCCGCAGGCAAAACTCGACGCGAAGGTTTTGGGGGGCGGACAAGCCTCCTTTGTGGCACCTGGCGCCAAGCGAAAAAAATTCTTTTGTACCAGTGAACAAAAGTGTCGTTCCGCGCATCTAACCTCCAGGAGCCCGGTGCGCGCGGAGTGTTCTTCGTGAGCACCAGGTTTTCAACGGTGAGCAGGCTGGACGTGGGCCGCTTATCACCGCTTATAACATTTCACTGGTTTTCGGCCGACGCTGGGCTGCAAGTGCCTGGGCGGCAGGGACTTGCAACGAGTGGGGAGCCGAAAAGTGAATGAGAAAGGAGCTTATAATTTGGGCGGCCGGCGCGAATATCCAGGGCCGTTGGTTGACGGAAAGTCAATAAACTCAACTACTTACGCATAAGTACTTACCTAATTATGAATAAAAAGAGGCGCATTTGGGGCCAAAATGAATAACGAGGGGCCAGCCTAAGGTTAGGAATGGCAAGCAGTTAAGACCATGCGACCGCGACGAATTAGGAGCTTCAAATCATGTATAATTACCTCGCAACCACCAGCCCGGCGCGCCGGCGAAGGATATTCGCAGGAACCCCTCGCTGGCGCTTCGGGTTAGTGTCTTCGCGCCCTACTTGCCCCCGTCCGCGCGAGCGGCAAGAATGCGGGGGACCATTCCCGCCCCGTTTTCCCACCTGGTTCTCCGGCCCCCAACGAGCTTTTTCTCCTATGCGCTATTTCTCGTCCGCCGCGCTCCTGGCCGCGGTCTGTTCGCTCCTGGTCCCGTCGCTCCTTCCCGCGGAAGACGATTTTCCCCTGGGTCTCAAAAAGCTGGTCTGGCCCGAAAATAACAAGCACACAGCCGAGAAGGTCGAGCTCGGCAAGCAGCTTTATTTCGACAAGCGGCTGTCGCGCGACGACACCATCAGTTGCGCCAGTTGCCACGACCCCAAGAAGGGGTGGTCCAACGGCGAGGCCTTTGCCACCGGCGTGCGGGGACAAAAGGGGGGCCGCAGCTCGCCGACGATCATCAATGCGGCGTTTCAGGAGCTGCAATTCTGGGATGGCCGGGCGATTGCCCTGGAGGGGCAGGCTCTGGGCCCCATCCAGAACCCGATTGAGATGGACATGCCGCTGGACGAGGTGGTCGCCAAGCTCAACAAGATTGAAGGGTACAAGAAGCAGTTCCAGAAGGTTTTTTCCACCGATGTGAATGCGGACGGCATCGCCAAGTCGCTGGCCGCGTTTGAGCGGACGGTCCTTTCCGGTGGCGCTCCGTACGACCGCTTCAAAGCGGGCGATACCAAAGCCCTCTCCGAGCCGGCCCAGCGGGGAATGAAAGTGTTCTTCAACCGGGGTCATTGTTCCGCCTGCCACGTCGGACCGAATTTCAATGACGGTGCGTTCCACAACATTGGCGTCGGCATGGAAGTGGAGAAACCAGACATCGGCCGCGAGGAGCTTAGCAAGCAGGGGGGAGACCGCGGCGCCTTCAAGACGCCGACGCTTCGCGAAATCGCCCGCACCGCCCCCTACATGCACAACGGCAAATTCAAGACGCTCGAAGAGGTGGTGGAGTATTACGACAAAGGGGGCTTTCCTTGTGAGACTTTGGACGAAGAAATCTACCCGCTCAAACTGACCGCGGAAGAGAAGAAAGACCTTGTGACCTTCCTCAAGGAAGGGCTCAGCAGCACCAAGTACCCCGACATCGAGCCCCCCAAGCTGCCGGAATAGTTTTCCCCAAAAACTCTGCCCTCAATCAACTCCTGGAGATGACTCATGAAGACACCGCTTTCCCTGCTTGCCGCCGCCTTGGTCGCGCTGGCCATTTCCCCCGTACGGGGCGAGACCAAAGCCGACACCGTCGTCGGCGCTCTTTCCAATCCTTCCGGCGTGGCCGTGCAGCCGGAAACCGGGCACGTCTTTGTGTCGGATAGCGCCGCGGGGAAGATTATCCGCGTAGTCGATGGCAAGGCCGAGGACGTGGTCACCGGATTCAAGATTGACGTGTACGGCAAAGGCCCGAAGTACGACATCGGCCCGCTGGGGCTCGCGTTTTGGGACAAGGACACGCTCGTCGTCGGCGACGGCAGCTTTGTGGATGGCGAGGAATACGTCCGCGTCTTCACGGTCCCAGCCGCGGGCAAGCCGGCCATCAATTTCGACAAGGACGCCAAGGCCAAGCTCGGCCCACTGCCGGAGAAAGACGGCCTCAAGCCCGAAGGGAACTTCTATGCCATCGCCGTGGGAAAAACGGCCGTGTATATCTCCAGCAACGGCGACGACACCAAGGGCTGGGTCCTCAAGTCCGACGTCACCGGCACCAAGTTCGGCGAGCTGACCCGCTACATCGCCACCAAGGAGGCGGTGGACGTGGACGCCCCGGTCGGCATCACGATCGGCCCGGACGGCGACATCGTGGTCGGCCAGATGGGTGAAATCAACAAGCCCAAGGACAGCCTGCTGACCTTCTACAGCGCCAAGACCGGCAAGAAACTGCTCAACCTGGAGACCGGCCTGTACGACATCACCGGCCTGGCCTACAGCCCCAAGACCAAGCAGCTCTACGCCCTCGACTTCGCCTGGATGTCCGCCGGCGACGGCGGCCTCTATCGCCTCGACAAGAGCAACGCCGACGGCAAGCAGGGAGTCAAGGCGACCAAGATTCTGGCCCTCGATAAGCCGACCGCCCTGGCCTTCGGCAAGGAGGGGGAGCTTTACATCACCGTCGTCGGCCCGACGAAGGACAGCGAGAACGCACCCAAGGAGGGCGCGCTGCTGAAGATTGCTCCGGGGTTGTAGGGAATCTCGCCACATCGCAAACTGAGACCTACGGGGCAAGTCCGTAGGCGCCTTTGCAGTTTTACAATGGCTTCACTAAGGGCTGTTGGCAGGCGAAGCGACTGGCGGCGGAGGAAGAGTCTTGACGACCTCGATCTCATGCGAACCCTCGCCGAGCTTCTTGAGATCTTGATAACTCCGGCCAGGAATCGCCGTCGTCTCGGCTCCGGGATGAACCGTGTGATGTACCAAAGCCGCGCCTCCCAGCGACTCCGTCGCCACCAGGTCCCCCGAGTTGTCCGGCCTCTCAATAGTCACCGACATTTTCTCGACGTACTGCCTGGGCTTCAAAGCGGGAGCGGCGCTAGTGCGTTTCTTCTTGGAAGGAGACTTGCTCGCACGGGCGGCAGCTTGCTTCTTGGCGGCTTTGGCTCGCGGCGCCTTCTTGGCCGGACGCTTTACCCGAGACGCCTTCTTGACGCTCTTCTTGGCGGCAGGCTTCTTGGCCGGACGTTTCTTCTTCGCGGCCGACCTTTTGCCGGGCTTGGCAGACTTCTTCTTCGACGTTGTTTTCTTGACCGCTTTCTTCTTTGCCATGGTTGGACTCCTGGATGTGAATACTCAGGGGAAGAGCCGTATCATGCCGCGCGGGACATCGGAATGGAAGCAAGAGGGCCAGAACTTGGATGTCATTTCCCCTCAGGGGGCTGTTTTTTGGGCAGCGACCGAATCCACTCCTCCACCGCCTGCACCATCTTCTCATCCACCAAGTTCGTGGCCAGTTGCGGCATCTGGCCGCGGCCGCGGTGGGTGAGGCGGTAGAGGAGGACGGAGCGCTCGGGGTGGCCGGGGGCGATGAGTTTGGCGTCCTCCAGGCCGAATTTGTCGTGGACTGGGGCGATGTCCAGCAGCTTCATTTCAGCGAGCGAAGCCGTGTGCTCGGCGTTGAACTGGGCGTTGCCGCCGCCGGCATCGACGTGGCAGTGGGCGCAGTTGGACTGGAGGTAGGAGCGGACGCGGGCTTCCAGCGGGGCCTTGTCGTCGTAGGGGTCGGCCAGCTTTTTGTACTGGTCGGGGTTCTTGGAGAGGAGCCCGTTTTCGCCGACCGGTCCTCGCTGCATGGGTGCAGGCTTGGAAGGCCCTGTTTCGGTGGCGTAGTTCACCTTGAGCATCCCGAGGCATTCCAGGGTACGAAGCTGGTTGTCGATGACGCCGCCGCCGTAATCGTGGTCCTTGTTCATCTGGACTTCCGTGAGGCCCAGGACGTAGTTCGCCGCCCGGCTGTGGCAGACCATGCATTCGGTGCGGCTGGGGTAGCGCCAAGTGTGCTGCTTGCCGCCGACCGTGTACTGACGGTCCAGCCCTTCGCCGGGGACGAGCGTCCCTTCGGTCTGCTCGTCGTTCCAGTGGTACGAGTAGCCGGCCCATTCCCCTTGCTGCTTGACGAGGAAGCGGGTCTCAATCCACTTTCGCGTCGCGGCGTTGCCGGGTTCGGACTCCAGAGCAAACGACTTTACCAGCACCGTTTCATCCGGAAAGAACCAGCCGCGATTGGTGGAGTAGCCAATCCGCATGTCTTGTCCTTCCTTGTGCGGGATGGCGATGTACCGTTCCTTGTAGGCGCCGTCGGACCAGAGGGGGGAATTCACCGAGTACGGCACCGCGCCCGGCTGCAACTGATGTCCCTTGACGCTGGTGAAGAGTCCGCTTGCGGAAAGGGTCTTGGGAAAGGGCGCCGTCGATTCGAGCACTGGCGGCGTCGGCTCCAGATAGTAGTAGCCCCCCTTTCCTTCACCATGATGGTCGGCGACTAGTAGCTCGCCGTGCGTGTCGATGGCGAAGCCGCTGACGTTGAACGGCGTATCGACGAGGAGCTTGTGCCAAGTGACTTTGTTGCCGTCGTGCTTGATCCCCCAGACGCGGCCGGTGGAGTGGTCGCCGTAGATGTAGGCCCCGCGGAGTTCCGGCAGCTTGCTGCCGTGGTAGACGACGCCGCCGGTGAGGGAGCGGGATTCGCTGTGCGGGTGCTCGGCGGCGGGGGGCGTGTGCTTGTGCGGGCCGAGCTGGCGGGCGAGGTAGAAATCGTGGCTCCCTTCGAAGACGCTCCAGCCAAAGTTGTCGCCGGGGCGAACGAAGTAGACCTGTTCCCACAGATCCTGGCCGTTGTTGCCGACCCAGATGTGCCCCGTCTTCGGATCCACCGTCAATTTCCACGGGTTGCGAAAGCCGTAGGCATAGGTTTCCGGCACGACTTCTTTCTGGCCGAGAAACGGGTTGTCCCGGGGGATGCTGTACTGCTTGCCATCGGCGGGATGGTCCACGTCGAGGCGGAGGAGCTTGGCGAGCGGCTTGGTGAGGTCCTGGCCGGTGACGTTCGTGTCGCTATCGCTGGTGCCGTCGCCGGAGGTGACAAGGAACATGCCATCCAGGCCGAAGGCCACGTCGCCGCCGTTGTGGCCGTTGGATTCCCAGGAGATGATCTCGACCGCGGAAGCGGGGTCCACCTTGTACGGCGGCTGGCCGTCCAATGTGTACCGCGTGACGCGAGTTGCCTTGGGCTTCTTCCCCTCTTTATCCGCAGGCTTGTCTTCCATGGGTCCGTTCCAGCCGATGTAGATGTAGCCGTTGTCGGCGAATTTGGGATGGAAGGCGATTCCATACGCAGTGCCATCCTTCGGCTGGTCGAGGATGTGTTCCAGCTCGGTCGTCTCGGGGCTGTCCTTGAACCGGCAGATGCGGGTTGTGCTGTAAGGCCGATCCTGCACGATGACCAGAAACAGGTCCGTTCCCGGCTGGCGCATGAGCGTGATGGGAAAGCTCATCGGCAACTTCGGGAATGCCTTTACGGTGCGATACGGCAGCGGCGGTTCTGGCGAGCCAATTACGCGGCTGGTGGTGAGCGGCTGATAGTTCGGCAGGCCCCACGGCTTGTTGCTCAGCTCCTTCCTCGGCCCAACGAACTTGAGCGGAGCGTAATCTTCCCAGTGATGAAAGTCCGCCTTGGGTACGCTGCTCTTGGCGAGACAGTTGGAAAGCTCCGGGCCATCGAAGGTGACGCAGTAGTCATAGCGGCAGAGCGTGAACTTCCAGATTTCGTCCACCGCCGGCCGGCCGCCAGTCCGCATCAAACTCTTCCAAGGAATTAGCCCTTCCACCGACCAGCCATTGTCTTTATCCGTTCGCTTGTTGAGTGAGCCGCGAAGCTGCACGGCTGATTTCATGTGGAATTCGCCGTCCTTTTTGTGCTTTTCGAAGTCCCCCTGGCCGCGCTGCGGCATGAACATGTCGAACTGGGTGTTCGCCGCGTTGACCTGGAATTCGAAGTAGCCCTGCTTGTCATCCGCCGGCTTGAAGAACAGCTCGAAGACGTCGTTGTCCCACGTTTTGCCATCGTGCTCGGTCACGTCGGCGAACAAATCGCCGTCGTCCATGTCCGCGAAGAAGTACAGATTCTCACGGTCCCAAAGCAGGCGTGCTCGAGTCGCAGTCTTCGCCGGCCGCGGATTCTTTAGCCACGGCAGCGTGAACTTATCAATGACCTGCGCGTGCTTCCAGGCCGCTTCGTCCGCTTTGCCGTCGATGGTGATGGGGCCATCGGTGAAGCGGCACTCGAAAGGCGGTTCTTTCTTGTCTTCGGCGGCGAAGGCGGGTGCGGCGAGGAGAAGGACGAGGGCAATTTGACGCGTGGACATGGCTTGTTCGAGTCTATCCCGTTTCGGCGGATTGGAAAACGCGGGTCGATGGGAGGCGGTACTGCTACTCTAAGAGCGCACGCCAGCCGCGGCAAGCAAGCGGCTGCCGCAAGAAGGATCAAGAGTCATCAATACGACGATCTCTAGACGAGCACGCGCTGCCCCGCGAAGTCGGCCTGGTTATGTTCGGCCATCCGCTGGCATATCTGCGGGTGCCGGTCGAGCAGCGAGGTGATGAATTGCCAGTCGAGCGACTCCGGGCCTAGTGCATCCAGAATGGTCTCCACGTTCTCCCAGTCCTCGTCGTCCCGGATGGCCAGCCGCAGATCTCCCCGGTCAAGTCGAGACGGGACTGGCACTCGCTTGATGGAAAAAATTTCCGGGTGCGAGCAGATGAACTGCGTTGGGTCCGCCCGGTCGCCAGCAGATCGGGCCAGGCGATCAGCCTGCAAAACTGCATCGGAGCGGCACCAGTCGGCGAAGATTCCCATCCGCGACTGATGAGCCGGCCGGCCATCGCTCAGGCAGAAGCAGGCGTAGTCGTATTCCTCGTCGCCGGCAACCGACGTAATCAATCGGTCGAGCAGGATCGGATCGACAAACGGGTCGCTCACGGCCAGACGCACAATTCCGCGGCAGGGAATCTGCCGGGCGACGGCAGCCAGGCGGCCGAGCGGATCCTTGGAATCGCAGAGCAGCACGCGTGCGTCCGGCGGAGCAAGCGCTGCCAGACTGCGCGAGAGAGGATCGGGCCCGGCAGTGACGACGACTTGCGCCACATGGTCCGCGTCCGAAACGCGCCGCACCACCCACTCCAACAAGGTTTTACCGGCGAACCGGCGGCGAGCAATTCCCGCCAGAGGAGACTTGCTGGAAAGACCGTCCAGCGATGGAATAACTTCGACCACGCCTAGTGTGGTATACATCCTTGCCGCCTCCAAGAATAGGGCCGATCCTCAACCGCCAACTGGCCACAGGAAGCACCGCTTGCAGTAAAAATGAGTGTACCCATTGCCGACCAAAGGTCAAGCACCTGGAGGGCGATTGGGCTTTGCCCAACAAGTCTCGCCGCATACCACATGCAGTATTTCGTAACCGATGCTGTCGCAGCAGATTGCGACAGCATCGGACTTGTTGGGCAAAGCCAGGGCGATTGGGAACAAAATTGCACTATTTGCCACCATCCAATGAACGGTACGCTAGCGATCACCCACGCTAGCGGCGCTGTCCGCAATGCGGACAAGCCGCCGCGATTTGTGGCATTTCCCGCCCGCAGGCGGGGCATGTGACAATCGCATTCACTGGCAGCTTCTCTCTGCTGCGGCGGGCGAGCCAGACGAGCATGATGACGCAGAGGACCGCGATCACCGGCGCGATGCAAAGGCATCCAAAGACGATGGTGATAGAGGGGCCTGAGGGGTCCATGAGGGAATGCAATCAGGAAGGAAATAAGGAAACGCCTAAAGGAGTTGCTGATTGTAACGGATGCGCGGCTCTTCCTTTTGCCCCACGTTGGAGGTTCCGTCCCGTGAAAGACCGTTCTCCGTGCTAGGGTTGAGCACGGGGACAAAGTGCTGCCCTGGAAGTGGATTCAACGACGGGAGATTGATTATGCTTTCGGCCTGGGCTCTTTCGCTGGCAGTATCCACCACTTCGGTTCCTCCCTGCTGCCCCGTGGCCAACCATGGCCAGGTGGGGCACTACACCCAGCCAACGATCCGCCGGTATGAGCGGTACGAAGAGGACCATGGCCGCCGCCTGGCGTGGGAAGCGTACAGCCTGGAACTCGACAAAGCCTGGAAGGACTACCGCGCCGCCGGTTCCACTCCCGAAGCCTTCCTGACCTACAAGAAGGTCGCCGGCCAGGCCAAGACCCGCTACATCTACCAGGATCCGTATTACGCTCCGATCCTGCCGATGACGCCTTAAGGCGCACGAGTTCCCGGCGCTTGGAGCCGTGGAATGTCTGCCCGCGACTTGCTAAGCTCATGGGGAACGATTGATATTCCCTCTCGGCGGCAATTTCGTGGAGACTTCGTAATGCGCTTCTTTCTTGCTTTCCTTGCAGCCGTCCTCGGTATCCTGCCGCTGGTGTCTCAGGCTGCCGATGGCCTGACCGTCACCAAGCGGCAGCGGGTGAAGGTTGAAGGAGAAGGCTTTCGAGCGGTCGAGCATGCACAGATCTGGAACCCCGCCCAGACGGCGATCATCGTCTGCGACATGTGGGACGCCCATCATTGCCTGAACGCCGTCCGCCGCGAGACGGAGATGGCCCCGCGGCTCGACGTGGTGCTGAAGGCGGCTCGGAAGCAGGGGATTCTCGTCATCCATGCCCCCAGCAGTTGCATGGAGCCGTATCAGGACCATCCTGGCCGCAAGCTGGCCCAGTCTTCTCCGAAGGCGAAGAACCTGCCCGCTCAAATCGACGAATGGTGCCGCCACATTCCGGCGGAGGATGCGGGAAAATATCCCATCGATCAGACCGACGGCGGCGAGGACGACGACCTGGAAGAGCACCGTATCTGGCACGAACAGCTTGCCGCCAAGGGGCGCAATCCCAAGGCCCCTTGGAAGAGCCAGATTGACCTCATCTCCATTGAAAACGGCGACGCCATCAGCGATAGCGGCGTGGAAATCTGGAACCTGCTGGAGAGCCGCGGCATCAAGAATGTCGTCCTCACCGGCGTGCACACCAACATGTGCGTCCTCGGCCGCCCGTTCGGCCTGCGGCAACTGGCCAAGAACGGCAAGAACGTGGTGCTGATGCGGGACATGACCGACACCATGTACAACCCAGCCCGCTCGCCGTTCGTCAGCCACTTCGCCGGCACGGAGCTGATCATCCAGCACATCGAAAAGTTCGTCTGCCCCACCATCACCAGCACCGACTTCGTCGGCGGCCAGCCGTTCCGCTACTCGCACGACCGGCGGAACATCGTGATCCTGATCGGTGACGACGAATATAAAACCGAAATCACGCTCCCCGAGTTCGCCGAGAACGAGTTGGAGCCGCTCGGCTTTGAGGTGACAATTGTCAATGCCGATGCGAAAGACAAAAACCGCTTCCCGGGAATCGTGGAAGCCCTGAAGAAAGCGGACGTTCTGCTCATCAGCACCCGCCGCCGCCTGCCGCCCAAGGACCAACTCGACGCCATCCGCGCCCACGTCGCCGCCGGCAAGCCGATCGTCGGCATCCGCACCGCCAGCCACGCCTTCTGCTTGCGGGATGAAGCGGCTCAAAAGGCAGCTTTGGCTGGCGGTCTCGATGCCTGGCCGGAGTTTGATGCCCAGGTGCTCGGTGGGCACTACACGAATCATCACGGTGAAGGGCCGAAGACGGCGGTTGCCGTGGCAGAGGGGGCCAAGGATCACGCGATTCTCCGCGGCGTGAACGTGGACGAGCTGAAGGGAAATGGCTCGCTCTACCTCGTGCGTCCGCTCGCTTCCTCCACCACACCGATCGTCATCGGCAGCGTGCCGGACAAAGAGCCGGAGCCGATTGCCTACACGAACATCGCCGGCCCCAAGAAGGCTCGCGTCTTCTACACCTCCTTCGGACACATCGACGACTTCAAGAATCCGCAGTTCCGCAAGCTGCTGGTGAACGGGATTTTTTGGACGATTGAGCCGCCGTATCGGGAAGAGGGACGGGTGCTGAAGGTGGCGGCAAAGTAGCGCGAATTCCCTTGTTCCCACGCTCTGCATGGGAACACACGGCTTCGACGCTCCGCGTCGTTGAAGCCAGCATACGAGAACAGACGTGGACGCAGAGCGTCCAGCACTTGCGTTCCCACGCAGAGCGTGGGAACGAGGTAAATCTGACCGTACCTACGGGATGTAAATGAACTCCTTCAAATTAAACATCCCATGTGCAACATCCTTCCAGACTGGCTGGCTTTTCATCGCGTCGGCGGCAGGGACCTGATGCAGCATGGCAAGTTCGCTGACCATGGCTTCAAACTGCTGCCGCTCTACATCGGTCGGCGGACGGGATAGGGCAGTTTGAAACATAGCGCTGATCCGTTCCCCCGGCGTGCCATGCGGCTGAGGGATGAGCTTCGCGGCCCAGAGGTCGGCTTGTTGCAGGACGAAGGGGTCGTTGAGCAGGGCCAGGGCCTGGGCCGGGACGTTGGTGATGTCGCGGCGGCCTTGCGTCACCTTGCCGCCGGGGAAGTTGAATGCCTCCAGAAATTTGGGCCCTTCCATCAGGTTGTTCTTGATGTAGATGCTCCGCCGCCCGTTGCCGTCGAGCGGGCCGGGGAATAGCCGGCGGTCGGGATACTCCTTCTCGCGGAACGGCTGGACGCTCATGCCGAAGAGCTTGGGGTCCAGCCGCCCGGAAGCGGATAGAATGGAGTCGCGAATCGCCTCCGCCTCCATTCGCCGCGCTGGGTAATGCGAGAGGAGCCGATTTTGCGGGTCTCTTTCTCTGCTTTCTGCTGACGGCGCACTGGCAAGCTGACACGTGCGGGTCAGCACCAGCCGCCGAATCAGCCTCTTCACCGACCAGCCGTCTTCCACGAACTCAGCGGCGAGATAGTCGAGCAGCTCGGGATGCGAAGGCAAATCACCGACGTGGCCGAAGTCATCAACCGTGCGGACAATACCGGTTCCAAACAGATGATGCCAAAAGCGGTTGACCATAACCCGCGCGGTGAGCGGGTTTTCGGCGCTGGCGATCCGCTGGGCAATTTCCAGCCGTCCGCTGCCGGGAGTTTGAAACGGCGCGGTGGATTTGGCCAGCACCTCTAAGTACCGCCGCGATGTAGTCTCGCCGGGCCGCAAGCAGTCGCCGCGAACGAACACCGGCTGATCATAGGGTGAGCCGCTTTCGGCAATGCCGGCGACGATGCGGGGGATGGCAAGCTGGCTCTCGATCTGGCGGTACTCTTTGGTCAGTTCCTCCAGTCGCGGCGAAAGGGCCGTTTGATTGCGAAGCAGCTCGCAGCGGAGCAGCATGTCGAGCCAACGGACGTCGTCGTCGGCCATCTTGTCTTCGCTCCAGGACTTTACCGCGGCTTCGATGGCATTGGCATAGATTGCGGCCGTGTCGGAGAGCGATGCCGGCTCCGTCGACATGAAAAGCGGCCGCAAATGGCTCAGCTCCGCCTTCGGCACCTCGCCGTCGTGCAACACCACGCGCGTGACCCCAAACCAGCTTCGGGGATTCTCCGCCGCCTTTTCCCACGGCAGCCGGTAGTTGTTGTCCTTATCGCCGCCTAGCGCGGCCAGTTGGTCTGGAAACTTGGGATTGTCGAGCATCGTCATCAGCTCGGCATAGGTCCGCAGATTCTCCCGGTCCTCCGGCGGCTGGAAAGTGATCCACTCCAGTTGCGGCGAATTCGCTGTTGAAATCAGCGCCCGGTAATTCTTGTAGTTCAGCTGACAGTTGTTCGACACCAGCCGCACCGCGCTGCTCCGCTGCCCCATTACCTGAAAGCTGATGTTCTTCTTGCCGGAGGGAATGACAGGCGAACGGAGCGTGCCGTTGAGCTTCTCGGACAGGACTCCGGTGTAGGTGCCAGCGGGAAGAATGGCCTTCACCATGTTTCCACCCTCGGCATGCAGCATGAATTCGCCCTTCGCCGCTTGCTGCAACCCTTGTCCGCCGACTTGCCAGCCCGGATGATCGCCGGTGCGAAAGTCGGCAAACAACACAGTCTCCTTTTGGTTGAACGCCGTCCGCTGTCTCTCTTCAGCCGCGTACTTGTCCACCAGCTTTCGCCACTGCTCTTTGAACGCATCGCCATCCGCCGCGCCGCTGGCGGCCAGGTTTCTCCACGGCTCCAGAGGATCTTCCAGCGGCCCTTTTTCAACCGTCAATGCGGCGACCCACTTTTCCAGCCGCTGCGGGTCGAGACTTTTGGCGAGTTCGGCGGCATCGGAGCGACTTGCCTTTTTCGCTTGTGCCGCCAGCAGATACCGGCTGACATCTTTGGCGTCTTGCAGCCAAGCGGAAGCGAGCTCCTTGCGAATTTCGCCCTTGAGCGCCGCCAGTTGCTGCGTCAGTGCCCCGTTCGCGTCCGGCGCGTCGATCGTGTGACTCACCAGGCGCGAGCTGCGGAGGATGCCGAGCAGCGCGTAATAGTCCTGCGTCGAGATGGCATCGAGCTTGTGATCGTGGCATCTGGCACACGCCACGGTCGTCGCCTGAAAGGCTTTGGTCAGCGTGTCGATCTGGTTGTCGAGCAGGTCGTAGCCGATGGAACGCAAGCTGATGCAGTCGTCGTGATTGACCTCGCCGAATCGATAGAAGCCGGTCCCGATGACCGCCTCGTTAATTTGCTCCTCCTTGCTCCAGCGCGGCTGTAACAAGTCGCCGGCGATGTGCTCGCGGATGAACTGGTCGTAGGGGAGATCACTGTTGAACGCCCGGACAAGATAGTCGCGATACCTCCAGGCATGATGGACCTCGTAGTTCCACTCGTTGCCGTGCGTCTCGGAGAACCGCACCACGTCCTGCCAGTGCCGGGCCCAGCGTTCGCCAAAATGTGGCGAGGCCAGAAGCGAATCCACAAGCTTCTCCACAGCCGCTTGCGGCTTTGCGCTCTTCGTAGCGGCCTCATACTCTTGCACAAATGCTGCGACTTGCTCCGGCGAAGGTGGGAGACCAGTCAGGACGAGCGACAATCGCCGAATGAGCGTTCGGGGCTCGGCGGGGTTCACGGGAGCAAGCCCTTTTTCTTCGAGCTTCGCCAATACGAACCGATCCACTGCGTGCTCGGACCATTCGGCGTTCTTCGGCGTCGGCACCGCTGGCTTCTTGACCGGCTGCAGGCTCCACCAATCGCGACGGGTGCGGAGGATTTCTTCCCAGGAAGAGGCGACTCTTGTTTTGGGCTTCTCCAGACGCGGGTCCGCTGCACCCATCTTGATCCAAGCTTCCAGGTCCGCAATCGCCGTCGCGGGGAGCTTACCCTTGGGGGGCATTTTCAGGCCGTCGTCTTCATACTTGACCGCTGTCAGCAACAGGCTTTTCTCCGGTTTACCGGGGTCAATCGCCGGGCTTGTGTCTCCGCCTTTGAGAACGCCATCCCGATGGTCAAGCAGCAGATTCCCGCCCAGCTTTTTGGACTCAGACGAATGGCATTCGTAACAGTGGGTCACGAGCAGCGGGCGAATTTTCGTCTCGAAAAAGTCCGTCCCTTCATCGGCGTTACAAATGACCGGCGCTGCCACGAGGCAGATGATGGACAGCACCAGGCGCAACGTCAGGGGGTCGGGAGTCTTTGGCGGCACAGGTTTCAGCATGTGGTTGAGACGTTGACGCCAAAGACTCCCGACCTCGGTCCGGGGATTCGCATTGTGGGATTCCCCACCGCCAATGATAATCGATGCTCCACAAGTCGTCAGCAATTGAGTTAACCAAACAGCGATATGAAAACAGCCGCCATTCAAGCCCTCCGTCGCAAGCTAGCCGCCGACACGCCGGTGTTTGGCCTGTGGGTCACGCTGGAATCGCCGAGCATCACGGAGATGGCGGTCGCTCTAGGGATGGACTGGGTGGTCATCGACGCCGAGCACGGGCATCTCGACTGGAAGGAAATCGTTGAGCACCTGCGGGCGACAGCCCGGAGCGAAACGGTGGCCTTGGTTCGCATCGCGGAGCTCAACGGTGGCCTTATCAAGCGGGCACTCGACATCGGAGCGGACGGCATCGTCGTCCCCTGGGTGGAAACGGTCGAGCAACTCAAGCAGGCGGTCGCGTTTGCCCGTTATCCAGAAGAAGGTTTGCGCGGCATTGGAGGAGAGCGGGCGACGTGCTGGGGACAGTGCATGCTGGAGCACACTGCCGAGGCCAATGAGCATGTCCTCGTGGTGCCGATTATCGAAACGGTGCGGGCCGCGAAGCAGGTTTCCCAGATGGTCCAGGTCGACGGAGTCGAGCTGTTCTACTTCGGGCCGGCGGATTTCTCGTCGACTGCCGGCTTTCGCGGGCAGTGGGAGGGGCCGGGAGTGGCCGAGCAGATTCTGCGATGTAAAGACACGATCCTTCAGGCGGGAAAAAACTGCGGTCTGCTGGCCACGAGCCACGAAAACTTGCTGGAGCGGCAGAAGCAGGGTTTCCGCGTGATTGGTTTGGGACTCGATGCGGGACTGCTCTTCCGGACGCTTAAGGCATCGCTCGCCGTGGTCGGACGGGACCGTCAGGTACAGGCGTCGTTTGCTCCCACACTCGAACAGGCTCCCATTCCATCTGTCCCGCAGGCCCGGCCGCCGGAGTCGATGCGACCCGACCGCTCCGAAGTAATGTCCGCCGTCGGCAGCGGGCCCAAGTTAGAAATTGCTCGCGGCGTGGTCTTCGAATGCCTCGTCGGCAGCCACAACCAGGCCCGGAAGCTCACCACCGGGCTCGTCACCTTCGCCCCCAGCGCGGTGCTTCCCTATCACCTGCACACCTTCAGCGAATCCATTACGCTCCTCAATGGCTCCGCGGTGATCGAAGTAGAAGGTCGCAGTTACACCCTCGGCAAGCTCGACAACGTCGTCATTCCGCCGGGCCTGGCCCATCAGGCACGGAACGCTTCAACAACCGAGTCGGCGGTCTTCCACATCGCCATGCCGACGGACACCCCCAGCCGCACGCTGGTGGACAAGTTCTTCTCGCGGCGGACAATGCCGGCCAATCAGCGCGGCGTTCCGGGCGGCGAGCGGGTCAACCGCTTTGCCACGGCGGAGCGCGGGGCAGCCGGGCCGAACACCGAGTTCATCGACTTCTTCAACCAGGACCTGGTCCCCGGCATCGAGATGAGCGGCGGGTACGGGCTGTTTCACCCCGGCGGCCGGCTGCCGGCCCACTACCACGACTTCGACGAATCGATCTGCATCCTCAGCGGCCGGGCGACCTGCAACGTGGAAGGCCGCCGCTACAGCATGGCCGACTGTGCCACCGCCCTGCAGCCCCGCGGCCGCGTCCACTATTTCATCAACGACTCCGGCAGCACCATGGAAATGCTCTGGGTCTACGCCGGCCCACGCCCGGAGAGAATCGTCGTCGAGGAGCGGAACGCGACGATGGAAGGGAACCCGTGGAGATAAAGCAAAAACCTGCGACCTTGCTTCCTGTACCCCTCAAACCTGAGCGGCACTGGTTCCGGTTCAGCCTCCGGACGCTCTTTCTACTTCGACTGTTTTAGATTTGGCGTTTACGAATGTTCAAGGGTGCCAGACCCTTACGCTGCTTCCCGTGGAAGAGGCGAAGCAAGTTCTGTGCGTTTCAAGCGAGTCTCGACTTCGTGTTCGATGTGTGATTGCGAATCACATTGGTGCGTGCGGTGCAGGATCTGCGAGATGCCCGCGCGGATCAAACAGTCGAACTAGATTCTTAAGCCAAAATGCGATCGCAAACGACGAACGCACTCGTCGACGGCGGAGACGACATTTTCCTGCGCGAGTTTGCCTTCCTCTTGAAGCATCGCCGCCAGTCCTTCCAGCATCAGCCGATCAAGTTGCGGGTCACAGAGCAGCATCAAACGGCGTTCGACCAGATCGCCGAGAGTCGTGACCCACTCCTCGCGTATGATCCGCCGCACCGCTTCCTCCCAACTCACGACCGCTCCTTCTTTCTGTCGCTCCTTCTCCAGCACGCCACCTGGCAGCACCCGCGCGCGGGAGTTGCGAAGATCGGCGGCACTTTCGCCGAGTCGCACAAGGACTGCCGCCGCGGTCTCCTCTGCCAGCGAGCGGCAAGTCGTGAGCTTGCCTCCGACGAGCGAAACAAGAGGCAGCGGCGAATCCTCATTCCAGACAAGTTGATGCCGCCTAGTGATGGCGGCGGTCGTTCTGGCATCGACATACGGCAGCGGGCGGACGCCGCTGTAGTGCCAGGCGATGTCGCTCCGTGTGACACCTGCCGCGGGAAAGATGCCTTGGACGACGGCCACGAGATAATCCAGCTCTTCGTTCGTGGCCACGGCGTCTGCCGGATCGCCGCTGAACGGCAGGTCGGTCGTGCCGACGAGCGTTCCTTCCGCCAGCGGCAGCAGGAAGACCGGCCGGCCATCCGCCGCTTCCGTGTAGATGCCGTTGCCGCCCAGCATCTCCTTCAGTTGCGGGTGCCAGGTGAAGAAATGGCTTCCTTTGGTGCCTCCCATCAAGCGGCGCGAAGGGACGGGGAGCCTTTGCAGAGTCTCGTCGACCCAGGCGCCGGTGGCGTTGATGATGGCGGAGGGTTGGAAGCTAAGCGCCGGTGGCTGGTTGGCGTTGTCCGTTCCCGGCGCAACATGCACGATGTCCTTTTCGAGCCAGGCCCTGTGGTACGTCAGGACTCGAAGCGTGCAACCGTTCTCGTCGGCGGCTTTCTGAGCGTCCCGAAGCAGAGCGATGACGAATCGTTCGGGAAAGGGAATCTGAGCGTCGGAATAGGCCGCGAGCCACGAGCCGGCCGATGCATCGACAGGGGGAACGTCTGGTTCGCCCAGTTTGTGGATGCTGCGAAGCGGCAGCGTTTTGTCCTGGGCATACGTGTCGTACATCCACAAGCCCGTGCGGACGAGCGTTAGACCCCGCGGCTCCGGCTTGCCGCTGCCTCCCATGCCCAGAAACTTCGTCGCCGATTGCCACAAGCCCCCCAGCCGACTCTTCACGGGAATGAACAGCCGCAGCGGACGCACGAAGTCGGGAGCGAGCTGGAGCAGCCGCGTCCGTTCCGCCAGCGATTCCTTGACGAGGCTGAATTCGCCGTACTCCAGATACCGGAGGCCGCCGTGAATGAGCCGCGACGAGTAAGCCGTTGCCCCACTCGCCAGGTCCGCCTGGTCTACCAGTAGCACGCTGTAACCGTTGAGCGTCAGCTCTCTCGCGGCTGCCGCCCCGTTGATGCCGCCGCCGAGGATGAGGATCGGCCTGTCGAGGGAAAACGGGACTTCTGGCATTTCTCTATTGTAGGATGGCCTTCCCAGGCCGTCCGAGCGGGGGACGGAATGTCCAGCCCATGGGCGACTGCCCTATTTTCGCCAAATCGACTCCATCAAATCATGGTGGGGGAGCCTAGTCACGCCTTGAGCAATGGAACCCATGATCGACCACCAGTTCCTGTTCTTCAAAGCTGCCGTGGGAATCCAGAGACCGGGGAGTGCCTTGCTCCTGATCATCCCGGGATCATCCTCCTCGATCAAGTTGAACCGCCCGTCGACCAGGCGGTTCCAGAAGTAGCTCAGTATGTCCGTGTCCTGCAACGCGACATACTCGAGGACCTGCGCACGTTCAAAGCAGCCCCGCCGATATTCATAATCCGAAAGATCCTCGCCAAAGACATCCAACACGAAATTTGGCGGTCCGGTGAAAAAGCTGCCAGACGGGTCCACCGAACACTGCTTGTGCTTGCCGTAGTTCACCATCACCAAAACGCTGGGACAGAGCCGCGTGCTCTCGTCCAATTGCACCGGTACCAGCGTGCAGCAATGGAGGCCCGGTGAGAAAGACCTGTAATAGGCGATGCACATCGCGATGTCGGTGAGCAGGGCTGAGCGGCCGACGTCCAGTTCATGTGCCATGGCGTTGTCTCCCAGGCAAGTTGCCCTGAAGCGTTGAAACTAGATCCGCGCGTCGGGTGGCGCTTCATCCTTGGGCGAGCGGCCCCAGAAGAGGAGTGCCACGCAGCCGACAAGCGGAACCATGCCGGCAAAGAACAAAGCCGTGCCATAGCTGCCGGTCGCTTTCACCGTGTTGCCCACCCACTCCTGCATGTACGACGACGCGACCCACGTGATGCAGCCAAGCACTCCGGTCACTAGGCCTTGGTGGCGCTGGGAAATCTCCTGCGTGAGCGAATAGAAAGGTGGAAACAGCCCCAGCGACCCGAAGCCAATGATGAGAAAGCTGGTGAGCAGCAGCCAACCTTGCGGCAGCGATCCGGCCAGCATGCTGGCCGTGGTCAGCAGAGCGCAAACGACAAATGCCAGGCTCCGCGCGGCGTGCGGAGACCAGCCCCGCTTTTGGGCCAGGTGCTTGGAGAGCATTCCTGCCGCAATGCAACCAACGTCCGCGACCAGGAAGAAACCGGCGCGGAACCAGGGAATGAAGTCCTTGCCGTAGCCACGGCCTTCGAGGATCAGCGGCATCCAGGCGCGGAAGAACTGCCACGTGAGGTTGATCGGAATGACGATTGCCAGCAGCACCAGAAAGCGGCGGATCGTGGTGACGATCGCGGCGGAATTGTCGCGCGCAGCGGAGAGAGCGTTGGCGGCATCTTTCTCGGGGAACAGCTCTTGTTTCGGCGGCTTCTGCAAGTCCTCGTCGCGGATGAGGAGCAGCCAAGGGAAAACCCAGAGCATCCCGATAAAGCCAATCGACTGGAACGCGAACCGCCAGCTGCCGATGGTTTCGGTCACTACGAAGTAGATGATGATGGGGGTAAGCACGGCTCCGACGGATGCGCCGCTTTGCAAGAGGCCATTGCCGAACGTCCGATCACGCGCCGAGAGGATCCGCTGCGTGGTGATGAGAGCGCAGGGCCAGTGACCCGCCTCGAAGAAGCCGAGCGCGATGCGGCAGGCGTACATCCCCAAAAATGCGGTGCGCGACGTGGTGTACGTCGGCACTGAGACTTGTTCTGGATCGAGCAGCCACGGGAAGAAGCGGACCAGGCTCTCGCCGATGGAGTCGCCATACGCGGTGGCAATTCCCGCCGACGACCAGCCAATCAGAACCGCTGGATAAAGCCAGCGGACGCTGACGCGGTCGGCAATCAGCCCAAGCACGATGGCCCCGAGCGCAAAGGAGAGGCCGAAACCCTTCTCCATCTGGCCGTAGTGCGTCTCGTCCAAATGCAGTTCCGCCATGATGCGGCTGATGGACTCGGCCAGCGTCTGCCGGTCCATGTACATCATCATCGTGGCCAGGAAGAGGAGGCCGCAGATGGTCCATTTCCAGGCGGGGGGACGGGGGATGGGTTCCATGCTTGTTTGTCGTTACCCGTGCCACGACTTCCCGTCCCAGGCCAGAACCTTCTCCAGCAAATTGATGACGTCGGCTGCGAAGGTGCGGAAGATGACTTCCCCCTTTTCCGCGGTGGCGTGACGCGGGTCGCCGATGTGGCCGGGCTCCGTCCGGTCCTTGGTGATCCAGCCGCGATGGGCGGGCTCGAACGCGCCGCCGAATTCGACCGGCTGGACCTTGCTGAGGTCGCCGACGAGGTGCGGATTGATGCGGAGCATCATGGACGTTTCCCACTCGCAGGCATGACCCATCTGCTGCTGCTGGATGCTCTTGTCCTGCTCGTGCGGCTTGCCGCCGAGGCCCCAGTAGGTGGTGGCGAGGAGGCAGAGGTCGCTGCGATGGCGGTATTTCTGCCGCAGCTCGAAGATGGCCTGCTGGGCGGGGACGATGTTGCCGCCGTGGCCATTGACCAAGACAATCCGGGTGAAATTGTGAAACAGAAAGTTCTCCACCATGTCCCGCAAGAGATCCAAATAGACGCGCGGCGCGGCCGACATGGTGCCGGCGAAATCGAGATGGTGCTCGGAGTTCCCCAGCCACATCATGGGGGTGAAGAGGACGCGGCGATCCAGCTTCTCGCTGACACGGCGGATGACTTCGCCGCAGAGCATGCTATCGGTGAAGACCGGCATGTGGCGGCCATGCTGTTCCAGCGCGGCGATGGGAATGACGATGGGCGTGGTCCTGGGCAGAGCCGCCACGTCGGGCCATTTGAGGTCGGTGAGGTTCATGGAAAGCAGAGGGCAGAGGGCAGAGTTCAGAGGTCAGGGGACAGAAGGCTGAGGTCAGGCGACGTTAGGGAGCTTGCCAGCTTACGCGATGGAACGTGGCGAGAAAACCGACCTCGAGTTGGCCGTACGCTGAGAACAGCTCGCAGTCTGCTGGCCCTCCTGGTCCGTGCCTCATTTCCCCGGTTCTTCCAGCAGCATGGTGGCGGCAGCTTCCAACGTGGCATACGGATGCAGTCCCACGTATTGCAGGCGGACTTTTCCCGTGCGGTCGATGAACAATGTCGTGGGAAAGCCGCGGAATTCGGGAACCTGCTGCTGAGTCGCCTCGTCCCCGATGATGCAGGTGTAGTTCATGTTCTGTTCCTTCATGAAATCGCGGATCAGATTTTCGGACTCCTCTTTTTCCATGCGTTCATAACCCAGTCCGATAATTTGCAGGCCCTGTTCTCCGTACTGGCTCTGCAACTTCACGAAGGAGGGAATCTCCGCCCGGCACGGCGGACACCAGGTTCCCCAGAAGTCCACGATGACCACCTTTCCTTTATAGTCCGCCAGCTTGATTGGCTTGTCGTCCAGATCGACGAGCGAGAAATCGAAGGCATAGGACTCAAAGGCGGCAATCTGGCCGCGAACTTCTTCCTTGGCGCGGGCGGCCGCGATGGCGTCCATTTCCTTTTTCCAGGCCTCGAATTCCGGCAACGAGCGAACCGTGGCCAGGTCGGGATCGGTGTCGAGCAGTTTGGCGTCCGCAAAGCCGGCGGTGAGGGCTTCCTTGAGGGACGCGAATGCCGCGCTGGGATCACCGCCCACGGCCAGGGCGCAAGCATCGTTATAAAGCACGTTGCTCAGCAGGGCCTGCTCCTGCGGCGAAAGCTCGGGAAATCGCTGCTTCAGTTCGCGAGCATACTTGGCGGACTCTTGAAAAGTCTTGTATCCCTCGACCGGTTTTTTCTGCTCCATGAATTGGAAGCCTTGCTGCTGGGTCGCGGACATCTTTGTCGCCAACTCCTCGCGGCTCAGAGTCCCCGGCGCGGATTCGGTCGCTGCCGCTTTGGCGTCGCCCGCCGGCTGCTGCGTATTTGGCGCACTTGGATCGGCCGGAGCAGTCAGCGGCGCGGAAGCAGTCGCCGGTGGTGTCGTAGGCGCGGGAACACGAACCGTTGGAACGGGGATTGGCGCGGGAGCGGACGGAGAACATCCCGACAACAGGAGAGAAGAAATGACCATTAACAGGCCGAGAGATCGTAACATTGCCTGGCTCCTGCGCGGAAATTGTGGGAGGGCTTGGAATAGGGATGCCCTGGATTGTGGCAGATCATTCAGCCGTCTGTCAAATCGGGCGGGTGAATTGGCATACGTCCGCGGCAGCGGCGGTTCATCCCAGCAGCCCCTGCACCACTTTCCCATGCACGTCGGTCAGTCGGAAGTCGCGGCCTTGGAGGCGGTAGGTGAGGCGGGTGTGGTCGATGCCGAGGCAGTGGAGGGCGGTGGCTTGGAAGTCGTGGACGTGAACCGGGTCTTTGACGATGTTGTAGCAGTAGTCGTCCGTCTCGCCGTAAGTGATGCCCGGCTTGATGCCGCCGCCGGCCATCCAGAGGGTGAAGCAGCGGCCGTGGTGGTCGCGGCCGTAGTTGTCCTTGGTGAGGGCCCCTTGCGAGTAGACGGTGCGGCCGAATTCGCCCCCCCAGATGACCAGCGTTTCGTCGAGCAGGCCGCGGTCCTTGAGGTCCTTGATGAGGGCGGCGGAGGGGCGGTCCACGTCGCTGCACTGGCCGCGCATCTGCATCGGCAGGCTGCTGTGCTGGTCCCAGCCGCGGTGCATGAGCTGCACGAAACGCACGCCGCGCTCCACCATCCGCCGGGCCAAGAGGCAGTTGCGGGCGAAGCCGCCATCGACGCCGCTGTCATTCACGCCGTACAGGTCGAGCACGCGCTGCGGCTCGGCGGCCAGGTCGGTCAGATCGGGCACCGACGTTTGCATCCGAAACGCCATCTCGTACTGGGCGATGCGGGTGTTGATCTCCGGATCGCCGACGCTGTCGGCCGCCGACTGGTTCAACCGGCCGACCGCGTCCAGCATGCGGCGGCGCGTGGCCGGATCGACGCCCGGCGGATTCGAGGGGTACAGCACGGGATCCTCGCCGCTGCGGAAGCGGACGCCCTGGTGCTCCGTGGGGATGAACCCGCTGCCCCAGAGGCGCGAAAAGATCGGCTGGTCGGTCTTGTTGCCGCTGCCCTGCGAGATCATGACGACGAACGCCGGCAGGTTCTCGTTCTCGCTCCCGAGGCCGTAGGACAGCCACGCGCCGAAGCTCGGGCGGCCGGGCTGCTGCGATCCGGTCTGCAAATAGGTGGTGGCCGGGTCGTGGTTGATGGCCTCGGTGTTGACCGACTTGACGATGGCGATGTCATCGACGACGCCGGCCGTGTACGGCAACAGCTCGCTGACCCAGGCCCCGCACTTGCCGTGCTGGCTGAACTTGAACATCGGCGATACGCAAGGGAAGGACTTCTGGCCGGAGGTCATGCCGGTGACGCGCTGGCCCATGCGGACCGAGGCGGGC
>JBPCKT010000113.1:0-40105 GCA_051004015.1 Pirellulaceae bacterium | reverse complement strand
GGGGGGGGTGTGTCGGGCGAAGACAGTGCGGGATCCCCTTCTTGGGGTGGTGTTGGAAACCCCCCCGAGGGGGGGCACTCCAGCGCCTTATGACCTAGGATTTATGGACATTCCTCTTTACCTCGGCCTCGCTCTCGCGCTGCTCGTCGCCGTGCAGTTGGCGGTGGCGGCTCTGGGAATGCTTCGCCGGCAGTGGCGGGAAGAGGCCCTGTTCCGCCTCAGGCGACAGATGTTGGCGGCGGAGCTGGCGGGTAGTTTGAAGAAGGAAGAAGCAGGCGCGTCGACTTGGGAAGGATGGCGAACGTTCCGCGTGACGAAGCTTGTCCGCGAGACGGCTGATACACAGAGCGTCTACTTCGCCCCAGAGGATGGCCGGGCCTTGCCGCGGTTTCTGCCGGGGCAGTATGTCACGCTGTCACTCCGGATGCCGGGGGAAACGCGTCCGGTCATCCGCTGCTATTCCCTTTCGCACGCTCCCGGTGAAGATTATTTCCGCTGCACGGTGAAGGAAGTTCCGCCTCCCGCGGCGCAACCGGAGCTCCCGTTCGGCAAAGCCAGCCGACACATCAATCGCCGGCTGGCGGAAGGGGAGCTGATCGACCTCAAGGCCCCGCACGGCAACTTCACGCTGGATGTGAGCAGCAAGACTCCCGTTGTTCTCATGGGTGCTGGAATCGGCGTCACCCCCCTGCTTTCCATGCTCCAAGCCGTTGCCGCCAGTGGCAATACTCGGCAGGTTCTGGCGTTCCTGCAATTCCGCAGTGGCGAGCATCATCCGCTGAAGTGCGAACTGGCGGCGCTCGCCAGGCAGCACAAAAACATTCAGCTTGTAACCGCCTACTCGGCTCCGAACTCAGCCGATGTGGTAGGAGGGGATTACGACCTTCGCGGCCGGCTGTCGCTGGAGGTCATCAAGAAGTGCCTCCGCGGCAGTGACTATGAGTGTTATATCTGCGGTCCTGGCTCCTTCATGGAGTCGATGGTTGCGGGACTTGAAAGCTGGGGCATCGCCGCCAACAAAATCCACTTCGAAGCCTTTGGCCCCGCAAGTGTGAAAAGAGTGAACCAAGTGGTGGCACGTCCACAGCATTGTGGGGGCGTGAATGCGGCGAATCCCATTGATGTCGTAATGGAGGCCCCCGAAGTCCGTTTCGACCTCTCCGGCGTCACCGCTCCCTGGACAGAGAAAATCGAGTCCCTCCTGCAGCTCGCCGAGGCCCACCACATCCCCGTCGAATCTGGCTGCCGGGCGGGCAACTGCGGCACCTGTGCGATGCCGATAAAATCGGGAAAGGTGGTCTATTCAACACCTCCGGGCTCCCAGCCCCCGGCCGGCGTCTGTCTCCCCTGCATCTGCGTGCCGGATGGCCCGCTGGTTTTGCAGGCGTAGATAGTACTCTTCACGCTCCGCGTGAAGAAGCCTCACGCGGAGCGTGAGGAGTACTTTTCTTGACCTACGCTTGAATACGCGGTGCTCTTCGTATTGCCGCCTACTATCCCTCCAAGAATCCCCCATGAACCTCGCCGCCCGCTGGATTGCCGCCCTCCTTAGCGCCACCCTTGCCGCTTCCACCGTCCGCGCCGCATCTCCGGAGGATCCGCACCATCTGCCGCTGGACCCCACGCAGGTGCTGGGCCACGAAGCGTGCGAGAAGTGTCATGCCAGCGAAGTAGCGACCTGGAAGAAGACGCCGCACAGCACCACGTTCCTCACGCTCCATCAGAAGAAGGAAGCCAACGATATCGCCAAGAAGTTGGGCCTCTCCTCGATCAAGCGGGGACAGGTTTGCATCGAATGCCACTACACGCCCCAAGCCACCGAGGAGACGAGCCACGCAAAGGCCATCTCCGGCGTCTCTTGCGAATCATGCCATGGCGCCGCCCAGAAATGGGTGAAGCTCCATAGCGACTACGGCAGTCCGACGGCAACCAAGACCGCGGAGAGCGAAGCCCATAAGGCCCAGCGGATCAGCGGCAGCATCGCCGCCGGCATGAGAAATCCGCACAACCTTTACCTCGTCGCTCAAAGCTGCTTCCGCTGCCATACGGTCCCCAATGAGAAGCTGGTTAATGTCGGCAAGCACAAGGCGGGGACGGAGGAGTTCGAGCTGGTCGCCTGGTCGCAAGGAATCGTGCGGCACAACTTCCTGGAGAGCAACGGCAAAGTGAACCGCCCCCTCTCCGACGAACGACTGCGGGTGTTGTACGTTGTGGGGCAGATCGCCGACTTGGAATTCAGCCTCCGCGCCACGGCCGAAGCCACCGAGAAAGCCACCTACGGCATCACCAGCGCCCAGCGCACCGACCGCGCCGCCAAACGGCTGTTCGAGTTGCAAGCAAAGATCAACAACCCGATCGTCGAGCAGATTCTCGACGCCTATAAGGGGGTCAAGCTCAAGCTCAACAACCGCGAGCAGCTTCTCACCTGCGCGGTCAAAATCGCCGCCCTCGGCGAGCAATTCGCCGATGAGACCAGCGGCAAGGATCTTGCCCCGGTTCAGCCGCTGCTGCCGGGGGCGGAGAAGTATAAGAAGTAGAGCTCGTGCGACCAGCCAAGGCTACTTCAGCTTCTTCAGCTCAATGTCCTTGAACTGCACCATCATCGGCGGGCCGGCGTGGAGTTGCAGGGCGAGGATGCCGCTGGCGGCGGACTTTTCCTTCTCGTTGTCGGTGACGTCGACGGTGGTGTGGCCGTTGATTTTCTGGATGAGGTGGTTCCCCTTGGCAATGACGACGTACTCGTTCCAGTCTTCCTTCTTGATTTCCTTGAGAATGGCGGCGGAGTCCTCGGTCTTGCCGACGACCTTCTTCTCTCCCCCCGCGCTAATTTCCACTTTGTTCCCCCGCTCGGCCAGGATGGCGCGGCCGCCTTCCTCATAGAGGATGCCGATGTACTGGTCGCCGGAGTCGATGTCCGCCTGGTAGCCGTGGACGACGTGGTTCCCCTTGTCCGAGCTGCGATACTGGATGCCCGAATTGCCGCCGACAATCTTGAACTTCAGCCGCAGCTCAAAATCGCCGACCTGGTCCTTCCAGATGAGAAATGTGTTGCCGTCGGTTTTGTTGTCCGCGGTCGTCTGGCCGGTAATGGTGCCGTCCTTCACGGACCAGAATCTCTCATTCCCTGACCAGCCTTCCAGGGTTTTGCCGTTGAAGAGGGGTTGAAATCCCTCCTTTTCCTCGGCCGAGAGAAACGGTGTAGCCAGAGTGAGTGTCCAAAGGAGTGCGGCGAAGGGAAGCAGGCGGCTCATGGGGTGTTCCTTGCGTGGAATATCGTGGGAAAAACGGAATGAGTTGTACGCGGGTGATTATAACGAGTGAACTTGCCTATTTGGGTCAACGTACGGATAATTGCCATGATGCGTCCACGGACTCTCACCCTTGGCTTGGTTTGGCTCGCCGCATTGGCGCTGGCCGCGCAAGCGTTTGGTGCTGTTGCTCTGTTGGATTCTTGCCAGTGCCAGGACTGCGAATGTGGGCCGCAGGATCAAGAGAATAGCTGCTGTGCGGGCGACTTCGCTCAAGTGGCCGCGACAGATTGCGGTCCGTCCTGCTGCCGCACGTCTCTTTCGGACTGCCCTCAGTCCGCGGCCACGACAGGCTCCTGCTGTTGCATTGTGACCGAGTCGCCTGCGCCGGCGAATGTGCCAAAAACTGACAACTCCGGCTCGGAGAATTCACTGTCGCCGTTTATGCCTGCCCTGATTGGCGCGGCGGCACCGCCCCCAGCTCCCTCGGACGTATTGCAGGCCGGCTTCCGTTGTCCATCTCCACCGCCTCGCATTCTCTACTGCGTCTGGCGAATTTAATGGCGCTCAGGTTCCGCGTACCCTCGCGGGCCTTTCAGACAGCCTTTCTGTTTTGAATTGAGTTTGCCATTTTCACTGGAGAATTTTCTATGAACGCTTTCATGCTTTTGCTCGCTTCTCTGTTTTCCACGCCTACTTCCGCTCCGGCCTGCAGCACCGGCTGTTGCGACAAGGGCGGGCCTTGCGCCTGCTCGTGTGCCTGCGGCTGCTGCGAAACCGGCGTCTGCACTTGCGACGCCTGCCCCTGCTGCCCCGGCGGCGTTTGCTGCTGCGTGAAGTAGGTTAGCCGGCACAACAGGCGAGTGCCTGGGTAGAGAGCTTATGCCTCCGGGGAAAACCCCGGAGGCTCGTGAGAGTTCGTTGCGGTTGCGCTACCAACTGTTAAACAGCGATTGCAACATTGCTTTAGCGGCCAATTTGTCGCCTGGCTGCAAAGCACCGATTACCCGCTTCACGAGTGATTTGTCGAGCGTTGCTAACTTGCAAAGCCGCGCGATGGATGGCGCAAGTAATCCAGCCCCGCGCCAATCCTGGATAGGACAGTCAGTAGCCGTCGAATGCGGTTGAGTCGTAATTCTGGCCAATAGAAAGTCATTGTCCCCATGATCGACTAGGACAAGTGCCGGCCGATTCTTGGCGGTCGATCCTGTCGTGAACGGGAATGTCACCAAGACGATTTGCCCCGGCTTATAGATGGTCATAAATCGAGTCGCTTTCCGCGTAGCCCTTCAAGAATTCGCTTGCGGTAGTCCGACTCCAAGCAACCTGCTCTTCTTGCTCGTCCGGCACGAACAAGACAATTCGAACGGGCGTGTTTTCCGCGATTTGCGCCGCAATCAAGGACGGAACGGTCAACGTGCGGTCGTGGGCAATCGTCGCTTCAAATTCGAGGGTTTTCATAAGCGCTCTTTCGCCTTACTTGACGGCTGCCTCATCCACGCCTTCCCTTACCTTGAACCGAAAACTCTGGCTCTGGCTGAAGAACGTCAGCGGGTTCTCGTAGACGATGCGGCGGATAACGCTTTCCGGATGCCGCCTGCGGCGCATTTCCAGGATGAAATCGGGGACGGCGGTCGGCTTGCTGGGGCCCCAGTCGCCGGCACTGTTCACCATCAGTCGCTCGGGTCCGTACATCTCGATGATGTCGCTGGCCCGTTGCGGCGTGCATTTGGTAACGGGGTAGAGGGTCATGCCGGCCCAAAGTCCTTCCTCCAGCACGTGCCGCACGGTGTGCTCCTCTACGTGGTCCACTAGCACGCGGCTCCGATCCAGGCGGCTGTCGCCGATGAGCATGTCGAGGATCATCCGGGTCCCCTGGTATTTGTCTTCCAGGTGCGGGGTATGAATTAGAATTTGCTGGTCATACTTCGCGGCCAGGTCCAGGTGCTCCAGGAAGATGATCGATTCGTTCCGCGTGTTTTTGTTAAGGCCGATTTCGCCGATCCCCAGCACGTTGGGCTTGTCGAGGAACTCGGGGATCATCGCGATGACATCCCGCGACAGGCTGATATTCTCCGCCTCCTTGGCGTTGATGCAGAGCCAGCAGTAATGCTGAATGCCATACTGGGCCGCCCGCTTGGGCTCGACCTCCGTGAGCTGGCGGAAGTAATCGCGAAAGCCATCGACCGTCCCGCGGTCGAAGCCCGCCCAGAACGCCGGCTCGGAGAGGCCGACGCACCCCATCTTGGCCAGCGTCTCATAGTCATCCGTGATGCGGCTGACCATGTGAATGTGTGGATCGAAGTAGTCCATAGATTTCAAACCTTTAGCGCGGCAGCACTTTCATCGTCCGCTGCCACTGCTTGTCATATTCGCGGGAAAAAACCAATTGCACTTGCTCGGCCCGGTCCCCCTGCGGCTCGCCGACCACCTTGAGCGCTTCAAGCAGCCGGGCGATCCGCGGATCATCGCTCACGTCCCCGGCTGAGCGCTCCAAGCGGTCAAACGCCGCGGCAATTTCCAGGATTTTGGCCCGAATCTCCAGGAACTCGCGGCTGAGAACTTCGGCAGCAGATAATGGCAGCGTCATGTGCGATCCTTTTAGGGTCTACCCTCAGTTTCCCCCCCCCCACGCCCAATTGCAAGGCTTCATTTGACGATAGACAGGCCCCGGTCAGGCGATTCCCCACCGCTCCATCCCCTGGGCATCGTCCCGCACGAACCACAGATGCCGGTTCCACTTGTCGTCGTCCCTTTTGGGAAAGTCAGTCCGCAAGTGTACGCCGCGGGATTCCTCGCGAGCCAGAGCTGCTTCAATCATGATTCGTGAAACGGCGAGCATGTTTTGCAGTTCCCAGCCCGCGGCGTCCTCGAACTGGCGGACCAAAACATACCGCCGCCACTGGTCGACGGCGGACAACGCCTCGTCCAGCAGCCCCTTGCTCCGCCGCACGCCGGCGGCTCGCCACATCAGGGCCTTAAGCGAATTGCGGATATCCGTCAGGTCGAGCGGCTCCGCGATCGGGGCAGTAGCGGGGTTTTCCAGCGACGGGACGGAATGCTGATTTTCGCGATCCAGCAAATCGAGAGCTTCCTTCGACGCCCCTTCTCCTGCATGAGCGCCGTAGACAAGTCCTTCCAGCAGACTGTTCGAGGCCAGCCGGTTCGCGCCATGCAGTCCGCTGGAGGTGACTTCCCCCGCCGCCCAGAGCCGCGGAATGCTGGTACGGCCGACAAGGTCGACTTTCACTCCACCAATCATGTAGTGCGCGCCGGGGCGGACCGGAATGCGGTCCTTGGTAATGTCGATGCCGAATTGCAAGCAGGCGGCAGCGATTCCGGGGAAACGTTGTTTCACAAACGCAGCATCCAAGTGCGTGACATCCAAATACACGCAAGCGTGCCGCGTCTTCTCCATCTGGCTGACGATGGCCTGGCTCACCACATCCCGCGGGGCGAGTTCCAACCGCGGGTCATACCCGGACATAAAGCGGACGCCGTCCTTATCCACCAGTCGCCCCCCTTCGCCGCGAATCGCTTCCGTGATCAGGCTTCTACTGCCGCCGGCGATGTACAGGACCGTCGGGTGGAACTGCATGAACTCCATGTCGCGCAGCTCTGCACCGGCGCGGTAGGCCATCGCGTGGCCATCGGCGGTGGCTACGGGGGGATTGGTGGTCTCGCGATAAATCTGGCCGGCTCCACCTGTGGTCAGAATGGTTTGCCGGGCCCACACGAGAATCTTTTCGCCATGCTGATTGGCCACAATCGCCCCGCGGCAGACGCCTTCATGCGTGAGCAGGTCGAGTGTGAAGGACCGTTCCCAAATCCGGACGTTGGCAAGTTTCTGCGTCCGGGCAATCACGGCCCGCATCACTTCCTTGCCGGTCATGTCACCCAGGGCATGTACGATGCGGTGCCGGCTGTGGCCTCCTTCGCGGCCGAGCGTGATGAGCCCTTCTTTCTCGTCAAAATGCGTCCCCCACTCAATCAGCTCGTTAATCCGCCGCGGTGCTTCGCGGATAACCATATCGACAACCGCCTCGTCGCAGAGCGTGCCGCCGGCCACCAGCGTATCGGCGATGTGCTCCTCGAACTTATCGTCCGGGTCCAGCACGCCGGCGATCCCCCCTTGCGCGTAGTTGCTGTTGGACTGCTGGATGGCGTCCTTCGTCACCACCAGAGCCGACAGCCGCGGGTCCAGCGCGTTGGCCGCCCGCAGCCCCGCTAGCCCGCCGCCGATGATCAGCACGTCCGCAAAGTAGTGCGGCAGATAACGGGGATGAAACGGAACGAGGTATCGCGGGGTAAGAAATGACAAGGTCAGCTCGCTTAGCCGCCGCGTCCACGCGGCGCTGGAAAGATAGGAATTCAACTTCATTCTAGCAGCCGCTTGCTGAACGCAAGCTGCCTCGCGGCAACATCTTGGAGCGTTTTTGAGATCAGGCAAACTGCGAGAGTTACGAAAGCTCTTCTTTTACGTCTGTGTTACAGAACCTTTGCGGCAGTTGGGCCGTCCACACTATATGTCCGGCGTGGGAAATACTGCCAGCTTGCCCCACAACGAGTTGCAGTGGAGGGATTTCTTCCTTTGCCGGGCGACAAATGAATGTCCAGTCCGCTCGTAGCCGCTGAATCGCGGATAGATCGCCAAGAATAGGCGCGGGAAAGCGAACCGGGTATGATGAGAGAACGTAACATCCGCCGTTTTTCTCTGGCTCACCTCCTCGAGAACGATTCCTTGGACGACAGCAATGCTGCGGCCGGGTCGGTGAGGCACGTACCCACCAGCCTTGGGCCCGCGGACATCACCCTGGAAGCACCCTCCGACCCTTCGTCGGACCGGACCGCTTCGTGCCATGCCGCCTGCAAGGTACACCTGGTCGAAGGGAGCGGCTCCGAAATCTCGGGCGAAGTTCAGGACCTGCTTCGCTCCCGCTTGCGATCAGCCTCCCTGCTGACGTTCGTGGCGTTCGCCATTTTCCTCGTCTGGCATATTTTCCAGCTCGATCTCTCTCCAGACAGGCCGCTGGCGCTCCCCACCTTCATCTGGCACATTATCGCCACGCTGGTCGTGGGCTGCATCGGCTTTGCCCTTTGCTCCAAGCAGGCCTTCTCCACCAGCCAGCTCCGCTGGATGGAGCTGGGAACGTGCGGCGTGCCGGCGGCGTTTTTCATGCTGATGCAGTACGGCCGGTCCAACTTATATGTCAACAGTTACGACTTTCACCCCGGCGTCGCGCCGTTCTGGCTCCTGGCCATTTATACCTACGCCATCTTCATTCCCAACACCTGGAAGCGGGCGGCTATCGTGCTCGGCATCATCGCCTCGCTGCCGATTCTGACCACAGTGCTTGGAGTGATTCTGAACAACAATCTGCTCCTCTTCATGAGCGGCCAGCCGGGCGTGCTGGTGGAGATGGTGCTAATGATGGCCGTCTCCGCGGCCGGTGCGGTCTTCGGCGTTCACACCATCAACAGCTTGCAGACGCAGGCCTACCAGGCCCGGCAACTGGGGCAGTATCACCTCAAAAAGCTCATCGGCTCCGGCGGCATGGGCGAAGTTTATCTGGCCGAGCATCAACTGATGAAGCGGCCCTGTGCCATCAAGATCATCCGCCCGGAAAAAGCCGGCGACCCCAAGGTCCTGGCCCGCTTTGAGCGCGAGGTGCAAGCAACCGCCAAACTCTCGCACTGGAACAGCATCGACATCTTCGACTACGGCCGGGCCGAGGACGGCACATTCTACTACGTGATGGAATACCTGCCGGGCATGAACCTGGGCGAGATTGTGAAGCGGTTCGGCCCCATGCCCGCCGCCCGGGTCATTCACCTGGTGCGGCAAGCCTGCGACGCCCTGCAGGAAGCCCACGACCTGGGGCTGCTCCACCGCGACCTCAAGCCGGCGAATCTCTTCGCGGCTGTCCGCGGCGGGTTTTACGACGTGGCCAAGCTCCTCGACTTCGGCCTTGCTAAGCCTCTCTCGGACTTAGACACCGCACAGCTCACGGCTGACGGCAGCATCACCGGCTCGCCGCTTTATATGTCTCCCGAGCAAGCGACCGGCGACAAGGAGCCCGATCCGCGGAGCGACATCTACTCCCTCGGCGGCGTCCTCTATTTTCTGCTGACCGGCCACCCGCCGTTCGAGGACGAGAAGCCGATCAAGGTCCTCATCAGCCACGCCCACGAACCCCCCAAACCGCTGACGCAGTGGATTGACGACGTCCCGCTGGACTTGGAAGCCATCGTGATGCGGTGCCTGGCCAAGAATCCCGACGACCGCTATCAATCCGCAGCCGAGCTCGCCGCCGCCCTCGAAGACTGCGAGCACCACGGCGTCTGGACCCGCGACAACGCCCGCAATTGGTGGATGCAGAGCGACCGGGCGACGGCCCAGGCGAATGAGATGGCGATCTCCTAGCCATCGCTGCTCTTTTGAACGCAAAGGCGCTAAGGCGCTAAGAGAAAAGGAGAGGGGAAGACTACGAAGAAGGATCGAAATCACTACCTAGATCCTCAGGTCTTAAACCCCTACAATCTCATTTCTTTGCCTTTTCATAGCGCCTTTGCGGCTTTGCGTTAAAGAAAAGGCTCCTCGCCAACTTTGCGTCTTCCGAATAAAATAGACCGTTTCCTCCCCGCCTCTGGCCGACTATTCTCATGCCCGCTTCCCCTCGCACGATGTTCCAGAAAATCTGGGACGCCCATGTTGTCGATGCTCCCGCCGCCAAACCCACGGTGCTCTATATCGACTTGCAGCTCGTCCATGAAGTGACCAGTGCCCAGGCCTTCGAGGGGCTGCGGCTGGCGGGGCGGAAGGCGCGGCGGCCGGAATTGACGGTGGCCACGCCGGACCACAATATTCCGACGACCGACCGTAGCCTGCCGATTACGGACCCCATTTCGCTCCAGCAAGTGCAGACGCTTCGGAACAACTGCAAGGAGTTCGGCATCAAGCTCTACGACATGGACAGCGTGCAGCAGGGGATTGTCCACGTCATCGGCCCCGAGCTTGGCCTGACGCAGCCGGGGATGACCATCGTTTGCGGAGACAGCCACACCGCCACGCACGGAGCGTTCGGGGCCCTGGCCTTCGGCATCGGCACCAGCGAGGTGGAGCACGTGCTGGCCACGCAGACTTTGCTGCAGCACCTGCCCAAGACCATGGAACTGCGAGTGGACGGCAAGCTCCCCCGCGGCGTGACCGCCAAGGACCTGATCTTGTACCTCATCGGCCAGATCACCACCGACGGCGGAACAGGCTACGTGATCGAGTACACCGGCGAGGCGGTCCGCGGCCTGACGATGGAGGAGCGGATGACCGTCTGCAACATGACCATCGAGGCGGGGGCGCGCGCCGGAATGATTGCCCCCGACCAGACGACCTACGACTACGTGAAGGGTCGTGAGTTCGCTCCCAAGGGTGCCGACTATGGCAAAGCCGTCGCCCGCTGGAAGGAACTGCCGACCGACGCTGGTGCGAAGTATGACAAGTCCCTGGTCTTCAAAGCCGCGGACATCTCACCGCAGGTCACCTGGGGAACCAATCCCGGCCAGGTCGCGCCAGTGACGGCCAAGGTGCCGAATCCCAATGAGTTCAAAGATGAAAGCGACCGCAAGACAGCGGAACGTGCGCTGGAGTACATGGGCCTCACCCCCGGCGTGCCGCTAACCAGCGTGGACATCAACCGCGTCTTCATCGGCTCCTGCACGAACGCCCGGATTGGCGATTTGCGAGCCGCCGCTGCTGTCGTGAAGGGGCACAAGGTCTCGGGTCACGTGAGCGCGATGGTCGTCCCCGGTAGCGGCCAGGTGAAGCGCGAAGCCGAAGCCGAGGGGCTCGACAAGATCTTCAAGGAAGCCGGCTTTGAATGGCGCGAGGCCGGATGCAGCATGTGCCTGGCGATGAATCCCGACAAGCTGGAACCCGGTGAGCGCTGCGCCAGCACCAGCAACCGCAACTTCGAAGGCCGCCAAGGCAAGAACGGCCGCACCCACCTCGTCTCCCCCGCCATGGCCGCCGCCGCCGCGGTCGCCGGGCATTTCGTGGATATTCGGGAGTGGGAATATAGGGCGTAACCGGGTGCCACGCCTCCGGCTTTGCGTGACCTTTATGGTTGAACCGCTTGGCCCAGCCCGGAGATGCGTCGCTCCACAGGTTCGTCGGGTTCTCCTGGATGCTAATGGTTCTCGCAGGGGCTTGAGCCCTCAGCCCGCATTTCTCACACCAGCCTGGGTCTCACCGTGAACCGTCAACACGAGCCTAGCGCAGCAGCTAAAATAAGCCACGGATATGGCCGTCTCTCTTATCCCCGACAAATCCTCCGTGCAGTCCCCCGTTGCGCGGGCGCGACAGAGGTTCTGGCGGAATTATGCCTCCTGGGTCGGGCTTGGACTGGTCGCGGTGTTCCTGCTGATCGCGGTGGGGGCAGATTTCTTGTCGCCGTATTCGCTGAGCCATTCCGCCCGGAATCTCGATCCCGCGAGGGGAACGGTCGGCTTGCGGCTCAATGAGCCGCTGAGCGGGGATCACTGGTTGGGAACGGATGCCAACGCCAAGGATTTGCTGACGCGCGTGATGTACGGGTCGCGGCTGTCGCTGCTGGCGGGGGTGGTGTCGATCCTGCTGGCGGTGGCAGTGGGTGTGCCGCTGGGCGCTATGGCGGGATATTTTGGGGGTTGGGTAGATGCACTGATCATGCGGACGGTGGACGTGGCGCTGGCGTTTCCCAGCGTACTCATCGCGCTCCTGGTGACGGTGGCGTTTCATCCCGGCTGGGGGACAGTGATTATTGCGGTAGGGCTCATTAATGTTCCCATTTTCGCGCGGCAGGTGCGGGCCACGGTGATGAGCGTCGTCAACCAGGAATACGTGCTGGCCAGCAGGGCGCTCGGAGCCGACACCTGGCATATCCTGACTCGGGCGATTGGCCCAGCGCTGCTCAGCCCGGTGGCCGTGTTGGCCAGCCTGAGCGTGGGGACCGCCATTCTGGAAGTCGCCGGCCTGGCATTCCTGGGACTTGTCGGCGATTCCACGGTGCCGGAATGGGGCTGCATCCTGGGAGAGGCTCGACAATACTGGCGGCAGAATATCTGCTATGCCTTTGGCCCAGGCTGCGCCATTTCCCTCGCGGTCCTCGGTTTCAACCTGTTGGGGGATGGACTGCGCGATGCGCTCGAGCCGCGGAGTCAGGCGTAGTGGACACAAACCGCATCTTAGGCCGCAGGCCGCTTATCCGTCGACAGCCTTAAGCAACGCCGTGGCATTCGCCACGCTTCCAGTAGCCTTAAGCAATTGCCGGGCGCGAGCGATCGGAGGGTGGCAGAGATCAAGAAAGTAATCGCCGGCGGCAACTTGCTGCAGTTCCGGATTATCGCGTTGAAGCTTTTGCCCCATCAGCATACGCACTGATGGCTCGCCACGGGCGTGGCGGCCTACTTTACCGCTGCTCAATCGGCACGAATTTCCGCTCCGTCGGCCCCGTGTAAATTTGCCGCGGGCGGTTGATCCGCTTGGTGGGGGAGGAGTGCATCTCCACCCAGTGGGCGATCCAGCCGGGGAGGCGGCCCATGGCGAAGAGGACGGTAAACATCTGGACGGGAATGTTGAGGGCCCGGTAGATGACGCCGGAGTAGAAGTCGACGTTGGGGTAGAGCTTGCGTTCGATGAAGTAGGGGTCGCTGAGGGCCACGTCCTCGAGCTGTTGGGCGACGTCGAACAGGGGGTCGCGGATTTTGAGCTTGGAGAGGATTTTGTCGCAGGCTTTTTTGATGATGATGCAGCGGGGGTCGAAGTTTTTGTAGACCCGGTGGCCGAAACCCATCAGGCGGAAGTTGCTCTTCTTGTCCTTGGCCATGTCCACGAACTTTTTGACGTTGCCGCCGTCGGCCAGGATCCGCTCCAGCATCAGGACGCAGGCTTCGTTCGCCCCGCCGTGCAGCGGCCCCCACAGGGCGCAGATGCCGGCCGAGATGCTGGCGAACAGGTTGGCGTTCGAGGAGCCGACCATGCGGACGGTGGAGGTGCTGCAGTTCTGCTCGTGGTCGGCGTGGACGATGAGGAGCAGGTTGAGGGCGTCGATGGCGTCGGGGTCGACCTGGTACCGCTCGCAGGGGACCGCGAACATCATCTGCAGGAAGTTCTCGGCATACTTGAGATGGTTCTGCGGATAAATGAACGGCTGGCCGCAGGACTTTTTGTAGCTATAGGCGGCGATGGTGGGGAGCTTGGCGAGCAAGCGATGGATGGAGACTTCCACCTGGCGCGGGTCGGCCGGGTCGAGCGAGTCTTGATAGAAGGTGGAGAGAGCGCTGACCACGCTGGAGAGAATGGCCATGGGATGGGCGTCCCGCGGAAAACCGCCGTAGAAGGCCCGCATCTCCTCGTGGATCATCGTGTGGTGCAGGATGATGGTGCGGAACTTTTCCAGTTCGGACCGGCTGGGGAGTTCGCCGTAGATCAGCAGGTGGGCGACTTCCAGAAAGTCGCAGTTCCCCGCAAGCTGCTCGATGGGATAGCCCCGGTAGCGGAGGATCCCCCGGTCGCCGTCGAGGAAAGTGATGTTGCTCTGCGTTGCGCCGGTGTTGGCATAACCATCGTCGAGCGTGGTGTGGCCGGTGGTGGCGAGGAGCTTGCCGATATCGATGCCCCGCTCGTTCTCGGTGCCGACGACGACCGGGAGCTCGTAATCCTTGCCGTCCACGTGAAGCCGGGCGTTATCCGCCATCGAGGAGTCCTTGAATCAAACGGGAGGGGGCGAGGCCGGGCCGGAGGGAGAGGAATTGGGCCGTGGCGGTGAAAGGGGCCAGTATAGCGGGCACACGGGCGCGGGTGAAGTATCCGGCAGCCACTAACCCGATGCGCCAGCGAGGGCGGGTCGGGACTCCCTCGCTGGCGCTTCGGGTTAGTGAATTCGCTGACGCGACTCCAGATAGCGTGCGGCATCGCAGCAAACGCGGGGAGAACCGAACGGGAAGATGTCATCGGTAACTTCGCCCGCGGCAACCGGCAGGATGACCGACTCCAAGCCGCTGAGCAGCTCGTGAGGGGAAAGGCCCAGCTCGCGGAGCTCGGCCAGCGGCGGAAAGAGGACGACGTGCGGCCGGCCCCGTTCCAGAAAGCGGGTACGCAAGCGCGCGGCGATGTTGCGGAGGCAAGCGGCTCGCTCCGCGGGGTCGCCGGCCGCGATGATGGCATGGACGTTTTGATCGGGATGCCGCAGGTTCTTGCTCACGTCATCCACCTGCGGAAGCTGGTCGAGGCCGCCGACGCTGATGGCGGGCAGGGCATCCGGCCGCTTCACCGGCGAGCTGCCATTCACGGACGCGGGAACCGCCCCGGCTTTGCCGACGAGCAGGCAATATTGATAGCCGGCTTCGCTCAGGGAGAGAGCCATTTCGAGCTGTGCCGACGTTGCCGACTCGTCCGGCCCTTGCACACAGAGGTGGGCGACCCCCGGTGTCCAGACGGCATCGGCAGCTCCTTGCACCGCCGGCAGCAGCCACTCATGCCGCGTGAGGCGGGAATTGAAGTTGCGGAGGTCGTTCTCCAGGATGTAGTCGATGAGCTGCGAAACTCCCTTGCCGTGGTCCTCCGCCAGGACCAGCTCCGCTCGCTCCTTGAGCGCCGGCAGCGCGTTGGCAACGGCGGCGCCGAAGTGGGCGAATTGCAAGAAGGCGTGGTCGTTCTCGGCATCTCCCACCGCCACCACGTTGTGCCGGGAGAGCTTCATCTCCCGCAACGCGGCAGCCAGGCCGGTGGCCTTGTTCACGCCGCTGGGGAGGATCATCACCGCCCCCTTGTTGAAGATGACTTGCAGATCGAGCCCCAGGTCCTTGATGGTGGCCAGCACCGTCGCCTCGTGCGGCTGCCAGGTGGCGACGATGGAGCGGCCGACGGAGATGGGGCCAACGCCGCGGGCAATCAGCTCTTGGACGAACCGCGGCGGAGGGGGATCGGCAATCACTTGCTCCTGCTGCGTGGCGGGAACGTGGAGCAGGCCGCCGTTTTCGGCCACGACGTAGTGAAACACCGCCAGCTCGGGAAAGACTGTTTTCAGCTCCGGCAGCTCGCGCCCGGTGACCAACAGCAACTGGCGGCCGGAGCGGGCGAACCGCTGCAGGCTTTCCAGCGTCGCTTCGTCCACGCGGCCGTGCGTGGCGATGGTGCCATCGTAGTCGCAGGCCAAGGCGCGATATTGCATGGTGGGTTTCAGGAGGTGAGATGGCTGTAAATGTGCAAGTCGCGGGCCGATCAACACGAATTAGGGCATCCTTCCCACCGGTTCGCAAGCGACCTATAATCCGCGACTTACGATGAATCCTCGATAAGAGCGAGACGATGAAAATTCACGAGTTTCAAGGCAAAGACATCTTACGCAAAGCGGGCGTGGCGGTGCTCCGCGGCAAGGTGGCGCGAAGCCCCGACGAGGCGGCGGCGGCTTTCAAGGAATTGGGCAGTCCAATCTCCGTGGTGAAGGCCCAGATTCACGCCGGCGGCCGCGGCAAGGGAACGGTCCTCGATAACCCGGCCCAGCGCGGCGTGCAGCTCGTCAAGAGTGCCGACGAGGCGGCGAAAGTTGCCAAAGGCTTGCTCGGCAAAACGCTGGTGACCATTCAGACCGGCCCCGAGGGGAAGACAGTCAATCAGGTATTTGTCGAAGAGGGCTGCAAGATCGCCCGCGAGCTGTACCTCGGCATTGTCCTCGACCGGGCTGCCGCCAAACCGGTGCTGATGTGCAGCAGTGAAGGGGGGGTGGAGATCGAGAAAGTCGCCGCGGAGACACCGGAGAAGATTTTCAAGGAGCACTTTGACGCGCACACCGGCTTGTATGGCTATCAAGTTCGCAAGCTCTGCCAGAAGCTGGGAATCAAGGGTGCATCCGTCGGCAGCGCGGAGAAGTTCATGAAGGCACTCTGCCGAGCCTATGTGCAGTACGACTGCAGCCTGGTGGAAATCAACCCGCTCGTCGTAACGGAAGCCGGCGAGTTGGTCGCTCTCGACGCCAAGATTGCCTTCGACGACAACGCGATGTTTCGCCACAAAGACCTGCTGGAATTGCGGGACCTCTCCGAGGAAGACCCGGCTGAAGTGCGGGCCAGCAACACCGGCCTGTCGTACGTCAAGCTCGACGGCAACATCGGCTGCCTGGTCAACGGTGCGGGGCTGGCGATGTCCACGATGGACATCATCAAGCTGCACGGCGGCGAGCCGGCGAACTTCCTGGACGTCGGCGGCGGAGCGAACACCGAGCAAGTGACCGAGGCCTTCCGCATCATCCTTTCCGATCCGAACGTCAAGGGAATCCTGGTCAACATCTTCGGCGGCATTGCCCGCTGCTCCACCATCGCCAGCGCCATCGTCGCCGCCAGCAAGGCCGTCGGCTTCAACGTGCCGCTGGTGGTGCGGCTGGAAGGGACGGAAGTGAAGGAAGGGCGGGAGATCCTGGCGAGCAGCGGCATCAAAGTCATCAACGCGGATGGGCTGACGGATGCGGCGAAGAAAGTTGTCGCAGCCGTTGGGAAATCCTAAATCCCAGATCCCAAATCGAAATCGAGTCATACGGGCAAATAGACATCCATGAGTATCCTCATTAACAAATCCACCCGCGTCATCTGCCAGGGAATCACCGGCAAGGCGGGAGCGTTCCATACCAAGGGGTGCAAGGAATACGGCACCAACATGGTCGGCGGGGTGACGCCGGGCAAAGCGGGGGAGACCGTGGAAGGGGTTCCCGTGTTCGACACCGTGAGCGAAGCGGTGGCGAAAACCGGGGCGAACGCCACGATGATCTTCGTCCCTGCCGCCTTCACGGCTGACGCGATCCTGGAGGCCCTTGACGCCGGCATCAAAGTCATCGCCGCCATCACGGAAGGAGTGCCGGTGCTGGACATGGTGCGCGTGTATGAGCTGGTCCGCCGCAGCGACGCCGTGCTGATCGGTCCGAACTGCCCCGGCCTGATTACGCCCGGCGAGTGCAAAATCGGCATCATGCCTGGTTACATCCACAAGCCGGGTAAGATCGGCATCATGAGCCGCTCGGGAACGCTGACCTACGAGGCAGTGTGGCAGACGACGAACCTCGGGCTCGGCCAATCGACTTGCGTCGGCCTAGGCGGCGACCCGATTGTGGGGACCAGCTTTGTCGACTTGTTCGCCCGGTTCGAGAAAGACCCGCAGACCGAAGCCATCCTGATGATGGGTGAAATCGGCGGCACCGCGGAAGAAGAAGCCGCCGCCTACGTGAAGAAGCACGTCACCAAGCCAGTCGCCGCCTTCATCGCCGGCCGCACCGCCCCCCCCGGCCGCCGCATGGGCCACGCCGGAGCGATCATCAGCGGCGGTAAAGGAACCGCTGCCGAAAAAGTCGCCGCGCTGCAAGACGCGGGTATTGAAGTGGCGGACAGCCCCGCGGATATGGGAACGGCGGTGAAGCGGGCGCTGGAGAAGAGGAATTAGTGGAAGGGAGTGAGTGGTGAGTGGTGAGTGGTGAGTGGTGAGTGGTGAGTGGTGAGTGGTGAGTGGTGAGTGGTGAGTGGTGAGTGGTGAAGACGAGCGAATGTACTCAGTACTAAGTACTCAGTACTCTGTACTATGGCTGCAGCTTCACCGCCGTCCCATACGCCAATATCTCCGCCGCAGACTCTGCTACGGTCGTCGAGGTAAACCGCATGGCGATGACAGCATCGGCTCCCATCGTCTGGGCATGTTCCACCAATCGCGAATAAGCCTGAGCGCGGGCGGCTTCGCACAGGTCGGCGTACATGTCCGCGCCGGCCTGCATATTTCCCGAAAGCACCTGGCCGATGGCCTGAAAGCCCTGGCCGATGGTCGGCACGCGGACGGCGATCCCCCGGACAATGCCGAGATACTGGGCAATCTGGCGGCCTTCGATGGAGTTGGTCGTGGTGACGATGATGGCGTTCATGCCGCCAGTTTCGTCCCCCAATTGCCCCAGGTCAATCGCCAATCCTTCGTCGCGATTCCCCACAAATCCCCCCATTTTCGCATTGCCAGGGCGATTTCATCGCGGGTACACTCCGCACCCGCTATAATTCCCTGCAATGGAAGATGAGGTTCGTCGTGCCCACACTGGTTCTTCTGCTATCGCTGATTGCCGCCGACTCGCAGCCGGCGGACACCGTCGTGGTCTGCCCCAAGGAGTTCGTTGCCGCCCTCAATCCACTGCTCGCTCATCGGCACGCCCAAGGGCATCGGTTCCTCTACGTTCCGAACACCTGGTCCGCGGACGAGATCCGCAAGTCTATTCGCACTTCCGCCAAGAGCGGGAAGCTGAAGGCCGTCCTGCTCGTTGGCGATGCCGATCCGGCTTCAGATACCGATGCGGCGATTCGTGCCCGCTGCGTGCCGGCTCACCGTGCGGCGGCCAAGATCAATGTCAAGTTTGGCTCGGAACCGGAAATCGGCACGGACAACTGGTACGCCGACCTGGACGACGACGAAGTGCCGGATCTGGCGATCGGCCGCCTCCCCGCGGATAACAGCCAAGAGCTCGCCCGCATCGTCGATAAAATCCTGGCCTACGAAACGACGCAAAACCACGGCCTCTGGCGGCAGCGGGTGAACTTTGTCGCGGGGGTTGGCGGTTTTGGCGGCCTGCTCGATGGCGTCATCGAAACTTCGACTAAAAAGCTGCTCACCGACGGCATTCCCGCCGCGTATCAAACCAACATGACCTTCGGCAGCTGGCGGAGCGCCTACTGTCCCGATCCCCGCCGCTTTCACGAAACGGCCGTCGCCCGCCACAACGAAGGCTGCCTGTTCTGGGTCTACATCGGCCATGGCCAACCCAATGGGCTGGACAACGTGCAGGTCCCCGGCTCCCGCTTTCACATCTTCGGCTGCCAGGACTGCGGCAAGCTCCAGGCGGAAAACGGCAGCCCGATCGCCATCATGCTCGCCTGCTACACGGCGGCCTTCGACCGCGACAAAGACTGCCTGGCGGAAGACATGCTCCGCGCTCCGGGCGGCCCCGTCGCCATCTACGGCGGCTCGCGCGTGACCATGCCCTACGCAATGGCGGTCATGAGCTCGGAAATGCTGGATGAATACTTCAAAAACAAGCCGGCCACGCTGGGCGAAGCCATCCTTCACACCAAACGCCGGATGGTCACCCCTTTCAATGAAAAGAACGCCAGTGAGCGGCCGAACCGCGTCCTCTTGGACGCCCTCGCCAGCCTCCTCAGCCCCGCGCCAGCCACGCTCGCCCAGGAACGGCAGGAGCACCTGCATCTCTTCAACCTGATGGGAGACCCTAACCTCAGGCTGGCTTACCCACAGGAGGTGAAGCTGGAACTGCAAGGAACGCCCACGCCCGGCAAGCCCCTGGACTTCATTGCCGAGTCCCCCATTGCCGGCCGCGTCACCATCGAGCTCCTCTCTCGGCGGGACATTCCCAAAGTGAACGCTCCTTCCCGCGACCACTTCGACCCCTCCAACGCCGGCCTCGCTGCCTGGCAAGCAGTCTATGAACAAGCCAACGACCAGGTCTGGGTCCGCAAGGTCGCCGACATGCAGCCCACCGATGCCGGAGTCGTGAAGCTCACCGAGCAACTGCAAATTCCCGCAGAAGCTCGCGGCCCCGCCCATGTCCGGGTCTTTGTCGAAGGCCCCGAAGGTCATGCAGTAGGAATCGCCAGCGTCCTCATCAGGCCGGCGAAGAGGGCGGAGGAGTCGGCGAATCGTGCGGAGCCGGCGGCGCGGTAAAAAGCAGTTGTTACTCGCACTTTACTACGCTGCGGTTGCAGTTCTTGTAGGATGGGCTTCCTAACCCGTCCGCGCGTACGCATCATTCTGGACGGCCTGGGAAGGCCATCCTACGTTCCAAAGGACTTGCCGCATGAAGGCCTTCGTCACCTCGCTTCTACTTGCACTATCAGTCTCTGCCGCTTCTGCTGCCGACTGGCCGCAGTTCCTCGGCCCTGCGCGTAAGGGTATTTCGCCCGAGACAGGCCTGATGAAGACCTGGCCCACGGACGGGCCGAAGGAAGTCTGGCGCGTGAAGGGGGGAGTGGGCATGTCGGGCCTGGCCCTCAGCGGCGGCAAGATGATGACGCTGGTGCAGAAGGACGGCAAGCAGGTGCTGCTCGCGCTCGACGCCAAGACGGGCAAGACTTTGTGGGAAACGCCGCTGGCCCCTGAGTATGAGAATCAGATGGGGAACGGCCCCCGCGGCACTCCGGCCATTTCTGGCGACCAGGTCTTTGTCTTCACAGGGGAAGGGATCCTGACCGCTGCCTCGACAAAGGACGGCGAAATCCTCTGGTCGCATGACCTCTTCGCGAAGCTTGGCGGCAAGCCAGCAGATTATGGCATGGCCTGCTCGCCGCTCGTGGTTGGCAGTCAGGTCATTGTCATGCCAGGCGCTCCCGGCGCGACCGTCGTCGCCTACGACGCGAAGTCCGGCAAGCTCGCCTGGAAAACAGGGGACGATCCCGCCGGCTATTCGTCCCCTGCACTCCTGAAGGTCGGCGGCAAGGAGCAGATTGTCGTCTTCACCGGGGCTTCGGCCATTGGCATTCAGCCGGGGTCGGGGGAGCTGCTCTGGCGCTACCCCTACGAGACGGAATTCAACTGCAACATCGCCACGCCGCTCGCCGTGGATGGCCGCGTCTTCATCTCCTGCGGCGAGAACCACGGCTGCGTGCTGCTCGAAGTCTCCGGCAAAGAACCGGTAGTTGTCTGGGAGTCGCAGGGAACCAAGTCCGTATTCAAGAACGAGTGGCAAACCGCTATCCAGCTTGGCAGTTATCTTTACGGCTTCGACAATGTTGGCAGCGCCGGCCCGGTCACGCACCTGGCCTGCATCAACGCGGCCGACGGCAAACCCGTCTGGCAGAAAGCCCGCTTCGGCAAAGGAAACCTGATTGCCGCCGACGGGAAGCTGTTTCTCACAACGATGAAGGGGGAGCTCGTCGTCCTCAATGCCACGCCGAAAGGTTATGAAGAGCTCGGCCGCAAGACGGTACTGGGCACCACGCGGCAAGCTCCCGCGCTCTCGAGCGGGCTGCTGTATCTGCGGGATGACAAAGAGATTGTTTGCCTGGATGTGCGATAGTGCTAATTACTTGGTACTGCGTACTCGGTACTACAAATTCCCAAGCCCGAGGAACTTCAGAAATGTCCCCGCGGCCCGCGAAACGCGTTCCCCCTTGCGGAGTAACACGCCGCTGAAGATGGGTCGGACTTGTTTGCCAAGACTGCGGGCTTCGACTTTTCGGCCGCGGGTGACTTCGCCGGAGTCGTGCAGCGGGACAATGCCGATTCCCAGCCCAGCCTCGACCATGCGAACGATCAGGTCGGTGTTGGTCGCCTCCAGTTCCACGTGCGGGACGAGCCCCAAGTGCTGGAAGGCTTCCACCACATGCTGCCGCCCGGTCGAGCCTCGTTCGTAGAAAATGAGGGGGTGTTTTTGCAGGTCGGCCAGGCGGAGCCGGCGGCGCCGCATCAGCGGATGGCCGGGGGGGGCGATCACGGACCAGTCCATGGCGAAGAGATGGTGGTACTCCAAATCCGGCGACGACTCATACGGAGCCGCCACGCCGAAGTGGAATTCCAACGAGCCGCGGAGGGCTTCCTCGATTTCCAGCTCCGTGCGCGCACTGAGCCGCACATGAATCAGCGGGTACTCGGCATGGAAGCGGCTGACGACGTCGATCAGCGAGTAGGCGATAAGATATTGACTGGCGACAACGTCCACTTCCTGGGCCGCTTCCTCGGCCACGAATAAATCACGCAGCTCCCTGGCCCGCTCCAGAAATGCAATGGCATGGGGCAGCAGGCGTTTCCCCTGGGCGGTGAGCGGCGTGGTCTTCCGCATCCCGCGGCTCTTGCGGTAAAGCTCCACGCCGAGCCGCTCCTCCAGGGCAATCAATCGGCTGCGGATCCCTTGCTCCGTGATGAACAGGGTTTCCGCCGCGGTGCGAAGGCTACCTTGGCGGGCCAGCTCGACGAAGGCCGCGAGCTGGTCGGTGGAGAGGGAGGGGAGGGAGGGTGGAGACATGGGGAGGCGGTTAAGCAGGAGGCAGTAGAAAACAGCAATTTCCAACATGCTTTAGTCTATTAACAATTATTCCGGTTATCAATTCCAGGGTTTAATTCAGTGGAGACGGGGAATGCACCTTCCATTCGCTCACGCCATTAAGGAGACCTGACATGCGACGACGAATTCTATTCACGCTGGTGGCGGCGCTCGGCGCAGCCACGATGTTCACGCCACAATCGTCGGCCCTGGGCAAGGGGAACGACGGACTGATTGTGCATGAGTGGGGGACCTTCACCACGCTCCAAGATGACGATGGCCGCGAGCTTTCCGGCATCAACATCGACGATGAGCCGGTGCCGGATTTTGTACATGATGTAAACCCCGCGCTGCTCGCCTCGCCGGTCCTTACCAGCACACACTGGGAATACCGGATGAAGGGTGCCCCGCGAGCTCATCCGCTGGTCACGATGCGGCTAGAGACGCCGGTCATTTACTTCTATCCGCCGAAGGGAGTGACGGAACCGTTTCCCATCGACGCAAACGTGAAGTTCCGCGGTGGCTGGCTGACGCAGTTCTATCCTCATGCTGCCTTCAGCGCTCCGCAACTGGAAACGGGCTCGTTTGATTTCGGCAAGCTCACCCCGGAAACCGTCGGCAGCTTGACTTGGAACGACCTGCAAGTCGGCACCAAAGCCGCGGGGCCGGAAACCAAGGAGCGAGTCTGGCTCGCTCCGCGAAAAGTGGGCGCCGCCAATGTGACGAATACCGACGGCGAGAGCGAGAAGTACCTCTTCTATCGGGGCGTCGGCAACCTCAAGGCTCCGCTCCGCATCACGATGGACCGCAACAACCACAAGCTCAGCGTCTTTGGCAATTTCGGCGCGGTGCTGCTGGGGAAGGAAACCGCCCAGGTGCCGCCGCTGTGGATCACGCAAGTGCGGCAGGACGGTTCGATGGCCTATCGCCGCATCGACGGCTTCACGGTCAGCGGCGACCAGAAGCAGGTCCTCGGCAAGGGAAGCTGCCAGTTCGAAGCAGCCGACTTCAGTCGCCAGAACCGCCCCAAGCTGGAAGCGGAAATGCATGCCGCCCTGGTGGCGGACGGTCTGTATGCGGACGAAGCCACGGCATTACTGTCCACCTGGCAATGGTCCTATTTCGAAAGCTCCGGCCTTCGCGTCTTCTACATGGTCCCGCGGCAGTGGACCGATTTCTACCTGCCGCTCGCCATTTCCGGAAATCCCCGGACGGAGCGGGTGATGGTGGGCCGAATCGAGCTCGTCAGCGACGAGCAACGGGAGTTGCTGGGCAAGCTCCGCAAGTCCACGAACTCCGACGGAACCTGGGTCGAACAACTCAAGGACTCTCCCGCGCGACACCGCTTTCTGGCCGGCCGGAGCGACTTCGGCGATTTGGGAGTCTCCATCCCGGCCGACTATCAGATTTATCTGAAGTTGGGCCGTTTCCGCAATGCCCTCGTCACCGCCGAAGAAGCCCGCCGGCCGGCGCCGAGCTTGACGAAGTTCATCGACACGTATGGCTTGCATCCATTCCGGATTGCCCGCCAAACACCGGCAGCGCAGGGCTCCCGCGGGGAGGTGCCCGTCGGCAAGTAGCCTGGTCAGGCGTCGTCGAACCCGCTCCATGAAAACGAAGAGTCTATGATCTGCTGACAGCGCTCTGGCAACTCCAACCGAGAAGTGAGGACTCGAAGCCATGAAGAACCCAATTCTGCCCTTCGTCATGCTATTTGCGCTCGGAACTTTTGCCCAAGCGGCTGATCCCGCAGACGCACAATTGGAGAAGCTGTTTTCAGAGATGTATGGCGGCGTTCCGAAGTCTCCTAAAGACTTACAACTTGAGCAACTGAAGTTGCTGATCGACCAAGGCGCCGATGTGAATGCACCCATCTTCTTTGACCGCCTGCTCCGGGTGGGTGAGACGCGGGCGGACCTCCGGGGCACCAAGTGGCCGCTCGACATTGCCGTGCAGCTAGCACGAGTGGACATGGTCAAGCTTCTCCTGGCCAAAGGAGCGAAGTTCCACCGAGGAGAATTAGCCCAAGCCGCCTCTGCCGGAAATCAGGAGGAATCTTTGGCCATGATGACGGCTTTGCTCCAGGCGGGCGCCGATGTCAATGCACCTCACGACTTTGGCATTACCGCGCTCATGTGGGCCAACTACAAAGGAAACAAAGACGCGGTCAAACTCCTGCTGGCCCAGCCCGGCATCAAACTCGACGAAAAAAATGAAGATGGCGATACCGCGCTCATGGCGGCGGCGGAAGGTGGCCATGCGGAGATTGTCGACATGCTGCTCAAGGCCGGCGCGAGCGTCAATATCACCGACATTGGAGGCGAGACGGCGATTACCCGCGCCCAAAAGACACTGGCGAAGCAGCAGGCCATTATTTCCAAGCTGCAATCCCCTCAGGCGGAAACGCCCAAGGAGGCTCCGGGGAAGAAGGAAAGCCCGACGCCGCCCGTCGCCACGAAGAAGGATGAAAAACCGCTGCATTTCGTTGAAAAACCCAACATGAAGCCACAATTTGCCTGGTTGCCTCACAAGGTCGAGGGGGAAGTGACGGAGGAGAATATCTACGTACCGAGCAAGGCATTCATAGCCGACATCGTCCTCCCCGGTAAAACCCGATTCCGAGAGTTAATCGACCCACGCTATCTCAAAAAACATGGGCTGACAGATCGTGACATTGCCTACGAGATCCTTGACCATCAGGGTCTTAATAACTACCACGTGGCCGACGACCTCCGAACCATTCTCTTTCAAGTGGATTCGAAGGGAGGGGGGAAGGAATTGATCATCGTGCGGTGGGTGGTCTACGAAGGCCGCTTATACATCTCGCCAGAAAAGGCCCCCGACCCAAAAACCGGCATTTTCAAGCCTTGGATTCTGCGGACGAAAGTGAATTAACGCTCAAGAGAGCGGACTGCAATGACGCCTTACCAGCCGTTGCCTAGGATGGCGGAAGCTGCAAACGGGCCTTTTTCACGGACAATGCCATGAAGTCACAAATGAAGTGGATGCTGCCGGTTCTGTTGGCGTCGATCGTGGGCTTGCACGGATATTCGGCGGAGCCAGATAAAGGGCAAGAAGCGGCAATCGCTGCGCTCAGAAAACTGGGAGCGGACGTTACTTCGGAAAGCGTGGCTTTCCGTAACTCGGAGATCACTGACGCTGATCTGGTTCACCTGAAGGGGATGACAAGCGTCACCAAAGTCGCATTGATGAACTGTAAGAAGGTGAGCGACGCGGGCCTGATGCACCTGCAAGGGCTGAAGAAGGTGGAGACGCTCTACCTCCCTTACACCAGCGTCAGTGACGCTGGCCTGGAGCACCTGAAAGGGATGTCACGCCTCACGAACCTGTACCTGACCGGAACCAAGGTCGGTGACGGTGGCCTGGAGCATCTGAAAGCCATTGCCAGCCTGCGTGTCCTGTACGTCGACTGCCCTGAGGTGACCGACGCCGGCCTCGAACACCTCCAAGGGCACACCAGGCTCGTGACCCTGTCACTGAACGGGACGAAAGTGACCAGCGCCGGCCTCAAGCATCTGACGGGGATGAAAAACCTCTATGAGCTGCGCCTCAATGGGACCGAAGTGAATGACGCGGGTTTGGAGCACCTGAAAGGGCTGGCCGAACTCCGAGACCTGTTCCTCCATGAAACGGAGGTTAGCGACGCCGGACTGGAGCACCTGAAGGGGCTTACCAAACTCAGGAACTTGGAACTGGCCAAAACCAAGGTGACTGACGCTGGCTTCAAAAAGTTGCAGCGGGCATTGCCGAACTGTTCGATCAGCCACTCGCCGCGGAGTTGAAGCATATTACCCTGTTGTTGTCATCAAGATCGCCTTGGAAACATGCTTCCAAGACTTTGCATTTGGTGATGGAGAGGAGAATTGACCATGCGAACTGCTTTATTCATCGGCCTGCTGCTGTTAGCTCCCGCGCTTGCCTCCGCTGCCGACACGAGCACCGTCGTTACGGGGCGAATGGGGGAGCGGCAAGTGAGCTTTGCCGACGGACTGGGAACGTACTACGAAGGACTCCTGGTCGCGGTGCTCGGCACATGCAGCGTCGAAGCGGACGGCAAGATTGCCAACCAGGAGACCTGGGAGAAGGCTCTGACGGAGTCGCATCTTCGCGCGAGGTTCGCGAAGCCCCGCACTTTCCTCGTCAATGTGGAGGAGAAGGAAGTCGAGGCGGAGGAGATTCTGGTCCCCATTTCTGCCGCGACGATGCCCAATCGGATTTACGTGCGAAATGGCAAAACCTACCGGGCCTTCGCCAAGCATGAGTCGCAGATTTGCTTTTTTATCCAGGGACGGCTCCAGGCGATGATCGAGAAGTGACGCTCACTCGGCAACGCGGAATGTCTTGACCAGCTCGAACTCCTCCGGATTCATGGTTGTGTGGCGGATGATGAGCTCGTCGCGCCCCGGCTCCAGGGTCAAAGGGACAAATTGTCGCCGGTGGATCTCCTGGCCCCCCTCCCCCAAGAACTGGAAGATGAGCACCGGATTCTGCCGCCGGTCCGAGACGTTTTTGACTCGGGCCGTGCATTCAATCGTCAGCGGCCCCAGCTGCCGGTCGATGATGCGGACCGACTCTTCGGACACCTGAAGACTCTCTCGCCATTCGATCAGTTTCGGCGGAGCGCGCATCGGCATGGGGTCGGTCAGCAGATAGCCGGCGAACGCGGCAAGGACCACGAGCAGCCCCATTGCCAGGGCACACGCCACAGCGGCGAGGATGCATCCTACCCCGGCCGAGGGGCGGGGGACAGGATGCCCAGGATAGGGTTGGATTCCCTGTGCCATTTTCGGCCTCGCGCAGAGAAAAGGACGGGATGGCAATCCCGTCCTACCAAAGTGCGGTCGACAGGGCTTGAACCTGCACGAGATTGCTCCCGCCAGCCCCTCAAGCTGGTGCGTCTGCCAATTCCGCCACGACCGCGAACGCCTGATTTCAGGCTTAAGTCTAGTCTAGAACCTTGCCGGCTATCGTCAAGGGAGCAGACAAGCAGACCCCGAACCGACTTAAAAGGTTCGCGGCGAAATGCGGCGGAAAACCAACAGCAGCAGATGGAACAGAAGGCAACAGAGGTAACGAAGCAAGGCAGAGGGCGGGACTGGGCCAACCATTGAAACTCCTCCATCCGCCTTCGCTTTCCTCTCGCTTTGTTACCTTAGTTACCTTCTGTTCAATGCCTTTGTCTTTCTTCTGAGGCACTACTCTTTGGCGTGCCGCTCCGCATGCTCCTGTTCGTCATGCGGCCGATTGTCGAACCCACGGCTGACGGCGAGCTCGATGGTGTCCACGAACTTGACGTTTGCACATTCGTCGATTTCGTCCGTATGACAAGCCTTGTGATCCGGAATGAAGAACCGAACCGGGCCGCCGGCTCTCACGGAGAGCGGCTGGCCATCGAGCCGGTAGATGACGATGGCTTTGTCAGAGACGGCGCTGAGCGGGATGCTGGCGTGAAAGTTGTCCGTCGTGGAGTGCAGATTGAGATACTTCGCGGCGGCTTTCGGCTTCGCAAGCGCGAGGAGCCCTGCCAGACGCACGGCATCTCCCTTCCGTCCGGCGGCCAATTGGCTGACATCGACTATTTGCTGGCGCGGATCGACGGCTTCGAGGTCAGCGAAGGTAAGCTCTCGCGGGGATTCCACTTCGCCGGTGATTTTCAGCAAGACTTCGCTCATGGAAGCAAGATTATCCGCTTCGCGACGGCAAGGGAAGCGGCTCCGCGGTGCTCACATCGATTCCCACGCCGCTGGCCTGAGCTGATGATAGGCGGCTGATGGCAAGCGTGATGCGGCCTACCGCGACGAGTGGCGGGATTCCGCGGGCGTGGATGTTGGAGATAAGATTCCGCTGGGCGTCGGTATGGCCGGAGCGGGGGCGGAAAGCGAGGTAGGCGGAAAGACTTTCGCTTGTCGCGAGCCCAGGCCGCTCGCCGATGAGCAGCACGACAACCTGTGGCGAGAGGAGTTCGCCAATCTCGTTAAGCAGTCCGACGCGGCAGTAGCGGACGGCAAAGGGATTGCCCAGCGACCAGCCCCGCTGCCGGATGGCGGTTTCCAGCGCCGGCAAAAGAACCGGCACCTGGGATCTCACTGCCTGCGCTGAAAGCCCGTCGCCGATGACGAGCTGCACATCGCATCCCGCCGGGCAGCGGGCGAAAATCAGCTCGCGGGCATCGTCGCTGAGCTTTCGCCCCAAATCGGGCCGTAGCAGATATTCATGCTTGGTCGCCGCCAGCGACTGGACTTGAAACAACTTCCTTTTAGCCACAAACGCCGGGTTGAAATCCCGAGGAATGTCTAGCTCCGCCCGCACCGCATCCAAAGCCGCCGCATGGTCTCCTCGCAATTCCAACTGCGTGCTTATGTCGTAGCTGTCGCCGGCCCTCGGAACCAGAATCCTCGCCGGCGTCCGCGCGCGAACCTGCTCAATCAAACTTTCGTGCGTCGGCTTTTGGATCTCTTCGCTCATTCGCCATTCGTCATTCGTGCTTCGCCATTCGCAGCACCGGCTCCGCCAACCTCAACAGCTCCTTACCGCTCCGCCTCTCCATCCAGGCCGCGAACTCCGGCGCGGGGCGCAGGCCGAAGAGCCGCCGCATGGATGCCGCGTCATGGTAGCTCGTGGACTGGTAGTTGAGCATCACGTCGTCGCCGCAGGGCACCCCCATGAAATAGTTGCACCCGGCAGATGTGAGCAGGACAAGGAGATTGTCAGCGGAATTCTGGTCGGCAGCGGCGTGGTTGGTGTAGCAGACGTCGCACCCCATCGGCAGGCCGAGGAGCTTGCCCATGAAGTGATCCTCGAGCCCGGCCCGGATAATCTGCCGCTCGTCCGCCAGGTACTCCGGGCCGATGAAGCCGACCACGCTGTTGACCAAAAATGGGCGGAACTGCCGGGCCACGGCGTAGGCGCGGGCTTCGAGCGTGAGCTGGTCGAGGCCGTGGTGAGCGTCGGCGGAAAGGGCGCTCCCCTGGCCGGTTTCAAAATACATCAGATTGTCGCCGACCCACGCCACATCGCGGCTGCCGTGATGCTCCTGGACTTGCTGCCGGCCTTCCTCAAGTAGCGAAAGCGAGATTCCGAAGCTGGCGTTGGCCGCCTGCGTGCCGGCGACGGACTGAAAGAGGAGATCGATTGGCGCACCTCGCTTTAGCGCCGCGAGCTGGGTGGTGATGTGAGCGAGGCAGCAGTGCTGCGTGGGGATTTCGAGGGCGCTGATGAGACGGCCCAGGCCCTGCAGGATAGCCGAAACGCTTTCCACGGAGTCTCCCGCTGGGTTCACCCCAATCAGTGCGTCCCCGCAACCGAACGTGAGACCATCAATGGCGGAGAGCAGAATCCCCGCCACGTCGTCCGCCGGATGGTTCGGCTGAACACGGATGGCGAGGACGCCTTGTTCCCCCACGGTATTACGGCAGCGCGTGACGTTGCGGATGGTGCTGGCGGCCAGGATGAGATCCTTATTGCTCATCAGCTTTGCCAGACCGGCGGCGATTTCTGGCGTGATGCCGCGCTGAAACTGGCGAAGGGCTTCGCCGACGTATTCGCCCGCTAACAGCCGGTCGCGAAATTCGCCGAGCGTCAGGCCGCTGATCTCCGTGAAGGCCGCCTGGTCAAGCTGCTCTAGAATTAGCCGACTAACGTCGTCAACATCGGGGTCAATCAGCGGCCGCTCCACGATGTTTCGTAGCGTCACGTTGGCAAGTGCCATTTTCGCCGCCACCCGCTGCCGCTCGGAGCTTGCCGCGATGCCAGCCAGTTGATCGCCAGATTTTTCCTCGTTGGCTTTGGCAAAGAGGTCCCGCAGGTCCGGGAAGATGAACCGCTCGCCGCGAAGAGTGGAGGAATAGGGCATGCTTCAATCCCTTTAACGCAAAGGCGCGAAGGCGCGAAGGCGCAAAGGGGAGAAGAGGGGAAGGGATGAAGATTAGGATTAGGGTGCTGGCTTCATTTTCGTCCCCCCGCCATTTTCGTCGCCGCGGGCAAGGAGCGCAGTTTGGCCATGTGCCAGATGCCAAAGACAGGGCCGAGAGCCAGCAGCGACATGGCTGCGGGCCAGCCAAGTTGCGACTGGATGGTCGGCACGGCATAGATGGTGAGTGTCGTCAGCAGGAAGCCTGCACAAGTCTGAATGGTCAGGGCGGTGCCGACATAACGCGGGTCGCAGAGCTCCGAGATCGCCGTGCTGAACTGGGCACTGTCGGCGACGACGGAGAATCCCCAGATGAGGCACACGAGTGTAAGAAGCAGCGGGTGGAGGACCAAATGGCCGGCAATCAGCGCACAGCTACCGGAGACGACCAGGCTGGCAATGGTCGTCCAGGTGCGCCCCACGCGGTCGGCCCAGGCCCCGGCCAGCACGCAGCCGAAGCCGCCAATCGCAATCGTCCCAAAGCCGGCGAGAGCGGCGTCCCGCGGCGACCAATGCACTTTGTCATAGCTTTCCGCGAGCAGCTTCGGGGCCCAGGCCCACATGGCGTAGAGCTCGAACATGTGACCGAGGTAGCCGAAGTTGGCGCGGCGGACTGCTGGATCCTGCCAGACGCGGGCGAAATACTGCCAATCAAATCGGGCGGCGGATGCCAGGTGTGGACCGACCTTGGCAAACAGCATCGCCAGAACGGCGGACAGCCCGGCCAGTCCCGATGCAATTCCCATGACCCATCGCCAGTTCGACGTTCCCAGCGCGAACGCGTTGATGAGTTGGGGCGACGCGCTGCCCAATGTCAACGCTCCCACGAGAACGCCAATCGCCAAACCCCGGCCACTTGCGAACCAGGTTGCCATGAGCTTCATTCCCGTGGGATAGACGCCGGCCAGCATGATGCCGGTGAGCATTCGCAAGATAATGACCAGCGCGAAACCGCTGGTGGACTTTCCCAGCTCCGTGGTAATTGCCAAAGGGATGGCAAGATTGGCAACTGCGCCGAGAATCGCGCAGACCGCCAGGAGAATTGTCGGTTTGATCCGGTCGCTGAGATTGAGGATGGCGCTCGCCAGCGCACCGACGACAAAGCCGAGTTGCACGCTGATGGTCAACCAGGAAACAGCGGTGGGGGAAAGGGACCATTCCTCTTTAAGCGCACCGTTCACCGCCGATGCGGAAAACCAGAGGGCCATCGCTAGCCATTGCACCACCGCCAGAACCACGAGTTGCCGCCACTTCATGGTGAATGGCTCTAAGTAGCGTTACGACGGCAGTTCGAAAATTGACTGCGTTTTGACGATGGCATAATCGTCGGGGAAGGTGTGAAAAGCCTGCACGCGGAGACTCCGCTGCCGCTCTTCTACACTGAGGAAGCTGATCGCGCCGAGAGCCATGCGGCCGCTGGAATCGAAGGTGTGCAGCAGCCCATCCCGCTCACCGTCGCGGCCCAGTTCTTCCTGGAATGCCCAAAAAACTTCGGCTGGCACGGGCTCCAAATGAAAGTTCATCTGGTAGGTAATGCCGCCGCGGGCCTCGACCTTGTCGCTCTTCTGCCCCTTCAGGCGGTACGAGAGCAGCCGTCGCTTCTCCGGCAGCGGATGAGTCGCGGAGCAGGCCACTTCCGTCAGTGTCAGGCCGCGATACTTCCAGGTGACGATATGGCCGGCACTAGTGATGTCGAGCTTGGCCTCGTAATCGCCCCGCTTGATCGTGCGGGTCTTGTAGACCTCGAACAATTCGGGGTGCAGCGCCCGCCCAAAGAGTTGAAACGCCAATTCCGCAACTTTGGGCCTGACAGAAAGCACGATGAGTGGTCCTGACCTACGCGTATGAAAAAAATTGACTGCTGCGAAACCCCCGGCCGATTGATTGTCGCTCAATCACGCTCGCAACGACCGCATTATACGTTCGCTTCGCGGAGGCCACAAAGGCAGTTTCTCGCCAGAAAATATTCGGCAGGAATTGCCTCTTGACAGAAGCCGGTGGGGCTATCACATGGCGCGAAATGCGGAGAAAACGACTGATGAGCGCCGCATTGAATCCCTTGAGAAGGCGCTATTGCGTCTGTGCGATGCTCTGCGCAGCCAGTAAATTGGTAACGGTTGGCGTCAACTCTTGCACGCGTGTCTGGTCGAAGCCACGTGCACTTCGTTTCACTCATGCACCCTACATCGTGTCCCAAAAAATCTTCTCCCATCGCCTGACAAACGGCCTCACGCTCGTTGCCGAAGAAATGGACTGGCTAGAATCGGCGGCATTCGCCCTGCTCACGCCGTCGGGATGCGCTTATGAGCCGGCGGCTCAAGCGGGGTTGGCGGGGCTGACGTGCGAGATGGTGGAGCGCGGGGCGGGGGAGCGCGACAGCCGGCAGTTTGTGTCGGACCTGGAGAATCTGGGGGCGGATTGCTCGTCGAGCTGTAGCAACTCGCACACTTCTTTCGGCGGAGCGATGCCTCGCGAGAGCCTGTTGCCGGCGCTGTCGATCTTCGCGGACGCGGTGCAGCGGCCCCACTTGCCGGAAGACCAGTTGGAAGACGCCCGGCTTTCCTGTTTGCAGGAGGTACGGGCGCTGGAGGACGATCTGGCTCAGAAACTGATGCTGACCCTTCGCGAGCGGTTTTATGGCGAACCCTTCGGCCGCTCGCCGCAGGGAACGGTGGAGACGCTCGGCAGCCTGAGCATGACGGACGTGCGTCAGTTTTTTAGCCGCACCTACCGGGCGAGCGAGTCGATCCTGAGCGTGGCGGGCAAGTTCGATTGGCCCCGTTTACGGGATCATGTCATGCAGCATTTCGGCCAGTGGGAGAAGGGACAAGGACTCCTCGCCCCGGAAACGCCGCCGCAACAAAAGTATGTGCATGTGCCGGCCGAATCAAGCCAGACGCATATCGGCATCGCGTTTCAAGGAGTGCCATACCGCCACCCCGATTATTTCCAGCTTCGCGGGGCGGTGGGGGTGTTATCCGACGGGATGAGCTCCCGCCTCTTCACGGAGGTCCGCGAGAAGCGCGGCCTGTGCTATACGGTTTACGGCATTTGCCACTCACTCCGTGACCGTGGGGGCGTGTTCGCCTATGCCGGCACCACCAAGGAGCGGGCTCAGGAAACGCTGGACGTGATGGCTACCGAGATCCGCGGACTGTACCGCGGCATCGAGCAGGCCGAGTTGGACCGTCTCAAGGGACGTATCAAACGGTCCCTCATCATCCAGCAGGAATCCAGCCCCAGCCGCTCCGGTTCCATCGCCTACGACTGGTACTACCTGGGGCGCGTGCGGACGATGGACGAATTGCGGTCTATCATCGACGGCCTAACCGTCGAGAGCATCAACGAGTATCTGGCCGCTCATCCGCCGGGGAAGTTTACCGTGGTGACGCTGGGAGCAGAGGGGCTGGAGTGGGACGGGGGAAGTGCAGAGTGAAGAGTGCAAAGTGTAAAGTGGAATGCAACGCAGAGTACTCAGTACTGAGTACTTGGTACTGAGCGCAGCATGTCGACAACCATCGCCAAACCGAATCCCTTCTCTGACAAGGCTCCTCGTCCTTCCGGCGAGCCGCTCCTGGAGGTGCGCGATCTCAAGGTCTATTTTCCCTTCCGCCGCGGCAACATTTTCAAGCCCGAGCAGGGGTTCATCCGGGCGGTGGATGGCGTGAGCTTTGCGATCCAGCCGGGCGAGACGCTGGGGCTCGTCGGTGAGTCCGGCTGCGGGAAGACGACCACGGCGCGGGCCATTATCAACCTGCTGCGGCCGACGAGCGGGGAAGTCTGGCTGGCGGGTGAGCGTATTGACCAGCTTTCGCCGCGGGGCATGTTTGAGCATCGCCGCAAGATCCAGATGATCTTTCAGGACCCCTACGCCTCCCTCAATCCGCGGATGACCGTCGGCAAGATCGTCCAGGAGCCGATGGACATCTTCGGCCTGCACGCCGCCCGCAATCGCAAGCTGGAAGTGATGCGGCTGCTCGATCTGGTCGGGCTGAATCCGCGGTTCCTCAATCGCTATCCGCACGAGTTCTCCGGCGGCCAGCGGCAGCGGATTGGAATTGCCCGGGCACTCGCCGTGCAACCCAAGCTGATTGTCTGCGATGAGCCGGTGAGCGCCCTCGACGTTTCCATCCAGGCGCAGGTCATCAACCTGCTGATGGACTTGCAGCAGCAGCTTGGGCTGGCATACCTGTTCATCTCGCACGACCTGTCCGTCGTGCGGCACATCTCGCATCGCATCGGCGTGATGTACCTCGGCCGGATTGTCGAACTGGCGTCGTCCGCAGCGCTGCACGCCCATCCGCGACACCCGTACACCCAGGCTCTCCTCTCCGCCGCTCCCATCCCCGATCCCGTCCGCGAACGGCAGCGCAAACGGATCATCCTGCGGGGGGAAGTCCCTTCCCCCGACCGCACCTACCCCGGCTGCCCCTTCGCCGACCGCTGCCCCATCGCGGAGGACTACTGCCGCCAGGTCGTGCCGCAACTCGTTGGGGTCAAGCATCTGGTTTCCTGCCATAAGGCGCCGCCGGAAGACGGGGCAGGATAGGTCATCAACTAACCGCTCCATTTCCCGCTGAGTACGCCTATGTTTGGTTGGTTCCAGCCGCAATGTCCCCTCGATACGGCCGAAAAGGCCTGGGTGGAACTGCGGATGAACTGGCTGTTGGCGAAACTCGGCCAGCAGCGACTCATCGATGCAACCGTGATGCTCCCCACGCCGGAGTTTTTTCCCGACGAGCTCGATGGGAGAGAGGAAGATGCTTCCAAGGTCTTCCGCCGTCTTTGTAACCACACAAAATTGGACGACCGAGACATTCTTCTCGAAGTCCGTAGTAGCAAGGAGATGAAGGGGGCACTTGGCATCTATATTCAGGAAAACCCGCCTCGCATCCTGGTAAATGAATCCGAGTTGTCGGACTCCGAGTCGCTCGTTGCCACGCTCGCACACGAACTGTCTCATCATTTTCTATTGGGTGGCGGACTGTTGGCGGAAAACAACCTCGACCTCGAACGCTTGACCGATCTGCTGCCGGTCTTCCTTGGGATTGGACTATTTTCCGGCAATGCCACCTTCAAGGAATCGCATTGGAGCGATGGGCGGTTGAGCGGCTGGAGCATGCAAAAGCAAGGCTACCTGCCTGGCCGCATGTTCGCCTACGGGTTTTCGCTGTTCGCGTTCGCGCGCGGCGAACAAAAGCCAAAGTGGGCCGGCTATCTGCGGCATGACTTGTCGGAGCCGTTCTGGCGGGGCCTGCGGTTCTTGAACAAGACCGGCGACACCCTCTTCGGCGAGCAGAGTACTTATCGCAATCTCTCCATCGACCAGCTTCTCGAACGGCTGCAATCGCCTTCCGCGACCGTTCGATACGTCGCCTTGTGGGAGCTTGCGGAGCGAGGGCGGAATGGCGTGGCCGCGGTAGATCAAGTCGCGCTATGCCTCGCTGATGGCGATCTCGACGTCAGCGATAAGGCCGTCCGTACGCTTGGAAAAATCCGATCCGCGGCTGCGATCTCGGCGTTGAAGGGTTGCTTGTATTCCGTTGCTCCTCGGCTGCGGGCTGCCGCGGCGCAAACGCTCGGAGAAATTGGGGTAGACCGCGAATCGGTGATTCCCGAATTGCGGGGGCTTTTGCGCGATAGCGAAGACACCGTCCGCAGCGCAGCCACGCAAGCAATCGACTGTTTCGGAAAGGCTACTTTCGAACAACCATCTCCTCTCTACCTACCTTAGGAGTCTGCGATGTCCCCCCGCGCCTCTGACTGGATGTTCTATCTCGCCCCCGAAGCGTGGGAGCGGTACAAGCTGTTGGACATGCACGACGACCTGAAGCAGACCCAGCGAGAGGCGAGCCATGCGAGGGCACGGGCGACAGATACCGTGGAGACGCTGCAGGAGAACCTCTCGCGGGCGCTGCTTCTGGTACATTCGCTCACGGAAACGCTCGTCCGCAAGGGGCTGGTGACGCGGAAGGAAATTACCGCCGTGGCCGACCAGCTCGACATGCTCGACGGGCGGGCCGATGGTAAGCTCGCGCCGGGAACTGTCGCCGGAACAGTCAAGGAGCCGGAGCGACCCCTCTCGCCGCAGGAATTCCTGGGAAAGCTGGAAAAGAGTTAGCTTTCGGCCATTGATTACCATCGGCTTAACCGGCACACTCCACGCCACCCCGCAAGTCGCCAAAAGCCGGTAGAATTTGCCTTGCTTCACACGCCATGCGGCGGCAGGCCGATAGAAAAACGATGTTGAACGAGATTCAGTAGCGGGAGCAGCATGAAAGTCGCAGTCGTTAAGGAAACCTATCCCGGGGAGCGGCGCGTGGGGCTCGTCCCCGCCAGCGTGCCGCTGCTCATCAAGGCGGGACTGGATGTGCTGGTGGAGACCGGAGCTGGAGCTGCCGCCGGGTTTGCCGACCGGTTGTATCTGGACAAGGGAGCCAAGATCGCCGCCACGCGCGACGACGTCTTTGCCGCCGACATCATTGTGCAGGTTCGCTCTCTGGGAGCAAATCTCCAGGGCGGTCGCGATGATCTCTCGCGCCTGCGCAGCGGCCAGGTGCTGCTGGGGATGTGCGATCCACTCGGCGAGCCCAAGGCGGTGGACGAAATCGCCAAGACGGGTGCAACACTCTTCGCCTTGGAATTGATTCCCCGCACCACGCGGGCTCAATCGATGGACGTCCTCTCCTCGATGGCCACCGTGATTGGCTACCGCGCGGTGCTGCTGGCCGCGACGGAGTTGCCCAAGCTGCTCCCCATGATGATGACCGCGGCCGGCACGCTGACGGCTGCCAAGGCATTCGTCATTGGCGCGGGCGTCGCCGGATTGCAGGCCATCGCGACGGCCAAGCGATTGGGCGCGGTGGTGCGGGCGTATGATCTGCGTCCCGCCTGCCGCGAGCAAGTGGAGAGCGTGGGCGGAAAATTCGTCGAGCTGCCGCTGGAAGCCGGCGACGCTCAGGACAAAGGAGGCTACGCCAAGGCGCAGGGGGAGGAGTTCTATCGCAAACAACGGGAGCTGCTGACCAAGGTCGTCGGCGAGAGCGACATCGTCATCACCACGGCCGCGATTCCCGGTAAGCCAGCTCCGCAGCTCATTACGGCCGATGCCGTGGCGGGGATGCATGTGGGGAGCGTGATTGTGGACCTGGCAGCGGATCGCGGCGGCAACTGTGCCCTCACCAAGGCGGATGAACGGGTGGTGGCTCATGGCGTCACCATCCTCGGCCCCACGAACCTGGCCAGTGACGCCCCCACCCACGCCAGCCAGTTGTTCAGTGGCAACGTCACCGCTCTGCTCCAGCACATCGTCAAGAATGGACAGCTTGAGCTCAACCGCGACGACGAAATCATCCGCGAGACGATGGCCGCCCAAGACGGGCAGATTTCGCATCCGAGAATTCGTGAGGCGCTGGGGACAACATGAAACAACCGCTGCTGAACTACCTGAGCTTCGCGATCCCGACCGCGACCATTGTTGCAGTGTTTCTGGCGATGCTGGCGCCCAGTTCCCGCGCGCAAACTTCCAGCAAGTCCGGCGCGGAGAAGATCGGCGCGGCCGCCCAACCATCGTCTGCCGCCAAGACCGGGGACAAGGCGGCTGAGAAACCAACGGAAAAAGCTACCAAGGCCGAGCCACCGAAAACGCCAGCGCCATCCTCGGTCAAAGAAACAACGGAAAAAGTGACTTCCGCTACCGCGGATGAACCGGCAACGGCAGTCGATGAAGTCGTCGATTACAGTGCCCTCCTGTTCGTCTTCGTAATGGCCACCATCATCGGCCTGGGAGTCGTGGCCCGCGTGTCGCGGCTGCTGCACACGCCGCTGATGTCGCTGACCAACGCTATTTCGGCAATTGCCATCGTCGGCGCGATTATTGTCACCGGATCGACGGAGAATCTGACCATCCGCATCATGGGCGCGATTGCCTTGTTCGCTTCCATGACCAACGTCGTCAGCGGGTTTCTGATTACCGACCGCATGCTCAAGATGTTCAAGCAGACCCGCACGGAGAAGAAGTGATGCCGCCGTTTCTGGTGCAGATCGCCTACCTCGTGGCGGCGGTCCTGTTCATCTTTTCCTTGTACTGGATGAACGACCCCAAGACCGCCCGCCGCAGCGTCGTGGCCGGCGCGGGTGCGATGGCACTGGCCATTGTGGCGACCTGGTTTCAGCCGGGGATCGTCCATCACGTTTGGATCATCGCCGCTATCGTCCTCGGCGTTGCGGTCGGCGTGCCGCTGTCGCTGGTCCCGCTCACCGCGGTTCCGCAGCGGACCGCCATCTCGCATGCTTTCGGCGGACTGGCCGCCGGGCTGGTCGGCACGGCAGAGTATTGCCTGATGGCGTCCCATGAGCCAGAAAAACTGACGCCGTTTTGCATGTTCGCCCTCGTGGTCGAAGTTATCCTCGGCTTTCTGACGTTCACCGGCAGCCTGATGGCCGCGGGAAAGCTGCAGGAGGTCAAATGGATTCCCCAGCGGCCGGTGACGTATCCATTCCAGAACGCGACGAACGTCGGCTTGCTCGCACTCGCGTGTCTGCTCGGGCTGTACCTTGTCTTCCAGCCGGTGGGAATCTTTCCGGGCCTGGCGATGGTCCTCATCGTGCTGCTGGCATTGGCCTTTGGCGTGCTGTTGGTCATTCCCATCGGCGGGGCGGACATGCCCACCGTCATCTCCATTCTCAATGCCTATGCCGGGCTCGCGGCCGTGGCGATGGGCTTTGTGCTGAATAACAAGCTGCTGATCGTCGCCGGTGCTCTCGACGGGTCCAGCGGCCTGATCCTGTCGATCATCATGTGCCGGGCCATGAACCGCTCCTTCACGAACGTGCTGTTCGGGGCCTTCGGCCAGGTGCAAGCCGCGGCAGCCGGCGGCGAACAGAAGACCTACAAGTCCGAAACCATCGAAGGAGCTGCCCAGATCCTGGAGCAGGCCAACCTCGTGGTGATTGTCCCTGGCTACGGCATGGCGGTCGCCGCGGCCCAGCACCGGGTTCGCGAGCTCTATGACCAGCTCAAGAAGCGGGGGATCACCGTCAAGTTCGCCATCCATCCCGTGGCGGGGCGAATGCCCGGGCATATGAACGTGGTGCTGGCCGAGGCGGACATCCCCTACACCGACCTGGTGGAGATGGACGAGATCAATCCCGATATGCCCCAGTGCGATGTGGCCCTGGTCATCGGCGCCAACGACACCGTGAACCCCGCGGCCCGGCACGACAAAGCCACCCCAATCTACGGCATGCCCATCATCGCCGCCGACAAAGCCAAAATCGTGCTCGCCATCAAGCGCAGCAAGAACCCCGGCTTTGCGGGGATCGACAACGAGCTCTACTTCCTGGACCGCACCTTCATGCTCTTCGGAGACGCGAAGGCCGTGGTCGGCGATCTCGTGAAAGTGCTGTCGGGCGAAGCGGGGCACTAGGCTGCACCTGGGGTCAATTGGTGAAGTATTCTTCCTTTGCATGGTCGTAAAGTTCGTGCTGACCGCTACTTGCGGTGAACTGCGAGTGAGGTTTATCAACACGGGATCTCGGTGGGAGGGGTTTGTGGATGTTCCTCGCTGCCGATGAGTCTCCCATAATAGTTTTTTCAGTCATGCGATAATTGTTAATCCTTGGCCGCCAAGGGTTTAGCAAAAAACGGCCTATATAACCCCCCATAAGGGTTTCATAAGGGTTCATTATTGCGGCGACAGCCAGGTTATAAGCTGTTTTTCAAACGCTTGATCGCTCTACTCGTCGCTGTAAACACTTGTCCATAAACGTCTTTCAGCGGCCGCCCGCGTGAGTGGTCTGAAATTCCTATAAGCGGTGATAAGCGGCATGAATGGCCTGGGGGGGGACGGGTTTCGGGTCCTTCCGGGGGGTCCCCCCCCCAC
>JBPCKT010000112.1:0-38666 GCA_051004015.1 Pirellulaceae bacterium | reverse complement strand
CGCCGGAGTACCGCTGGAGCGAATTCCATCGGCAGGAAGCGCTCGATTATCACTGTCAGATTCATCGCTTGCCGCCAGCCAGGTTGTCGCAGGCGACCGGCATACCCAATCCTGTCCGCTGCACCCCAAAGGAGGCGATCGCGCGCGGTTATCCGTACATCATTTACATCGACCGCACGGAGGAAATGAAAGAGCGACATCAGAAGCTCCTGCGACACGAGGAAGCCAAGCGGAGAAGGGACGGGTGGTGAAAGTCGTTGGACCGAGTCGTTGGAGTCGCGCCTTCAGGCGGAATCGGGAGCCGGCTGAAGCCGGGACTCCAACGGAAGCCGGCTAAAGCCGGACCTCCAACGGTTGCTTACCACCTCACGCGCTGAGACAATTGCCACGAGTCGATTTCCTTGCCACTTTGGAGCCTTGCCATGTGCCGTTTTGCCTTGTCCTTGTTCGCCTTCCTCGCGGCTGCCGCGATGACTACGATTGCTCCGGCTGAAGATGCCAAGGCCCCCGCCAGGCTCCGCGTCTACATCGGCACGGCGACCGGCAAGACGCCGATGGGGAACGAGAGCAAGGGAATCTATGCCAGCGAGCTGGACCTGGCCAGCGGCAAGCTGAGTGTGCCGGTGCTGGTGGCGGAGTGCCAAGGCCCCTCGTTCCTGGCCCTGCATCCGGATGGCAAGCATCTGTACGCGGTGGGGTCGATGCGGAGTGCAGAGGGCAAGAGTGTCGGCGCGCTCTCGGCGTTTGTGATTGAGGATGCCAAGACCGGCAAGCTGAAGATGCTCAATCAGGCCTCGTCCGGCGGGCCAGGGCCGTGCCATTTGGTCGTCGATAAGGCCGGCAAACTGGTGCTGGCGGCTAACTATGGCGGCGGGAGTTGCTGTGCGGTGGCGATCAAGGAGGACGGCAGCCTCGGCGAGGAAACCGGCTTCGCCCAGCATCGCGGGAGCAGCGTCGACCCCTCGCGGCAGAAAGAGCCGCATGCCCATAGCATCAACGTCTCCCCCGACAACAGGTTTGCGTTCTGCGCCGATCTGGGGCTCGACCAGGTGCTGATCTACAAGATCGACGGGGGGAAGCTCACGCCGAACGATCCGCCGGCCGGCAAAACCGCCCCCGGCAGCGGACCGCGGCACTTTGCCTTCCATCCCAGTGGCAAGTTCGCGTACGTGATCAATGAGCTGGGGAACACGGTCACCGCGTTCGCCTATAACGCCGACAAGGGGAGCCTGAGTGAAATCCAGTCCATCGGGACGCTTCCTAGCGACTTTAAGGAAACGAGCTACACGGCGGAGGTCGTGGTTCATCCCAGCGGCAAATTCCTTTATGGCAGCAACCGCGGCCAGGACAGCATCGCGGTCTTCAAGGTCAATGCCGACAGCGGAAAACTGACCGCTGCCGGCCATCAAGGGGAAGAGGTCAAATGGCCGCGGAATTTCAACGTCGATCCGACGGGCAAGTATTGCCTCGTCTGCAACGAGAAGGGGGATAGCATCCTGGTGTGGGCCATCAATCAGGAGACCGGGGCGCTCACGCCGACGGGAAACAAGATTACGGTGGGGCAGCCGATGTGCGTGAAGTTTTTGGGGCTGTGAGGTACCAACAACTGAAAACTGAAAACTGAAAACTGAACGCCCAGTTTTCAGTGCTCAGTGTTCAGTGGTTACTGTTTATGTCCGTGACATCACCCAAGTCCGTCTTACCTTTAGTCTTCGTCAGTCTCTTTCTATCGGCTCACGTTGTGGTGCCGCTGGTTTGGGGGGACGTTTATCCGTTCACTTCCGCCCCCATGTTCCGCGACCAGCCGGTGCGCTACTGCGACTATCACGTCTTCGCCCCGGACGGGACCGAGCTGCCGCAGGAGGATTGGCTGGTGCAGCGGGTCTACGATGGAAATCCGATCGGCTACGGCGTCGGCGTCAAGCCTCCGGCGGTGCTCGAGCAGAAGTTTGGCGTCGTTCACCAGGAAGAACAGGTTCGCGAGCATCTTCTGCGTCAATTCGCCAGGCTTCCGTCTCCGGGTCCGGAATTCATCACTGCCGAGCAGCGGGTCTTTGGCCCGCGGGAGGATGGGACGATTGGCGAAGTCGAAAGTTACCTCTGGAGAATCACGCGGCCCTCTCCGTAGGTCTGTGTGTTGATTATTGGGAAGATGGCCGCTGAAACTCCGGGAGAAACTGAATCGACAAGCGCGGCCGGCGAGTCATCGTGGCTGAGGTGGCTGGGGGAGCGGACTCTCCCGCATTTCGGCCAGCTTGCCACGTGGCTGCTACTGGGGGCATCTCTATGGCTCGCGCGCTATCCCTACGAAATCGCGAGCGGCGATCGCCAGGGACCTGCGTCCCTTCTCTTCTGGCTACCGCCGGAGGTCCTTTCTTCCCACGTGAGTTTTTTGATTGCTCGTGCCGCCGTTGTGGTGGGAGTCGCATTCTGGTTTTGGCGCAAGCTTCTTCCTTGGAGCTGCTGGCTCACCCCCCTCGCGTTCACCGCCCTCTGGTCGCTGCACGTGGAGAATTCCTGGCACACCAACCACTGCTTTCAGATGACGAACAACCTGCTCTTCATCCAGGCTCTGTGGGAGACGCTCTGCGCCCGCGAAATCCGCGCGGCGACTGTTGCCGGCAAATACTGGCAGACGCCGCTTTATCCGCGCTGGGTCACGCTTGCCGCCGTCGCGTACATCGGCATCTTTCACACTGCCGCCGGACTATCCAAGCTCACGTTCAGCGGACCGGACTGGGCGAACGGAACCAGCCTGCAAATCTGGACCCACCTCTGGGGCCGTCCCTGGTCTCCCACCACCTGGCTCATTCTCCACAGCCGCACGTTCACGCAACTGCTGCAAGCGGCTACCCTGGTGGTGGAGACGGCTGCCATCCTGGCGGTCGTTCCGCGCCTGAGGACTTGGATCGGCCTGGCTCTCGTCGGCTTTTATGCCGGCGTGCTGCTCACGTTCGATTACGGCTTTCAATTCAATCTGCTGTTTACCGCGCTGTATCTGCTGCCGGTGGAGCGATGGGTGGAAAATCATGTGCGGAAACGCAGTGCCAGCGAGGTGACGAATGCCTGAACTGAAAGATTTGTTCGGCACCGACCACCCCGTGGCGATCGTTACCGGCAGTGGGGCCAAGCGAGTGGGCAACGCCGTCGCCCGCGCTCTGGCGGCTCGCGGTTTCCATTTGGTCCTCCATGCCAACCGCAGCCATGCGGAAGCGGAAGAGACCATGGCCGAATTGCATCGCGCGGGAGGACAGGCCATCGCCCTTGCCGCCGACTTGACCGACGAAGCCGCCGCCCGTCAGTTCGTCGATAACGCGCACCAGCACTACGGCCGGCTCGACGTCCTCGTCAATTGCGCCGCCATCTGGAAGCCGATTCGTCTAGAGGACGTTACGGCTGACGACGTCCGCAAAAACTTTGAGATCAACACGCTCGCCACCTTCCTCTGCTCGCAGCAGGCCGGGTTGAAGATGGCCGCTCAGCCGACGGGGGGCGTGATCATTAACATCGGCGATTGGGCGGTCGCCCGCCCGTATCTCAATTACGCCGCTTATTTCCCGTCGAAAGGGGCAATCCCCACGCTCACTCGCGACCTGGCCGTGGAACTTGCCGCCCGCAACCCGCGCGTCCGTGTGAATGCCATTCTGCCAGGCCCGGTCATGCTTCCGCCGGATTTGCCACGGGAAGATCGAGAAGCCTCCATCGCCGGAACACTGGTAAAGCGGGAAGGCTCGCCAGAACATATCGCCCATGCCGTGCTGTTCCTCATCGAAAACGACTTCGTCACCGGCGTCAGTCTCCCCGTCGACGGAGGGCGAACGATTGCTTCGTGACTATGAACTACGAACTTTGAACCGGAAGCCAACGATGATTACCGACCGCCTCTCCAGCTCCGACCTCTACCGCAATCTGCATCCTCGCATCGCCGCCGCCCTCGACTGGCTCCGCGCCACCGACCTTGCTCGCCTGCCGCTCGGCAAAACGGTCATCGACGGCGAGCATCTCTTCGCTCTCATTCAGGAATACACGCCCAAGCCTCCCGAGCTTGGCAAGTTCGAAGCCCACCAACGTTATTGGGACGTGCAATACGTCGCCCGCGGCGAAGAACGGATGGGCTGGGTGAACCTGGCGGAAGTAACGGTGTCTGAACCGCACAGCCAGGAGCGAGACGTCGCCTTCTTCACCGGCCGCGGCAGTTTTCTCCGTGTCCCCGCCGGCTCCTTCGCGATCTTCGGTCCGCAGGATGTGCATATGCCGGGCGTGGCGCCCGACGGGGAGAAACCGGCCGAGGTCGTGCGGAAAATAGTGGTGAAAGTGGAAGGATAAACGCATGGATGCGTTCCAAGACTCACCCAACAATCTCGACTTCCTCCGCATCCGCGGCGCTCGCACGCACAACCTCAAGAATGTCAGCCTGGACATTCCGCTCGGCAAGTTGGTGGTCATCACCGGGCCCAGCGGGTCGGGGAAGAGCAGCCTGGCGTTCGATACGATCTATGCCGAGGGGCAGCGGCAGTATATCGAGAGCCTGAGCCCGTACGCCCGGCAGTTCTTTGACCAGCTCGAGCGGCCCGACGTGGATTCGATCAGCGGGCTATCGCCGGTGATCTGCATTGACCAGCGCTCGGGACAGCCGAATCCCCGCAGCACTGTCGCCACGACGACCGAGATTCACGACTATCTGCGGCTGCTTTTTGCCCGCGCCGGCGATGTGAAATGCCATCTTTGCGGCGAGCCGATTCGTCAGCAGTCGCTGGAGCAGATTCAGGAGAGCCTGCTGGAATTGCCGGAAGGGACCAAGGTCATGCTCCTCGCGCCGCTCGTTCGCGGCAAAAAGGGGGAACATGCCGACGTGCTGACGCAAGTCCGCAAGGCAGGGCTCGTGCGGTTGCGAGTGGACGGTGTCATCCACGACCTCGACCAGGTGCCGCCGCTTGATGGGCACAAGGTCCACACGCTGGAAGCGGTCGTAGACCGGCTGATCATCCGCGAGGGAATGTCCAGCCGCCTGGCGGAATCGCTGAACCTGGCCATCAGGCACGGGAATGGCCTGGTGATTGCGGCGAGTGAGCGGGAAAAGGGGACTTGGGAAGATCGGCTTTACAGCACGCTTTACGCCTGTCTCTCCTGCGGCGTCGCGCTCGCCGAAATTGAGCCGCGGACGTTCAGCTTCAACAGCCCCTACGGTGCGTGCCCCAAGTGCGAAGGGCTTGGAACGGAACGGGATTTTGATCTGGAGCTCGTTCGCCAAACGCAGCCAGAAGCCGCGGCAACCAGCGATGCCGACCTTCGGCTTGCCCTGCAGCGCGACTTGGCCACGGCGACGGAAGCGGCGCGGAGAGAGCAATTGGAAACGCTGCTGATTGACGTTCCTTGTTCCGCCTGCCAGGGCGCCCGCCTCCGGCCGGAAGCACTCAGCGTCCTGATTCGCGGCAAGAATATCCACGACGTTTGCCGGTTGTCGGTCAGTGAAGCCGGGGAATTCTTTCGGGCAGCTAGATTTGACGATGAACGCCACGAAATAGCCGCTCCGCTCGTCTTGGAACTTTCCAAGCGTCTGGCGTTCCTGGAAAGAGTGGGCCTGACCTATGTCACTCTCGACCGAGCCAGCAATTCACTCTCCGGCGGCGAATTCCAGCGGGTCCGTCTGGCCACCGGAATTGGCTCGGGGCTGACGGGCATTCTTTACATCCTGGATGAGCCTTCCATCGGCCTGCATCCACGCGACACCGCCCGGCTGATTGCTGCCCTACGGGAGTTGCAGGCGCAAGGAAACACGATCTTGGTCGTGGAGCATGATGAAGCCATGATGCTGGCCGCCGATTGGCTCATCGATGTCGGACCTGGCGCAGGCTCAAGGGGCGGGAAAATCATTGCCGAGGGGACGCCGCGGCAAGTGGCGGATAATGAGGCAAGTGTCACGGGGCGATATCTCAGCGGGAAGGAAAGGCGGGGGCTCACGCAGGGACACGGAGGTACGGAGAAGGCGGGGGGGAAGGTGGCGGAGAGCAGCGGAAGGATTGTGATGGGGGGTGTAACGACGCATAACTTGAAAAACGTAACGGTCGAGTTTCCGCTCGGCAGGATGATCGGCGTCAGCGGCGTCAGCGGCTCAGGCAAGAGTTCGCTGATCAACGAAACGCTCACGCCGGCGATTCTGCGCAAGCTCGGGCTGTCCGCCCAGAAGCCGGGGCCATTTACGCAGCTCACCGGGGTTGAGCACATCGACAAGCTCATTGAGATTGACCAGTCACCGCTCGGCCGGTCCCCCAAAAGCAATGCGGCCACTTACAGCGGCGTATTTGACGAAATCCGCAAAGTCTTCGCGGCCACGAAAGAGGCGAAGGCGCTCGGCTTTCGCGCCAGTCGCTTCAGCTTCAATGCGGCTGGAGGGAGATGCGAAGAGTGTCAGGGACAGGGGATGAAGAAGCTTGAAATGAACTTCCTACCGGACCTCTATGTCCGCTGCAGCGTCTGTGGCGGGCAGCGTTTCAACCGGCAGACGCTGGCAGTCAAGTTCAAAGGGCAGAGCATTGCCGACGTGCTGGCCATGCCGGTCGAAGAAGCGGCGGCGTTCTTCGAGAACATGAGCGTCATTCATGGGACACTGCTGGCACTTTTGGGCGTCGGCCTGGGCTACCTGCCGCTTGGCCAAAGCAGCACCACGCTTTCCGGCGGGGAAGCGCAGCGCATCAAGCTGGCGACCGAGCTGGCCCGTGCCGAAACCGGCCGCACCCTCTATGTGCTTGACGAACCGACCACCGGGCTGCATGCCGGCGATGTGCGAATATTGCTCGGCGTGCTGGGGGCTCTCGTCACTCGCGGCAATACGGTGCTGGTCATCGAGCACAATTTGGACGTGCTTCGCGCCTGCGACTGGCTGATTGACCTGGGGCCGGAAGGTGGCCACTCCGGCGGCCAGTTGCTCTTTTCCGGGACGCCGCGCGGCCTGGCGGCGCTGCCCGGCAACCACACGGGGGAATTCTTGAATTCCGCCCTTTCTATCGAGCGGACTTAGGTTTGCGGCAAGATGCGTCGGTATCGTAATTCCGTTGGCGCATCAGTTGCTACAGCTTCCTTTCGAGTTATCTCGACGTCCACCAACAAGGGGCAAACCCATGAGACTTCTTGGAATCCTACTGGTGATTTTCGGCGTTGTGTGCCTGATGTACCAAGGACTCAGCTTCATTATTCCCAAAGAAACGGTGGACCTGGGGGCCTTCGCAATTACCGTGTACCGAGACTATGTCATCGCGCTGCCGCCGGTAATCGGCGCCATCTGCTTGATTCTCGGCGCTCTCCTGATTCTGGCACCGTCGCGGCGGCCGTATGTACGCGTCTGAAAAGAGTACTCATCTCGCTCCGCGAGATGATTCCTCAGCGGAGCGTGAGAAGTACTTTCATTTAACGCCGCTGGCTGCCGCCTTAGCCACAATGGCGTCCAGTTCGGCCAGCCCTTGCTCCGGCTTCACATCGTATAGGCCGGCGTGGTACTCGATGACCTTGCCGTCGCGGCGGATGACGACGAATAGCGGCAGCTTCCCTCCAGCGGGTCGCGGGTCGCCGAGTTTCTTGAGAAGCGTGCCGTCATCCATCAGGATGCCATAGCTCAGGTTCATGAAGGACTTCAATTTGCGGGCCGAAGCCGCCGCCGCGCGACGAGCGCCCTCGTCCACAATCTTCTCGTCCACCAGAACGCCCAGGACTTGCACTCCCTTTTCTCCCCGCTTGCGGAGCAGGAAGTCGAGATAGCCGACTTGGCCGTAGGGTTCCTCAAGCGGCGTATCGCGATAGGCCCAGAAATGCAGAATGGTAACCTTGTCCTTGAGCACCTCCGGGCCGACTTCTTTTCCCGCGAGGTCGAGCAGCTTGAATTCGCCCGTCGGTTTTCCGACAACCGCGTCACGCAGCGCGGTAACCGCCCCGGAACGGCCCTTCTGGTCCTGCAGGTCCTTTTGTGCGGCAGCCACGAGCGGCGCAAGCGGCGTTGCGCTTGCCGCTTCAGCCAGCTTGGGCAATTCCGCCCGCAGGGTCGTGAGCTCATCCTTTTCGAATTCGACCAGGTCGGTCCGCGGCTTATGATGCAGAGCGTCTTTCAGCCTGGTCCCTTGCTCAAATGCTGCTTCGGCCTTGGCTGCGTCTTCCGTGGAGAGGGCTTTGACCGACACCAATTCCAGCTTCAATTCGTGCTGCTCCCCCTGACCGATGAAGACCGTCTCGCGCAGAGCTACCACGAGCGGCGAGGTTTTCTCGACAAAGATGGTTCGCTTGTGTCCGTACGGAGTGCGGCAATCGATTTCCAGGCACTCGCGGCCGGCGGCTTTGGCCTCGCCGGTGACGCGGTAATCCGTCCGCCCTTCCGACCACATCGCACCCCGTTCCAGCTTCGTTTCCGCGGCAAACAGGGGAGACAGCAGCGGGACAATGCTCTTGCCGTCTTCCCGCTGATAAAGCAGCGCCGGTCCTAGCGAACCCTCATCTCGTTTTTTCGCATCAACTTCCCAGGTTCCAAAATGGTCGAGCCAGGACCATTTGCCGCGGCCGCTTTCCTCGAGCGTCCAGAGCAGCGTTGACGACCCATTCGCCTCCGTGTCAGCCACAAGCACCGTCAGCGCGATGGTTTTTTTTGAAGTGGTTCCTTCTTCCTTCGCCGCCACCATCGCGCCCTTATAGGTCAAGAGCGTTCCGGCGGGAGGTGAATCCGCGGCAGTGCCCGCAACGAGAAGGAGAGTGATTGACGCAAAAGACATGGCGCGCCCTGGCAAGGAGGGGAGGGAGGTGGGGTGGGCCTTTGAGTATAAGCCAACCTCCCCGCGCGAACAATGTTTGGGCGTTTCTACGGCAGCCGCGTAAGGAAGCTGCCGTTGTTGGCTACGTCCAGGAGCGGACGGCAGTAGTTCTGGCAGCCGCCGGCGCCTTGGCCGAAGGGGGTCCAGACGAGGTTGAACGAGACGTTCCAGCTTTCGTCGTTAAAGCGGAAGTCGGCGTCGTCACTGGCCACGACGTAGAGAAAGTCCGTGCTGAATTGCCAGCAAGGATTCAGCGGCAGGCGAATATTTCCGCCCAGCAGTCCGCGGTTGTCATCGGTGCCGCCGACGAAAACTCGCCCTTCGCCGCCGCAAGCGAATTGCCGGCGATAGTAAAAGGCGTACATATCGACAGGTTCAACGCTGAGGACGCTGCTGCGGAAAGCGACGGAGTCGTTGGCGAAGAACGCGACCTGGGCATCCGTGGTGGTTTGATCGCCACCGGCCGCGAACCAGAAGCCGAGTTCGTTGCCGCAAGGCATCATCCAGCCGATCTCGCCGCGGACTTGAGTCATGTCGATGTTGTAATCCCAATCGTCGCGGAGGAAATCGACGACCAGGCCCGCTTGCAGGCCGAGGTCCACGCGGCGGAAAACGCCGACCGTGGTGAAAAACTGCGTCCGGTCGTCTGGAGTGAACGGGGCGCCCTCGAAATTGCTCTGCGTGGCGTTGATACCGGCTTGCAGCGTCAGGCCGCAGAACATGGGCATGCCCGCGTTGAATCCCTCCTGGAAACCGAAGCTGCCGGTGGTGCGATTGAGCGGACCGGTAAAGCCGTGAGCGCCGGCAAAGGCTTCGAAGTAGCCGATGCGGGGGCAAGGAATGCAGCAGGGATTGCAGTTGTCTCCCCAGTTGCGGCTGAAGCCCCGAGGACCTGGGCCCGAGCCGTAGTACACTTCCTCTTCGCCGTAGTATTCGCCTTCGTGCATCGGCTGGCCGGCAGCGGGCTGACGCTCATCGGTCAGCATTCGCTTCCGCGACGGCAGCGGGAGTTCTTCCTGCGCTTCCATCTCCGACATGGGAGCCTGGGTGAAGTGGCTTTGGCTGCGAGAGTTGCGGCCGGCCATCCGCTCGTGGGCGGGGATGAACGCGTTGCGCACCCGTGGAGCACCATTCATGGCCGATTCATGCGCCTCGCGACGGACGGGATGTCTCGTGCCGGTGCCGATGGGCTCCTTGGCGCTGGTCTCCTCAACCGCGTCGTCCAGCACTTCGGCGTCCGCGGGAATCTGCTCCGCTTGTTCTTCCTCTCGCTGGGCGCTCCGCTGTTCAGCGGCCCGGCGGGCATGACGGCCAGCCCGGCTGGCGATGTCGGGAGGGAGGGCGAACGCGGGTGATGCTAGCTGGAGGCCGATAGCGAGCGTCAGGAAGGCGAGCGAGAGATTTCGCACAGTGCAAAGCATGGAAAGTCCTTTCAGGTCAGCCGAAAAAGAGCTTCCGCGCGTGCGGACGCACCTTCCGGCAGCACGGTTATCGGAACTTTCCTGAGCGGAACTTTCGGAATAATCAGAAAACTTTGCGCAATCGGCAAAGTTTGACAAGCTTAGCCGCCGCGTCCTCGCGGCGATTCCCCGCGTGGACGCGGGGGCTAAGCTCGCAAAGCGGCGAGCGCCGCGCGAATCGATGCAAGCTGCTCCTGATACTGAGCCAAGCTGGCACGTTCCGCCTCGACGACGGCTGCGGGAGCCCGGTCCACGAAGCTGGCGTTGCCGAGCTTGGCTTCTTTTCCTTTGATGAGTCCAAGAAGTTTCTGCTCTTCCTTCTCGTTTTTGGCAATCTCCGCGGGCACGTCGATGAGGTCTTTCATGTCGACGAAGATTTCCATTCCGGACACAGCCGACTTGCTGGTCATCGGCGGTGGGACGACGCTCGGGCCGAAGCCCGTGGCAGTCGCGTTGGCCATGGACTGAAAATAGGCGGCCATCGGCTGCAAGAGGGCGGCGGTGGCAGCGTCGCACTTGATGCAGAACTCGACAGTGTTTCGCGGCGGGATGTTCTGCCGGCTGCGGATTTCGCGGAGGGCGGCGAGGGCGGCTTGGAAGGTGGCGAAGCGGGCTTCGGTCGCTTTGTCCTGGTGAGCAGCTTCGGCTCGGGGCCAGGGGGCAATGATGACGTGCTTTGTCGCTTCGTACGGCTCGGGGATGCCCCGCACCGGCGCGAGTTGGCCCAAGTTGTGCCAGATCTCTTCGGTAATGAACGGCATGAGGGGGTGGAGTAGTCGGAGCAGCACGTCGAGCGTGTGGGCGAGTACCCGCTGAGCGTTGGGCTTGGCAGCCTCGTCCTGCAGCCGACTCTTGCTGATCTCCACGTAGAAGCTGCAGAACTCGTCCCAAGCGAAGTCGTACAGCGATTTGGCTGCGTCAGCATAGCGGAAGGCTTCAATTGCCGTCGTCACTTCCTGCGTCACCGTCGAAAGCCGGCTCAGCAGCCAGCGATCCTCGACGGGAAGTTCGTTCACATTCACCGGGGTAGGGGAGTAGCCCTCCAGATTGATGAGCGAAAAGCGGGCGGCGTTCCAGAGCTTGTTCATGAAGTTGCGGGCCACTTCGAACCGCTCGCTCACCACGGCCGCCCGCGAGATGGCCTTGTCCGCGTCCGTCCGCGCCCACTGCGTGGAGAACTCCTTGCCGCACTTGCTGCATGCCACCTTCGGTAGTTCGCGATTCTTCTTCGTCTGGTCGATGAGGGCCTGACAGTACGGGCATTCGAACTGCACCGGCATCCGGACGTCCTGCGTTTCGGTTGTCAGGCTCGTCAGCCCATAGCGGAGCGAATCGGCCCCGAACTTGCCGACGATGTCGAGCGGGTCCACTCCGTTCCCCTTCGACTTGCTCATCGACTCCCCATAGCCGTCCAGGATTTTGGGATGGATGAACACCTGGCGGAACGGCACTTCCCCCACGTTGTTCAGACCCGTCAGCACCATCCGCGCCACCCAGAGCGTGATGATGTCGCGGCTCGTGATGAGGACGTTCGTCGGATAAAAATACGCCAGCTCCGGCGTCTTCTCCGGCCAGCCGAGCGTGCTGTGAGGCCAGAGAGCGGAGGAGAACCAAGTGTCGAGAACGTCGGGATCGCGAGTGAAACCATTTGCTTCAAGACTCCGCTCGAAGTTTTCGTGGCCAGGAGCCACACAAAGCATATATTTTATTTCGCCCGTTTCTTGATCGATTTGCCGCCTCACGTTCCGAAACTCGTTGGATGCCGGTCCGATTCCTTGCCCTTGCGCCGCAAGAATTCCCGATCCACGGAATTTCTCGAGCGTCTCCTCCTGCGCTTTGATTGGCGAAATCTTCGACCACACAGGTATTTGGTGCCCCCACCACAACTGCCTGCTCACCGGCCAGTCCCGCTTCTCTCCTAGCCAATCGAGATAGCTCTTGGCATACCGCTCCGGGATGATCTTCACCCTGCCGCTAGTCACGGCATCCATCGCCATTTGCGCCAGGCCGGGCTTGCCGTCGTCGTGGTCGCCCATCTTCACGAACCACTGGTCTGCCAGGTACGGCTCAATCGGGGTCTTGCTCCGGTCGCTATGCGGCAGCTCGATTTCGCGGTCTTCCACATCGCCGAGCAGGCCAAGCGCGTCGAGATCGGCCACCACTGCGTCGCGGGCCTTCTTGATGGTCAGTCCTTGATACTTCCCCGCTTCGGCGTTCAGCGTGCCATCGGGGTTGAGGATGTTAATCATCGGCAGCTTCTGGCGCTGGCCCACCAGGTAGTCATTCGGATCATGGGCCGGAGTAATCTTCACGCAGCCGGTCCCTAGTTCCGGCTTGGCCCATTCGTCGGCGATGAGCGGAATCTCGCGGTTGAATAGCGGCAGCATGAGCTTGCGGCCCGCTTTCGCCATATCGCGCAGCACCACAAGTTCCGGCAGCATCTCCTTCCGCCGCCGCTGGATTTCTTCAATCTGGGTTTCAATGCCCGCCTTCTCCTTGGCCGGCGCTTTGGCCAGTCGTTCGCGGGCTTCGGTCTCGGCCTTGTCGAGAGCCTTGGCCGGATCAGGATGGACGGCCACCGCGGTATCGCCGAGCATCGTTTCCGGCCGCGTCGTTGCAATCGTCACGAACTCAGGTTCACCTGGCAAACCCCCAATCACCGGATACCGAAAATGCCAGAAGTGCCCCTTCACGGTTTCCTGAAACACTTCGTCGTCGCTCACCGCGGTTTGCAGGAACGTGTCCCAGTTCACCAGCCGCTTGCCGCGGTAGATGAGCCCCTGGCTGAAGAGGTCGAAGAAGGTTTGCCGCACGGCCCGGGCACAGGTGTCGTCGAGCGTGAAGCGGGCGCGTTCCCAGTCGCACGAGCAGCCCATCTGCTTGAGCTGGCTGAGGATGCGGCTTTCATACTGCTCCTTCCACTCCCAGATGCGGCGGACCAGCTCCTCGCGGCCCAAATCGTGCCGCGTCTTCCCCTCTTCCTCCCGCAGCCGGCGTTCCACCACCGCCTGCGTGGCGATGCCGGCGTGGTCGGTGCCGGGCATCCAGAGGGCGTTGAACCCCTGCATCCGCTTCATGCGGATTTGAATGTCCTGCAGCGTGTTGTTGAGAGCGTGCCCCAGGTGGAGCGCCCCCGTCACGTTCGGCGGCGGAATGACAATGCTGAACGGCTGCCGCTTGGGGTGCGGCTCGGCATGGAAGTACCGCCCCTGCTCCCACATCGCGTAGAGACGCGGCTGGGCAGTGGCGAAGTCAAAGCGGTTGGGGAGGGAGGCGGGGTCAAAGGACATAGGGAATGGGGCTTTCACGTCATGTGGAGGTTGCCGGGCAGGCTGGAAGCCTACCCCACCTGGTCCTTGTACAACTTGTATTCAATCGCATCGACGAGGGCCAGCCAACTGGCTTCGATGATGTTTTCCGACACGCCGATGGTCCCCCAGATGTCGTGCTGGTCGGCGCTCTCGATGCTAACGCGGATGCGGGCGGCGGTGCCGGCTTCGCTGTTGACGACGCGGACCTTGTAATCGATGAGCCGCATGTCACGGAGGTTCGGGAAATTCCCGTTCAGGGCCTTCCGCATGGCGGCGTCGAGGGCGTTCACGGGGCCGTCACCTTCCCCCACTTCGTGCCGTTCCTTGCCATTCACACGGAGCTTGACGGTCGCTTCGGTCACGGGGGCGTCGTTCCCCTGTGTGCTAACGGCGATGTGGTACTTGATCCGCTCAAAGTGCGGCTGAAAGGAGCCGGCGACCTTGCGGACGAGGAGGTCGAACGAGGCTTCGGCGGCTTCGAATTGATAACCCTGGGCCTCTAGTTGCACCACGCGGGCAAGAATCGCGTCCATCAGGACCTTGTCGTCGCTCAACTTGTGCTTGGTGGTCATGGCGGCAATGTTGGAGCGGCCGGAGAGTTCGCTGACCAGAATCCGCCGCTCGTTGCCGACTAGCTGCGGGTCCATGTGCTCGTAAGTGCTGGTGGCCCGGGCAATGGCGTGAACGTGCATGCCCCCTTTGTGGGCAAAGGCGCTGTGGCCGACGAACGGCTGGTTGGAACGGAGGTTGATGTTCGCCGTTTCGTAGACGAAGCGCGATAGCTCAGTCAGGTGTTTCAGATCCCGACCGCCGAGCAGGCCGTAGCCCTTTTTGAGGCCGAGGTTTGACATCACGGAGATCAGGTCCGCGTTGCCGCAACGTTCGCCAAAGCCGTTGATCGTTCCCTGTACCTGCTCCGCCCCGGCATCGACCGCGGCGAGCGAGTTGGCGACGGCCAGCTCGCAGTCGTTGTGGCAATGGATGCCGACGGGGATTCCGAAGGGCCTCAGCGTCTCCATGGCGAATCGAGTCTTTTGCGCGACGACCTCCGGCAGCGTGCCGCCGTTGGTATCGCAAAGGATGACCATCTTCGCCCCCGCCTTTGCTGCCGCTGCAATGGTCTGGGCAGCGTAGGCCGGGTTCGCCGCGGAGCCGTCGAAGAAGTGTTCGGCGTCGTACAACACGTCGCACCCCTGACTGCGGAGGAACTCGATGGTCTCGAAAATCATGTCCAGGTTTTCTTCATGCGAGACCCGCAGGACTTCGGTCACATGAAAATCCCAGGTCTTGCCCACGATGGTACATGTCGGCCGCCGGCTGCCGAGGACCGCTTCCAGCAGGGACTTCATTCCCGGGTCGTCCTTGGCGGCCATCCCCTTGCGGCGCGTCATGCCAAAGGCGCAGACGGTGCTGTTTTTCAAATCCAGCTCCCGCACCTTTTGAAAATACTCGGCATCCTTGGGATTGCTCAGCGGATAGCCACCCTCCACATAGTCCACGCCAATTTCGTCCAGCCGCGCGGTAATTTGCAATTTGTCCTGGAGGGAAAGGCTCACGCCTTCGCCTTGCGTCCCATCGCGGAGAGTGGTGTCGTAGATTTGGATGCTGCGCATGGTTTTCTGGGCAGGCTGGAAGCCTACCCCACTTTGTGAGCCAACAAAAAAACCCTGAAACCCGCGAGGGGCTTCAGGGCGATTGTATCCGCGATTTTGTCGCCGCCCCTAAGCCCTCAGGCCCCCAATAATAATCACGACGCCGACGCCAATCAGGCGAGCATTTTTGCGGCTTTGCGTGTTATTTGGAGGAGTGGACATAGGAGTTCTTACCAGCGACTAAAACTAGCCTACGTCACACCCGGACAAGTGTCAACGGTTGCGGGTTCGGTATAATCAGCCTCAATTGACACTTGCGACTCTTCTCATGGAGCCCGATTTTTCATGGATGCCGCCCCCCTCGAATTCCTCAAACGCCTCCTCGATACTCCCAGCCCTTCCGGCTATGAGCGGCCCGCGCAGGATGTGGTCCGGCAGTATGTCTCGGACTTTGCGGACAAGGTGACGACGGACCTCCACGGCAATGTCATTGCGGCAAAAAATCCTGGGGCGAAGCTCCGCGTCATGTTCGCCGGCCATTGCGACCAGATTGGAATGGTCGTGACGCACATCAACGACAACGGCTTCATTTACGCCCAGACCATCGGCGGTTGGGACGCCCAGCAGCTTATCGGTCAACGGATGGTGATTTGGACGAGCGCAGGGCCAATCCCAGCCGTCATCAGCCGCAAGCCAATTCATCTGCTCAACGACGAAGAGAAGAAGCAAGTCGTCAAGCTGGAAGACCTGTGGCTCGACATTGGCGCCAAAACCAAAGTGGAAGCGGCCGAGGCGGTGCGGGTCGGCGACCCCGTCACGCTCAAGCTCGGCTTTCAGGAGATGCGGAACGGGCTGGCGAATGCTCCGCAGATGGACAACAAGACGGGTCTGTGGGTCTGCATCGAAGCACTCCGCCGGGCTGCCCAAAAGCCGCTCAAGTGCTCCGTCTTCGCCGTTTCCACGGTGGCGGAGGAGATCGGCCTGCGGGGAGCCCAGACGGCCGCATTTGGAATCGACCCACAAGTCGGCATCGCGGTAGACGTGACGCACGCCACGGATTGCCCCAACATCGACAAGAAGCAGCAGGGGGACATTACCCTCGGCGGCGGCCCGGTCATCTTCCGCGGCCCGAACATGAACCCCGCCGTCACCGAGCGGCTGGTCCAGCTTGCGAAGGAGCATTGCCTGAGCTATCAGCTCGCGGCCAGCGGCAAGGCCGTACCCAATGATGCCAATGCGCTGCAAATTAACCGGGCGGGTGTGGCGACGGGCCTGGTCAGTATCCCCAACCGCTACATGCACAGCGCGGTGGAGATGGTGTCGCTCGACGACATTGACCGCGCGGCGGATCTCTTGGCGGCGTTTGTGACGAGCCTGGATGGAAGCGAGGACTTTACGCCTTAGGGAAGCGTTTGAGCACCTCCATCAGCCGGTCAACTTCCTCGCTTGTCGCGTAGCCATGCGGGCTGATGCGCACTCCGCCGCCGCGGCAACTGGTGACGATGCCTGCGGCAAGTAGTGCCTTGCGAATCTCGGCGGGCTCTTGGCCGGGAATCTGAAACGTGACAATGCCGGAGCGGTGCTCGCCGTCGCGCGGGCTGAGTAAGACTGCACCCAGCGACGCGAGGCGTTCGCAGGCGTAGTCCGTGATGGACAACACCAAGTCGGCAACGGGCGAGCTTCTCGTCCCAACACCGAGTTCCAAGAGAAAATCCAAACTCGCCCCCAAGCCGATCATCCCCGCCATGTTTTGCGTCCCCCCTTCGTATCTTGCCGCCGCGGTGCGCAAGTTCATTTCCGAAGTGAATCCGCCGCCGCCCGTGACGCTATGCCAGCCGAGACCGAGGGGCCGGAGCAGATCCAAGTGTTCGCGGCGAACAAAGAGCAGCCCTGCACCTTCCGGCCCGAGCAGCCATTTATGCCCGTCCGCGGCAAAGAAATCGATGCCGCTGGACTTCACATCCAGAGGAAAGACGCCGAGCCCCTGAATCGCGTCGAGAAAGAACAGGCAGCCCCGGCGATGGCAAAATTCGGCCGCAGACGCCACGTCAATCCGCCAACCAGTCGCGAAGCCGACCCAACTCAATGAAACCAACCTGGTTCGTTCATCAATGGCCTCTCCAACCCGGTTCAAATCCACGCGGCCGTCATCCACGGGCACTTTCCGGGTCTCAATCCCCCGGCTCGCCAGGTTCATCCAAGGAAAGAGGTTGGAGGGAAACTCATTGGCCAGAGTGACGACATTATCACCGTCTCGCCAGGGAAAACCCTCGGCTACCAGGCTGATGCCGGAAGTCGTGTTCGGCACAAGGGCGATTTCTTCAACCTCGGCCCCGACTAGGTTCGCAGCAGCCAGACGGGTCCGTTCCACTTGCTGGGACCAGTTCTGCCAGTGGACATCCCCCTCCTCAGTCGCCTCTTTCAGCCATGTCGCCATGGAGGTCCGGACCGGCTCCGGCAACGGAGCGACGGCCCCGTGGTCGAAGTAGGCCCATTTCGCCGTAACCGGCATCTGTGACCGAAAGCGGGACTGGACGTCCAGATGATTGGGAGCAAACATTTTCGCCTCAAATGGGGCTTAAAGCCGTAAAGCCCTTACAAGCCGTAAATTCCGGCCAGAAAGGCTCTGCCATACGTGACATCCGCCGAACCCGAATTATACTTACGCGGTATGTTATCGAGCGAATCGACGGCTGGCCGTGCATCATTGAGGACGCTGCGAATGCCCAAGGCGTTGTGTTTGTCGGGGATGGTCGTGGCCATCCTCATCGCCCTACTATTCTTGACCGACCTGGTCGCGTCGCTTGTTGCGCCCTCTTTCGCACCGTTTCGCGGCGAGAGCTGGCTGATGGATATCTCGCTCATCATCTGCGCCGGTGCTTTGGGAGCCATGAGTTGGCTAACGTTCCGGGAGCAGGTCTAAAGAGGCATCCGCTGGGCCGGGCCAAGATTTCACGCCGCCAGCACCGATCGGCTGGGCTGAGAAGCACGGCGGCTAAGATGGTAACGGGCTAGCTCTCCCAAAGTCTCGAGCCGTAACTGCTCGTTGTCTTGCATCTGCCCGAGTTTCCGCATTACCGCAGACATTGCCGGCAGCCCCAGATCGCTAAGCTCCGCCATTTTGCCCGCATCCAGGACCAGATTCAGCGGCATTTCACGCAGCGCCGCGTTCTTCAGCAGTTGCCGGAACGCCCAGGGCTCCGCTTGCCACCAGGAGCCTGAAAGCGGAATCAGAATCGGACTTTCCACTTGCCAGAGGCCGTACCGCATGGCTCCACCGCGGACGAGGGCGGCATCGGCCGAGGCGGCGACTGCCGGGCCTCGCACGGCTGTTATTCCGTGCCCGAGCAGCAGGTTCAGGTCGAGATGCTCTGCCGCCTGGCGGAGCACAAGTGTCGATACTACCAGCCCCGTTCGGCGTGCTCCTTCAAACCGACGCTGGAACTCTTGGGCCAGTCGAGAAGGAGACGTGCCATCTCCCAGCCAGAAGCGTTCCCCCAGAACGGCGACCTCCTGCCTGGATTTCGCGGCCAGAATCATCTCTCGGGCGGCTGAAAGTGCAGGGTTGGAAACTCCCCAGGTCGCCGAAATGCCCTGGTTATCAAGCAGTTCCACAAGGCCGGCTGTCACCGCCTCCAGCCGCTGCTGTCCCTGGCTCGTCTGCCGTCCGATGGCCAACTCCAGGTCGATCGAAAGAGAAACCGTCGCCCCACCGTTGGCCCTGCTCATGTCACGCTCCCCGCGATTCCTTTTGCCGCTCCCGTTTATCATCGGGCCGTCAATTCAGCCTTCTCGAAGGAACTTGCTGCGGACATTGCAGGCGTTAAGTCGCTGCTAGAGATACCCCTTTGTCCGCTTGCAGCCCGTCTCGGCAATAATCAGAGGCTGAAAAGACGAAGAAGCCGGAAAAGTCGAAAAGGCGCAGTGTTTTCCGCGCCAAGCGGATATACTGACGGGCGGTGGTCTGCCGGAAATCGCATGTCACCGCGGTTTGGCGGACTATCGTCTCAGGGCCATTCTCCTGTCGCGAGATTTCCCCGTGGATAATACTCTTGAGCCGGGACCTGTCGCGGATTCCTCCGGCGCACTGCTGACGCCTGCGGTAGCACCTCCGTCGCCAGCGGCCAAGAAAGGCCCCTCGCCCCAAGCTTCTCCCGCGAAGAAGGAGCAGGCCAAAGCCGCGTCTTCCCCGGCTGAGCAGCAAGAGGAAGAAGAATACGAAGACCTCTCCTCCGGCTTTCGCATTCGCCGCTGGCTACGGAGCATGGCCGCCATGTTCATTTCGGCAGCCGTCCACATGGTGCTGGTGATCGGGCTTTCTTTTGTAGTCGTCGATCAGCAGGTCGTGCAGAAAATGCACGAGGTCGTGGCCGAGGTGCTCGAGCAAACCGAAATCAAGGAAATGCAAGTCATCGAGCTGGAGAAACAGCTCACGGAAGTCGCCGAAACGACGACACAGGTCTTCAGCAGCTCCCCCATCGTGGGCGAAGCCGGCGCTTCCGGCCCTCAGGGCATGGTTGGGGCGCCCTCACTGGACAAGGCTCTCTACGAGCAGGTCGTGAACGCCGACGTCAACATCGAAGGCATCTACATCGACACCCCGTCCAGCAAACAGCTCATTGTGGAAGCCCCGGACGGCATGATTGGGGATGCCCGGGCTGTCGTCGATTCATATCAAGAAGCCCTCGATCAACTCACGCAAGAAATCCTCTGGATGCTCGACAAAGGGAAGGTCCTCGTCGTTTGGAATTTCGACCAGTCGGAGAGCATGAAAAACGACCAAAAGGAAATCCGCGACCGCATTGAGCACGTCTACAAGGAGCTTGGTCTGCTCAAACGCGGGCAAGACGATTCGCTGGAAACCGCAATTACCAGCTTCGGCAAGGAATGGGTGAACCACACCCGCCGTCCGTCGCACGACATGACGGAAATCCGCCAGGCGATTGAGGAAGTACCCAGCGATCCCTCTGGCCTCGAAATGATGTGCTCGGCGATCGGCCAGTCCATCACCGTTTATCAGCCCTATTGCGTGCGGACCGACCGTCAGATGGCGCTCATCGTCATCACCGACGAAAGCGGCGACCGCGTCGATAATGACACTCAGCTCGAGCGGGCGATTGCCGTCGCCAAGGCCGCCCGCTGCAAGCTCTATGTTATTGGCCGGGAAGCGGTCTTCGGCTACCCCTTCGCCCACGTCCGCTGGATCCAGCCGGTGACTGGACATGAGCACTGGATTCCCATCGACCGCGGGCCGGAAACCGCTTTCGCAGAGCAATTGCAGACGGACGGCTTCCACCGGCGTTACGACGCCCATCCCAGCGGCTTTGGGCCGTATGAGTGTTCCCGCCTGGGCCGCGAGACAAGCGGCATTTTCTTCATGCTCCCCAGCCTGGAAACGGACCTCGTGCGCGGCGAGAAGCGAAAATATGCACTGGAGCAGATGCGCCGCTACCTGCCCGACCTCCGTTCGCGTCTGGAGGTAAAGCAGGAAATCGATGAATCGCAATTGCGGACAATGCTGGAAAAGGTCGTTTACGACTTAAACCCCTATCAACCAGAAATTGCCAAAATCATCGAAATGCGGGTCCGCTTCTCGCCGGACTATCCTTCCTTTAAACAACAGGCCATCATCGAGCAGGCCAAGGCCATCATCTACCTCGAGTATCTAGGGCGCGTCGAAAAAACCATCGGCAACATGGAAAAGCAGCGGCGGGAAGAGGCTTCGCCCCGATGGCAGGCCAACTACGACTTGATGTATGCCCAGGTCCTCGCCTACCAGGCCCGCATGTATGAGTATGGAGCCTACCTGGAAGAGTTCATCCGTAATCCCCGGACAGTGCCGCTCCAGAAGGCTCCCAATTTGCACCTTGCCGCTTGGGACATCACTACCCGGCAGAAGACGATTACCGGCGACAAGATCAAGCACCATGTGGACCGGGCCACGGCCATGTTCCACGCCGTAATGGAAACGCACGCCGGCACTCCCTGGGCCGCGCGGGCCGAGTACGAGCTGAAGCGGGGCTACGGAGTGGAACTCGTGGAGATTTACCACGGCCCCCCGCGCATCATTCCTCCCGGCACGCCCATCCCGCCCGTGCCCAAGTTATAGTCGCCTTTCGCTCCGCAAAAGGACACGCCTTTCGCGGAGCGAAAGGCGACAATTCATGGAACGCGATTTTCTCCGCCGCCTGCTACTCCGTCTGCCGGGACATCCGCGTCTGCTACTCGGCCCAGGGGACGACGCGGCGCTGTTGGCGCTGGCCAAGGAAAACGCCTGTGTTGTGACGACCGACATGCTCATGGACGGCGTGGATTTTCAGCTTGGAAAGTACGGTCACTCTCCCCAGCGCATTGGCCGCAAGTCACTCGCGGTGAACCTCAGCGACCTCGCCGCGATGGCCGCCCGGCCTGTAGGAGCCGTGATTTCGCTGGCGCTGCCACGCAGCGGCGGCGAATCACTGGCACTTCAGTTAAATGAGGGGATCGTTCCGCTTGCGGAAGAATTCGAGACGGCAATCGCTGGCGGAGACATCAACAGTTGGGACGGGCCGCTGGTCATCAGCATCACGGCGATTGGTGAAGTAATTCCTGGCAAGGAATGGCGGCGGAGCGGGGCGAGGCCGGGGGACGCAATCCTCGTCACAGGGTGGTTTGGGGGAAGCATTCTGGGAAGGCATTTCGACTTCTCGCCTCGGATCCGCGAATCGCTGCTGCTGGCGGAGCAGTATGACATCCAGGCCGCGATGGATGTCAGCGACGGACTGTCGCTCGATCTCTCCCGCCTCTGCGAAGCCAGCGGTTGCGGAGCGGTGCTGGATTTGAGCCAGATCCCGATTGCTCCGGCGGCGAATGAGCTGTCGGCTGCGAAACAAGGCGACCTCTCTCCGCTCGACCATGCGCTATCGGACGGCGAAGATTTCGAACTCATTCTGGCCGTGGCTCCGGCGGTTGCCCAGCAGTTGCTCTCCGTCCAACCGCTCGCAATCCCGCTCACTCGCATCGGCTGCTTTGTGGAAGCGCCAGGGCTTTGGCAGCAGACCGGTGGCGGTCCCCTCCAGTCGCTCGCGCCGCGCGGCTTTGAACATCAGCTCTAGCATGCAAGAGAATGTCTACCTTTCCGAGAGCCTCGCGGATACTGACCGCCTCGGTACTGTGCTCGCTGACGCTTTGCCCGATGGGGCAGTCGTCGCTCTCTGCGGCACGCTCGGCGCCGGCAAGACCCGCCTCGTCCAGGCCCTCGCCGCCGCTTGCGGCATCGACAGGAGCGAGGTCGTCAGCCCCACCTTCGTCCTTTGCCACGAACACGCCGGCAGCCGTACGCTTTACCATTTCGACGTTTACCGGCTTTCCGGAGACGAGGAATTCCAGCGCCTCGGGCCGCATGAGTACTTCTCAGCCGGCGGCATCACGCTCATCGAGTGGGCGGACAAAGTCGCCGCCTCTCTGCCGGATGAGCGACTGGAAATCACCATCGAAGTGACGGGGGAAATGTCTCGCCGATTCACGCTGCGGGCTTGGGGGGAGGATTTGGAGTCCGCCCTCACGTCATTGTCACGTCAGCTGTAGCGTGTCCTACGGCTTCAGAACGCTCTCCATCTGTTCGATAATCTTCGGGGTCGCCACTTTTTTGTTTTCCTTGACGAGTTGGATGAAATTATCGGCCAGGATTTCATCGGGATGGATGATGTAGCCGGTGTTTTTGCCGATCTGCTCCATGAAGGACGCCGTTTGCCGCGGTTCAAGCAGGATCGGATTGCCGCCGCTCGCTGCCGGCTGCCACTTGCCGTCTTTCTTCTCCACCACCATCAGGCGGAAGGTCATGTAGCGAAACAGCGATCCCCCTTTCTCCGCGTCATAGTTCTCAGCGCTCGCATACAGCACGGGAGTGGCGGTAACCACGCGACCCTCGATTTTCAGATCGATGGTGCAGTTGATCTGGGGCGCATCTGGATTGGTCAGCTTGCGGTCCTTCAACTGCGCCGGCAGCGGAATCTCCTCGCATGCCCGAAAGCCAATGATGCCGTACAATTGCTGACGCGCCCTCGCATCGTGGCGGGAGAGGACGTGAAACAGCTCGTGGCAGAGCAGGCCCTCCAGATCGTCCGGCGCATAGCTGAGCACCTTGGTCGGCAGCATGATGGCATTGGCCCGCGTGTAGGCAGCGTCCGCCTCTTCCTTGCCCGACATATGCACCAGCAGCACCTTCTCCGGCAGCGGCAGCTTGAGCTTCTTCAGTTTCTCCGCAAGCACGGTCACCGCGGGCTTGACGTGAGCGATTTCCTCATCGCTCCAGGGCAGCACCTCAGCCGCCACCCATTTTTTCCATTCCTCCAAGGTGGCGTTTTCGGTCCGCTTGAGCCTGACCTGCAAGTCGAATCTGCTCAGCGACTGCGTGAAGGCGTCCTTGGCCGTAAGGACTTTTTTGCCGTCCTCAACTCCTGCGAAGACGACTTTCGTTTCGCCCGCCAGCGGCAACTCCAAGGCGTCCTCCGCGACGGCGGGTCGTGCCCGGAAAACCAGAGCCAAAGCTATGGCACAAGCGGCGAGCAGAAAGCGGCAGCCGGGCAGGGGGGAGGCACGCATGGGAGTATTCGTCGGTTGGAGGATTTCAAAGCCGGTCCTATATTACAACATGGAGGCGACGGACTCTTCACCCCAATCGCAAGGAAGGGGTCGGAAGGGGTTTTCGCCGCGAAAACTCCTCCCGACCCCTTTTCGACATGGCACGCTGGCCGCGACATTACTGGACAAGCATTTTCACCTACGGCGTGATTTTCGTAATGTTCCCCGTCCTCTGCTGGCTGGCCTATGCCTGGGTGCAGGGCTGGCTGCTCTAACAGGATTCTGACCTACTTCACAATCGAGCTTCGCTGATGCTGCACGCTGTGATCATGGCCGGAGGATTTGGCACCCGCTTTTGGCCCCTCAGCCGCCTGGCCACTCCCAAGCAGCTTTTGGACTTTGGCGGCGGGCGGACCATGATTCAGCAGGCGCTGGATCGGCTCGCCGGTCTGGTGCCACCGGAGCGGACGCTGGTCATCACCAATCGCCAGCTTGTCGGCCCGATCCGCGAGCAACTGCCGGAGCTGCCAGCCGCCAACATCGTGGGGGAGCCTTGCAAGCGGGACACGGCTCCTTGCGTCGGCCTGGCGGCCCATCTGGTCAGTGCGGCGGATAGCGACGTCACCATGCTCGTGATGCCGGCGGACCACTTGATCGGGCCTGTGGAAAAATTTCGCGCCGCCATCGCCCATGCGACGGAGTTGGTGGAAGTGCAGCCCGGCAGAATTGTCACCTTTGGCATCCGCCCCACCTTTCCCGCCGAAACCTTCGGCTACATCGAGCGTGGCCAGCCAATTCCGAAGAAAAAAAATGACCAAGCGTCTGCTTTCCAAGTCCTCCGCTTCCGCGAGAAGCCCCAGCGGCCGCAGGCGGAAGAATTCCTCGCCGCCGGCACGTTCTACTGGAACAGCGGAATTTTTGTCTGGAAAGCCCGCACGATTCTCACGGCACTGAGGACTCATGAGCCCGCGATGGCGGAACGCCTCTCGGCCATCGGCAAAGCCCTAGGCACACCCAAGTACGACGAAGTCCTGGAGCGGGAATTCACCGCCATCGTCGGCAAGTCTGTCGATTTTGCGGTCATGGAAAAGCATCCCGATGTGGCCGTCATCGAAGCTCCCTTCCAATGGGACGACGTCGGTAGCTGGCAATCGCTGCCGCGGAGCCTGGGGGCCGATGCCGACGGCAACACCATCGTCGGCAAGCACCTTGGCATCCGCACGGCCGGCAGCATCGTTCGGACCAGCGACGACCACCTCATCGTCACGCTCGGCGTTAAAGACTGCATCGTCGTCCACACCCCCGATGCCACACTCGTCGCCAGCAAGTACGACGAAGAAGCCATCCGCGAAGTCGTCAAGCAACTTCAATCGCGCGGTTGGAGCGAGTATTTGTAACCTTTAGTCTCTCCGCTCCTCAATCGCATTAAGCCCCAGAGCCATCAGCAGCAGAATCAGGTCGATGAACAGCAGCATCAGGCAGGCCATAGCAATCCAGCGCAAGGCCGTCGCTCCCGCGGGATCTCCCATCCCCTGTGCCAGCCCCCAGCCTCCCATCACCACCGCAAACGCGACGACGAGGACCGGCAAGGCCAGCACGAGCACAACCAGGATGCGTCGGGGAACCAAGGTCTTCTCCTAGGACTCGTCGAATCGGTATATCACCGGCTATTCAGATTAGCGGAGGCACGCCGCCTGTGGCTACGCTAGGATAGTCGAATCCCCGGGCCCAGACATTCACACCAAGCGAGCGAGGCACCCATTCATGTCGGTTTCCAAAACCTATTGGCACTTCATGGCCATCCTTTGTCTCCTGGCAATTGCGGCCCCGCTGACCGCCGCCGATGCCCCGCCAATCAAAGTCGGCGTGTTGGGGCTCGATAACTACCAGGCGGTGGCGTTTACACAGCTCTTTCATGACCCCAAGGCGGAAGGGGACCTGGCCGGGATTCGCGTGGTGGCGGCATTTCCGGCGGGGAGCCCAGATATTGAGGAGAGCGGGCGGGAACTTCCCAAGTGGCAGAAGGATATTCAAACCTACGGCGTGAAAATCGTCGATTCCGTGGATACGCTGCTCAAAGAAGTCGATGCCGTGATGATCATGAGCGTTGACGGCCGGGCCCACCGCGAGCAGGCTAAGGCGGTCATCCTGGCCGGTAAGCCGCTCTATATCGGGAGGCCGATGGCAGCGTCGCTGGAGGATGCCCTCGCCATCTTCGCCCTCGCCAAGGAGAAGAACGTACCAGTCTTCTCCTGCTCGCAGCATCGCTACAGCCCCGGCTTCATCGGGATGAAGAACCACGAGGAGGTCGGCGACGTGCTCGGCTGCGACGTCTACGGCGGCTGCCCCCGCGAGCCGCATCATCCGGACCTGGTTTGGCACGGCATCCACGGAGTCGAAACGCTCTATACCATCATGGGCCCCGGCTGCGTGAGCGTGACCCGGGCCAGCACCGACACGGCCGACGTCGTCACCGGCATCTGGAAGGACGGCCGCATCGGCACCTACCGGGCCATCCTCAAGGGTCCGCCGAAGTACAGCGCCACGGTCTTCGGCGCCAAAGGAGTTTCGACAGCCGGCATCTATGGTCACGGTGTGCCCGTGAAGGGAGTCGTTCCCACGGGCGACCGCTACATGGGGTACGAAGCAACCGCGATGCAAATCGGCAAGTTCTTCAAGACCCGCGTTCCGCCAGTGACGCCGGAAGAGACCACCGAAGTCTTTGCCTTTATCACCGCGGCGGACGAGAGCAAAGGGCAGGGGGGAGCGCCGGTGAAGATTGACGCGGTGCTGGAGAAGGCGAGAGTGAAGAAATGACTCCGTCTCGTTCCCACGCTCTGCGTGGGAACGAGGACTAATTCTCTTCCGCAGCTGCCGCAACTTTCTTGGCGGCTAACTCTTCCTCCGCCTTGGCTTCCGCCGCCCGGTCGCGGGCAAAGGCTTTTTTCACGACGACTTCGCTGGCGAAAACCACCGGCACGCCGCCGGCCCCTTCGCCGCTGAGATAGGCATGCCCTTTGGTCGAGACTTCATCTCCGGCGGAGATCAGGTCAAGCGTCGAGCCGGTAACAGTGATTTCCGGGTTCTCCTTGACCTGAAAAGTGAGTTTGCGAACGCGGCCGGCGGGAACTTGCACTTGCAGCAGCGAGCCTTCCGCCTTGAGAACGGTCGCGGCGATGGTCTGTTGGCGACCCGTGATGACCGCTTTCCACTTGAACTTCGGGTCCGGTGTGAAAACTTCCAAGCTTTCAATCGGCTTTACCCCTTTGCCGCTGTCGTTGACCCGGCCAGAGAACTTGACCATCATTCCCGGGCGCAAATCGGCAGGGTTCATCTTGCCGCTGATGTTCACTTTGGAGACGCCGGCCGGGTGCGTAACGACCATCATTGGCACCCCTTTCTCGTTGGCCATGGCAACCGTTCCCCCCTGCACCTTCGCCGCCAGACCCAGGAAGGACTCTTCCGGCAGGTCGTTCACCACCACCTTGTTGGCCTCCAGCGCGTTCACAATCCGCATGTTGGTCCCGGTGCAGGAGCCCTGAGCGAAGTAGACCTTGAAGCGGTCCTCCATCGCCTTCGATTTGAAAAACGCGGGCCAGTTCAATTTGCCGTCGGGACGAACCGCGACGAGATCCTCTTCCGTCTGCTTCGCATACGGGTCATAGGGCTTCCGCTGGGCAAACGCGGACGTGGTGAGAATGGTGACGAAACCCAAGGTCAAAAGGCAGCGAAACACGGCAAGTCCCTCATGATGCGGAAAGATTCGGCGGACATTACCGTGATAAGCTGGGGGGTTTGTAGAGTCAAGTTGATTCTGGTGTGATGCACCAAATACAGGGGGTTTTCCTGTTTTCCGCCCCAGCGGTGTGGAGGCAACCTCTGCCCACTACCCTCCCTTCCCTCCCCGAAAAAACTTCCTTCCCATCGCCTGGTTATAGCTCGTCCAACTGCTCTCGCTGTTGACGTCCTCTTTCATTGCCTGGACCGCAGAGTAAAGCTTGGCGTCCATGTTGTCGAGGTGGTGAAGGGCAATGGCTTCCAGCGTCATCGGGAGCTTCGGGCTGCCGAATTCGTACTCGCCGTGGTGGCTGACGACCATGTGCTGCAATCGCAACAGGAGCTCGCGGGGGAATTCTTCGCCGGAGAGGGCGGCTGCCTGGCGGGCTTTTTCCGTCACCATGCTGACCCCCATCACGACATGGCCGATGAGCTGCCCTTCGTCGCTGTAGCCGAGGTCCTTGTCGTACGTGAGCTCATCGATTTTGCCGGCATCGTGCAGAAACGCTCCCAGCAGCAGCAAGTCGCCGTCGAGCTCGGGGTACTTGGGCGCGACGACGACGCAAACTTCCATGAGGCTGACCACATGATGCAGCAGGCCCCCTTTGTAAGCGTGATGGTTCTTCACGCCGGCTGGCGCGGCAGTAAACTTGGCCATAAAGGCTTCGTCCATTAGAAAACATTCCGCCAGACTCCGCAGATGCACGTTCTTCACGCCCCGAAGCACTTCCGCCAGCCGGGCCGCCAGCTTGTCAGTTTCCACCGAGCTGACGGTCTGAAAATCGCTCTCCTCCACCTCGCTTGATGGAACCGGATCAACCCGCGTCACAATCATCTGCAGGATGCCGTTATGGACCTGCGTCGACCCCTGCACGCGGAGGTAATTCTGGTTCTCTAGCGAGCCGTACAGCTTCTCATTCGCATTCCACAGCATCCCCGTAATCGACCCCGTCTTATCCGCCAGCCGCAGTTGCAGGTAATAATTCCCCTGCCGATTCGCCCGCAACTGCTTGTCGGCGACCAGAAAGACCTGGTCCACGGAATCCCGTTCAGCAAGCTGGTTGACGTAGCGGCGGGGCATAGGGAAGGGACTCGGGTATAGGGACTCGGGGCTCGGGCAGAAGGAGAAGAAGTGCAGTTTAGCAGCGAGGGAGAACGGTGACAAAGGCGGGAGAATGAGGTACTGCTAGCGCAGTTCATCGCGCAAGTTGCCGTACAACTCATCCAGATCGTTGTCGCACGGTCCCGTGGACTGGCCGTCGTTGAGCTCGATGAGGATCCAGCTTCCTGCTTCCGTCTCGGCGAGGTCGAGGGGGAAGAAGTTGGTGTGCTGTGCGGCGATGGTGAGCCTTCGCTCAAGCGATTACCAGCGACCATCAGACTGCCTCATGAGTATAGCTGTCTGCCGGAATGAGTTCTGAGCGATGTCAATCAAAAGCTTGATAATCGCTCCAATCGCATACACAAGCAGGCCCCCAAATAGCGCGCTCAAACCAAAAACAGAAAGGCTCTGGCTTTGACTGGCCAATCCACCTAGTAGCGCAAACAAGCCGACAACCAGTTCGACGATCGCAATGACTCGCAAGGTTGCGCCGACTGCGCCCAGATCACTATATGACGGCGGGTCGGATATCGGTGCAAGGTGTTGGCGAGGAAGGGGCGGAGGAGTTGGCGGTGCCATCGACAATCGCTCCGCGGCTTCTAGGACCTCGTCAAAGTGAGGGTCGCGAGGTAAAGAACCATGTGCCATTGCATTCTCCAATTGAGGTGCTTTCAGAACAGAAAGGACAGGCAATTGATCTAAGTCTAACAATCGCATTCGTCTCCCACAAACGCGAACCTAGCGGCCCTATTCTCGTCTTTCCTCTCGACATAGAATGCCGCTAACAACCGAATCTTTTTCGCTCCATGGAAGGCGCTCTCCAAATGGCCAAAACCGCAATCTCTCCCACCCGTGCCGACGACTATCCCGAATGGTATCAGCAGGTCATCAAAGCGGCGGATCTGGCGGAGGTTTCGCCGGTGCGCGGGTGCATGGTGATCAAGCCGTGGGGCTGGTCGATTTGGGAGAACATGCAGCGGGTGCTGGATGGGATGTTCAAGGCGACGGGGCATGAGAACGCCTATTTTCCGCTCTTCATCCCGCTCAGCTTTTTGCAGAAGGAGGCGGACCATGTCGAGGGGTTCGCCAAGGAGTGTGCGGTCGTCACGCATCACCGCCTGAAGCCGGGGGCGGACGGCAAGTTGCAGCCCGACCCGTCTGCCCTGCTCGATGAGCCGCTGATTGTGCGGCCGACGAGCGAGACGATCATCGGGGCGATGTATGCGAAGTGGGTGGAGTCGTACCGCGACCTGCCGATTCTGATCAACCAGTGGGCCAACGTCGTCCGCTGGGAGTTGCGGACACGGCTGTTCCTGCGGACGACGGAGTTTCTGTGGCAGGAGGGGCACACCGCCCACGCCACCGCGGAAGAAGCTCGCGAAGAGACGATGAAAATGCTCGGCGTCTATGCCGATTTCGCCCAGGACTACATGGCCATGCCCGTCATCAAAGGGGAGAAGACCGCCGGCGAGCGGTTCCCCGGAGCGGTCGATACCTACTCCATCGAGGCCATGATGCAGGACCGCAAAGCCCTGCAAGCCGGCACCAGCCACTTCCTCGGCCAGAATTTCGCCAAGGCCCAAGAAATCAAGTTCGCCGACAAGGACGGCCAGCAGCAGTATGCCTGGACGACTTCCTGGGGCGTCTCCACACGGCTCGTCGGGGCGCTCCTCATGACCCACAGCGACGATGACGGCCTGATGTTGCCGCCGCGCCTCGCCCCCAAGCACATCGTGCTGCTGCCGATCTATCGGAATGACGAAGAGAAATCGCAGGTGATTCCGTATGTGGATAGCTTGAAGAAAGAGCTGGAAGCCCAGGACTACGCCGATGGCAAAGTCCGTGTGATGGTGGATGACCGGGACATCCGCGGCGGCGAGAAAAACTGGTATCACATCAAGCGGGGTGTGCCGCTGCGAGCGGAGATTGGGCCCAAGGACATTGCCAAGAACGCGGTCTTTCTGGCGCGGCGCGATACGGGCGAGAAGAAAGGAGTGGACCGAGCCGAACTCGTTTCCACCATCGGCCAGCGCCTGAAGGAGATTCAGGACGGACTCTTTGCCAAAGCGCTGAACCTCCGCGAAGACAACACTCGCACCATCGACAAGCTCGACGACTTTCTCGCCTGGTTCACTCCCAAACAGAGTGAGGACAAGCCCGAAATCCACGGCGGCTTTGCTCTCTGCCACTTCACCGAAGGGCCGGAAGTGGAGGAGCTGCTGAAGAAGCACAAAGTGACGATCCGGTGCATTCCGCTGGACCAGCCGGCGGAAGAAGGGAAGTGTATTTTTACGGGAAAACCGAGTGCGAGGCGGGGAGTGTTTGGGAAGGCGTATTGAACAATGACGAATTCCGAATGGCGAATGACGAATGGGAGCACGAGAAATAACTTGAGTGCTTTGTACTTGGTACTCGGTACTCAGTACTCAGTACTCGGTACCGAGTACTGAGTCATGGGCCAGATTGCCTCGCATAGAAACGTCTTTCTCATCACCGCCGCCTTCAGTCGTTATCCCGAGGCTCTCGATTGGGGCAAGCAGCAAGCAGAACAAGCCTGGGGACGCATCACACTCGCCAGCGACCTCTTCGACCACCACGAGACGCACTACTACGACGCCTCCATGGGAACCGACCTCAAGAAGACCTTCTGGGCCTTCGAGCGGCTCATCGATCCGGCGGATTTGGCGAGTCTCAAGCTACACACGAACATCTTGGAAGATGTCTACAAGCAGGTGACGAACCATCCCGAGCCGCGGCCGCTGAATCTGGACCCGGGCTATCTGACGGAGGCCAAGTTGGTGCTCGCTTCCACCAAGGATCGGGACCACCGCATCTACTTGAGGGACGGCATTTATGCCGAAGGGACGCTGTACTTTCACCAGGGAACTTGGAAAACGCGGCCGTGGACCTATCCCGATTACCAGCGGGCCGATTACCATGAATTCTTCAGCCGCTGCCGGGAATATCTGCGCCGGCGGTACAAAGAAGATTCCGCCTAAAGGCGGCTCAACATGTTGAGGAATGATTCCCGCCGATGACCCCGAGCCAACTTTTTTTCTTCCTCGCCGGCTCAATTCTTCCCAGCCTGCTCATCGCGCTAATTGCCACCCGCATCGTTCGCGACCTCGCGCCCAAGCTCGGCCTGGTTGATCAGCCGAATGCCAAACGGAAGGTGCATACGTCGCCGACTCCGCTGGGTGGCGGCATTGGCATTTGGCTGGGAGTGATCGGCACGTTTGCCGTCGGCGAGCTGATGCTTGTCCTAGCGATAAACGTCCCTGCTGTTGCCAAGCTACTTCCCGAATTCGCCCGCGAGCATCTTTCAGGGATTGTCAATCAATCGGGGAATCTCTGGATTCTGCTGGCCGCTGGCACGGTGCTGATGGTGCTGGGCCTGCTCGACGACCGCAAGGGTCTTTCCTGGCAAGTTCGCATCGCCGTCGAGTTCAGCGTTGCCGCCGCTTGCGTTTTCTTCGTGAAGAATCTGCAACTGACCGCGTTCATGAACATGCCGCTCCTCACGGGAATGCTCAGCGTGTTCTGGATTGTCGCCATCATTAACTCGTTCAACATGCTCGACAATATGGACGGCCTCTCCGGTGGAGTCGCCGCCATTTCGGCCTCCATGCTTGCCGCGGTGCTGCTTCTTAACCCCGACCCGCAAACGAATCGCCCCCAGCTTTTCGTGGCTGGATTTCTACTCGTGCTGGTGGGAGCCGTCCTCGGTTTCCTCTGGCACAATAAGCCCCCGGCCAAGATTTTCATGGGTGATTCCGGCGCTTACTTCATCGGCTTCTGTATTGCCGTCGCCACGCTCCTTGCCACGTACGCCGGCTATCAGACGCCCAAGCGCCACGCCATTCTCGCGCCCATCGTGGTGATGGCGGTGCCGCTGTATGACATGTGTACGGTCCTGTTGATTCGCTTGCGGGCTGGCAAAAGCCCGTTTCAGGCCGATAAGAACCATTTTTCCCACCGGCTCGTAGATTTAGGTTTGACGCGAACGCAGGCGGTCCTGACGGTTTACCTCACCACGGCCACTTGCGGACTGGCGGCCTTGCTATTGCACCAGGTGGAGCTAGCCGGGGCCATCATCATCATGCTCCTCGTCGGCTGCATCCTGGCGCTGATCGGCATTCTGGAGGCCACCGCCCGCCACACCATCAAGAAGTAATGTCCAAGCAGCGCTCCAAGGAGAAACCAGCCGCCACGCCGTCACTGGCCCAGCATGTCCCCGGCATCCTGCTGGCGGCCGTGGTCGCGCTCTTCGTCGCAACGCCCCTTTTGCCCAGCGAAGCCGCCACGCCGGAAGGAACGCACGTCACGCTCGGCATGCTCTGGTGCCTGCTCCTGGGCTGCTGGAGCGCCGCGGCGATTGCCCAGCTCGTCCCCCCGCTGCGGCTGGACTGGACGCTGATTGCGGGCCTGGTCCTGATTGGCCTACATTCGCTGAGCGCCGTCATCATGGGAACCAGCGGCGGCGGCCGTCCCGCGCTTAACACGCTTTGGATCTGGGTCAACTACGGCATCGGTGCGTTCCTGCTGCGGCAACTCATCACGTCCAGCGTGCACAGCCGAGCCGTCGTCGCCGTGATGGTCGCACTGGCGATTTGCCTTTCCACGCACGCCTATTACCAGTACTTCGTCAGCCAGCCGGCCTTTCAGAAGGCCTACAAAGCGGACCCGGAAAAGTTTCTCAAAGAAGCCGGCTACAGCACCGACAAGCAATCGGTGGAGCGCAAACACCTGGAAGACCGCCTCTTCAGCAGCGAACCGGTCTCCACCTTTTCGCTCACCAATTCGCTCGCCGGCTTTCTCGCTCCCTGGTTGATCATCGCCGCCGGCATTGGGCTGCGAGAGATGAGCAAAGAGGGAAATCGCCGCGCGCTCCTTGCCACGATAAGTGCCGCATTCTTCCTGGCAGGTTGTCTGCTCCTTACCAAAAGCCGCACCGCCGTGCTCGCAACAGGGTTCGGCGCCCTGTTACTGCTGCTGTACGGGCGGCGCGGCGGCTTCAAGGTCGGCTGGAAGATTCCCGCCGTTGCGGCAGGGCTACTGTTGATCATCGGGCTGGGAGTGGTTTTCGTCGGCGGCCTCGATGCCGAAGTCCTCAGCGAAGCGCCCAAAGCGGTCCTCTACCGCTTGCAATACTGGCGCTCCACCGCCGCCATGATTGCCGACTATCCGCTCCTGGGCGTCGGACCCGGGCGCTTCCAATCCTTCTTCGCCCAATACAAACTCCCCGAAGCCAGCGAAACCGTCTCCGACCCCCACAACTTTCTGCTGGAGATTTGGGCGACCGCGGGAACGCCGGCTCTCGTCGCGCTGCTGGCCATGTTCGCGGCGTTTGCCAGCGAGCTTTGGCGTCGCAGCTCATCCTCACCTTCACCTTCACCTTCGTCCTCATCTCCGCCGCTTTACTCCGCCGTTTTCGTCTGCGCCGGCGCTCTCATCGGCTTTCTGCTCGGAATTGCTCTCGCCTCGATGGCAGGCCATTTCGTCCTCGCGGCCTACACCGGCGGAGTCGTCGGCCTCCTCGTACTCGGGCTCCCGGCGGCAATCGCATTTCTGTGGGCCGTTGACGGCTGGGTCAGGGCAGGGGAGATGCGTCCGCCGCTGCTCGTGATCGGCCTCATCGTCCTCGGCGTGAACCTGCTCGCCGCAGGCGCGGCGAGCTTTCCTGGCGTCGCGCAAACGGCCTGGATATTGATTCCGCTCGCCCTGAGTCTGAAAGAACCAATCCAGCAACTGGTCATCCCGCGCTGGAGCAGTTTCGTTGCCGCGGGACTGAGTGCCCTCCTCGCCGCCGCCTGCTACTTCACCAGCTATGCCCCCGTGCTCAACAGCAGTCTCCCCATGTCCGCGGCGGAGCTGATTCCCTTTCAATCCACGGACCAGGTTGCCGGTCATCTGGCCGCCGCCGCCGCCCAAGATCCCTGGTCGGCGGCTCCCTGGGAGCGCCTGGCGGAGGCTCGGCTCTCCGCGTGGCTCCGCAACGGTCTGGCGGAAGACTTCGAGGACTTCACGCGGGCGGCGGATGAATACGCCCGCCGGGAGGCTCCCTCCACGCGCGCCGCCCAAAACCGGGCTCGCTGGTACTTGCAGATTTTCGTCCGTTCTAAACAACCAGCCGACCTGGAAGAGGCGCTGGCCGCCACGCGCGAAGCAGCTGCCCGCTCACCCGCCAGCGCCCTGATCCATGCGGAGCTGGCCACGGTCTGGAAACTGGCCGGCGATGACTCCGCCGCTCAAATGGAAGCCGAGGAGGCCCTGCGGCTGAACAAGCTTAATCCGCACGAAGAGTTCAAGCTGCAAAACCACCATCTGTCGCGGTATCACTGGGATGAGGAGGAGAAGACCGTGGTCCAGTCGCCCCGGCCGGAGACGGCAGAACAAACCATGCTGGAACTGCGTAAAGGCTTGCGGCCAAAGTCCTGAGGGAGGAAAATGGCTGGACTGCCGGTCACGAACGCCGGCCACGATCGGAACTGACCCATGAAAATCACCGCACTGGTACTGGCCGCTCTGGCCATCGGCATCGCTGCCGGGATGTACGCCTCGTACCGCGAGTTCGACGGGGAGCGGCTCCCCACCAAGATGACGCTGGCCATCCTTGCGGAGAGGGAGAACGTCGGCGGAGCCAGTGAAGGCCCGAAGGTCGTCGTCGAGGGGGGCGAAATCCACGACTTCGGCACCATGGACCGCGGCTCCAAGGGACACCATGAGTTCGTCTTTCGCAATACCGGCAACCAGCCGCTGGTCATCACCCTGACCGACTTCACGTGCAGATGCACAGCAGCCGCGGCGGAGGGCAAGTCGATGACCAAAGGGGACAAGCAAACCATTCCCCCCGGCGGCTCCTTCCCGCTGACGCTGGAGTGGAGCATCAACCTCGTCGATAAAAGCTTTTCGCAATCCGCCGAGTTCGCCACCACTGATCCCCGCCGCGAAATCGTGCGGCTGCTGATTCACGGGCGGACGGTCGATGCCATTGAGCTGGAGGAACAGTCGCTTTCCATTTCCGGCGTTTCTGCCAACGAGCCCGCCGTTGGCGAACTCTCGATCTACTCGCACCGCGACGAAGAATTGAAAATCGTCCAGCACTCCTGGCAGGACACGGATTCGGCGAAATTCTTGGAGGCCACCTTCTCCCCTTTGCCGCTGGAAGAGGCTGTCCGGTTCGGCGCTCGGGGCGGCGTGAAAATGCGCGTGGCCATCAAGCCCGGACTGCCGCTCGGCCTGACCGGGCAAGCCATTTCCGTGAAAACCAACTACGAAGGAATTGAGCCGCAGATCATTCCCGTCGAAATCCGGATCGTGGGGGACATCATCCTGCTCAGCCCCAAGGTTCCCTCGGGCGGGACTTCCATCGTGCTAGGCGCCGTCGATCAAAAGACGGGCGCCTCCCACACCGCGTATTTGCATATCAAAGGCCCGCACCGCGAAATGACCCGGGTGGAAATTGAAAAACTGCAGCCGGATTTTCTCCAGGTAACACTGGAGGAGCCGGTGGCGATCAGTCCGACGGTCAAACGCATTCCCATCAGGATCGATATCCCCGCCGGCGCCCCGCTGGGAAGTTACTTGAAGTCCGCGGAGTCCAAAGCCGGACAAATCACTTTGAAAACGACGCACCCCCAAATCAAGCAAGTGGTGATCTCCGTGTCATTCATGGTTCGCTAGAAGCCGGGGAAGTAGGCTAGCCGCCAAGCTAAAGAGTGGGTGGCACGCCCACGGCTTTGCGTGGGCGTGATTCCCAAGGTCACCGAGACTCCTGGCGCCGCCAAACAGGCGATTTCATTTTCACGGAAGAGACAAAAATGACCCTCCGACACCAGCCTGAAGCGCCAGCGAAGGACACCGCAGTTTTCTTGCTCGGTCATTCCTTCCCGAAGACTCCACCCGCGCTCTCCTTCGCTTACGCCGCCACTGTGAGTTGGGCACTGCTCTCTGCCGGTTGCGGAACGCCGACGCCGCCCGTCGTTAAACCAGTGCCCAAGGCGAGTGGAACCGCAAGCGTCACGCCGCCTGGCGAAACTCCAGCCGAGCCCGGACCAAAACTGATTCCCCCGCAAGGCCCTGGCCTGCCCGGTATCGACAAGCCCGAGGAAGGCACAAAAACCGCTGCCGCCGCAACTCAGCCCGAGCTCTTCAAAGCTTGGCCAAAACCCCAGCTTGTGTTCTTTCTCACCGGCCAGCAAATGGGCTACATCGAACCTTGCGGCTGCACGGGACTGGCAAATCAGAAAGGTGGACTGGCCAGGCGGGCCACGCTGATGACACAGCTCCGGGAGAAGCGAGGCTGGGAAGTCGTTCCCCTGGACGTCGGCAGCCAGATCAAGCGGTACGGCAAACAGTCGGAGATCAAATTCCAGAAGACGGCAGACGCCCTGCGAAAAATGGGCTATCAGGCCGTGGCGCTGGGTGCCGACGACCTCAAGCTGACTCCCGGCGACTTACTGGCGGCAACAAACCCCGCGGATGACAAGCCGAGCATCTTCACCAGCGTAAACGTCGCGCTGCTCGACCGCAGTCTCACTCCTCGTTTCCACGTGATCGAGGCCGGCGGCAAAAAGGTCGGCATCATCGCCGCCCTCGGCGACGAAGCGGAGAAGAAGCTCAAGGGGGACGAGCTTCTCCATTCCCCCGCCCTGGATGCCTTGAAGAAAGCCGCTGCCGAAGTGCAGGAGCAGAAGTGCGACCTGTACGTCCTGCTGGCCCACGCCACCCAGGAGGAGACGCAAAGGCTGGCCCAGGAAGTTCCCATCTTCGACCTGGTCGTCACGGCCGGCGGAGTCGGCGAGCCGACGCACGAGCTGGAAAAGATCAAGGACACCAAAGCGCTTCTGGCCCAGGTCGGCACCAAGGGAATGTATGCCGGCGTCGTCGGTGTTTTCAACGATGCCAAACAGCCCCTCCGCTACCAGCGGATTCCCCTCACCAGCGAGTACGAGGATGACCAGGAGATGATCGCGCTCCTCGCCGAATACCAGGCGCAGCTCGAGCAGATGGGTCTCGCCGAGCTCGGCGCGACCGAGCTCGCGCACGAGAGCGGGCACAAATACGTCGGCACCGCCAAATGCGGCGAGTGCCACACCAAGGCCTTGGCCGTCTGGGAAAAAACTCCCCACGCCCACGCCACCGACTCTCTCCAAAAACCTCCCAAGGAAGCCGTCACCGCCCGGACCCAGATTCCCCGCCACCACGACCCGGAATGTCTCTCCTGCCACGTCACCGGCTGGGATCCGCAGAAGTTCTATCCCTACAAGTCCGGCTATCTGGGGCTGGAAAAAACTCCCCACCTCACCCACAACGGCTGCGAAAACTGCCACGGCCCCGGCTCCGCCCACGTCGCGGCTGAATCAGGAGACGCAAAGCTCGGCCAGGATGAAATTCAAAAGCTCCGCGACCAGCTCAAACTCCCCCTCGCCGGCGGCCTCGCCGAGCGCCGCTGCGCCCAGTGCCACGACGGCGACAACGACCCCGACTTCAGCGACAAGACGTTCGAAAAGTACTGGAAGCAGATCGAGCACAAGGGAAAGGACTAACCCAGCGGCGAGCGGGGGGCGTTAGCCCCCTGATATTTCCAGACGGAGGCTTGCCTGGTGGGAGTCCCGCCTTCAGGCGGTCCCCAGCTGAACACTGAAAACTGAACCCTATCCCTGTCTGTTGAATTCAATCCCCCCCGTTTCAACACGACCCTCGGTATGAAAAAACGGGGTCTGTGTTGAATTAGGCAGTCCCTGTTTCAACACCCTGAGGGCCTATCCCCCCCGAAAGAGCGCCCACCGTAGGATGGGATTCCAATCCGTCCTCGCACCGAAGAATCGGCCCGCGACTTCGCCCAGCAAACCACAAGTAGAGTCGAGAACTGGCGCGGTGGTTTAGGCTACGGCTTACTTCTGTTTCAGGGTTTCCCCGTTTGTGGCGCAATGTCCGCCTGCCGTGCTCCGTTTCCACTCCCCGCTCATCGAACCGGACAGGCGGATTTCCCGCATCCGGCTCTCGGACAAGGAAGCACGCATAGGCACACAAGCCGCTCGTGTCCGAGCGACTCTTCGCGGTCGCGCGCA
>JBPCKT010000111.1:0-45252 GCA_051004015.1 Pirellulaceae bacterium | reverse complement strand
ATTCGCCATACGTGGTCTCCAGCAACTTGGAAGATGTTGCTGCAAACCAACGGCGAACCGCGCTCCATTCAAAATGGCTGCTTTTCAATTCTGCCCCTGCTGCTGTTTTTGACCGCCCCCTGACAATTTTAGAACGGGAACGGTTCAATAAGCCGCTCCACAGCCACGTCCAGAACCTCGGGAGCCGAAGGCGTTTCCTCATCAGAGTCTTTGGCGATCAAGTCTTGTACGTCAGTCGCTTGTTCTTGATCCCCATCAACACCTCCATGAACCGCTCGCTGTCGTGGCCGTCACGCTTGTTGAAGCGATACGCCTGCTCATCGAGATACCGGAACAGATGGAACGGCATCACGCTGACATACGTTCCTTTAACCGCACGTTTCAGCAAGCTCCAGAAGTTCTCCAAGCCGTTCGTGTGGATCTTCCCGTCCACGTACCGTTCAGCATGGTCCACGACCTGATGAAAGTAGTCCGGGGCTAAACCGCACCCCCCTTTCAGGCAAGTGCGTCAGGTATATTGATACCATTCAAAGGGCTCGATGGTGGATAGCAAAGGCCAGTGCTCATCTTCTGTGTAACTTTAGCCACCGCGCTCGGCGCACCCAGTAAAAGCGGACCGGTAGAAAGAGGTCCACGACCTCATCGGATATCAAAAGCCCACCCAGCACGGGGAGCGCCATGGGAGCCAGGATTTCTCCGCCTACTCCGCTGGCAAAGACCATCGGGAATATGGCGATGATGGCAACCCCTTCCGTCAGGAGTTTGGGACGCAGGCGATGAGCGGCACCCTCGATCACAGCTTGCCGCAGTTCTTCGAGAGACCCGATATTCTCAAGACCTCCACGTTTTTCAATGGCTTCGCGGAGGTAGACCAGCATGATGATGCCAGTCTCCGTCGCCATGCCAAAGCAAGCGATGAAGCCGACCCAGACGGCGACGCTGAAGTCCATCGGCGGCGCATCCCAGCCTTGGGTAATTTTGGGGAATAGATACATAAAGAACGCGCCGCCGGCTAAAGCCTCCGGAACGGCCAGCATCATCAGCGTGGCATCCGCCAGGTCGTGGTAAGTGAGGTAGAGAATCAAGAAGATCAGCAGGATCACCGCGGGAAAGACGAACCGCAGCGTGCGAGCGGCTCGCACCTGGTGCTCGAACTCGCCGCTCCACTCGATATGGACTCCTTCGGGAAGCTTTACCTTTTGGGACACGATCCTCTGGGCTTCATCCACAAAACCGACAATGTCACGGCCGCGGACATTGAGGGTGACGTAGTTCAGCAGCCGGCCGTTCTCGCTTTTGATCATGGCTGGGCCTTCGACGACATGAACCTTCGCCAGAGCGGACAGTGGGATAAAGCGCTTTCCCTGCGGTGCATGTGGCGAGGCAGACGGATGAGGCGTTCCAGAGCCCGCCGCAGACTGGCTGGAGCCCATTTGCGGGCTTGCCGAAGAGCCCATGGAAGGTGAAGCCGTCATAGTCCCTGGACTGACGAGCAAGCGCCGAATACTCTCCTCATCCTCGCGATTGGCTCGGGCGTACCGGATGCGGACGGGAAACCTGGCCCGTTTTTCCACCGTGAATGTGATAGCCTTTCCCGCCAAGGCAACCTCAATCACGTTTTGAATGTCCTCCACGGCAATGCCGTAGCGGGCGCTGGCTTCGCGGTCAATGTCGATTTGCAGATAGCCCTTGCCCATGATGGGAGCCGCGATGGCATCGCGAGCGCCATGAATTGGCTTCAGGACTGCTTCAATGTCTTTGCACGACCGGTCGATGGTTTCCAGGTCCGGGCCAAACACTTTGACCCCAATATCGGTGCGGACACCGGTCGACAGCATTTCGATCCGGTTGATGATCGGCTGGGTGAAGATGTTGCTCCAGCCGGGAACCTGCAGAACGCGACCCATTTCGTCATCCACCAGGTCTCCCTTCGGCCCGGTCTTGCGCTGCCAGAGGAAGACCTGCTTGCGAAACGGCGATTCCAGCTCCTCGCGAAGCCTTTGGAACGGCTCAAAGACACCCTTATCCGCGGCAATCCTGGCGTCCGATTCTCGGCCAAGCTGGGTCCGCAGCGCGGCGGCCAGAAAATCTTCCGACTCTTGGCGACGGGGTGCGCTATCCAACAGCGACTGGGCTGCTGCGGCGCGCGAGACTTCTTCCAGTGCGTACCAGGTGAATGATTCCGTCCCGCGGTCAAAGAGCTCCCAGTTCACCTGTTGGATAAAGTCTCGCCAAAGCCTAAGTCGTTCGCGCTCCGTCTCGGCCAGCAGCTGGCCAGCGAGTGTGGGGCGCTTCGCTCCCAGCATTGCCACAACTTCCCGGGCTAGGGCGGTCGGTGACGACTCCTTAAGTTCCATGGCTTGCAGAGTGTCTTTGACCGCGCCGTGTTCGTAGAGCGTCTCCGCGACCCGGAGGGCAAGTTGCGATACGTCCTCCGGTGCAGGAGCGCGGGCCAGCCAGAAACCGAACTCGCTCGTGAGTTGGTCGTGAACGGCTGCTTGGAAGGTCTCAGGATTTTCACCGCGGGGCCAATTCAGATCTCCTTGGCGCTGAAGCTGGCCCAGTAGCCATTGAACGTCGTGCTTAACCAGTCGAGCTCCCAGCTCCCGCTCGAATTCCGTATAGCGAGTCAGGGCCAGCTCGCGCATCGACTCATCAAAGCGTTCCAGGGTTATTTGGCTGGCATCGACGATAAGCATGCTCCGGTCGGCGGCATCCTTGGGAGGAGCCAAAAAGCCTTCCGCGACCAATGCATCGAGGATGACCCCTGCCTGCTTTGCCGCGTCATCGTACCGCAGTACCCGTTTGGGCCAGAGCTCGCGAGGCCGGTAGTTGACGAAGGTCTCTACCATATCGAGCGGAGCGGGATCAGTCGGTGTGTCGGCCCGACCGGCCTTGCCGATGACCGATTCGACTTCCGGGAAACCGCGGAGTAAGGCATTTCGGGCCTTGAGATCGTCGGCGGATTGGGTGACGCTGGCCCGCGGAACGGTGATCGGCATGTCCAGGGTCGTTCCCTCGTCGAGCGCGGGCATGAAAGCGACGCCAATCTTCGGAAACTGATAGGCCCACAGCGCTATGACGGTCAGGCTGACGAGGGCCACCGTTTTCCAGATCGTAGCGCTATCGGTTCGCGCGCCGACGATGCAGAGCACAAGGAACGGAATTGAGGCTAGAAGCGAGAAAAACCACCACAGGACCGCGACGTCGCCGATCAGGGGAAGGTGGATGTGGTACGCCGCAAACGCAATGGCTAAGCGAAGAAAGGGGAGCGAAATGGTGACAAAGCCCAGGACGGTTACGCCGAGTGCAATGGCGAGATAGTACCACTCGCGTCCCTTTTTTCCCGTGACGGAAACAACAGTCAGGGTCGTAACCACCGCGAAGACTCCCAGGAATGTCGCTCTCCAGGCGATTTCCGAGGCTCCCTGTCCCATCACCGCCTGCAAGGGGAACATCCCTGCCGCCAGAATCAGCAGCACGGAAAAGAGCCACATCACCAGATTCCTCCTTGGCAGCGCCCAAGTCAGTAGCGGTTTGTAAATCTGGATGAAGCTGCGGACGATCCAGTTACCTTCCTCACTCTTGAGTCGGCCCCGAATGAAGGTGGGAATCAGCGCCGGCACGACGGTCACGGAAATGATCGCCACGCCAATCATGGCGAAGCTCTTGGTGAAGGCCAGCGGATGAAAGAGCTTTCCTTCCCGTCCACTGAGCATGAAGACCGGGATAAACGAGAGCAACATGATGAGGACCGAAAAGAAAATCGGCCGTCCCACCGTGCGGCATGGCGGAATGACCAGCTCTCGGATGTCGCCGGTCACTGGCCCGTCGCCGAAATGCTCCTTGAGGTGGTGCGTTGCGTTTTCGACCATCACGATGGCCTGGTCCACCAGGATGCCGATGGAAATCGTGATTCCCGCCAGCGACATGATGTTGGCCTGGATGTCGATGATGTGCAGCACCCGCAGCACCCACATCAGCAGAAACGAAAACAAGACAGCCAGCGGCAGCGTGACGCAGATCACAAAAACGCTGCGGACGTGCATCAGGATGAGCAGGATTGCCAGCGAAGCGATAAGCATCTCGTGCCACATGACTTCCGTCAGCGTATGGATTGCTCCGTGGATCAGCCGCGTCCGATCGTAGGCGGGGATGATATGGACCCCCTTAGGAAGTCCCGGCTGGAGCTCCTGGATTTTCTCTTTCACACGCTCCGTGACGGCCAGCGGGTTTTGGCCGTGCCGCATCAGCACCACGCCGCCGGTTACTTCGTTGCCGTCCTTTTCGTAAACGCTGCGGCGGAACTGGGTGCCGAGCGTCACGTTCGCCACGTTCTTGACGTAAATGGGCGTGCCCCGAACTTCGGTAATGACGGCGTTTTCAATATCCTCCTTGCCTTGAATCCAGCCGACGCCGCGGACGATGAACTCCGCGTTGTTCTTCTGGATGACGCCGCCGCCGGAAGGCATGTTGCTGCGCGAAACGGCCGAGTAGAGGTCTCCGAGCGTGACGTTGTACGACCGCAGATCTTCGGGGCGAACATCAATCTGGTATTCCAGCGGCATGCCTCCGACGACGGCGACATCGGCCACGCCGGCCGCGGCAGTGAGCTGGGGGGTGATGTAGAACTTGTTGAGCGCCCAGAGCTTTCCTGGGTCGATGGGGTGGTTCTTATCGGGCTCGACCGTGTACCAGAAGACCTGACCGAGGGCAGTAGCGTCAGGGGCGAGGTACGGCACAGCTCCTGCCGGCAGGAACGTGTTCGCCTGGGCGAGCTTTTCCGTGACCCGCTGCCGGGCGAAATAGAAGTCCACATCCTCGTTGAAGATCAGCGTAATCATCGAGAAGTTGAATTCCGATGACGAGCGGACAGCCTTGATCCCCGCCAGCCCTTGGAGCTTTCGCGAAAGGGGATAAGTCACCTGGTCCTCGATCTCTCGGGGACTTCGCCCCATCCAATCTGCGAAGACAATGACCTGGTTCTCGCTCAGGTCGGGGATGGCGTCGACAGGCGTTTGCCAGGTCGCGTAGATCCCTGCAATCGTGAGCACCAGCGTCAGCGCCAGCACCAGAAAACGGTTGCGGATCGAGAATTCGATGACTCGCTCAATCATGGATCAGTCTTTCGAGGCGGCCGCAGGTTCCTACTTTTGCTCAGCTTGCGACTCAGGGCTTTTGCTTTTCGCCCGCAGCTCCTTGAGCCGAGCCAGCGTGGCGGCCGGACTCGCCTTGGCGGAATCCTCGCAGCCTTCGCAGCAAAGAAAGACTGTTTCGTTCCCCACCTTGATCTTCACCGGTATTCCCATCGAACCGAGCCGGCTTTCCTTGAGGACGATGCAGAATCGTTGCTGCTCCGCGAGCGCGCGGTCGGCAGGAGTGAGCCTGGCGAGTTCCTCTCCAATCTTCCGGTCTTCTGACGATTCTTTGGACGGTTTACGTGTTGTCTTTCCCGACCGCCTTTCTTTGACACGCATCAGCGTGCGATCGGCTTCTTTGATTGCCTCTTCGCGACATCCCGAGCAGCAGACAAAGACTGTCTGTCCCTTGATGGTGAGCTTGATAGGCGTTCCCATCGAGCCGAGCCGGCTGCCGGTCAATACAGGGCAGAACTGCTGCGACTCCGCTAGAGTCCGGTCTGTCGGAGAGAGCTTTGCGAGCGCCGCTTTGACCTTGGCATCGGGATCGTCGGGAGTTGTTGGTCGGACCGCTACATTTGAATCGTTCTTGCCGCCGCCACTGCCGCCAAAGTAGATCGACCCTGCCGCGGGATTGAGTCGGGTTTCGGCGTCGATGAGGAACGAACCAGAACTCACGATTTGATCCCCGGCCGAGAGTCCTTTGAGCACCGGGTAGTAGGTCAATCCTTCCGACGACTTCATTTTCGGCCCCAACTCTACCAGCATCCCCTCAAACAGTCCGCTTTCCGCTTCGCGGTAGACGATTTTCTGGCTCCCCGTGTCGATGACGGCACTCTCCGGAATGGCAAGCAGCCCCTTTGTCGATGAACTGTTTCCGTGGGAATCGTTTCCCGCCAGACCGGTAAACAAGGGGGCCTGCTGGGCGGGTATTTCAATGGTCACGCTCGCGGTTGTGCCCGGGCGGAGCTTATGCTGCGGATTGTCCAGCTCCAGCCTGATGGTGACGGTGCGCGAATTCTCATCGAGGTGCGGATAGACAAAGGCCAGACGCCCCTCGAAGACTTCGTTGGGAAAAGTCCGGGTCCTGGCCGTAACACGGACCTTTTCGGCCTCCTTTCGTGTTAGCTCGTGGGCCTGTCCCAAGGGCAGCAGGTTCATATCGTCTTCGTACACCTGAGCCAGGATCCAGACGGTGGATAGGTCGGCGACCTCGTAAAGAGTCATCCCTTCCTGCACGTACTGCCCCTCTTTCACGTTCTTCTGGATCACGTGTCCCGCTATGGGCGACCTGATGGCGATCTGCTGGGGGGCTGTGCCGCTCTTGACAATCTCGTCAATCTGATCGTTGTCCACGCCCAGCCGTCGGAGACGCTCCGTCGCATCGTTGACGGATTGCTCGTCCCCGCGCTTCCTCGCCTGGACAAGGTTGTCCGCCGTCACGAGCAGGTCCGGACTATAGAGCAGTGCCAGATCCTCGTTCGCCTGGACGAGTTGGCCGGTCGAGTTTACGAGCAGCTTGTCAATCCGCCCGTTCACCCGAGCCGCAACTACCCTTTGTCCCCGCTCGTTGAATTCGACGGTTCCCACGGCCGTGATGCTTTGTGAGAGGGCCACCATCTGCACGGATGTTGTCTCCGCGCCGGCGAGCACCACGCGATAGGGAGAAAGCTGAACGCGATTCACGACCCCTGGGCCGAGAGGTTCAGCATGAGCCGCACCTTTTTTCCGTTTGGACAACGGCATGAAACAGATGGGGCATTTTTCCTTGGGGTTATCACGCACAATGGTCGGATGCATCGGGCAGAACCACTCCGAGGTGGGATCGGCAGTCGCCGCAGCACCGGCGGGGCGCGTCCACTTGTCATAGTAGGCAACGAGCAGATCCCACTTCGTGATGACCAGGCCGATCACGACCAGAATGGCGATGAAGCGGAGACGAGCCAGCTTGACCAGGATCAGAAAATCAAACCACCACCACCATCTCCTCCAGCCGCGAAGGTGATCGGGGGGACGGAGGCCTCCCTCATCATTCAAGGAGCTCTCGGCAACTCCAACTTCCACGAGGTCGTCGCGCTGCTGTGACATTCGTACTCTCCTATAGACTATGCAAAAGTGGGCGGCCGCAAGCTGAGCCAGCTCCACAACTATTTCACTCGACCCAAGCAGGGGGTTGCTTGGCAGAAAATTGGCAATCCAAGCAGCAAGTGCGGATCGCAGCCCTATCAAGAAGGGGGGGGGCTAGAATGCCACTAGATGACGAAGTGCCGCAAGACAACGACGAGATCCGGCGGCGGCCCGAATTCGATAGCGCTCCTAGAAGGGCGACAAGAGGTTGTCGGCCAGACGACCGAAGAGGCTGCCACCGCCCCAACAGGCGAACCGGCAAACACGGACAACGGCTTGGCAACAGGGGATGGCTTCAAGGGAATTGAACTGGCCACAAACTGGCATTTGCATCCCTCTTCACTCTTCACTCCGAAGTCGGAGGAAGTGTCGTGTGTTTGCGAGCAACAGGTGCCTTTTGCAGGCCGGCAGCAGGTGGGTTGCACGGCCGTAGATGCACCAAAAATCTTTGGGCAGAGAACTTCAAAATGCCCATCCGCGCAGAAGCAGCCCGCAAAAGGCCGGCTCGCCCATACGGTCAGTGGAATCATCACCCACAGCACGGCCGTGCCGAAGTAATTCCGCACCGCTCGTGTTGGGGATCTCGTGTTCACAGGACAATTAGGGCAAGCACAAACGGACGCTATCTAAGTCCATCTTAGAACCACCTACCTGCGAGGTCAATTCTACCGGTCCGGTTATGTCCGGTAACGTGGCGCTAAAGTGGACGGCGTTCCTGAGACGTTCCGAGACCGTAGCCTTCACTTGATCGCTACATCTTCTCGCCCGGCGACCCGTCACATCGTCTTCTCCGCACATTCGTTAGGGGAGGACTGCAACGCACATTCGTCCTAAGCCGAAGCAAGAGAATAGCGCCTCCATCGCTGCCAGTTCTGTCGATCCCCACGCCGCTAACCCGCCGATCGCAGCCTGCCGTTGCAATTTGTAAGGAAGGCCTTATGTCTCCAGTCCAAAGGCTGATTCTCTGCGCGGGGCTTTCCCTGTCGCTATGGGGCTGCCGGTCTGTGCCCCCCAAGCCTTCGGCATTGCCCTTGTCGCGACAAACGGCGCGGTCCAGCGAGACGATTGCTTCCCGCCCCGTCCCTGCGAGATTTGACGTGCCGCAACCTGAGACCTCGTCCCCGCCGACAGTCCTGGTGCTGCACACGGAAGTGGTGGAGGAAGTTTCCGCGCCTTCAGCGAAGCTGGACGTCGACTGGCTGGTCAACCAGGTCGAAGAACGGAACCCCTCCTTGCAGGCATTGGTCTACGCGTGGCAGTCCGCGTCGCAAAAGTATCCGCAGGCTGTGTCGCTCGACGATCCGATGTTCATGTCGATGCTTGCGCCGGGCTCCGTGAATTCCGCAGAGACGGAGACGGGATACGTCTTGGAGGCCGCTCAAAAGTTCCCCTGGTTTGGCAAGCGCGATGCGCGTGGCCGACAAGCTTTGGCCGATGCCGACATGGCCGGCGCTCAAGTGGAGGACTATCGGCAGCGCCTCGTGGAGATGACGCGGGGAGCTTATCTTGACTACTTCCTGGCGTTTCGCCAACGGGAAATCAACGACCAGTATTTGGAGTTAATGCAGTCCCTGCGCGAAAGTGCCCAGGCAAGGTATCGGGCCAACCAGGTTACGCAGCAGGACATTTTCCAGGCAGACGTGGAGTTGGCGGACCTGGAAAGGAAGACCATTTCTCTCGATCGACAGCAGCGCGTTGCTGCCGCCCGAATCAATACGTTGCTTCGCAGTCCGCCCAACGCCCCTCTTGCACCTCCCATCGGGACGCTCAGCTCGGACGTTGTGACAGTGGAAGTTGAGCTGCTTCAACAGGAGGCCCTCTCGCAGCGCGCCGATCTGGCTGCCGTTGCGGCCGAGATCCGGGAGGCGGAAGCGGCAGTGACTTTGGCCCAAAAGGATTATTACCCGGACGTTGAGATTTTCGGCCGCTACGACACGTTTTGGCAGCCGGCCTCCACGCAAGGAGACCTGCGAGGCCAGGCTGGCGTGCGGTTGAACGTCCCCATCTACCGCAATCGCCTGCAGGCGGCGTACTGCCAGGCAGTCATGAAGCTTCGGCAGAAGCAGGCGGAATTTGAGCAAAAGCAATTGGATCTCGCGTATGAGGTGCAGTCCGCCTACGAGCAACTTGACGAAAGCCGCCGGACGGTCGCTCTCTATCAAAGCCGATACCTTCCGCTTGCCGAACAGAATGTCAAAGCGGCTCGGGCGAACTACGGAACCAGCAAGGCTTCGTTTCTGGACGTTCTCACTGCCCAGCGCCGGGTGGTCGAAGCACGGCTCATGCAGCAGGAGGCCCTTGTCTCGCTTCACCGTCGCAAGGCAGAGTTGGATCGAGTGACAGGGCATGTGGGGGGTGAATAGCCGAGCCCCTGGGCATGTTTGCGAAGACGGCCTCCTCTCATTCCGGGCTCCGATTCCTCTCTCTCCGCGGCTCCAAGTCGGGTTTTTCAAGCGCTTCCGGCTAAACGTCGCGTCGCGAGCCGCTTTGTCACCGCCGGACTGGTGAGTTCCCGAAGCGCGTCCTTTCCCACCCACCGCGCCGCGGGGTTTGGCGTGGCCGCCAGGCGCTCTGCCACTCCCACCGCGGCAGCATGGAGGGGAAGGCTCCGTTTGCCGATGCAGCGGAGCGCCCAGTTCACACCTTTTTTGACGAAGTTCCGCTCGTCCGTGGCGGACTTCTCCACCAGCAGCAGCCCCTCGGCAAACAACTCGTCGTCCGCCTGCTTGTCATGGCAGACCAGACTGGCAAGCAGCGCAAAGGCTGCCCGCTTCACGAACTCCCCCTTTTGGCTCGACCACTTGACGACTTTCTTCCAGGCGTGCGGCGTCCGGTCAAACAGGTGAAAGCAGACCGTATCGCAAATGGCCCAACTGTCAAAGTCCCGGCACCAGCGATCCATCTGTGCGGGCGTAATTTTCGCCGGTTCATCAATGAACGCCGCCATCATCCGGGCCTCATACCAGCCGGTCTTCCAGAGACCTTCGGCGAGCTCATGATTCCGCCCCAGCCGTTTGGCCAATTTGTGCATCGCTCCCACCGACACGCCAAAGGCCTTGTCCGAAGGAATGGCGTAGCGCGCCATGCCGTCGCGGGTTTTCTTGGTGGCGATCTGCTTGAGGGAGGCGATGACGGAGGAGACTTCGTCTTTGACAGGTGAAGTCGCGGGACTCCCTTTTCTCTTTACCTTCGTTGAATGTTTGGCCGGAGATTGGGAAGGCATTCTTGTTGTCCTAGAGATTTTCGACTTTGCTGGCCGTCATTGCCAGAAGCCACGTATGGAGCGGGGCCAGGCCCCAGTTAAAACGGCTGTCCCATTGAGCGTCCTTGGCGATGCTTAGCGAATCGGCAACATCTTCCATGACCGCCAAACACCTGCGCATTTTTCCTTTTAGCGGACAATCGAAAAGAATCTGCGGAGTGACGTCCCACCAACCTGCCAGCTCCGTCCTTGTCCGATCGAGGACGCCGCGTTTGTTCTTCGTCGTCCAAAGAACGACTGACACGGCACGGGCATTTTTCAGGAACGCCGCGAAAGCCGGTGCGGTGCGCCGCGAAGTGTCCGCATCAGACTTGGAAAACAGGTAGCTTCCCAAAACGATGGCATTCGCTGGAAGTGAACGCGGCTTACGCCAATCTGCCCAGAGCGGCGGCTGCCTCTTGACCACTCGCTCCGCCTCCGGAAGCACGGCACACAACCTGGTCCAAAGCCTGTCGCTCTGTGCAATCATTTCCTGGCTGGAATCGATGCTCGTCCAAGAATGCACAGGATACGGCGGCGAGTCATGAGAGTTGACGAAACAAGCGATCATGGTCCAGGCCCAAAGTACCGCGTCAGTACCCGCACCCACATCGATCACATTCATTGGACGGCCTGACAGTGCCGCCCGCAAAGGCATCAGAACAGCAAGAGCTTCGTGAACTCGCTTTCCATGCCAATGTCCGGTATAGAGCGGGCCAATCCCGGGTAGCGAGTAGTCGCAATCGCGTTCCCGGAAGGCCTTGCCTGGACCCTTTTCGAAGTAAAGATTGTTGATCGACTGGTTCGCCGCTTCCAGGTCAGGGCCGCTCAAGCCCGCCAATCCGTCCTGCATTGCTTCGCCGCAGGCATCGTCCAGAACGGACGCTTTGGACTTTAGCCAGGCGGAGAAGGATGCCTCGAAAGAAGTCATATCGGTGCGAAGCCGTCCTTTCCTTCGCCCAGTTGCGGCAGTCGCCGGCGCAGAACGTCGCGCACTGCGTGATATCCCGAACCCGTCCAGTTGTATCGATCGATCAGGGGCGTCGCGGTGTCCTTGGTTCCCGCCGAAAATTGCCCCTTCTTTGCGTGAAACGGCTGCAGAATGAATCGCTTCACGCCCGTGGCCAACAGCCTATCCGCAAAACCTTCAGCGTCCACCACCGGCAGCAACGGGGTCATGCTGATACATGCCTGGATTTCTGCCGCGCACAACTCCGCCACTGCCTGCAAGCGCTGCTGATTTCCAGGACAACTCGGTTCGAATGCGCGGCGAACTTCCTCGGAATCGGTGGTTACCGTCATGTTGACCTGAGCGACCTCAAATTGCTTCAAAAGATCGATATCTCGAACGATGAGCGGGCTGCGCGTTTGGATCACAAGCCGAGGCTGATGTCGGACCAATTCCTGGAGGATATTGCGGGTCAGTTCCAGCCGTTTTTCGACGGGCTGGTACGGATCTGTAACGCTGCTGATGTAGATCGATTTTCCCCGTAGATCCCGCCTCAAGCGATTGAGCAGTTGGACGGCGTTTTCTTTGACCGTCACCCACTTTCCCCAGGAATCCGCCGATTGTTCGTCCGGCGCAAACGATGCGGCGTAGCAATAAGCGCAACCAAACGCGCAGCCCGAGTAAGGATTGATGGTGAAGTCGTACCCCGCCATGAACCCCTTCGGCTTGGTCAGGATTCCCGCGACCTCCTTATAGTTGATATCCGCGACGCCAAACCGGGTTGGGCGTGTCGAGGTCGTGTCCTCGGTATCGGCCAGCGAAGCAAAGAGCGGCAAATGGTCTTGTTGAGTAGGCATTCCGTGCAGCCGAAATCGAGAAATTGGAGACCAATAACATGAACAAAGATATTTTACTGCGAACGCCACCTTCGGGTCCACGCCGACTGGTATTTTTACCGAATTTTACCACTCATTTGCGCCGAATTCTCCGCAACCCGCGCCTTCACCAGTTTCTTCACCAGGGCCGCTGGCAGCGGCTTATCCGCGGGAAAGCGGATGGTCCCCGTGCTGGTGTCGTACTTCTGGAGCTCATCCTCGTGGTCTTTCACCGTGGAATTGCTCATGAGGTAGAAAGCACAGTGGTTCGCGGTCGCGCCGAGGGCGACCAGCGGCTTTCCATAGAGGCGGAACGCGGCGAGGCCGTAGCTGATGCACTCTTCGGCCTTCGGCACCGCGGCTTTGATGGTCCTGCGAAGTTTCTCGAGCGCGGCCCTTTTGTCGTCACTGAGGGCTGCGAGGTATTCGTCGAAGTTTTTGGGCTTAGCCGCCATGGTTCATTCTCCTTTTTGCCCGTCAATATTTCGCAGACAGGCGATTGTCATCCGGATCTGGTCGTAGGAATACGCGCCGTTGAGCTGGTCGAAGACCGGCTTCAGGCATTCCAGCCCTACGGCTCTGGCGGCGGCGGAGATGGCCGCAAAGCTGGCGTCATCAAGCCAGGGTTCCGGCGAGAGTTGCCCTTCCTGCAGCAGAAACTCGACCAGGTATCCGGTGACGGTCGAACGAGCGCGGCCGATTTGGGCAGCCACGTCATCGATGGACCGGCCTTCGCGGAACAATCCATCCGCCGCCATTTTCGCCGCGCTCATGGAAATGGTCGAAATGGCGTGTGGAGCCACAAGGCTGGCGGGTTCGTTGGCAATCGGAACATCCGTAGCGACTTGGCTGGCGGCGCAGTAGCGGGCGATTTCCGCGGTGAATACTTCGCCGTATTGCTGGGCCTTGTGGTCCCCGACTCCGTGGACCTGCCGAAATCCCACGGGCGTCGTAGGGCGTCGGCGAGCCAGATCTTGCAGCGTCACATCGCCAAACACCACGAACGCCGGGATACCGCGCTCTTCGGCCAACTTCCGGCGGAGCAGCCGCAGGGCCTCGAACAATCCCGCGTCCATTCCTACGGTGAAGTGTTTGCGCGACGGAGACGCGATGGCGGCCTTGCCCGCTGCCGGCTTGAGCAGCCGCGGCGTTTGCTGGCCGCGGAGCACCTCTCTTCCGCGGGGAGAGACTGCAAGCACGCGGTATTCCCCTTCGCGTGTGAGATAGTCCTGTCCGCAAAGCTGCTCGATCCATTCGCGGACGGCGCTCTTCCGCTCGTCCTTGAGCAGGCCATAGGTCGAAAGCAACTCGTGGCCGTTGTCGAGTATCCGCTGCTCCCGCGATCCGACCAGGACCTGGGCCACGTAATCAGCGCCGAAATTTTCCTTCACCCGAATCACGCAGGACAGGATTTTTTGCGCGACGATCAGCGATTCGGGGAGGGTCTCCTGCTGGTCGAGGCAGACGTCGCAGGCCTGGCAATTCTCCGGCTCATAGGTCTGACCGAAATGCTCGGCCAGCGCCCGATGGCGGCACGTGACCGCCGTGCAGTAATTCTCCATCAGCCGCAGGTTGGCGTCGGACTGTTGCAAGGCCGCTCCCGTCAACTCGCTCTGAAGTTTTCGCCAGATCATAAAATCGTTGCCGCCATGCAGCAGGCAGCACTCGGCATCGAGGCCATCGCGGCCGGCACGGCCGGTTTCTTGTTGATAGTGCTCGAGCGACTTGGGAGCGCCGGTGTGAATCACGAACCGCACGTTGGACTTGTCGATCCCCATGCCGAAGGCGACGGTCGCCACGACCACATCGACCTGCTCGCTCAGAAACGCATCCTGGTTGCGGTGCCGCTCCTCGTCGGAGAGACCCGCGTGATAGGCCGCGACCTTCACTCCGGCGGTTCTTAGCGCGAGCGTGAGGGCGTCAACCTCCTTCCGCGAGATGCAGTAGATAATGCCCGACTCCCCCGCATGGCGCTGCAGCACCGCATGAATCTGCTGGCCGCTGCTGGCCCGGCGCAAGACGCGGTACTGTAAATTCGGCCGGTCGAAGTTGCCAACCAGAAACTCCGGCTGCGCCAGCCGCAACTGGACGGCGATATCCCGGCGGACTTGCTCCGTCGCGGTGGCGGTGAAGCCATGCACGCCGATGCCGGGAAAGTGCCCGCGGAGTTCCCCCAGCATCCGGTACTCCGGCCGAAAATCGTGCCCCCAGTTGCTGATGCAGTGGGCTTCGTCGATGGCAATGAACGAAATCGGCCGCTCGCGGAGAAACGCCAGCATCCGCTCGCTGACGAGCCGCTCGGGGGCGACATAGAGCAGCTTGATCCGGTCGGCCTTGATTTCCTGAGCGATTCGCTGCCGCTCCTCCGGTGTCAGCGCGCTATGCACGGCAGCAGCAGGAATGCCGTTTTCCGTGAGGGCATCGACTTGGTCCTTCATCAGCGAGATTAGCGGTGAGACGACGACCGCCAGGCCCGGCATCAGCACCGCCGGCAACTGGTAACACAGCGACTTGCCTCCACCGGTGGGAAGCACGACCACCGAATCCCGTCCCGCCAGCACGGCCCCAATGGACTCGCGTTGCAGCGGCCGGAATTCGTTGTACCCCCAGTGTGCTTGCAGGACGGATAGCAGCTTCGATTCGTCAATGGACATCGGACGGCTCCCTTGAAGAATTTCTCACACGGAGGCACGGAGGCACAGAGGGGAGGAGCAGCGGCAGAGATTGGCAAAATGATGGAAGGCAAAATGATAAGAATTCTGCTCCCATCATTTTGCCTATCTCCTTCTCCTTTTGTCTCCGCGCTTCTCTGTGAGCCCCTCTTTATTTCCGCGGATTGGATGTCGCCAACCGGGATTGCCGGGATTCTCTTGCTCCGCGCTCCATCCATGCATTAACATAGATGGATGAGTCGAGTCGGTGGAAGACTGGCTCCCCGCCGAATTTCCCGCCTGAAAATTCCCGCCTATGTACTCCCCCCTGCGAGCCGCGTTCTGTCTTTGTGCCGCAATGGTGGGAATGTTGTTTTCGTTTCCACCGGGTTGGGCCGAGGAATCAAAATCGCAGCCGCTCAATTTCGAAAACGACATCGTCCCCATCCTCTCCAAGTTCGGCTGCAATGCGTCGGGCTGCCATGGGAAGGCGGAAGGACAAAACGGATTCAAACTGTCGGTATTTGGCTTCGATCCACCGGCGGATTATCGGGCCATCACGATGGAGGGGCGGGGGCGGCGGGTCTTTCCCTCCGCCGCGGAGAAGAGCCTGCTGCTCCTCAAAGTGAGTGGAGGTCAGCCGCATGGGGGCGGAGTGCGGATTCTGCCGGATCGGCCGGAATACGAAACGCTTCGTAGCTGGATCGCCGCCGGTCTGCCGGTCGGCTCCGCGAGCGACCCCAAGGCGGTGAAGATTGAGCTTGCGCCGCACGAAGAAACTTTGACGATGGGGCAGACGCGGCAGCTCGTGGTAACGGCGACACTGACCGATGGAAAGAAGCAGGATGTCACGCGGCTGGCGAAGTTCCAATCGAACAATGACGGCCTGGCGTCGGTGAGCGAGGAAGGTATCGTCACCGCGGGACAAACGCCGGGGGTTGTCGCCGTGATGGCCAGCTATGCGAACGAAGTGGATGTGTTCCATGTCCTCATACCGCGGGCCGAGAAGATCGAGCCTTACCCGCAGGTTGTCGGAAACAATTTCATCGACCAGCATGTCTACCGCCGCCTGAAACAGCTCAATATCGTCCCGGCCGAAGTTTGCAGCGATGCCGAGTATTTGCGGCGGGTTTACCTCGACCTCATTGGCACGCTGCCGACTGCCGACGAAGCTCGACGGTTTATTGCCGACACCAGCGCCGAGAAAAGGAAGTCGTTGGTCGATGAGCTGTTAAAGCGGCCGGAGTTCGCCGATTACTGGGCCCTCAAATGGGCGGACCTGTTGCGGGTGGATCGGCAGGTGCTCGGCCACAAGGCTGCTTACGATGAGTACCACTGGATTCGCGAGGGGCTCGCCAAGAACAAACCGCTCGACCAATTCGCTCGCGAGGTCATCACTGCGTCAGGCCCGCTGGCGGAAAGTCCGCAGGGGTACATCTACAAAACGGCTTCGCAACCGGGGCAGGCGGCGAGCACGATTTCGCAGGTCTTTCTCGGCGTGCGGATTGAGTGCGCCACTTGCCACCATCATCCGTACGACCGCTGGAGCCAGACCGATTACTTCGGCATGACCGCGTATTTCACGCAGCTCCAGCAGAAGACGACACCGCTGGGGGACGTGCTGTTGGTAGTCGGCGAACCGGCGACCACGCACCCTCGTACCGGCCAGCCGATTACCGCTCATCCCCTTGGCCGGCCGATGCCGGAGAAGAACGTCGCCGGCGACCGCCGCATCGAGCTCGCCGCCTGGCTCACTGCCGCGGACAACCCCTGGTTTGCCCGCAACATGTCCAACCGCGTTTGGGCGCCCCTCCTCGGCCGTGGCCTCGTCGAGCCGGTCGATGACTTCCGGGCGACGAATCCGCCGTCGAATCCCGAGCTGCTCGATGCTCTCGCCGCCCACCTCGCCGCCAGCAAGTTCGACCTGCGGGAGCTGATCCGGTCTATCACTGCCTCCCGTACCTACCAGCATTCCACCAAGCCGAACGCAACCAACAACCGCGATGAGCAGAACTACTCGCGGGCCCTTCTCAAGCGGATGGATGCCGAAGTTCTGCTCGACGCTGTTTGCCAGGCGACCGGCGTTCCCGAGAAATTCGAAGGGGTTCCCGCCGGCTCGCGGGCGATTCAACTTTGGGACAGCCAGGTGGACCACTATTTCCTCCGCCTCTTCGGCCGCCCCACGCGGCAGACGGTTTGCGAATGTGAGCGAGTCACCGAGCCGAGCGTCGCCCAGGTGCTGCATTTGCTCAACAGCGAGCGGGTGCAGGAAAAGCTCTCCCACGAGAGCGGTTTTGTGGCGAAATTGGCTAAACGGGAATCGGACAACGCCCGCGCTGCCGACGAGCTGTATCTCAACCTCTTTTCCCGCCTCCCAACGGGCGAAGAGCGCCAAGTTGCGGTAGAATACCTCGGCAAGGCCGGCGACTCCGCCGCCCGACGCACCGCCCTGGAAGATCTCGCCTGGACGATGCTGAACTCGCTGGAATTTGTCTTTAACCACTGAGGAAATGACGAAATTCGAATTCCGAATGACGAATTGAAGAGTTGACAGGCGTCTTACATTCGCCATTCGCCATTCGGATTTCGTCATTCCAATTCCTATGCCGTCCACCCTCACCTCGCCAACCCAGCTTTTGCCCCCACAATTACTCGCTCAATTGGAGCGCCTGGAATTGGTCAGCCGCAAGATTTTCCGCGGCCGCATGAAGGGGGAGCGCAAGAGCAAGCGGAAGGGGCAGAGCGTGGAGTTCGCCGATTTTCGCAACTATGTGGCGGGGGACGATCTGCGGTTCATCGACTGGAACCTCTACGCCCGGCTCGACAAGCTGTTCCTCAAGCTCTTCCTGGAGGAGGAGGACCTGCATTTCTTCGCCCTCATCGACACCAGCGGCAGCATGGATTTCGGCGAGCCGACCAAGCTGGACTACGCCCGGCAACTGGCGGCGTCGCTGGGGTTCATCGGCCTGATTCGCGGGGCCCGCGTGAAGATCGAAACGCTCGGCAGCACGCACAAGAATCCCGGCCCCACGCTCCGCGGCCGGGCCAGCCTGTGGCGGATGATGGACTACATGGGGGGCATCCAGGCGGGCGAGAACGTGCCACTGACGACCGGCATCAAGAATTTCTGCGTCCGGAACACGGGGAAGGGAATCTTCATCCTGATCACCGACCTGATGGACAAGGAAGGATACGACAAGGCCCTCCGCTTCCTCGTCGCCCAGCAGATGGACGTCTACGTCATCCACGTCCTCTGCCCCGAGGAAATCAGCCCCGAGCTGAAAGGGGACCTCAAGCTCGTCGATTGCGAGGACAACGACCAGGCCGAAGTAACCGTCAGCCGCCCGCTGCTGGACAAATACAAGCGGACCCTCGCCAGCTTCATCGACGGCGCCCGCGACTTCTGCAACCGCCGCGGCATGAACTACCTCATGACCAGCACCGACACCCCGGTGGACAAGTTGGTGGCGAGCTATTTGAGGAAGCGGGGGCTGGTCAAGTAGCCTATGAAATGTGTTGGGGTCTGCGGGGTCGTCTTGGGTGTTCGGCGCTAATGGCGTAAGTAATTGCGATGTCTGGAAAAGTCCCGAAACGTAAGGAGCGGCCCGGCGTCGATCGCGCCGGCCGAACTCCATTGCATTATGCGGCTGGCGACGGTGATGTCGCTCGTGTAATGGAATTATTGGCATCGGGAATGGATGCTGGCTCCGCTGATGATGACGGCTGGACTCCTTTGCACTTTGCCGCACAAAAGAATGCGGAAGAAGTCGTGCAGTTGTTGCTGAGAGCTGGTGTGGCAGTCGATCCTCGCGATGGACATGGAAATACACCACTTTCCCGAGCCGTGTTTAATTCGTGCGGTAACGGTGACGTGATTGCGTTGTTGCGTGGAAATGGAGCTGATCCATTTGCCAAAAACGCCCATGGCGTCTCACCGCTAAGACTGGCACGAACGATTGCGAACTTTGACGTCCGACAGTTCTTTAGCGACTTGCCTGAAGTCGAAGACATTTAGACGGCAGCCGGATTACATCCGCGGGAACAAAGCGATACTTCCGAATGACGGGCTCCACGGACGCGAGGTCGGCGGGGACCATTGTTGTTGGCGGCTTTGGCTAGTGCACAATCAGTTCACTGACCGACGCAAGGTCGGTCGGGCCTGAGGGAGTCGTATCTGCCCCCTTTCCACCTCTGCCCCACCGGCCTCGTGCCGGTGGACAGGTGATTTTGCACTACGATTTCGGCGAACAATTCCCCGCCCCCGCCGGCCGCGCGCCGGTGGAGCCCATGATTACACGGGCATTTCTACCGGCGAGGACGCCAGGAACGGTGCTTTCGCAGGTGCCGAATCAGATAGCGCCGCTTCACGCCACCACCACGCCCGCCGGGATCACCTCGACCTCCGTGCTGGCACGCAGGTGCAAATAGAGCGGCTCTTCCACATCGGCATCCGGATCGGACTGGGAGGGATCCGGCACTGGCAGCACTTCCCCGCGCTCCAAGCATAATTCGGCCAGATCGCGGAGAGCGGACGCAAGCAATCGTCGCGCCTCGGCCAGATCACAGCCGCAAGTAATCGCACCAGGAAAGTCCACGACATGAGCGTGAACCCCGCCGTCGACGAATGGGTACGCGGCTTTATAGGTCAACATGGAAGGGATCTCGACAGTCGGGGCAGGCGAAGCGGTAGCGTATTATATTATACTCCCCGGAAACCCATCCTTTAAGCCATCGCCCCCGGGTTTCCCACAGTTTGACACGGGCGAATGCGTCTAATCGCCCTACCCGCCGCATCTTCCGCGCACTGAAGATCGTAGTGGCTTTGGAGATTCAACCAGCTCTGCGCGTCGGTGCCGAAAAAACGGGCGAGCCGTAACGCCGTATCCGCGGTGATGCCACGCCGCCCGCGCAAGATCTCATTGATGCGAGCCGGGGTGACTTCGAGTGCGCGGGCCAGGGCATTGCTGGAAAGGCCCAGCGGCTTCATAAAGTCTTCCCGCAGATGCCGGCCGGGATGAATGGGTTTTAGTTTCTTTGCCATCGTTATTTCCTATCGGTGGTAATCCACGATTTCGACTTTCTCTGGTCCTTGAGCAGTCCAAACAAAGCACAAACGAAATTGATCGTTGATGCGAATGCTGTGTTGCCCGGCACGATCCCCTTTCAAGGCTTCCAGCCTATTTCCAGGGGGTACGCGGAGAAAACTTCAATGTTGTGGCAGCACTCAACTGGTCCAGTTGGTGGGTCGTAGTGTTGCTGGCACAGAGCGTCCATCACCGCCAGCATACTTAACGCGAGTTCCCCGTGGCGGTGGGCTGAACCAGGTTGAGGAATCTATTCCTCAATCCGGCCCTCTTCATCGAGAATAGCCGCGCTCGTGACAGCATCGAATGTGCTGAACAGGCGGAGCTTGTCTGTGATGACGTAGAATTCGGTGGACCCTTTGTGTCCATTTTCGCCGGGGTCGAAGGCGATATTCTCCGGATGCTCAATCGTGACCCGGTCGCCATTTTCCAGGCTCAGGACAAAAGGGCGAAACGGTGCTTGACGCACTAGCCGTTGGACTTCGCCTCGCATGATGTCGGTTTTCATGGCAAATGCTCTTGGGACGTCGACTTTTGATTTCTGTAATTCTACGCAATGTAATTGGCACCATCAAGAAACTCTCGCGTAGAATCGCGACGCTCGGCTCTTCCAATACTCCTGCTGGGTCGAAACGCGAAGTTGGCGGGGGTCGAGTGATTAGGCGTGGGGCTCCGGCAACAGGAATCCTGGAAGCCGAACGACCGCTGGCTCGATCAACAGCGATCCGGCAACATGACGGAGCACGCGCCGCACCCGGGACACTGGGTGGTCAGGGAAACTCTCGTCGAACTCCGCCCCGTCTGGTTCCCAGCCCGGCAGCGACATGCGATTTTCGTTGAACGACGGCTCCTCACCGGTCGCTAATCGCCGGGCCAACAGTATTGCCTCTCGCCCTCCGGTTGTCCCCCACTCCTCGCTTTGCACCTTGATTACGAAACTGAAATCGCGGAACGGGATGGTGAGAGATCCGACATAGGTCATACCGGATGGTTGCTGAGGTGTTTTGAAGACAACTCTCACCGCGGGGCACCCGCCCGCCCGGCATACTTCAGTCTCAACCAACCGCACCCCCGCAGCCTTCAAGACGCCTTCATAAAACACGCGCAAATCTGCGACCGACTGGGCGTCGGCTAGAAGGTCCGGGGATTTTCCAAAAAAGTATAACGCAACACCATCGCCTTCTGGTGTGAACCAGACCCGAACACCGCCTTGGTCTGGCTCGCCTTCAGATTCGTACCCAGTCGTGTCGAAGCGGATGGCGTCCAGAGACGGCTTCGCACTATCTTTGCCATTACTGCGCTTGAAGAGCCCGAACATGCGATCCACCTCCGCCGCCTACTACCAATACTCTGCTGTAATAGGCCAAACTCGAAAGGACGGGGTAATATAGCCTCCGTTGCAATGTTTCTCAACATCGCTCATCGCCCGTCGAGCCACGCCTCTCACCCCACCTTCTTCACCCATGCCTCCAGCATCTGAAACTGCCGCACGAAGTCGTTCTCGCTGATGCCGAGGGGGCTTTTGAAGAAGCTGGCGAGGAAGGTGAGGAGGCCCCGCTCGCCGCGGCGGTGGGCGCATTCGGTGAGGCGGACGAGGTCGATGACGAGGGGGGCGGCGAGGAGGGAGTCGCAGCCTTGCCAGGTGAACTGCAGGGTCATCGGCGTGCCGAGGAAGCCGCGGAAGTGGATGTGGTCCCAGGCGGTTTTCCAGTCGCCGAGACTTTCGATGTATTCGATGGTGACGAGCGTTTGCGGCGAGTAGCCGAGGATTTGATGGAGCAGGTGGTCCTTGCTCCGGACCTTGGTCTTTTTGTTGGCCGGGTCGTCCAGCACCTTGCCGTCCATGTTGCCGAAGATGTTGTGCCCCACCCAGCTCATCACCTGCAGGTTGCGGGCGGCAAACATCGGGGCCAGGGCGCTCTTGAGCAGCGTCTCCCCCGTTTTGCCGTCGTGCCCCATGTGGCAGGTGTCCTTCTCCATCGCCAGCTCGCAAATGGCGGCTGGGGCGCTGCCGAGCGAGGGGGTGAAGTTGATGAAGGGGTAGCCGAGCTCGAGCGTGGCGATGGCGTACAGGCTGCTCGCGCCGAGGCTGCACTTCTTGGGCTTATCGAGGAGCCTGGCGAGGTCTTTCCATTTTGTGGGGATGGCCGCTTCGTCCACCGGCGGCTCGGTGGAGGCGAGGTTGACGACGATGAGCTGGTCGAGCTTGTTGTCCTTCACGAACTCCTTCAGGTCGGACTGGATCCGCTCGATGGCGGCGCGGGGGCTTTCTTTGCCGGCCCGTTTCTTCACTTCGTCGGTAGCGAACTGCTCAATTCGATTGCCGACGTTGAACAGCGTGCCGTCGCGGGTGTTCTTGTCAATCTTGTCGAGCTCCGGCTTGCACTTGGCGATGAGGTCGGAGTCGAGCGCGTGGTTGTTGCTCGCCAGCAGCAGGGCAGCATCGTGGAGCGTCGTCTGGCGGATTTCGTGGCCGCCGATGACGAAGTCCGGCCACTGGGCCAGGTCCAAGTTGGCAAAAAGTGGAAGCTGGGTGACGAGGCCGAAGTTGCCGGCGAGACCTTTGCGGAGAGCGACGAGGCCGACCGTGACGCTGGTGGCGACTCCCCCCTTCGCGCCGATGAGCCAAAGACCGATTTTACGCCGGGCCATACGTGGATATTCGTGAGAAGAGAGAGGGGCCGCGGCAGGTGGAAAACGTCAATCAGGCGGGGCCTTACGGCATAAAAGCTGTGAGGCTAGGATAATTCTCTTTCCGCTGGATGTCCAGCCGCGACGCACGCCCCTATCCTTTGCACCGCAATGTTCGACGCTTTGCCGCTGGCCCCGCCCGACGCCATCCTCGGCCTGGGGGAAGCCTTCCAGAAGGACCCCAACCCCAAGAAAATCAACCTCAGCGTTGGGGTCTACAAGGACGAACGCGGGGAGACGCCAATCCTGGCCAGCGTCAAGGACGCGGAGCGGCAGCTATTGGAGCGGGAGAAGAGCAAGGGGTATCTTTCCATCGAAGGGCTGGCCGAATATGGCTCGCGCGTGCAGGAGCTGCTGTTTGGAGCGGGGCACGAGATTCTCACGAGCGGCCGCGCGGTCACGGCGCAAACTCCAGGCGGCACGGGAGCACTGCGGGTAGCGGCTGACCTCTTACGCAAACACTTTCCCACCGCCAAGGTCTGGATGAGCAAGCCAACCTGGGCCAATCACCCGGCCGTCTTCGCCGCGGCCGGCCAGCAGGTAGAAACGTACGCTTACATCGATGCCGCCGGACAGGGGCTCGATTTTTCGGCAATGCTGTTTGCTCTCAAGCAAATTCCGGCTGGCGACATTGTTCTGCTCCACGCCTGTTGCCACAACCCAACCGGCATCGACCCCACGCCGGAGCAATGGCGAGAAATCGCTCAGGTCTTGGCCGAGCGGAAGCTGCTGCCGCTCGTGGATTTTGCCTATCAAGGATTCGGCGACGGCCTGGCCGAAGACGCCGCCGGACTGCGCGAGCTGGCAAAGCTGAATCCCCAGCTATTGGTTTGCAGCTCGTTCTCGAAGAACTTTGGCCTGTATGGCGAACGGGTCGGCGCACTCACCCTCGTTGCCGGCTCGGCGGATGCGGCGCAGAAGGCTCTCAGCCAGGTGCGGGTGAGCATTCGCACGAATTATTCCAACCCGCCGATCCACGGCGGCGCTTTGGTGGCCGCGGTTCTCGGCGACCCCAAGCTCCGCCACCAGTGGGACCAGGAAGTCGCCGCGATGCGTTTTCGCATTCATCAGATGCGCAAGCTCTTTGTGGAAACGATGAAGGCCAAGGCCCCACGGCACGATTTTTCCTTCATCGCCCGGCAGCGGGGGATGTTCAGCTTCTCGGGGCTGTCGAATTTGCAAGTCGACGAGTTGCGGACGAAGCATGCGGTTTACGTCGTCGGCAATGGGGGCCGCATCAATGTTGCCGGGATGACGGCGAATAACATGCCGGTCCTTTGCGACGCGATTGCCGACGTGCTGTAGCTCTTCATGACCGCCCCCTCTTCCCAAGCCCTGATTCTCATTCACGGCCTGGGGGCCCACTGGCTGATCATGTCGCCGCTGGCTCGCCGCCTGCAAAGCCAGTTCGGGCGGGTCATCAATTGGAGTTATGCCAGCCTCTGGTCCGGAATTGAGCGCCACGGCCAGCAGATGGCGGAGCAGCTTCAGCAGCTCGACGACGACCCGGGGGTGGAACGGATCCACCTGATCACGCACAGCATGGGGGGCATCGTGGCCCGGTTGGCGCTTGCCGCCCGCCTGCCTGCCAAGATGGGGCGGATGGTGATGCTCGCCCCGCCCAACACGGGCTCCCACGTGGCCCGGTCGCTTGCCCCGATCCTCGGCCGCATTTGCCCGCCCCTGATGCAACTTTCCGATGCCGAGCAAAGCTTCGTGGCCTCGCTGCCCCCTCTTTCGGCCGTGGAAATCGGCATCATCGCCGCCCGGCACGACTTGCTGGTTGCCGAGCCCCGCACGCATCTGTCCACGGAGAAGGAACACATCATCCTCCCCGGCATGCACTCTTCGCTCCTCTGGCGGCAAGAGACCGCGGAACAGGCGGCGGCGTTTCTGGCGTCAGGGAGGTTTCGGCAGAATGCTTGAATAGGGGTCTGCGGTGCGTTGCAGCCCGCCAGGAATGAGACGAAAAAAACTTCGGAATTCTCTGCCGCGGGACTTGACCTGGGCCACCGCTTTGATACAATTGTTCATGTTCCTGGCGGACCTGCCGGGGGATGCTGCGCAGGGAGGTTGGCGCATCCCAACGAACGTCCCTGGGAATGGCAATCGGCAGCGGCGAACAAATGATGTGCAGAGTCGCCAAAACGCCCTTATCAAATAAACAAGAGTTGATGAATAAAGGAGCGAGCTGTTTTGGACGAATATGAATAAGAAATGAAGTGAATAAACTGCCCTAAGACAACATCCGCCAACACCTTAGGGAATTCCACAGGCGGGCTGACCAGCGCAAAAAAGAAGCTCCAAAAAATGAATAAAAACAGTACTATCAGGGGGATGTCCGTCGCTTATCGCGCTGCGAGCGAACAACCCGCAGCACATGACAACAGTAGGGAGCTCCAACCGTCATGACGACTTCCGCCGAAATCCTCGATCAAGGCTGGCGGCTGCACCAGGCCGGCGACCTCGCCGCGGCCGAAAAGGCCTACCGGCAGGTCATTGCGGCGGAGCCGGATAGCGCCAACGCCTGGTGTTACCTGGGCATCGCCCTCTTCGATACGCAGCGGCTGCCAGAGTCCGTGGCGGCTTATCAGCGGGCGGTGGCGATTCAGCCGGGCTTCGCGATTGCCTGGAACAACCTGGGGAACTCGCTCCGTCATCTCCATCACAACAAGGAAGCCATCGCCGCGTACGATACGGCACTGCGGCACGACGCCACGTATGTCAACGCCTTGGTGAACCGGGGCACGGCCCTGATTTGGGACGGCCAGTTGCAGGCAGGGGTCGATTCGGTGCAGCGGGCACTGGCCCTGGCGCCTGACGACCAGGAAGCCCGGAAGGTGCTGGCGACGGCCAAACTCTGGCTCGGCCAGATTGACGAAGCGGAGCGCGAATATCTCGAGCTCGTGAAGCTCAAGCCCGACGACGCCGAGCGGCACAAGAACCTGAGCATGATTTTGCTGCTGCGGGGGGACTTCGAGCAGGGATGGCGGGAGTATTCCTGGCGACAGAAGGTGGACGGGTTCGGCACCCCCAGCCTGCCGGGGCCGCAGTGGGACGGCGCTTCCCTCAACGGCCGCACGATTCTGCTGCTCGCCGAGCAAGGGCTGGGTGACACGATTCAGTTCATCCGCTACGCGCAGCTCCTGAAAGCGAAATACGACTGCCGCGTCATCGCCGCCGTGCAACAGCCGCTCTTGAGGCTGCTCGGGGACGTGGCCGGCGTCGATGAGTGGGCCATTCGCGGCGAAGCGCTGCCGGCGCACGACGTCTGGGCCCCGATGCTCAGCCTTCCCCCGCTCCTCGGCCAGCTCGGCGTGGCGGACCTGCCAAAAGCCGCCACGTATCTCCAGGCCGATCAGCAGCTCGTGGAGAAATGGCGAGAGAAACTCGCTCCGCTAGGCGGCTTCAGAATCGGCATCGCCTGGCAAGGGAATCCAGGGATGGATACCGACCGCTTCCGCAGCATCCCGTTGAAGGAATTCCTGCCGCTCTCCAAAATCTCCGGCATCAAGCTGATCAGCCTGCAGCGCGGTTTTGGAACCGAGCAACTGGCCAGCCTCGGCGGCAGGATGGAGGTTCATACGCTCGGCGACAACGTCGACACGGCGAGCGGCCCCTTCATGGACACTGCCGCCGTGATGAAGAACCTGGACCTCGTCATCACCTCCGATACCGCGGTCGCGCATCTCGCGGGCGCGCTCGGCGTGCCGGTCTGGATGGCGCTGGCGCTCGTCCCCGACTGGCGCTGGTTCCTGAAACGCGAGGATTCCCCCTGGTATCCCTCCCTGCGCCTCTTCCGCCAGGAGCAACCGGGCGAATGGGGACCTGTCTTCCGCAAGATGGCTGCGGCGCTGCTGATGGACCACCAGCAGCTGACGATGAAATCCCTCGAAGAGTACCGCCTCGCGGACGGCGATCTCAACCGGCTCATTCGCGGGCGGCATGGGCTCACGCTGTATAACAAGCACGACAAGTACATCGGGCGGTCGCTGGAGCACTACGGCGAATTCTCGCACCTCGAAGTCGAACTGTTCGAGCAAGTTCTCCGTAGCGGCTGGGTCGTCGTGGAAGCCGGGGCGAACATCGGCGTTCACACTGTCCCTCTGGCCCGACTCGTGGGCGACGGGGGCCAGGTCCACGCCTTTGAGCCGCAGCGGGTGGTGTTTCAGGCGCTCTGCGCCAACGTCGCGCTCGCCGGCCTGACCAACGTTCATTGCCACCACGCGGCAGTCGGCGAGACCGGCGGCGAGATTGTGATTCCACTGCTCGACTACCGTCAGGAAAACAATTTTGGCGGCCTGGGGCTGGGGGAATTCAAACAAGGAGAGAAAGTCCCGCTTGTCACCATCGACAGCCTGAATCTCCCCGCCTGTCACTTCCTGAAAGCGGACGTGGAAGGGATGGAGCTGGCGGTCCTCCGCGGAGCGAGAGCGACCATCGAGAAGTTCCGCCCCATCCTCTACGTCGAAAACGACCGCCCGGAGAAATCCGTCCCGCTCGTTCAGCAAGTCCGCGAGCTGGGCTACAAGCTCTACTGGCACCGGCCGCCGCTATTCAATGCCGGCAACTACTTTGAGAACCAGGCCAACGCTTTCGGCCCCGTTGTCTCCATGAACATGCTTTGCGTCCACGCCAGCGTGAAGGCAAATATCAGCGGGCTGAAGGAGGTGGTGGAATGAACGCGCCAAGAAAAGTACTCCTCACGCTCCGCGTGAGGAACCATCTCGCGCAACGAAATCGGCAGTTCGTCTTCACGCGGAGCGTGAAGAGTACTTTAGGTCGAAACCCGCTCGATGTACTCTCCCGTCCGCGTATCAATCTTCAGCACGTTACCGATGTTGATGAACAGGGGAGCGAGGATTTCCGCCCCGGTTTCCAGCTTGACGGATTTGGTGACGTTGGTGGCCGTGTCGCCGCGGGCCCCCGGCTCGCAGTATTCCACCTTGAGCTGCACATGGGCCGGCGGGGTGATGCTGATGGGAATGCCGTTGAACAACATCATCGAGCAGGGCATCCCTTCCTTCAGGTATTTGGCGGAGTCGTCCACTTTCTCCGCGGGAATCTCGTACTGCTCAAACGAGGTGTTGTCCATGAATACGAATGTGTCCTGCTGCTTGTAGAGGTACTGTACCTCGGTTTCCTCGCAGTCGGCGGCTTCCAGCGTGTCCCCGCCTTTGTAGACGCGGTCGAGCGTAGTGCCGCGGATGAGGTTCTTGAGGCGAACTTCGTAAAGAGCGTTCCCCTTCCCCGGCTTGCGGAAATTCATTTCCACCATCTGCCAAGGTTCGTTGTTGATGCTGACTTTCAGGCCCTTGCGGAAATCACTGGTCTTGTACGTCGCCACGGGTCGTCCCTACTTCGCTGGATTAATGGGGTGGGTTATTGTCAGTTGGAGAGGCGGTTTTGGAGAGGCAGTCCGCCTCTCCTCATTGTTCGAGGCACGTCCGTTTTGGACAGGCGGCAGCGGGAATTGCTGGTGGAAAAATGACCATTGTAGCTTCCCCCCGCAATCCTGTCCGCGCCGGTTCCGGCCCAAGTGCGAAAACGCCGATTCGGCAATTGGAGGGAGTCTCGTGGCGTGAAGCCCTCAAGCGGGCAATTCGCAGCGAGGCGCAACTCCTTGAAGAGCTTGCACTTCCGGCCGAGCTCCTCGGTCCGGCGAAGCTGGCGTCGGCTTCCTTCCCTCTCTTTGTACCGCGCGAATATGTGGCCCGGATGAAGAAGGGGGACCCCCGCGACCCGTTGCTGCTGCAAGTCTTGCCGCTGGGAGCGGAATTGGAGTCCCCTGCCAGTTTCACGGCCGACCCCGTGGGGGACCTGGCTGCTGCCAAGAGTGCGGGACTGCTCCAAAAGTACGACCGGCGGGCGCTTCTGATCACCACGGGCGCGTGCGCCATCCACTGTCGCTACTGCTTTCGCCGGCACTACCCCTATTCCGAAGGGCCACGGTCGGTGGAGGAGTGGGAGCCGGCGCTCGACATCATTCGGGGCGACGAAAACTTGGACGAAGTCATCCTCTCCGGCGGCGACCCGCTGACTTTGGTGGACGAGCATCTGGCCGAGCTTGCTCAGCGCCTGGAGGACATCCCGCACCTCAGGCGGCTGCGGATTCACACGCGGCTCCCCCTCATGATTCCACAGCGCGTGAACGACGAGCTCATCGCCTGGCTCCGCGGCACGCGGCTCGCGCCGATCATGGTGGTCCATGCCAATCATGCCAATGAGATTGACGAAGCCGTTGCCAAGGCGCTCGGCAGATTAGTCGATGCAGGCATTCCCGTCCTCAACCAGTCCGTCCTGCTCCGCGGCATCAACGACACCGCGGCCGCTTTGATTGAGTTGTCTCGCCGGCTCGTGGATCTGCGAGTCATGCCATACTACCTGCATCAGCTTGACCGGGTGCAGGGGGCCGCCCATTTCGAAGTTCCCGTCTGCCGCGGGCTTGAGGTCATTGAGGAGATGCGGCGGCATCTGCCGGGCTACGCCGTCCCGCGCTATGTGCAGGAAATCGCGGGGGATTGGAATAAGCGGGTGCTGGCATGATTCGGCTATTTCACCAGCTTCTGTTCTTGCGCCAGAATCGGCTCCACGAGCGCCTCAATCTCCCGCTGCTCACTGGCCGTGATCGGCCGCTGCGGCAGCCGGGCCGGGCCGAAATCGCGGCCCGTGGCCTGCATGGCGGCTTTGAGCATGGAGATGTTGTACGAGTCGCCGGCGCGAGCCCGGTACTCTTCGATGGGCCGCAGGATGTTGAGCAGTCGCGTCGCTTCGGTGTAGTCGTTCTTCACAAGCGCCGCGTGCATGGCCAGCGTCAGCCGCGGGCAGAGATTGCCGGCTCCGGAGGTGTAGCCGCTGGCCCCCGCCAGGTGAAAATAAGCTGCGTACCGCTCCGCGATTCCGCAAGAGACAACAGCCGTGTCGCCGACGGCCTTGATCAGTTTCGCGGCGGCATCCAGGTTGTTCTCGCCGTACTTCACGCCCGCCAGTTTGCCGGATTTGCAGAGTTCCAAGAGCAACGCGTCGCTTGGCGCAGGACCTTTCTTGTAGGCCAGGAGGGGCAGCGGCAGCTCCTTCGCCAGGGTGAGGAGGTAGTCGCGGACTCCCTCGTCGCAGAGGTACGGATGGACCGGCGGCATGACGAGCAGCCCGTCCACCTCATTCTCGATTGCTCCCCGGCCAATCTCCAGCGCGTGAGCGAGGCCGAATCCGACCGGAGCAATCACGATGGCATCCGGTCCGACTCCGGCCTTCGTCGCCTCCACGCATTGCACCACCTCGCGCGTGGACAGCGAATGGAATTCCCCCGTCCCCGCCGCCGGCAGGAAGACCCGAATGCCCGCCTCGTACAAGTCCCGCACGAACATCGTCAGCCGCTCGTATTCCACGCGCCGGCCGCCCTCGGACAGCGGCGTGAGCGGGACGAGCTGCACGGTGGACATTGTGCAGGCACTGATTCTGGCGGTCATGCTAATTGCTGGTCGCGGTGGTCACTCTGTTGTCCTGGCGGTGCCCCCAGCGGTTGAAGTTGTTCCGGTCCGTGATGAAAGGAATGAACTTCACCGAGGCATCCGCGAAACAGACATTGAGTCCGTTGGGGTGGGCCGAGCCGAAGTGGTAGCCGATGTCGCCGACGGTGCCGGTGTCCTGGTCGCGCTGGGCCAACCTGTCCGACCCCAAGGGGGCCGAGGTGAGCCGGAGAGTATCCGGATCCCAGCCGTCGGTCCAGCCGCGGTCATCATGCCAGGCACCGGATTCGTATTGGGAGGGAATCAGGCGTTTCTCGCCGAGCATCATCGTATTGCTGGTGCCATCCTGGATCCCTCCCATGCTCAGCGGCGGATCAGAGCCAACTTCTTGCTTCGTCCGCCAATCCCAATTGGTACGGATGATGACGCCGAAATAGTTCCGATTTTTAGAGGTAGCAATGTCGTGGGCGTTACTCCCCTTAAAGAAAGAATTGAATTGCAGCGAGGACGTATTATCGAGGCGAAGATTGTCGGACGGCGTGGAAGCGGCATAGTCCATGAGAATCCGCAGTTGTTGGCGGGCATTCCGCCGCCGGGACGGGCAGAAATAGTCCGCCATGAGAGAGCGCTCGATGTTTGTTTGGGTCTGCACATTGGTGGCGGCCCTCTGACCATGAACGGTGTTGCCTTCCATATAGGGCAGAACTTGGAAGGCCCACCCCATGCCTTGCTTGTCCGGGCCGTACAACTCGCCGTAACTCGTCATGTAGTTGTAGATCTGGGGCCAGGGCATATCTCCGCCCGTGGGGAGCACGCGGAGGGTGTCGTGATGGGTGTGGATGCCGATCCCGATCTGCCGCAAGCTGTTGGCGCACTTAATGCGCCGGGCGGCCTCCCGCGCGAATTGAACTGCCGGCAAGAGGAGCGCTACGAGAACTCCAATGATGGCAATGACCACGAGCAATTCGACGAGCGTAAAGGCTCGCCGGACACGAATGTGAGACGGATTCATGGAATTCACCCAATGAGATTGCCAGGCTGAGTCGCCCAATGACGACCTTGGAAACTACTTATATGTTGCGCTGCATAACTTCAAATAAAAATCAGAACCTCTTCAAAGTTGCGAATTATTCGGCAGGAGTGGGAGCCAACATCTGCTTGAACCGCGCTTCATCCACTTCCTCCACCGCGCCCATGGTGCTGGCGACGAAACGCTTCCCTTCCAGTCCGATCTGCTCATAGGCCACCACCGGCGCGCCCGCGGGTCCTTCGCCGGAAGTCGGCCCGTAAATCACAATATACGGCTTCTTATCCCGACTGGAAATGAACATTGCTTCGATATCGGCAATGTTGAATGTCTCTTTCAGTTCTTCCGCGTTCTGCGGCTCTTTGAGATAGGCCTTGAACTCGGCCTCATCCTTGGGGGGCTTACCCTGATGTTGCGGGACAAAGCGGCCGTAGAAAATCGCCAGTGGCTTGAGGCCCGAGTCCTCTCTCTCGCGATTCGACTCGCCGGGCGTGCCGCAGCCCAGGCAGCCGGCGACAAGCGCCAGTAACATCAACCGCCGCGAGAATTGCAAACACGGAACCGCCACGCCAAAACTCCCCCTCCCCCCCATGCGAAGGCGCTTGACCGTAATCACAGCCTAGCAGAATGAGGATAAGCTATCCGAGGTGAAAAGACTAGATAATTATCAAAAAATCGAACTTGGCATCGTCGCGCATTTCGGGGGGGGGGGGTCGATTCAGGCCCGATACTTTCTCAACTGCGCTTCATCCAACTCCACCCCCAGCCCCGGCCCGTCCGGCACTTTGGCCACCGCGGGCCCTAGGGAAAGCGGCTCTGTCAGCAGGTCGGCTTCGTGATAGAGGGGGCCGATGAGGTCGGCGGGGCAGAGCTCGCTGTCGACTTCCGGCAGGGCGGCGGCGACGTGCAACATGGCGGCAGTGCCGATGCCAAGTTCCAGGTTGCTGCCGATGGCGCATTTGAGGCCGGCGGCCCGAGCGACATGAGCGATTTCCACGCTCCCCGCGATGCCGCAGTGCTTGCCAGGATAGATGCTGAGAATGTCACAGGCCCGCGCGGTGGTCAGTTGCCAGGCGTCATGGAGCGTGAAAACGCTTTCGTCCGCCATGATCGGAATGGTTGTGTCCCGGCGGACTTCCGCCATCGCCGCCGGGTCATCCGGGGGAATCGGCTGCTCGGCGACCGTGACGCCGAGGTCCGCCAGCTTCCGCAGGGTCTGTTTCGCCGTCGTCACCGTCCAGCCGCAGTTGGAGTCGATGGTGATGGGAAGGTTTGGACCGGCGAGCTCGCGCACTGCTCGGACCCGGGCCACGTCTTCCTCCGGAACGAGTCCCGTCTTCACCTTGATGCAGGTCACGCCCCACTCCAGAAACTGCTGGGCCAGGCTGCGGACACGGGGAATGTCGAACGCCCCGACCACCATCTTGATGCGGGCGGTGTCCCGCACCTTGCCGCCGAGCAGTTGATAGACCGGCATCCCCGCTGCTTTGCCCGCGATGTCCCAAAGGGCCATTTCCACGCCGGCTTTCGTGAACGGGTTGAGCTTGACCGCCACGTCCATCGTCTGCCGGGCCAGCGTGATGGCCAGCGGGTTCGTTCCCACCAGCGCGGGCTCGATAATCTTCTCCATGAGGCAGACGCAGCTCTGGCTGGTCTCGCCGGTCCAGCGCACGGCTACGGTCGCTTCCCCCAGGCCGACAAGTCCCTCATCCGTATGTACGCGGATGATGACGATCTCGGTCACGACATGCTCCCCATGAGCCGTCTTGGTGCTCATGCCCTTCTTGAGTGGGACGCGGACGGGAATTGCTTCGATGCGGGTGATTTTCATTAGGCGAGCGGGAGGCGTGAGCCTCCCGGTGATGTGGCTACCGGGATGTTATGGCTAGCGATACTACCGGGCAGCTTACGCTGGCCGCTCGCCTTAGAGGTATTCGGGCAACGCCCGTTTCCAATTCTCGTAAATGATGTTGTGGATGGTCTCGTCGGGGATTTTTGGGAAATTCGTACCCGCGACGATGTTATTGACCTTCCACTGACCGGCGATGACTTGTGCCGGCGTAGCGGAGGGAAAGTCAGAGCCAAAAAGGAGCTTGTGCTCGACGCCGTATTCGATAGCGGTCATGAACGCTTGCCAGTGCCGCCAGGGGCGGTAGTGCAGGGCGGAGATGTTGGCGTAGAGGTTGGGGTGCTTGCGGATGAGGACGACGCACTCGGTTTCCCAGGGGTGCCCCATATGAGCGATGATGATGCGAAGGTCGGGACAGGCAATGGCGATGTCTTCCAGCAGGATCGGGTTCGCATATTTTAGCGGGCCGGGCCTGACGAAGCTGGTTCCCTGATGGATGTTCACCGGAATTCCGAACTGCTCGGCCTTCTTGAAAAGCCCTATATGCCGCGGGTCCTGCGGGTCCCAGTTCTGATAGATAGGAGAAACCTTCAGCCCCCGGAAACCAAGGTCATTCACGTAGTAGGCCAGCTTACGCACGCAATCGGGATCGCCGGGGTCGACCGAGCACCAGCCGACGAAGCGGTCCGAGTGCTCCTTCACGAAGGCGGCGATCAATTCCTGGTCGGCTCGGATGCCGCAAAAGGGAGCTTGAATTCCGAACACGATGACCTTGTCACACTCTTTAGTCGCCGCCAAAAGTGCGTCGGGGCGGGAGTCGAAGGCGTTGTTCTGGCTCGTTTCCGCGCCGGCGAAGTAGACGTCGGGGGAGAGCTTCATTTTGGCCTGCTTGGCTTCCCAGGCGTACTGCACGAATTCGTCCGAGAGATGTTCGGGATACCACATCAAGTTGGTATGCGTATCGAGCAGCATGGCGCGATTGTATCTTGTTCGACGGGCGAATACAGTCAGGCTCATCGATGACGACCAACCCGTACCAGAGTCCGCAGATTCAAGGCGATTACGCAGATACGTCTGGGCGATTGTCCCACGCTCGCTTCGTCGTGCTTGGCTTTCTTTGCCTGCTGGCGGGGGTGCTCTACCTGGATCGGATTTGCATGTCCCAAGCGGTCAAGGCGATCCAGAAGGAGTTCACGCTCGACAAGACCCAGATGAGCTATGTAATGATGGCCTTCACGCTGGCATACGGGCTGTTCGAGATTCCGACCGGCCGCTGGGGGGACCGCATCGGCGCGAGGAAGGTGCTGGTGCGAATTACGGTCTGCTGGTCGATCTTCACGGCCCTCACCGGCGCGGCGTGGGGTCTCTATTCGCTGCTTTTGGTACGGTTCCTGTTCGGGGCGGGGGAAGCGGGCGCGTATCCGAATGTGGCCCGGGTCCTCTCCCGCTGGTTTCCCGATAACGAGCGCGGCCGGGCGCAGGGATTTGTGATGACTGCCGGACAACTGGGAGGGGTGCTGGCCCCGACGCTGGCGGCGTATCTCATCAAGTACCTCGGGTGGCGGGCGACGTTTCCGATCTTTGGCGCGGTGGGGATCTTCTGGGCGGTCGCGTTCTGGCTCTGGTTCCGGGACGACCCCGCTGAACACCCGGCGGTGACACCGGGAGAATTGGCCGTGATCCGGGCCTCCGCATCCCGCCCGCCGGCGCAGCATGAAGCAGTACCCTGGGGCCTCGTGCTGACAAACCCCAGTATCTGGATTCTGGGGACCATCATCACCTGCTCGGCATTCAATTCCTATTTCTACTTTTCCTGGTTCGGCGATTACCTGATGTCCGGGCGGGGCGTGGAAGAAGTGACGGCCGGCAAACTCACTTCGCTGGTGCTCGCGGGATCTGCCATCGGCACGATTGCGGGAGGTTTCGTCGCGGACTGGCTGGTGCGGCGATATCCGGACATTGACCTCGCACGCCGTTGTCTGGGCTCAGGCTGTTTCGCGCTCGCGGCGCTATTTCTATTTCTGGGCATTTTCTGCCAGTCGCCGGCAGCCACGGCAGCGCTGGCGGCACTCTCCTGCCTGGCCGCCTTTCTGGTCCTGCCCACCTGGTGGACGTGCGCCATTAAGATCAGCGGAAAGCACGTGGGTTCGCTCTTTGGACTGCTGAATATGATGGGAGTGGTGGGGGCCCTGGCTTCCCAGTTTTTCATCGGCAGGTTCGTTGACCTGCGCAAGGCGTGGGGGTTCGTCGGCCGCGAACAGTGGGATCCGGCGCTGTACGTCTTCGTCGCGGCGCTGCTCGTTGCCGCGATACTTTGGGGATGCTACCGCTCGGTGCCGGTGGAGCTGGAAGAGGGAAAGAAGAGAGAAAGTAGTCCGCTCCTTCCGTGATCTACCGCCAGCTTGGGTCGCAGTTGCGGAAGACCAGCATCTTGGCGGTCGACTCCACTTCATCGATTTCACGGCGGCTCCACTGCCGGCTGCGGCGGAGATCCTGGACGAAGCTATTCAGGCTGTCGAGGGGATTGCGCGAGTCTGAGCAGACATCCAAGCATTCCCACAGCACGTCGTTGATTTCGGGTTTTGCGGCCATCACCATGATTCATTCCTCCTGTTTTGTCCCGGAATGAATGCAAACAGCGGGCCAGACCGATCCAAAATGCTGGAGGCGCGCATTTTGCTATTTGATTCCCGGTCCAGTTGATCCACACCCTTGAACAGGAGAAGCATCATGAAGAACGCAATTACGGCCGTAATTCTTGTCGTCGCCTCGCTCTGCACGCCTCTGGCTGTGCAAGCGCGTCAGTATCGGGGAGGTGGGGGCCAAGTCGTCCACACGCGACGAGCGCCCGTTATTTTCCATCGCGCACTGCCGCCGTTCCGCGGCCAGCACGTCTATCAGTCTGGTCGCTGAAGTGGCGCGCTGCCGCCTCTGCGAGCAGTCGCCATGACGCGGCGTCGTTACTCTTCATCCCGCGACGGCACTGGCGTCGCGGGCGGAGTTATGGCGGGTGCTGGAGTCGAAGCGGGTGCAGGTGCAGCAGCCGGCGACGTGGCGGCAGGAGTGGCGGCCGCCGGGGTAGGTGCGGTTGGGACAGGCGCAGTTGCTGGAGTGGCGGTGGTGGTCGATGCTGCCGGCGCTGTCGTGGTTTCGGAGGCTGGCACTTCCGACTTTGGCTCTTCCAGCACCACGCGGTCTTCGTCGGTTGGATCGACGTTCAGCCATTGGTTGCGGGTCTTCTCGGAAACGGATTCCCGCCAAATCGACAGGACTTCCTTGATGTCCATGTGCGGGTTGCCCCGCTCGTTCCCCTTCTGACCACCCTGCACGGGCTTGAGCGCGGTCCAGAGCATGTCCACCATCTGCGTGTCGCCATAGTAGCGGCCGGCAGTGATTTCGCCGTCCTTGTCCAGGTCGAGCACATAGTGGAAGTAGATCAGTTGCGTGCTTTTGGGACCCTTGTGATATTCCTGCGGCGTATTGAGTGTGTAGCGGCACATCATCTTCACTTCCGACTGCTTATCGGAGATTTTGCTGATGGTGGCCTTGTAGGCGTAGATCGGATAGTTGATGACCACTTCGCCCAGAGCCGATTCCATTCCCACGGGGTGCGAGCCGCGGCCGATCCAATTGGTCAGAACAATATGCAGGAGTGCGGGATTGATGGCGGCGTCCTCTCCCCCCAGGAACTCCGTGGGAGAATACATGTACATTTCGGCGAGCATTCCCTTGATGTCGGCCGGAGTGAAAACCACGCCATTGCGGGTGACGCTCTTTTCGGGCTCGGCGTGGCGAATGGCCGCAGCCGTCCAGCCGTTGCAGTGCCCATACCAGCCGGGCGTGCGGTCGCGGCCGGCGAGAAGTCTGCCGAAGAGCCCTCGGCGGGGCGGAGCATCACTATTGAAGCCGAAACGGCCGCGATGAGCCCCGACGTCGCGCCGCTCATATTCTTCCGCCAAGGACCGGCCGCGGTTAAAAGCGGCATCGTACTTGCGCATAGCACCAATGGTGCCACCGCTTTTGTCCGGATAGTCGTGTCCGGCATAGGGAATGCGAAAATCGGGCGTTTTTCCGTCCGCCGGCAGGTCCGCGAACTTGAGCACCAGGTCTTGCTCCCACCACTGTTTGAACACCTGCTGCTGGTATTTCAGCTCCTCCGGTTTCATCGTGCCGGAGGACGAGTTGATCTGGCCCGCAGCGGCGGCGAGGAGCAAAAGGGACACGGCGGCAGAAGACATGGCTGGCTCCACAATGAGGCGAAAGAAGGCAGGCGCGACGACAAAGCCCTTGGAATCACTGGGTATTCCAAGGGCCTTGAAGATATTTTCAGCGGACCCAAGGGCCGGACATGGCCCGCGCTGGGAACCGCCCGCTAGTAACTATAGCTTAGCGATAGCGACGGCCGCGAGGAGCCGAAGCATATCCGCCACCTTTTTGAGTCGGCGCCTGGCAGGAGCCGCAATCCTTCTGCGTGGGAGCCTGGGTAGGCTTCTGAGCGGGCGAAACCTTCTGGGTCGGTCCCTGGGTGGGGCTGACCTTTTGATAAGGAGCCTGGGTCGGAGCCTGGGCCGGACCCTGAACCGGGGCGGCCAAAGCAACACTGCCCATGAGAGTGGAAGCGGCAAAAGTCAACAGTAAGCGACGCATGGCAAAATCCTCCTGAAAGAAACTAGAAGAGCTGACGACGTTGCAAAACATGGAAAGCGGCCGATGCCGCGTTTTGTCTTCGCTAGAAACCACCCTCACCCGAAGAATCGTTACATTTGGTAAAATATGCGGACAGAGCAAGCTCTGCGGACTGTCAAAAGATTACTCCAAGAACCGACTCCCTGCAAGCCACCCGGTTCATCAAGATTTCCCAAATTCCCTGTTGTCGAATCGGTTGGATGCCGAGCACGATGCTTTCCGGAGTTCCGCTTCCCGCAATGCCTGGACTTTGGGCATTTCCTTCGCAAGACACGCGGAAAGCTCGAAAACACCCTTGACATCCAAGTCGCCACTCTGAGCCTTCTCCAAGACCCGCCGCATCCACATGGCCATCACCAATACCGGTTCAACATCGGCAGGCACGCGCTCCGGCTCTTGGGCATTGCGATCCCGCAATTCGTCCGCGAGTTGTTCCAAACTCTCCAGCTCCAAGGGAAAGACCTGCAAGATGTAGTTTAATACGTCGGGATCGGTGTGGATGAGCATGGTGTGTCTCCTGGCAGTAGGGCCGCCGAACACCAGCGTTGCAACCGCCGTGCCAGAAAGTTCCTGGTTCCCGGCGATCCCGAAGCGGTGTTCAGAGTGTCAAACATATCCCCCTCATGAGGCCAACGTGGCCGCGCCAGTTCGAACGGGTAGCAGACGTACGGAGAAATCCGTATCTGCAGGCGCACAGAATCGGCTGAGAACGGGCTAGGAAGTTCATTCGCCGATACCTGGATTTCGCCGGCAGGAGGGCTGTTTCATTGCCTTAACAGCGCGCCATGCTCGCCGGGAATTCAGGCTGGCGCAGCGGCAAGCACCGCGTGACGCGGCGGAAAGCACTGGTCGTCGGCCCCATGGATCAACAACGAGGGCCCGGCACGTTGCTTCCCTCGCCGCATCTGGTACTCTGCTAATCAGTTTCTCTGCTGGAGTTTACAAGCTCGTACCGGGAGATGCTGCCATGACGTGCCGGGAGCAGAATGTGTTGTTGCTAGGATTGCTGGGGGCCGGGCTTGCCTTCATGGAAAGCGTCGTCTTTGCCGCCGACACGCCCGCGAAGAAGCCCAACATCATCATCTTCCTGGCGGATGACCTGGGCTATGGCGAGTTGGGGATGCAGGGGAACAAGGAGATTCCCACGCCGCATATCGATTCCATCGCCAAGGCCGGCGTTCGCTTCACGAGCGGTTACGTGAGCGGGCCGTATTGCAGCCCGACGCGAGCGGGACTGATGACGGGCCGCTATCAGACCCGGTTCGGCCACGAATTCAACGAGGGAGCTGCGACGCCTGGAGGGAGCCCGTTCGGACTGCCGCTCACGGAGAAGACCATTGCGAACCGGTTCAAGGAGATGGGCTACGCAACTTGTGCCATTGGCAAATGGCACCTCGGCCGCCAGCCGGAGTTCTTTCCGATGCATCGCGGCTTTGATGAATTCTTCGGGACGGTCGCCAACTCGTCATTTCTCAATCCGCAGAACTTCATCGACAGCCGCAAGGGCGGCCAGGTGACGCCCATCAAGGACGATACCTTCTATACCACCGATGCTTACCGCGAGCGGGCCGTGGACTGGATTGAAAAACACAAGGACCAGCCGTACCTGCTGTACTTGCCGTTCAACGCGCAACACGCCCCGTTGCAAGCGACGGAAAAGTATCTGGCCCGCCATGCCGGCATTGCCGACGAGAAGCGGCGGATCTTCGCAGCCATGATGTCCGCCATGGATGACGCCATTGGGGCCGTGCTGCAAAAAGTCCGCGACCTCGGGCAGGAGGAGAATACGCTCATCTTCTTCCTGGCAGACAACGGCGGACCGACCTCGCAGACCACCTCGAAAAACACGCCGCTCCGCGGCAACAAAGCGACGACCTGGGAAGGGGGCGTGCGGGTGCCGTTCGCCGCGCAGTGGAAAGGTCACATCCCAGCCGGCCGGACGTTTGATCAGCCGATCATTCAGCTCGACATTCTGCCCACGGCGATCAGCGCGGCTGGGGGAAAGATTGACCCGGAATGGAAGCTCGACGGCGTCAATCTGCTGCCGCATCTGACGGGCGAAGTTGACGGCAATCTTGGCCGCCTGAAGCCTCCCCATGAAGCTCTCTACTGGCGGTTCGGCCAGCAGTGGGCCGTTCGCCACGGCGATTGGAAGCTGGTCGTCTCCAACGAGCCGATGAATGCCGCCCGCAAGGACAAGCCGGCCAGCTTATTCAATCTGGCGGAGGACATTTCGGAATCCAAAGACCTCGCCGCCGATCAGCCGGAGAAGGTCAAAGAGCTTCGAGCCCTCTGGGAAAAATGGAACGCCGAGCTTCAGCCCCCCCGCTGGTTGCCGGTGCCGGCCGCTCAGAAGGGAAAGGCGAAGCAGAAGAACAAGGATAAGAAGTAGTTCGCTACGGCTGAGCCTTGCGGATGCAGGAGAGCTGCGACTGCGTGCGAATGAGCAGCGAGTCCCCGGCGATTGCCATTGACGCCAGCGTCTGGCCGAAGAGCTGGTTGCGGGCGATTTCCTCGTACTCGCGGCCAGGCTTCAGGACCGTGGTGATCCCTTCCTGGTTGGTGAAGTAGAGCTTGCCGTCCGCCAGCAGAGGACTGGCCGCGAAGTTTCCCCCCAAGCGGTGTTGCCACACCAGCTCCCCGGTCTTGGCGTCGAGGCAAGTGGCCACCCCCTTGGACGCGACGAAATAGACTTCTTTGCCGGAGACGAGCGGCGAAGAAATCTCGGGAACTTGTTTTTCATAGGTCCAGACGACGTGCGAATCCGTCACGTCGCCTTTGCCATCGACCTTGATCGCCCACAACTCGGGCTTCATGAAGCCGGTGCAGATGTAAACCAGGCCGTCCTTGAACACCGGCCGCGGCACCACGGCGTGCCCCGCTCCGAAACTGGCCCGCCAGATTTCCGTGCCTGTCGCGGGCTCGTAGGAGCAGACCCACTGAGCCCCGGGGACAATGAGCTGTTCCTGGCCCTCATGCGTGATGACCAGCGGCGTGCTGAAAGCGCGGCGGAGCTTGTCGTCGTCGGCTTCGATGGGGGGGCGGTTGGTGCGCCAGATCTCCTTTCCGGTGAGCTTGTTGAGGGCAATGACAAATTGCTGATCAGCGCCGTCGCAGGCGAAAATCAGCTTGTCCTTCCACAGCACCGGTGAGCCGCCGGGGCCAGTAATGTCCTCCACCGGCAGGAACTTCTTCCAGAGGATTTCGCCGCTTTTCATTTCCACGCAAACGGTCCCCAGCGAACCGAAGTGGCAATACAGACGTTTACCATCGCTGACCGAGGTCGGCGAAGCGTAGGTATTCTGAGCGTGGATCGGCTTTGGGTCATCGGCGGTCAAAAGACTCAGCGTCCGCAGGATTTTGCCGGTGCCGGCATCGAGCTCGATGGCCAGCAGCGTGGCCGAGGCATGCGTTTGAAAGTCCGGTGTCAGGATCGGATTGGCGGTCAGCTTTTTCTCTCGCCCTTTTTCATCCAGGGCTGTTTGCTGGGCACTCGTCAGCCAGATGCGGCCGGCAACGACAATCGGCGACGACCAGCCGCTCCCCGGGATTTCGGTCTGCCAGGCAGGAGCGTCAAAACCTCCCCAGCGCTCCGGCAGGTTCTTCGCCACGGCGCAGCCGTCCCCATTGGGCCCGCGAAACTGCGGCCAGTCCTGTCCGAATACCGGCGCGGCGGCGAGCACTAGGAACGTCAGGGCGAATGTCGCCAAAGGATGCTTAAATCGCATGTGTGGCATCCGGCCGATGAAAAGTTATCTCTCCAGCTTAGCTCACAATGGAAGTTTCCTGGTCAACCATCATGCCCTTGCGGGAGGTCGCGGTTGGACAGCGGAGTTCTTCCAAGCTGCCGTGCCGATAAACAGGGTAAAATGTAAAAACGCTTCGGCGTCGACGGCGTGATTGTTGCGGTCACCGCTTGACGTCCGAATGTAGCGACCGCGGACACCCTACCTGTGTGCGTAGGAGAGACTGAACCCCGCTGAGTCTAGCGAAAAAACTCTGTCCGAAAGCTACCAGCGGGCCTCGGCTCCCAGGGCCACACCGTGGGCAAATATCCAACCCGTTGAATGCAGTTGAGTGCCGCTCGCAAAAGTATCGGTGAAATCAAGCTGATCGGGCGCCAACGCAACGCCCCCCAGCCCCAGGGCCATGTATCCCAGGCGCAGCGACCAGGTCTCATTGATGGGGCGAATTGCCGTCACCCCCAATTCGCCAAGCGCGGCAACTGCCGACCCATCAGCGCCTACTCGGTCACGGAGAAGGAAAGGGCCGCCGACGGTGGGAAAGTCCGTGGCAATTTGCGACTGGCTGGCGTCGTTGACAAACACACCTGCTTTGCCTGTTAGTTGCAGCGACCACTGGCAGAAGTGGCGGGTGTAACGGCCGCCAAGTTGAACACCGTAGAGGTAGTTGTTTGCCGTGACGTCGTAGCTGCTGGTCCCTTCCTGGAAGTCGGTTCCTGTGATCGTGAACCTTTCTTGCAAGGTGATGAACCGAAACCCGCAGAGGAAATCGAGCGTCGCGTCGCACAGGCAGCAAGTCTTCACGCAATTGAGCTCAATGTTGTTGAGCGATGAGCGGTAGTTAAAGTCCAGGATATCCGCTCCAAAGAAATTGTTCGAAGCGAGCCCCAAGTCACCGGGGATGGCCAGGTTGCCGGCACCCGTGAGACGGGAATTTGCCTCCCAGTTATAGAGGCCGAAGTAACTCAGCTCCAAGGCGCAACAATGTGAGCAGCGGCAAGGGTCGGGGGTCCAACCAATCAGAAATCGGGTTCCCCCGGCGCCATTGAAATTCAGGTTGTCGCTTTGCAGTATTGAATCCGTTCCCGGAGTCAGGTTGGTGTCGATGGCCAAAATCTGGTTGCACCCAGTCCCCACTCGATCCCAATACAAGCCGTCTCCCTGGAAATAGAACTGGCGGCAGGAACCGATCTCCTCGCCCAGGAACTTCGATGCCCCAACCTCGGGAGCAACGGCTTGCTCCTCGAGAATCTGAATGGGCGAGTACTCGAGAGGCGACTCGTCGATGGCCGTTGCTGTGTCATAACGGCCGTAAGTGGACTGGGCCACGATTGGGGCTGGGGCCACGCCCAACATGGTAATTACTAGGGCAAGAAAGAGCGCGCGCATCGGTTCACCATCCATGGAGAAATGCTTGGTTGGGGAGGAAAGGACTCTAGCTACGGGCGAAACCATTCTGGTCGCTGTAACTCAGCGAAAGGACCGCGGCCGGTCGCGAGGTGGGGCGCTCCATCGCCATCTTTCGATGGCGATCGTGCGCGGTCGCGGGTAGGTGGAGGCCGCCTGCCTTCCGTTGGCTACATCATCGAACAGCCACATCGCCAACTGCGGCCCAGAACGTCCTTCTTGACGAAGAATTCACCGACCCGGTTCCAGCTGTAGCGCTCTTTCCGGCTCATCCGTGCCTGCTGCTTGTCACGTTTTATGGGGTTGAATCGAAGGGGCCTGATCTCCCGGCGACTTGCTTCGGGTGGCACGTCTTGGGGAAGCCTTGGGGAAAAGTCGGATTTGAATCGGATTGGAAGGGGAATGCGTCTCGCCTAAAAAAACTGAAGCTTACCCCTCAATCCAGTTGTAACGGCTGCGTCGAATAACTAATCTGGGTTACTTAGAGAAGCCGGAAGACATCGCCATTTGCTGAAAGTACGCGTCGGCCTCCGACCAAGGGCAGACCGCTACATCTGGCCGGGTGCGTTATCTGCTTCCCTTCAGCCCTATTCCGCAGATCTCTAGTGGAGTTTCTCTTTCCATGACGCGCCGCGCTCCCCGCACCAAAATCTTCTCCCGCCGTTTCCCCCGTCTCGATTCGCACCTTCGTCGCCGCACCTTCTTTCTCGAACGACTCGAAGATCGCTCGCTTCTGGCAACGGTGATGACGGACAAACCGGACTATGCACCCGGTGAAACCGCCGATGTTTCAGCCAGCGGGTTTCAGATTGGCGAGGCTGTGCAGTTTCAAGTGCTGCATACCGACGGCACGCCCAACACCGGCAACGGCCATCATCCCTGGAGCGTTGTGGATGGCGGGCCCACGGACCTCGACGGGCAGGCGAACGGAAACATCCTCACGGCCTGGTATGTCGATCCCGACGATTCGGCAAACTCGAGCTTCGCCTTGACAGCGGATGGTCAGTCCTCGGGTTTGAAAGCCGCCACGAATTTCACGGACGCCGGCCCTGCTGCCGACCTCGATCATTACGGCAACGTGTCCGGAGAGTGGTTGGATGGCAATTTGGGCACGAATAAGGCCAATTACCTGGAAGGCCAATCAGTCCCCGATCGGATCGTGATGACGGGACTCACCGCCGGAACGACCTACTCCATCACACCCTGCTATGACACCACCAAGGGGGGCAAACACGCCTTTGACTACCTCACCAGTTATGATCGCTCGGTGAGTCCGGACCCGCTGGCCGGCGTGTCCGGCGTCGGCAGCACGCCGAGCACGTTCCCCATCCCGGTCGACGCAAACGTCACGAATGGCCAGAATGGCGTGGACGACGCGCCCGTGGGTCCCACCGGCGGTGATGACATTACTCAGATCCCCGGCGTCTTTTCGCTCTACGGCGGAACCATTACCGCGGTGTCTGGCTACACCCTCTCGGGTACCTACGCCGGCGACAGCACCACCGAGATCACGGTCACCTTCACGGCGAGCGGCACGACGGCCGTTCTGGCGTGGGGCGCGCATATTTCCACCCGGGCGGACTGGGGCCAAAACAACTCGGCGGTGTCCGTCTCGGGTTCCCCCTACCATATGGCCCTCTGCGGTGCCAGCGCCAACTTCGGGAGAGTCGGGTCGCAGGACCATCAGTTGCAAAGCACAGCCATTATTTTCCCTGCCCGGATCACCGTCATCAAGGACGTCACGGGAGGGCAAGATCCTCAGGATTTCAATTTCTCGATTTCTGCCGCCGTCGCCCCACAACCCAGTCCCGCTACTTTCACTCTGGACGATGACGGGATCTCGGCCACACCGGATACCCAGTCCTTCAGTCTGACCAACTTTACCAACTATACGATCACGGAGACGTTAGTCGCCGGATGGACTACCAGCATCACGCTGACGGACCCGAACGGCGTCACGACACCTGTTAACAGCAATTCGACGACAATCGATTTGTTAGAAGGTGCGAACTGGACGGTGGTATTCAACAATTTCAAGCTTACCCCGGCCCTCAACATCGTCAAGAATGCGACAGTGCCAGGCGGAACAGCCGATGCCGCGGGCGAGGTGATCAGCTACACGATCACGCTGCAGAACACGGGTAATCAGACGCTGACCGGCGTGATCGTGACCGATCCGTACGCCGACCCGGGCAGCATCGTCCGCGGCCCGGACGCCCCCGGCGGTAACAACGACAACCTGCTGGAGGTGGGGGAGACCTGGACCTATACGGCCACCCACACCATTACCCAGGCCGAGATCGACTCCAACGGCG
>JBPCKT010000110.1:0-34318 GCA_051004015.1 Pirellulaceae bacterium | reverse complement strand
ACCTGATACAAAGCCTGCTGGGACATGTCGGTGCTCCAAGAGAAGGTCTGGTAACCCAAACTCTTAGAAAACCCCATGTCCCACTTCTTTTCTATCACCCAGCGCGCGCTTCAGTCGGAAGAGCCGAATTTCCTCACGCGGAGCGTGAGGAGTACTTTGGTTCCAATTCGCGTCATTCCTGAATTGTCTCTTCCACTAGCAGCAGCTCGTTGCCGCGAGCGGCGAGGTAATGGAACGCCGTCCCGCCGCCGGAACCGGTCGCCGCTGCGTCGAAGTGGACCTCGCCGCCGGCGAGGGTGAGGACCATGTCGTAGCGGTTTCCTTCGAGCCCGTCGACCACGACCATTTCCTGTTCGCCGTCGGCGACGAGGGTGGCCAGGTGACGGCTATCGGCGCTGAAATAGAAATCGTCATCGATGGCGTCGTATGGCTTTTGCTCCTTGCCCGAGTCGACCACCAGCCATCTGCCGCCGGCTTTTGCCAGATAGACGAGGCGGCTGCCGTCGGGGCTGAACCGCGGCGCTCCCGTCTGCTGGTAACCCTTCTGGGCAAGGCCATTGATCTGCGGCTGGCCGTTGAGCAGGATGAACTCACGCTCGCCAAGCTTGGCGCCCATCACGACGGATTTACTGTCGGGACTAATGCCCGGCGTGCCGAGTGCGTCGTAAGCGGCCCCTTCTTTCCCATCGACGACCGTCAGCCATTTTTTGTTTCCCACTATGGCCGTGTAAGCGACCCGTTTGCTGTCGGGGCTGAAGACAAGCCCCATGACGCCGACATACGCCTTCTCGTCTTTGCCGTCGAGCACGACATAAGCCTCCCTGCTTTTCTTGACCGCATAGCCGGCTCGCGAGCCATCCGGGCTGAGCCGCAGGCTCCCCTTGCTAATGCTGTCGAAGCCCCCATAGACTTTGCCCGGTTTGCCGTTGATCACCGCGACGTCGTCGAAACCACTGGGCTCCGCGATATAAGCCACATGCTTGCCATCGTCGCTGACGATTAACTGCTGGATTTCGTCAAACCGGTTGGTGTCTTCCTTGCCGTCGTAGAACACAAACTGCTTGTCGCCCTCGCGAGCGATGTAGCCAATCTGGCCGGCGGGGCCGTAGAAGAAGTGATTGACAAATCCGTGCTGCCGCTCCATCCGCTTGCTGCCGTCGAGGCTCTCCTCGCGCATCTGGTAATTCTCGCCGATCTTGACGCCATACACGATGCGTTTGCTATCGGGCGTGAAGATCAGCCCCTGGGAGAAGTTCTCGTGCTTCTCCTTGCCTTCCTCGCCGTCGATCAGCAACACCTGGTCAAACGACGAAGCCGCCAGCCGGCAGATGCAGGCATAGTGCTGGCTGTCGGGGCTGAAAATCGGGCCGGGGCCGACGTTGGAAAAGCCCTTTGTCACGACTTTGCCATCGAGCACCACGGCTTCATTCCGCCCGAATTTGTCCGGGATGTACGCCACATAGCCCGTCCGCTTGCTGTCGGGGCTGAACGAAAAGCTCTCCGGCTTGACGCGCGGGGGGTGATTGGGTGGACGGACCCCATAATCCTTTTCCTCCCCGTCGATCACAATTCCTGTTTCCGTCAGATAAGCCACCCGCCGCCCATTCGGGCTGATCCAAAGCGTCGGCTTCTCGGGGTCGTACTTTGACAGGTCGTATTCTCCCAGCGATTTCTCGGTGGTCTTTCGTTTGGGGGAAATGCCTTCTTGAGTCGCCGGCCTGCGCGCCGCGGCAACCTTGGGCGTTTCCTTGATCTCCTGGTCCTCTTCCTTCGGTTCGGCTGTCTTGGGTGTGGGCTTTTTCGCCGGAGCGGGTTTTTTGGTAGCCGGAGTCTTTGTTGTGGGCTTCTCGTCGCCCGGTTCCTCCAATCCCTTTTTCAGAAATTCCTTGACCTCATCGGGAAGCTCGACTCCAGGAGGCAATTCCGGGAAGGGGAGTTCCGGGGCCTTGGGCTTCTTTCCCTTCTTCGGATCTTCGGCCGGGGCTGCGTCCTTCTTTTCTTCACCGGCTTCTTCCAAGGCTTTTTTGAGCAAGTCCTGGACATCAGCGGGGAGTTCAATGCCCGGCGGGAGTCCGGAAATGGCTGGCTTCTTCTTGACAGGCTTCAGCGGCTCATCCGTCGGCTCGTCGGCACCCGGTTGGTCCGCAGCTAATTTATCCTTGGCGGCAATCGGCTCCAGCACGACGTTCTTCGTACCCTCGACCTTGATGTCGACACCGCCGCTAACGCCGAGGGCCCAATAGCTCAAGGTGAGCCTCGCAAAGCCCTTCGTGAGAAGCACGATGCCGCTCGTTTCGTCGAATTCCCTGCCCTTGCCTTCAGTCCACCCCTCCTTGAGATAATGCTCGCGGAGCGCTGTCAGCTCCTTGGGTCCGCTGCCGGTGGCGAGCCTGTACTCATACATGTGCGACTCTTGCTCATCGATTTTCTTAGCATTGGCCGGCAGCGGCACGACGACCTTGACCTTCTTATTGATCGCGGCCAGTCTTTGGTTCTCGACCTCCGCTTGCGCCTTCGCCAGGCGCTCCCCTTCGGCGACCTCGGCCGCCGATTGATGCGTCAGCGTGACTCCCACCTTGCCGGAGTATCGAACCGTATCGAGCGAAAGCATGTCCTTCTGCGGATTGCGGTAGACCAGGAACTTCGTCTTTTTCCCGTCATCCGCGATCGGCTTCTCGGTGGTGGCCTTCCAACCCTGCTTGGGCAGCCGCTCCTGGTAGAACGCGAAGATGGCGTCGGTTTGATCTTCCGGCGACTCGAACCAGAGCCTCTTCTGATGATCGGTGTAGCGCGGATCCGCCGCATCGGGCGGAGCTGGCAAGTCGACCGAAAGCAGTTCCGCGTTGTAGCGAATCAGCGTCTTGCCATCGGTCTCCATGGTCATCACCCACGACAGCAGCTTGATGTTGTTTCGCTTGAAATACTGCATCGTCATATCCGGCTTACGCGCCATGGGGGCCATCTCGCCATACGGTTCCCAGCCGGCGGCGAGCAGCAGCTTGCGGCAGGCGGCCGCGGTCTCGGCGGGCTTGGCATCGGTGGTATAGGAGGCTTCATAGGAAGTCGGGTGGAAGGACTTCACCCCTGGCGGCACCGGCAACTTGTCCAGGGCCACGTTCCCTCCGTTGACGAGGGTCACGTTCGACCAGCCGGCCTTTGTCGGATCGCCGCTGACCTCGTAGGTGCTGAGTCGCGCCAGGAAGCCTTCCTTGGTGAAGTCGCCAGAGGAGTTGGTCTTGTCGCTGTAGCCCCCGGGCTGTTGCTTGAAGCCGAGCTTCACGAGTTGCTGCCGGTGAAATTCAAACGCTGCTTTGGGAGTCCCTTTGGCCTCATGCATCAACATGCCCAGCGTGCGATCGCTCGTGATCTTGGCCCCCTCCATGAGTGGAAGGGTGCGCAGGTCCAAAACCTTCGCCGCTTCTTCCGCCGTTGCCGGTTCGGCCAGCTTCGCCGCTGGTTTAGGTGTGGCAGCGCCAGGTTTCTCGGTGGTCGACGGCTTTTTCGCGCCGGCCTTGGGAGCAGACTGAGCAGCCGCTGGTTTCGGTTCGGCAGCCAGCGATAACAGAGCGAGCAATACCGCGGCAACAATTTCGAAACGTCGGCAGCAAGGAATAATGGACATGGCGATTGCCTCCCATGAGAGTGAGCGGGGAAGTCGGATTATCGCCGAGCGGCTGATTCACGGCCAGTGGTTGCCTCTACGCGCGGCGTGTTTCTCGCGGTAAGGTGCAAGCATCCGCAAAGTCCCCTTTCGCTCCGCGAAAGGACGTCCTTTCGCGGAGCGAAAGGCGACTATCCATGCAGCTTGCGGAACTCCTCGAAACCGATGCCGGAGTCTATGAGATTCAGACGACCGCCCGGGGTCCGCAAGGGGAGCTGCCGCTGACGGATGAAATCCTCAAAACCTGGTCCAGCGGCGACTTGTTCGGACTCACCCAGGCAGCCGGAATGGGTTGGAACCCGCAAGACTTGTTGGGGGAGCAGTATCTAATTGTCAGCACGCAAGGAGGAGTGCGAGCTCCGGACGGAAGCCCCATCGCGCTCGGCTATCACACCGGGCACTGGGAAGTAGGACTGCTAGTGCAAGCGGCGGCAAACGAGATCAAGTCGTCCGGCGGCGTGCCCTTCGCGGCTTTCGTCAGCGACCCCTGTGACGGGCGGACGCAGGGGACGACGGGCATGTTCGATAGCCTGCCGTATCGCAACGACGCCGCCGTCGTCATGCGACGGCTGATTCGCTCGCTGCCGCAGAGATCGGGCGTGGTGGGTATCGCCACGTGCGACAAGGGGCTTCCTGCGATGATGCTGGCCCTAGCGGGCTGCTCCAATTTGCCGTCCGTCATTGTCCCCGGCGGCGTCACGTTGCCGCCGACCGAAGGAGAAGACGCTGGCAAGGTGCAGACCATTGGAGCCCGCTACGCACATGGTGAAATCACCCTCCACGATGCGGCCGTCGCCGGCTGCGCGGCTTGTGCATCGCCCGGCGGCGGCTGTCAGTTTTTGGGGACGGCTGCGACTTCGCAGCTTGTGGCGGAAGCACTCGGCATGGCCCTTCCACACTCCGCCCTCGCTCCCAGCGGCCAGCCGATCTGGCTGGACATCGCCACTCGCAGCGCTCGGGCGGTAAGAGAACTTTCGAACCAGGGCCTGAAGCTCAAGGACATTCTCACCTCCGCCTCCGTTCGCAACGCGATGGTGGTTCATGCCGCCTGCGGGGGCTCCACCAACCTGCTGCTCCACATTCCGGCCATCGCCTTCGCCGCTGGTCTACCGCGGCCGACCGTCGCCGATTGGACCGAAGTCAATCGCCAGGTGCCCCGTTTCGTCAGCGTGCTGCCGAACGGACCGACGAATCACCCCACGGTCCGGCTGTTCCTCGCGGGCGGCGTGCCCGAGGTGATGCTACATCTCCGCGAGCTGGGGATGCTCGACTTGTCCGTCCTCACAGTCACCGGCCAGCCGCTCGGAAAAGTGCTGGAGTGGTGGGAAAAATCGGAGCGGCGGCAGCGGGTGCGGGCGATCTTGAAAGAGCGGGACGGCGTGGAGCCGGAGGAAGTCATCATGCCACCGAAGGTCGCCCGGCAACGCGGCCTAACCAGCACGGTTTGCTTCCCGGTGGGAAACCTCTGTCCCGAAGGGGCGGTCATCAAGGCGACAAGCATTGACCCGGCCGCTGTTGATGCCGACGGCGTTTATCGCAAGCTCGGCCCAGCCCGCGTATTCACCAGCGAACGAGCCGCCATTGCCGCGATCAAGAGCCACGGTCCCGATGCCGTCAAACCGGGGGACATCCTCTGCCTCATTGGCCGCGGCCCGATGGGGTCGGGAATGGAAGAGACCTATCAACTCACGTCTGCACTCAAGTTTCTGAAATGGGGGCGGGAAGTCGCGGTCGTCACCGACGCCCGCTTCTCCGGCGTCAGCACCGGGGCCTGCATCGGCCACGTCGGGCCGGAAGCTCTCGCCGGCGGCCCCATCGGCAAGCTGCGAGACGGAGACCTGGTGCGGATCGTCATCGATCGAAACAGCCTCGTCGGCACCGTGGATTTCGTGGGCGAAGGGGAGAGAGCCTACACGCCCTCGGAAGGAGCCCCGGTGCTTGCCGCCCGCCAGCCCCACCCGGATTTGCGGCCCGACAAAGACTTGCCCGAAGACACGCGGCTGTGGGCGGCGCTGCAGCGGGTCGGAGGTGGGACTTGGGGCGGGTGCGTTTACGATGTGGAAAGGATCGTCGAAGCGCTGAAGTCGAGTAATTGCTGACAGAAAAATGGAATACAGCAAAAAGAAGGGAAGGGAGGAGATGGCAAAATGATGAAGAGGTTTGATCAGTTTTCCCCGCCCCTCTGTGCCTCCGTGCCTCTGTGTGAGAATTCTTGAATTCGATTTATGCCTAAGAAAGTTGAAACGCTCCGCTGGGTTGGCGATGAAAATGGCCACCTGGTGCTGATCGACCAAACCCGCCTGCCGACGGAGCTGCTCGAAATTGAGTGCCGCAGCGTGGAAGCAGTTTGGGAAGCGATCAAGCAGCTCCGGGTGCGAGGTGCTCCGGCAATTGGGATTTCGGCCGCGTATGGAGTAGTCGTTGGCTTGCAAGCGGGTCGAAACCTAGAAGAAATCACCGCCTATCTCGCCTCCAGCCGGCCGACGGCGGTGAATCTGTTCTGGGCACTGGAGCGCATGAAGAAAGCCGCACTCCAGAAGAAGAACCTACTTGCCGAAGCCCGGGCCATTCATGAAGAGGACCGGGCCACGTGCCATGCCATCGGCCGTTATGGAGCGGAACTCCTCGCCAACAACAGCGGCGTGCTCACCCACTGCAATGCCGGCGGCCTGGCGACGGCTGAATATGGAACGGCTCTGTCGGTCTTCTTCACGGCCCAGGACCAGGGGAAGCAGCTCCATGTATTTGTCGACGAGACTCGCCCGCTGCTGCAAGGTGCCCGGCTGACGGCGTGGGAACTCGCGCAGCGGGGCATCCGAGCGACCCTGATTTGCGACAGCATGGCAGCCCAGGTGATGCGGGAAGGGAAGGTCCAGGCCTGCATCGTCGGGGCGGATCGCATCACCGCCAATGGAGACACGGCCAACAAAATCGGCACTTACTCCGTCGCCGTCTTGGCCCACGCCCATCAAATTCCCTTTTACGTCGCCGCCCCCACCAGCACCTTCGATCTCAGCCTGGCCAGCGGCGACCAGATTCCCATCGAGCAGCGTAGCTCCGACGAAATCACCAACAGCTTTGGCAAACGAACCGCGCCGGAAGGGATCGAAGTTTACAATCCCGCCTTCGATGTCACGCCCGCTCGGCTCATCAAAGCGATCATCACGGAGCGCGGTATCATCGAACCGGTGAGCCAAGAGACAATCGCGGCGATGATCAGCCGATAGCCTAAGTAGCAACTGGAGGTGACCGATGGAGAGATGGGTTATCTATGCCTTCGTGTCCATGGTCTTCGCCGGCCTGACGTCCGTGATTGCCAAGCAGGGGCTGACGGGAATTTCCGGCGAGCTGGGGCTCGCGGTGCGCACCTGCTTTGTGTTTGCGTTTGTCGGCATCTTCGCGGCTTTCGCCGTTTCCCGCAGCGAGCTGGCGGCGCTCACGCGAAACAACTACTTCTGGCTGGGGCTCTCCGGCGTCACCACAGCCGTCTCCTGGGTGTTCTATTACAAGGCGCTCAAGCTGGGCGAGGTATCCACCGTCGCCTTGATTGATAAAGGAAGCTTTCTGGTTGCCGTCCTGTTGGCGTGGCTGGTGCTGGGAGAAAAAGCGACCGTCCGCACCGCCCTGGCCAGCGTACTCGTACTGGCGGGACTGATCATTGCCTCCCGCAAGTAATGGCGTGCTGGACGTCGTAATCCTTGACAACTCACGGGATTAGCGCTAGATTGCGCGGGCTTTCCATTTTGCGCCAGAATCGTCTTTGCGCGGCCCTGCTGATCGCGGGGCTGCAATGGTTTGACCGATGAACTTGATCCGAATCGACCTGGCGCACGTCGCCCGCGATCTTGATTTGCCGACCCCCAGCGTGGAACGGACCGTCGAGTTGCTCGACGAAGGGAACACCGTCCCCTTTATCACCCGCTACCGCAAGGACCACACCGGCGGCCTGGATGAGGAGCAAATCCGCAGCATTCAGTTCGTGGTGGGGAAGCTGCGCCAACTGGCGGAGCGGAAGCAGACGATTCTCAAATCCATTGAAGCGCAGGGGAAGCTGACGCCCGAGTTGGCGAATCAGATTCAAAACGCCACCACGCCCAAGCGGCTGGAGGACCTGTATTTTCCTTTTAAGCCAAAGAAGCAAACGCTGGCGACCAAGGCCCGCGAACAGGGGCTGGAACCACTCGCGGTGGAAATTCTGGAAGCCAATCCCGCCGCTGCCGATTTGGAAGCCCGGCTCACCGCGCTGATCAATCAGCAGACGGAGCTGGCCAATTCCACCGATGTACTCCAAGGGGTCGGCTATTTGATTGCCGAGCGGTTCGGCGAGAACGCCGAGCTCCGCGGCCGGCTGCGAAGGATTTTTCACCGCAGCGGAAGATTGGTCTGCACGAAGGTAGAGACGCCGGTGAGTCAGGAGGCGGGGGAAAGCGGAGAGCGGAAAGCGGAAAGTGGGGTCGGAGGCCAGCCTGCCCAGAAGCAGGAAGCTGCCGCCGCTGGTGGGACTCATGCGACTGAAGGGACGGATGTGAATGTGGCTACCGCGGTAGCGACCGATGCATCTGTTTCTGCCGCACTCGTCGCAGAAGACGCTGCGCCGGCAGTCGAGTCACTCGAGTCGCAACCTGCACAAGAAATCGTTTCGCACGTCATCGTCGCGCAAGAACATCCAGCCGTCGTGCAAGAAACAGCTCCAGCTGAAGCTGCAGACACTGCCTCTTCAGAAACCGCCTCTTCCCCCAGCGCCGAGCCCCCAGCCCCCAGCCCCGATTCCGTCCCAGTCGATTCCCCGGTCCCCGCCGGCCGCCTCTTCGACAAACCGCCCGAAGGAGCAAAATCTCCCGACGTTCAGCAGGCCCTGAAAAAGGCCAAGAAGAAGAAAAAGAAGAAGATCATCGGCGAGCATGCCTTCAAGGACTATTACAACTTCCAGGAGCCGCTGCACAAAGTGCCGCCGCACCGGGTGCTGGCCATCAACCGCGGGGAACGGGCGCGGGCCATCCGCGTGAAGATTGAAGCGGACGTGGATGCGATGCAGCGAGAGGCCGAGCATCTGCTGGTGCCGGAGGGGCATCCGCACGCGGAATTCCTCAAGCAGTGCGTGCGGGACGCTTTGACCCGGTTGCTCATCCCCAGCCTGGAGCGGGAAATCCGCCGCGAGCAGACCGACAAGGCTGAAGAGCACGCCGTCGAAGTCTTTATCCGCAACCTTCGCAAGCTCCTCTTGCAACAGCCGACGCGCGGCAACCGGGTGCTGGCGATTGACCCCGGCTTCAAGAGCGGCTGCAAGATGGTGGCCTTGGATGAGTTCGGCAACGTGCTGGGGCACAGCGTGGTTTACGTCATCGGCAAGGAGGACCGCCGGGCCAAGGCCCGCGAACGCCTGGCCAACTTCGCCCGGCAGCACAAGGCCCAGATCGTCGCCATCGGCAACGGCACCGGCTGCCGCGAGACCGAGCAACTGGTGGCCGACGTGCTGGCGGAGGAATTGAAGGACCGGGACATGGCGTATGCCGTGGTCAACGAGGCGGGGGCCAGCATCTACAGCACCAGTCCGCTGGGCCGCGAGGAGCTGCCGACATACGACGCCCTGCAACGCGGGGCCATCTCCATTGGCCGCCGCTTGCTCGACCCGCTGTCGGAAATGGTAAAAATCAACCCGGCCAATCTCGGCGTCGGCCTCTACCAGCATGATGTGAAGGCGAAGCACTTGCAGGAATCGCTCGATAGCGTGGTCGAGTCCTGCGTGAACTTTGTCGGCGTCGATGTGAACAGCGCCAGCCCGGCCCTGCTCCGCTATGTCTCCGGCATGAACGCCTTGACTGCCCGCCGGGTGTACGAATACCGCCGCGAGCACGGCCCCTTCAAGAACCGGGACGAGCTGAAGAAGGTCACCGGCTTTGGGGATCAGACGTTCGTGCAATCCGCAGGCTTTCTCAAAATCATCGGCGGCGAAAACCCGCTCGATGCCACCTGGATTCATCCCGAAAGCTACGAAATCGCCCAGCGCGTCCTGGGAAAGCTCGGCTGCGAGCTCGACGAGCTGGCCAAGAGCGTTCCCGCTCCCCCCAAACCGCCGGAGAAGCCGGCCTTTGCGGCTGAATTGGTTAAGGAGTCAGGAGTCAGTGAGACGGACGCTCCTCTTGCCGATGGAACGAATGCGGCAAATGTGACCGATGTTGCGGAAGTACAGTCGGCCGCGGCGGTTGCAACTGATTCTCAAGCTGCTACTCCACCTTTGCCAGATACGGACTCTCCCGACTCTCAAATCTCAAATCTCAAATCTGAAATCCCTCCCTCCGAGCCCCCAGTCCCCAGCCCGGAGCCTCCCGCCTCAGCCGAGTCTGCTGCCGCCGAACCTCCTCCGCCTGTGCGAAACGTGATCGCCGAGCGGGCCTCGGCGGTCGATATCAGCAAGCTCGCGGGTGAGTTGGCGGTGGGTACGCTCTTGCTGCAAGACATTCTGAACTCGCTTACCCGTCCGGGCCTTGACCCGCGCGATAACGTGCCCGCTCCGATCCTCCGCCGCGGGATTATGAAGCTGGAGGATATGCAAGCGGGAATGGAACTGCAGGGTACGGTGCTGAACGTCGTCGACTTCGGCGTGTTCGTGGACATCGGACTTTCCGACAGCGGCCTGGTGCATATCAGCCGGCTGGCGGATCGGTTCATCAAGGATCCGCATGAGGTAGTTGGCGTCGGGGACGTGCTCAAGGTCTGGGTCGTCGAAGTGGACAAGACCCGCCGCCGCGTCTCGCTCACCGCCATCGCTCCCGGCACACAGCGTCCTCCTCGCCCCCCCCGCGAAGAGCGGCCGCAGCGGGACCAGCGGCCTCCGCGCCAACCGAGGCAAGAAGGCGACCGCCGTCCCCAGGGTCAACGCGGCGGCCAACCTGTCCAACAAGGCGCGGGCGCTGCCGTGCCAGGCGGCCAGCAGACTTCCCGTCAGTCGCAGTCCCGTGTTCCCCCTCCGCATGGCGACCGGCCCCCGCGCCAGGGAGGCGGCGGTGGCGGCCGGCGAGACCAGCGCGGCGGCAACCGCGAGCAGTATCCCAAGACCATCGAGCGGCCTCCTACCAAGCCTAAGGTCATCAAACCGCTCACCAAAGCCATGGAAGAAGGCAAGGCTCCCATGCGTTCCTTCTCCGACCTCAAGCAGCTCATGGAAAAGAAGAAGGAAAAGGATACTCCGCCGCCTCCTCCCCCGGCCCCCCCGCCGGAGAGCGAAGCTCCTCCGCCGACCGAGCCCACCGCGTAGGCCTTACAGAATTCGCTGTGCCGTTTCCGCGAAGGCGCCCAAGGGGTCAAGCTGGAACTCGGCTGCCAAAGAAAGATCGAGCCAGGCGGAGGCGAGGCAGGTGAGCAGGATGCCCAGCAGAAAGGCTTGGCCGCAGCGGGTGAGCAGCCGGAGGGGAGTAGTGCCCCGAGTTGTAGACGCCGAGTCATCCGCGGCGAGCTCCACGGTTCCCACGAGCGGCAGCCGGACGTTGATGAGGACGTCGGTCAGGCTGGTGAGTCTCTTGCGGGCCAGGATTCTCCGCTGGGACAGCATGACCAGGCCCGTGGCACCGAAGGAGAATGCGCCCGCCCACCAAAGTTGCCGGCTGCTGTAGCCGCCGCCGATTTTGGCCACGCGACGAGCAGGCTCAGGGCGCCACGCCGAATGGGGAGTTCCCGCAAAGTCAGCTTGGGATTGTTGGATGGTTGCCTGGTCCCACTCGATCCCCTTCCGCTGGCTGGTCAAGACGGCCAGTTGATGTGCCGCCTCGTCAATCTGGGCGGCCATATTGAGGTAGGGATCGAGCCCCTCGCGGGTGATGGGAGCCGCGGGGACTTCCTGCTGATGCTGCTGCTGGGCAATGGGGGACGGAATGATGGCGGAACCCTCGCGCCGCCATTCGAGCAGCGGCTTGCGATGGGAAGCGGACGATACTCTGTGCGAAATGGGCTCAATTGGCGCCACGAGCTGCCGCGGCGTTTTGCCGAGCGAGCCGCTCACCTTGGCGATGCGGAGATTGAGGCCGTTGATCTCGGGATGGTTCTCTTGCAGCACTTCCAGCATTTCCGTCCGCTGGCTGTGCAGCGTGTCGAGCTGCTTTTTGAGCTCGACCCAGCGGGGATTGAGGTTGTCGCTCTCGCCACTGGCATCATGCCTGCTCTGGCCGCGCGGACCGGCCACGACCATCGCCAATTGTCCGTGCCGCAGCCGTTCGAGTTCTCCCCGCTGCCGCTCCTCCGCATCGCGAGTGACCCTCAGCCGCTCACGAACCTGCTCCAGACTCTCGTCCGCCTGGCGGCTGACAAGCTCGCGGCGCTGCGCGTCAAAGTGGTCGGCGACTTGCGTCGCCAGCTCCCGAGCGAGGTTGATGGCCGCCGAGCAGCGCGGCGCTGTGCAGGTGATGGCGAGACGGGGAGATTCGTCCGGTTGGTTCAGGGTGGCGATGGCGATGCGGTCCCGCAAATCGGCAACGGTCCATTCGGGCGAGTCCGTGTTCGTAAGCGCGGCCTTCAGGACGGCGTCCGACTTGAGCCACGCTTCGATTTCGCCACTGGTCGCGTCGAGCTCTCCCGCGTCCCGCAAAATCACCGCTTCGGCCTGGTACTCCGGCGGAGCCGTCTGGCAACACAGCAGCGCGAGCAGGAAGGCAGCCGGGCCGAGAATCAGCGCGGGATGGCAGGCTGCGGCCACGGACAGCCAGCGCGCGGAGAGCGTACCTGGAGCCTGCCGATTGTGGGCCATGAGCGCATCCCTGCCGAAGGTCCTGTGCGGCCATTTGGTTCCGCGCAGCGTGAAGCGGCATCCTGTCGCCTCCCTTCTGCTATCGACCGGGCTTAACACCAGCCTGAAGCGCAAGCGAAGGAAAGCGATGCTGACTCCCCCGCTTGTAATATCGCGCAAACCTGTTAGCCACTCTGTCCTTCGCTTGCGCTTCAGACTGGTGTCAGCAGAGTCGCGTCGGTGATGCTGCTGTCATCAACTTGATAACGGAATTCTTCAGGGAGGTGCCGTTTGCTGGTGGAGCACCGCTATCACTCGAAAGTTAAGAATCGCCGCGATAAATCGACATAACCTGTTGGCATCGTTATCTTTAGGGATAACTCAGCACATCAACACGACCTTCGTTTCGCAGCTTATCTAATCCACAGCACTACCAGCGGTCCCACGATTGCAATGATGTAATGCCGTGTCCGCCACTTGACGCGGACAGACCAGTTTTCCTTCCCGCCAAATGATGGCGTCCCCCCAGGGAGAAAACCATGACCCCTCGCATTCGTTCCCTCGCCTTTCGCGTTGCCTCCGCGGCAGCGATATTCTCACTCTCGATCTCTAATCTCGCAGCTCAGGACATCGCTCCCGCCCCGGAGACGGAGGGGGTGGAAGTCCTTACTCGCGGCGTGGTGCATGAAGCCTTCGCGGAGGTCGTGACCGACCCCAAGCCGGGACTGATGGTGAGCAAGCGTCCCCCCGAGGCGATTGAGGAAGTGCCGCCGGAATTCAAGCCCGAGGACGAAGCGGCAATTTGGATCAGCGGCTACTGGGCATGGGACGACGAGCGCGATGACTTTTTCTGGCAGAGTGGCGTGTGGCGCGTGCCGCCCCCCGGCATGCGCTGGGTCGCCGGCTATTGGAATGAAGTGCCCGACGGGTGGCGGTGGGTGAGCGGCTTCTGGGTTTCGACCGAGACCGAAGAGCTCCGCTACTACGCTCCGCCTCCCGCTTCGCTTGAAACAGGCCCAAGCAGCCCTTCCCCCGGAGACGATTACTTCTGGGCGACCGGCTCGTGGAATTACTATGACACCGGCTATCGCTGGCAGCCCGGCTACTGGGCTCCGTATCAGGAAAACTGGGTCTGGTGCTCTCCCCGTTACTCGTGGACTCCCGCTGGCTGCGTGTATCTGCCCGGTCGCTGGGACTATCGCCTGACGAGCCGCGGCTGCTTGTTCGCCCCGGTCTACTTTCAGCAGCCGATTTACCTGCAGCCCAACTATGTTTATCGCCCCTGGTGCGCCCTGGACACGCCCAACCTGTTTTTGCACCTGTGGGTGCGGCCGAACTACGGGCATTTCTACTTCGGCAACTACTACGGCTCGAACTGGGACAACTGGGGAGTCACTCCCTGGTGCCAATATCGTCCGTATCGCAACTGCTATGACCCCGTGCTCACCCAGTTGCAATGCCACTATCGCCGTAGCGGAATCAATTACATCAACCGGCTGGACGGTTGGCACAATCACTACGCCCGTAATGATTCCCACCGTCCGCCCCGGACATGGAACGAACAGGTCCGGATTGTGAACAACACCAACATCAATAATACGAACATCAACAATACCAACATCACCAACATCAAGCAGAATATCCTGGCCGTGAACCTGCAGGATGCTAATCGGCGTGAGGACCTGCCGGTGAAATTTGCTCGCCTCGACGACAACATGCGGAAGCAGGCCATCGATCGGACCAAGGAGAGCCGCGAAATCCGGCAGCACCGGATTTCTGTCGAGAAGTCAGAGGGCCTGTCGCCGGATTTGGCGAAGCGGGACCTTGAGAAGCGGGACGGCAATCAACCTGGGTTCAACGGTCGCAATGGCACCCAGCGCGAAGGCGACAAGCTCGGCAACAAATCTGGTGATGGCCAGCGCGGTGAGCACGCTCGCATCAACGAGCAGGTCCGGCTCAAGCTGCCGGCCACGACGCAGGTTCCCGACGCCGTCAAAGCGAAAGAGAAGCTCGCGCCGCCCAAGCTCTCTGGGCCAAAGGCCTCGGGAGCAACGCTCACGCCGCCGTGGGCGGAGCGAGACGTGATCGAAAAGCGGGGAGTCAAGGGGCGAGCGCCCATGCCCCGTCCGGAGACGACCGGCGTCATCCCGCAGCCGAAGGTGGTGGTGCCAACGGAGCTTCCCAAGACAGAGCTTCCCAAGACAGAGCTTCCCAAGACTGGTCGGCCGCAGCCCAAGGTCGAATCGCCACAGCCCAAGTCGCGACTAGAGAATCCGCGCAACCAGCCGCGCGTTCAAATCCCGCAGCCGAAAGTGGACATCCCGCAGCCCAAGCCGCGCCTCGAAATTCCTCGCCCGCAACCGCGGGTGGAAGTTCCGCAGCCGAAGGTGGAAATCCCGCGGGCCAGAACTGAAAGTCCGCGGCCGAACCGGCCGCAGCCGGCCGCCCCGCAGTTACCGACGCCTGCCCCGCGCGTCGAGCGCCGCGAGCGGCCGCAGATCAAGCTCGACATTCCCCGGCCGACCGCCAGAATGGATTCGAGCCCCCGCCCTCAACCCCAGCCACGAGTTCAGCCGCAGCCGCGTGTGGACCATCAACCGCGGGTTCAGCCTCAACCCCAGCCACGAATTCAACCCCAGCCACGAATTCAACCGCAGCCGCGCGTAGACCATCAACCGCGGGTTCAGCCTCAACCCCAGCCACGAGTTCAGCCGCAGCCGCGTGTGGAACATCAGCCTCGGACTCAGCCGGCCGCCCCGCGGGTGGAAGCGCCGCGGCCGCAAGCGCCGCGGAATGAGTCTCGCGGGGGCGGGGAAAACAAGCCCCGCGGAGGCCGCAACAAGCCGGAGTAGTCCTCACAGCGGAATGATCGTCGCCTCCATGGTTTCCAATTCGACAATGGCAATGGAGTGCGGAGTCGCCCGGTAGAGAGCGCCGGGATTGAGGACCAACGTTTTCCCTTCGCGATGCTGCTCGGCCTCGTGCGTATGGCCGTAGCAGACCAGGTCGTAGCTGCCGCTCATGACGGTCTGACGGAAGAGGCGGGCGTTGTCGCTGTGGATCAGGGCAATCCGCCGACCGGCCAGGGTGATGTCACCGAAGCGGTTGTGACAGAGCAAGCCCGCGCCGCCGATGGCCATGCTAAGCGGCCCTTCGTCGGGGTCACAATTGCCGAACACAAAATGCGTGGGCCAGGGGGCAAAGAGCCGCGGGATTGCCGTCGAACCGATGTCGCCGCAGTGCAGGACTTCGGCCACCTCCAGGCCTTCCAGCATCCGCACCGCCGCGCGGGTGTTCTCCACATGTCCGTGCGTATCGCTGACAACCCCCAGCCGCATGGCAGAATACTCCTTAGGGTTTTCATGATACCGGAAAGTCGTGGCGAAAAAGCAGCGCGGCGCACTGCGCGGACTGCCGCGCGGCGGCATCATTTTCTTCTGAAGGATCAAGGAGCTGCTGATTGGGAGGCTGCGCCGCCGGTGCAACCCGCACGCGCCGTCCTTTTCTGCCGCTGACGGGGGGTGAGAGACGACTCTCGGTACGCTGGATGCTTTACTCTGCCTCACCTACCGCGGCCCGCCCCAGAGCCTCTGTCCCCTCGGGTTCTGGGGCGTCGCCGCAAAAGGGTGTGTTCCTCCTCTTACTCTTATTTCTCCGCCGCGATGCACGTCCGCGATCTTGTCGAGCTTGCCGCCCGCATCGCGGTCTCCGCCTCGTCCACCGACGCACAATCCGCGCATGACCCCAAGGGTCGCTCGATCCAGACCTACTGGTCAGCGGCCCGCTGCCGCGCCGACCGCTGGACCCGCGCCATCCGCCGCCAAGGGGAACAGATTTTGCGAGGGCAAATCACCTCCCGCGAAGCCTGGGCTCGCTTCGAACCGCTCTTTCAGGAAATCCTCGCGGCCGAGCTGGTCAGCCGCATTGCCGCCGCTTCTGCAGCAGCCCACGACGCGTGCCGGAAAGAAGCGGAGCTGGAGCCGGTGGCTCGCAGCGTCTTCACAACTCATCTGGAAGTCCGCGGCAAGGTGCTGCAACTGTTGCTCACTGGGGAGCGGCAGGGAGTTCCCGCCGCCAAGCAGCTTAACGACCTGCGACGCCGGATTGAGCGCTGGACCGACCTGCTGCTGGCTCACTTAGCTCCCGTCACGAGCATTCATGACTTCGCCTTCGAGCCGAACCGCGCCGCCGATTTCGCCGACGATCTGCGCTCCGGCGGCTCCTTCGATGAGCAGCAACTAGCTTGCGAGCTTCTCTTCGCATCGTTCCGCGGCTCGCTCCTTTCGCACTTGACTCTGGCCAGTCCCAATGCGGACCTCAATGAGACCATCGGCCGCAGTCTGCTCGCACTCTTTGGCGATGACTGCGATCAGCCCACCGGTGAGTCCGCCTGGCTCGCCCGCATCAGCCAAATGACCGATGACGCTCAGGAGATGCTGGACGAGATTGCGGCGATGGACCCGGTGTAGGCCTACTTTCCCGTCCGCCTGGCCAGCGCCTCTTCCCGGTGCTTCTGCCGTCGCTTGATGTTTTCGATGCTGTCCTTGGGCGTCGCGTCGATGAGGCGGCGCGTGTAGTCCTCCTTGGGATGGGCGTAGATGTTCTCGCTGGGGCCGAACTCGACGATTTTTCCCGCATTCATCACGGCCATCATGTCGGACATGAATTTAACGACGGACAGGTCGTGGCTGATGAAGATGTAGGTTAGGCCCCGTTTCTCTTGCAGACGCTTGAGCAGGTTAAGGACCTGGGCCTGCACGGAGACGTCGAGGGCGGAGACCGATTCGTCGCAGACGATGAATTCCGGCTCCACGGCGAGGGCCCGGGCGATGCAGATCCGCTGCCGCTGGCCGCCGGAGAATTCGTGCGGATAGCGGCGGAGGTGTTCGGGCTTCATGCCGACCTCCTCCAGCAGGGCGACCGCTTTGTCGCGGCGGTCCTGGCCACTCTTGCCCAGCTTGTGGATGTACATCGGCTCGGTGAGGGAGGACTCGATGGTCATCCGCGGATTCATGCTGCCGTAAGGGTCCTGGAAGATGATTTGCAGCTTGCGGCGGATGCGGCGCATGTCGCCACTGCCGAGCTCGGCCAGGTTGATGCCTCCGTAGTCGACGCGGCCAGCGTCGGGCTCGAGGAGCCGGAGGATGGCCCGTCCCGCCGTGGTCTTTCCGCAGCCGGATTCGCCGACGAGGCCAAGTGTTTGCCCGCGGTAGATTTCAAAGCTGATTCCGTCCACCGCCTTTACGTGGCCGACGGTCCGTAAAAAAATCCCTTTACGGATGGGGAAGTACACCTTCAAGTCTTTGACCGAAAGCAGCGGCTGGTCCTCTTCCTTCACTGTTTTTGTGTCTATCGCGTGCTGCCCTTCCTCCCACGGATGCCCCATTTCTTGGAGCTTGGAAAGCGGATGAAGCAGCCGCCCCCGCCCCTTGGTTTCGAGTTCCTGTAACCGCTCAGACGTGACCTTCTTTTCAATGACCTTGATTTCGCCTTCGACCTCCTTTGTCTCCATGTAGTCGGCCACGGTCGGCAGGATTTTGTACCTGGTCTCCAGCCGCGGCTTGCAGGCGAGGAGCCCTTTGGTGTACGGGTGCTTAGGGTTCTCGAAGATGTCGAGCACCTTGCCGTATTCGACCACCTTCCCCTGGAACATGACCGCCACGTCGTCGGCGATCTCGGCGATGACCCCGAGGTCGTGCGTGATGAACAGTACACTCATGCCCCGCTCGTCCCGCAGCTTGCGGAGGATATCGAGAATCTGGGCCTGAATCGTCACGTCCAGGGCGGTCGTCGGCTCGTCGGCGATGAGCAGGCGGGGATTGCAGGAAAGGGCCATCGCAATCATCACCCGCTGCTTCTGGCCGCCGGACATCTGATGCGGGTACGAATCGATCCGCCCCTCTGGATCAGGAATGCCGACTTCACGGAACAGTTCGATCACCTTCTTCCGAGCCTCCGCTTTGCTCACCTTCTGGTGCAGCAGAATCGCCTCCATTACCTGATAGCCCACCGTGAACACCGGATTGAGCGACGTCATCGGCTCCTGAAAGATCATGCTGATCTCTTTGCCGCGAATCTCCCGCATCTCCGGCTCGGGCAGGCGGACCATGTCTTTGCCCAGGAGGGAGATTTTGCCGCTAACGATTTTTCCCGCGCCGGCCAGCAGCTTCATGACGGAGAACGAAGTGACCGACTTTCCGGAGCCCGATTCGCCAACGATGCCGAGCGTCTTCCCTTCCTCGATCTTGAGCGAGATATGATCGACCGCCTTCACCACGCCGGTTTCGGTGTAGAAGTACGTCGCCAAGTCGTCGATTTCCAGCAGGGCCGGCATGGGCTATTTTGTATCCTCTCGGAGGCGGGGATCGGTCGCTTCTTGCAGCCCTTCGCCAATCAGGTTGTAGGCGAGCACGGTCAGGAAAATGGCCAGGCCGGGAAAGAAGACCAGCCACCAATGCGTTTGGAAGTTCTCGCGCCCGCGGTTAAGAAGCTGGCCCCAACTCGGCGTGTCTGGCGGGGAACCGATGCCAAGCAGCGAAAGGGCGCTTTCCGTAAGGATGGCGGACGCGATTCCGAAGGTGATCGGCACCAGGATCGGAGCGAGTGCATTGGGGAGGATGTGGCGGAACAATATCCTCGGCAGACCGGCCCCCATCGCACGGGCGGCGATAATGTACTCACTGTTTCGCAGTCGGAGGAACTCGCCGCGAGTCAGGCGGCAGATGCTGGTCCAGCCGGTCACGCCTAGGACGAACATGATCTGCCAGATGCTGGGCTTATCAATGATGGCGAGCAAGGCGATGATCAGGATCAGGACAGGCACGCACATAAAAACTTCCGTAATGCGGCTGATGACGATGTCCACCCAGCCCCCCAGATAGCCGGCGAGGGCTCCGAGCGTGATGCCGATGCAAGCCGCGATGCCCGTCGTGACAAAGCCGATGAGCAGCGCGATCTTGGTGCCGTGGATCATGGTGGCCATGACGTCCACGGAGGTGGCATTGGCCACGCCCATCCAGTGATAGGAATTCGGCGGACCGTCATCGACGCCAGGCGCCTTCTCGCCCGGCTCCATCATGGTTGGATCCAGCAGCGTGGGATCTGTCGTGGGCTCCATCAGCGTCGGATCGGTTTCCCGAGGGGCAACGCCGCCGGCTCCGAAAGGGTCGCTGGCGAAAGGATCGACGAAAGGGGGAGGTTCAGATTTCTTCTCGACGGGTTCTTTCTTGTCGACCGGCTTCTTGGCGTCAACAGTCGCGGCAGCAGACTTTTTGACCTCGCTGGCCTCCCCTTTTTGCTCCGCGACTGATACCGATGCAACCTGTCGCGGCGGGCGGACAGTGTCCACTTCTTCCTTGCCTACGCGGCGAACAGGGTCTTGGTAGACCAGCGGATAGATCGCCCAGCCATCGGGGTCTTTCTCCCGCAAAGATTTTGAAAACGGGATGCGAAATTTGTCCCGCGCAAAGATCGAATTCTCCAGCCGTGGATGCCAGTAGCCGACGAAGGGAAAATACAGCCGCCCTTTGTATTGGCAGACAATCGGCTTGGTGCCGATGATCAGCGGCGCCGCGAACGCGGCCACGAACATGAGCAGCACATAGACGAGCGCCGCCATGGCGGGCGGCTTGCGGCGGAAGCGCCGCCAGGCATCGGACCAGAAACCGGCAGCCGCGCTGGGCTTGAGCGACTTGGGGACGGCGGAAGGTGGGACGATGGGCGCAGCGGACATGAGGGGCTACTTGTAAGCGACTCGCGGATCCGCAAAGGCATACAGGATGTCCGCCAGCAATTGCCCGGCGAGCGTCAGAATCGTGAACAGGAGCGTCAGCCCCATAATCGGGTCGTAGTCGCGGCGGCTAACCGATTGATAGAACAATTGCCCCATCCCCGGCCAGCCGAAGATACCCTCCAGGATGATCGCGCCGCTGAGGATTGCCGGAAGTGAAATCCCCAGGATAGTCAGGAACGGAATGAGCGTATTGCGAAAGGCATGCATCACGAGGATCCGCACATAACCCGCACCCTTGGCGCGAGCTGTTCGGATATAGTCCTGACGCATGGCCTCTTCCATATTGGCTTTAATGAACCGGCTGTCATAAGCCAGGCTGCCATAGGTCATGCAGGTGAGTGGGAGGATGAGATGGCGGAACGAGTCCTTGAACTGCTCCCACTGGGACAATTCGTTGTGATTGCTGCTTACCATGCCTTGCAATGGGAGCGCCCAATCCGTTCCTTTGAGCTTTAAGTAGAAGAGCGTGAGCAGAAAGAGCGCCGCCACATAACTGGGGAAAGAATACATCATGTACATGCCGAGGCTGATTCCCCGCTCATCCAGTTTTCCGCTGCGCGCGGAGCAATAGAGTCCAATTGGCACCGAGAGAACATAGGCCAGAAAAAGCGAAGTTCCCGAGAGCATCAGCGTGGGAATGAACCGTTCCTGAATGGCGCGGTACACGGATTTCTTTTCGAAAATGCTCTTTCCCAGGTCAAAATTCGGTGGGCCTACATTTATCACCCACTTGCAGTACCCGACCGGCCATGGATCATCCAGCCCATAGAGCTTCCGCTGCCGCTGCTGTTCTTCAAAGGTCCGCATCTTGGAGGGATCAGCCTCCGCCATATCGAGCGAAACCGGATCACCCGGCATGCACCGGATCAGCGCGTAGACCACAAACGTGATCACAACCACTGTCAGTGCGGCGAAGATCAGTCGCCTGACCAGATAACTGTACATGGGGCGGCCTGCTTTGCTTCCCAGTTCCTAATGCATAGCTGGCTGGTAGATGCTGCCGATGCCCGGCGCATAGTGGTAGGGTCCGCGGGGGCTGAACATGTAACCTCGCAGGCTCTTATTGAAGGCGTAGTAGGCGTTCTGGTAGTAGAGCCAGGTGTAGGGTTGATCCTCGGCCGTCAGCGTATGGATTTTTTGGTAGATGGCCTGCCGCTTTTTGAAATCGAACTCTTTGCGACCCTCCGCGAAGAGCTTGTCGACTTCGGGATTTGAATACAGGCCGTAGTTACGCTCCTGCTTCGTTCCCCAAATGTTGAAGCTGGTGTCCGGATCGGTTCCGGTCCCCCAACCTCCCATCGAGGCGTCGAAGTCGTGCTCCTGCATCTTTCCCGTCAGAACGGCAAACTCCAACGGCCGGACGGTGACCGAAACCCCGATCTCCGACAGGTTCTGCTTAAGGAGGTTACACGTGTCAATCCGGTCCTGGCGGTTAGAGACGAGGATGATGAAATCGAATTTCACTAACTTGCCGTCCACCATCTTTTCCCGAACGCCATTTGATCCAAGTTTCCAACCGGCTTCGTCGAGCAGCGCCTCGGCCTTCTCCAGGTCCCGTTTTTTGTAAGTGATTTTGCCTGTGGGGTGCCAAGGGGATGCAGGATGGAACAGCCCATCGGCCGGAGCATCCAGACCGTACCGCAGCTTCTTCAGTAATTCGTCATGGTCGAAGGCGTAGGTCATTGCCCAGCGGCAGCGCTTGTCGCTGAAGTAGGGACGGGAGCAATTCCAGTTGAACTGAAAATTGACCCACTCCGTGTCATAGGCCTTGGTCGTGGCCTCATAGAACTCGTCGTCGCCGGTCTGTTTGAGCCACTGCTCGGGAGTGAGCTGCAACTCTTCGATTTCTCCGCCCTTGAGGCCAAGGAGCGCCACGCCAGGCTCTTTGATAAACTTGAAGCGGATCGTCTTGAAGTAGGGTTTGTCGCGAACCTGCTTCCCATTATGCATGTAGTAGTCTTCGCGGCGCTCCACAACCAGATCCTGGCCGATCGACCTGCTGGCAATCTTGTAGGTGCCGCCGACGACCGGATTTTTCTCGAACTTCACATGGGCGTCGCTGGTCTGCAGCGTCACATCGGACTCCCAGGTGTTCTCAAAAACGTGCTTGGGAATAATCGAGAAATTCACGTTCCAATCGTTCGTTGCCAGCGAGTCCTTGTGAAAGAAAATCAAGGTGTGGTCATCGTAGGCCTTCACATACTTGAGCTTGTCGGTGCCGGACCGTTGCGCGGGCACATGCACCGACGAGGTCATGATGAGGCGGAAGCTGAACTCCACGTCATGGGCAGTAATGGGCTGGCCATCGGACCAGACCAGATCCTTGCGGAGCACAACCTTGTCGTAAAGCCGGTCGGCGCTGGATTGCCAGGTGACGACGACATCCTTGGAGGCGAACGGTCGGAATTTCCAGTCAAACGTGAAGAGCCCGATGCCGGTGAGACTGCTGATATCGAATTCCACCGTGGAGCTGGCCAGAATGGGGTTAACGCTGGCCACATCGAAGTTCATATGCCGCTTGAACTCGGCCTCATAGTTCACTTCTGAACTCTCATCCTTCGCCGGGAGACGACCGAGGGCGCTGAGGATGGCAGCATTGGTCGCACGAGTTGTGTTCCTTAGCTTGAGAGCTTCGGGAACCGTCATGGCGGGCTTTTCCTGGGCCTGCGTCTGCCGCAAAAGCACGATGCCGTCGAGGACGGGCCGATTGACCCACTTGACGGTCTTTTCAAGTTCCGCCAGCGGCGGTGCGTCAAATTCACCAGCCAGGTCACCCAGTTTGACTTTCGAGCCTTGAGCCGAAGCAATGCCGGCCAGGAGCGTGAGGCTGAATAGCAATCCCAAGGGGGTGAATAGGCGTTGCATCTTACTTCTTCCGAAAAGTGGCGGACTGGGGAGAGGAAGTGCTTCTGGCAATCTAGCCCTTCCTGCCGCTCGTCGCAACACGGGTTGTGTGCGGTAAGAGCAAGCGGGGGCTTGATTTGGGGCGGGAAGTGAGTGCATGTCGAGTCGTCAAAGGCGGGTGGAAAACAGTCTGGGTTCATCTGGCGTAGGAAATCGTCGTTCGCTATAGTCTGCCGCCCTGGGTTCCCTGTCGCAGGTCTATTCTCTCTATGCGCACGGCTCATCCAAAGTTCGCTGCTTTACTGATTCACCGCGCCTTCTTTGTGCTAGGCGGGATTGGCCTGCTATCGGCCGCTGGCTGTGCGGATGGGTTTGTGCCGGAGGCTCGGGCGCTCAATCCGTATGTCCGCAAGGAGTGGGATGCGGACGAGAAGCGAGGGCCGACGTATCACAAGCGCATGGACGAGCTGCGGCAGGTGCGGGCAGAAGCTCCTCGAATGCCAGACGGCGAAAGGGAGCGGCTGGCGAAGGAAATCATCGATGTGCTGGCGATTGAGAAAAGCCCGACCGTGCGGGCGGAGTTGGTGAAGACTCTGGGCGTGCTGCCGGGGCCGGCTTCGCTCGTCGCCCTGGAAGGAGCTTCCACGGACAACGACCCCGACGTTCGCACGGCTGCCTGCCAGGCCCTCGCCGGCCAGCAGGGGCCGGAAGCGGTCAAGCTACTGGCGGAGCTAACCGGAGATGCCGATCTGGACGTGCGGATGGAAGCAGCCCGCGCCCTCGGCCGCCATCAGGGCCCCGAAGCGGCCAAAGCCCTCGCGCTCTCCTTGGAGGAAAATGACCCTGCCATTCAGCGGGTAGCGATGCAGTCTCTCAAAACCTCCACCGGCAAGGATTATGGCATGAGCGTACAGACCTGGCGGGAATATCTCGACGGCGGCAATCCCCGCCCCCCCGATCCGCCAAGCTGGGCCGAGCGCCTGCGGCAGCCGTGGTTCTAATGCAAGAAAGCTTCGCGAAACGCACTCCAGCCCGTCCAGATTCTCCATCTCCTTGGGAGACGGCCTGGAAAGGCCATCCAACAAGGGGGTTCGGCCATGCTTCTGGACTTCTCCGGTTGTCACGACTGCTTCTTCTGGCGATGCTAGCAGCTTCACGGAAATTCTTCGGCCTGAGCGTGGTCGGCTTACGAATGTCACTGTGCAGACCGATGATGAGACTTATCTCTACTCCCATCGCGGTTGGCCGCGCCCGCAATTTGTGAAGAATTGACGAACCAAGGTATCCTCATGGTCCGGACGACGCTCTCGTTCTGCGTGCTCTTTGGCTTCCTCGTCGCCGGCTTTGCGCTGCTCAACCAGGCCGGCCCGGAGCAGTCCAGTCCAGCCGGGCAATCGCCGGCCTCTTCGGAGCGGGAGCAATCCCAGCCCCGCATGGCTGCGCGTGCCGGCGAGAAAGTTTCCTTCATTTCGACCCCTGTGTCGGCGGAAGACCTCAGCCTGATGCTCGTCTCCTATGAGGCGGAGAGAATCACGGACGAATTCGACAGCCCGGCTGAATCTTCGGAGCCGAACACAGAAGCCAAGCCGGAAGACACGACGGCAGAGAAAACTGACGAATCGAAGTTCTTCGAGCAAGACCTCGAAGAAACGAAAGAGCTCACCCCGGAGCAGAAAAAGCTCCGCGAAAAGCTCCGCGATGTCCTGGCCCACTACTACCAGCAGCCGGAGAACGTCGCCAGTCGCAGCCCGTGGGGAGCGATGCACGCGATGATTGCCTACGGCGTGGATACGGAGCTGATCGCCCAGAACCGGAAGGTCAACGCCATCGGCTATCTCTGCTACAACGGCAACTGCAACGGCCAGACCCTCTTCTGGGTACAGAACAACAAGCTGCAGACGAAGATTGGCCCGGGGGTGCAGGGGCACGCCGGCCAGTTCCTGGCAATGCTCGCCCAGTCGCGGGTCCGCACCGATTACCCGATGAAGGTGGACAACTTTGACTTCAAGGTGGCCGACCTCGTCGAGCACGAGAAGCACACTTGCCAGCCCCGCACCGAGCTGACCTTCAAGCTCATCGCTCTGGTGCATTACCTCAAGTCCGATGAGAAGTGGAAGAGCTTCGACAACCAGGATTGGGATATTCCCCGCCTGATCAAGGAAGAGCTCGCCCAGCCGATCGTCGGCGCGGCCTGCGGCGGGACGCATCGCTTGACCGGCTTCAGCTACGCGGTCCACAAGCGGCAGCAACGGAAGGAGCCGATGAACGGCCAATGGGAACGGGCCCGCAAATTCATCGAGGACTACCACGCCTATACCTTCAAGCTGCAAAATCCGGACGGCAGCTACAGCACCAACTGGTTCGCCGGCCGCGAGGACAATGGCCCCCCCTCCCGCCGGCTGGAAACCACCGGCCACATCACGGAGTGGCTCGCCTACTCGCTCAGCGAAGAGGCACTGCAAGACCCGCGGATGGTGAAGAGCGTGGACTATCTCGCCAACCTGCTGCTCGACGGGCGCAATGAGAAATGGGCCATCGGCCCGCTCGGCCACGGCCTGCATGCCCTGGCCATTTACGACGAGCGGGTCTTCGGCGGCAAACCCGGCCAGCGGAGCGAGCAGCTCGCCCGGCAAGTCAAGCCGCTTCTACGGCGGAAGTAAAGCCGAGGGGTAGTATTCAACCTGGAAAGCTGCCCCAATTCCAGGCAGTTCTCGCCGCGAGGTTGGGCAACCTTCTGCGGAGTGTTTCCTTGTCGAATCACTCCTTCGTGAGTGCGGCGACAATTACTCGCCGTTTCTGCGGACGAATCCACTTGGAAGCACAAGGCCGGCACCCCAATCCTCTTTGGCACTCTGTTTGCTTTCTTGCTTCGCCGTTGTGCATCCGGCGGCATGAACCTTATCGCTCGGGTGCCCTCCTCATTCCATACACGCGAACTCCGACGTTGCATTGCACGCCCCGCAGCTTGCCGGCCCAGGCGTGAGGCCGTAACTCCTGCAGGAATCCTGGCAATGCCGCCCGCGTGTTCCCGCCTTGCGCCCGGCATCCGCATCCAGAGAAGGGAGAGGTCTCTGTGATGCGGATTGCCCGGGACGCGGCGGCTCTTGTGGCCAATCCCACGTTTGAATCCCCCTCGAGAGACGGTACATTCGGAAGAGGCTCCTTCCGTTACCGTGCGGGGATTTCTCATGCTTGCCATGCCCTTCTTCGTTGTTTCTCTCCTTCTTTCCCAGGCTGAACCTCCCTCCGCCGAAGCCATTGCCCAGGCTGCCCGCGACCTGGCCGCGGACGACTTCAAGGTACGTGAGAAGGCGACCGATTTTCTCTGGCGGGCTGGACCGGCGGCTATTCCCGCGCTCGAAAGGGCGGCTGGCGGCGATGATTTCGAAATGAAGTTCCGGGCTCAGAGCATTCTCGACAAGGTCCGTTATGGCATCACTCCGGAGACCCCCGCCGATGTCGCCAAACTGCTGGAATCGTTCCGCAAGGGGGACCTGAGCGTCCGCATCAGCATCGTGGAGAAGTTGAGAAACAAAGGCGATACGAAGCTCATCCTGCAACTTTTACGAGTCGAGAAGGATCCCAATTTCCAGCGAGTTGCGGGCGAAGTCTATCGCGCCGAGCTTGACCGCACGCTGCCGCAGTTGATTGTGAAGCAGGACTATGCCCAGGTCGAACAAATCCTTGTCCAGAACGCATTGCAGGATGCCACCATCCAGCGGTTGGCGGCCTTCTGGGTCATCCGCGGCAAGGCCGAGGACCAGGCCGTCAAGTTGCGGGAGAGCCTCGACAAACTCGAAGATCCCGTCGCGCGGCGGCAGCTCGTCTGGCTGCTCCGGGCAAAGGGGGATTTGTCGGCAGCCGTGGCCGCCGCAGAAAAACTGGCCGACAAGTCGTTGTCCATGGCGCTTGCCATGGACAGCCGCGACTGGAAGTTGGCGGCGAATCTGGAGCAGGAAGCGCTCGGCCCGTTCGATGTCCCGCTGCCGGAGCTCACGCGGCTCATCTCCTGGCAGCGTCTCGCCGGCAACCAGGCCGAAGTCGACAAAGCTGCTGTCGCTCTCCGCAAACGAACGGGAACCGTCGGCGATATCTGGATTTCGGCAAAGGCACTCTTACTCAACGAGCGACCGGACGATGGCATTGAAGTCCTCCGCAAGGACTATCCGAACGTCGTCTTTCGCCTGCTGGCGTATCGCAACGACTTTGACGGCGCGCTGAAGTTGGCCGGCGCGGAGCCCGGAACCGAGTTCACCCGCGAGTGGTACAACAAGCTCCCCTCGCCGGAGCGAACAGGCATCCAAGTCCACCGCTTCACCTATGCCGCCGACATCATGCGGCAGCTCCACTGGCTCGGCCGCAAGGAAGACGCCGCGAAGCTCCGCAAACTGCTGCTGGAACTTGCGGGCGAAGTCGAGAACCGCAATCTGAACGGCCGGGCGACGCTGGCCGCGATGGAGCTGCGAGCCGGCATGGACGACGAGGCATTTGAAGACGCGGCGGAAGCTCTGCTTCAGCCCGGCGGCCGAATCATCCTGGCTAGGTATTTCCCTAAGCACTACGATTATGCCAGCCTGTGGTGGGACTTCCTTCGCCAGCAGAGTCCCGCCCAGAAACCCCAGGAAACGCTGACCCAGTTGCAGCAGCTCTTCCGCACGTCGTCCCAGCATCCGCCGCTCAAAGGCTGGGAGGAAATCGTCGCCAAGGCCGCCGACAAGGCCCGCACCTACGATCCGCCTCACCGCGGACAATGGCTGCAACTGCTGGCGGAAACCTGCGACCTGCAAGGGAACCGCGACCTGGCCCTGACGTATGCTAAAGATGCCTCGCTCGCGCTCCCCGTCGCCGGCCTCACCTACGGACGTCTGCTCAGCGACGACAAACAACTCGACGCGGCGGCGGATGCTTATCTCAAGGTCTGGGAAAGTGACATGAGCCACGTCGTGGCCCTGCAACTGTGCGGGAAAACGCTCATAGCAGCTGGCAAAGCCGAGGCCGGCAAGCAGAAGCTGGAGATTGCCAGCCTGCTCTGCTTGGATGCCGGCGTCCGCAGGAACCTCGCTTACAACCTGCACGAACGGGGCCATTCCGAAGATGCCCTGCCGCACTACGAGCTGGCCGTTCGCACCGGCTCCGCCGAAAGCTGGCACATCTCCAACGCGGCGGAGAACGTCGGCAACCTGATCGTCAAAACAGAGCCTCTCCGCGCCGCCGATATGTGGGAACGCTTGCAGATTTACCTCTTGAACCCCAGCGCCAATCCCAGCGAGTATGAGCCGCTCCTCGACATCGGCCGGCTGGTTCACAAAACCCGCGCCCGCGGCCTGCTCGCGGCAGGGAAGAAAGACGAGGCCCTCGCCGAAATCAAACTCTGCGAATCTATCTCCCCCGGCAATATCGACCTGGCGGAAGACCTAGTTCCCCTGCTCAAGGCCCAGGGCTTTGCCGCCGAAGCAGACGCGCTCTATGAGCGGGCTTATGCCGTCCACGCCCCCCTCGCCCAGAAATTCCCCGACAGCGCCCCCTGCCGCAACAACGTCGCCTGGCTCTCCGCCGTCTGCCATCAGCGGCTGGACGAGGCCTTCGCCCACGCTCAGAAAGCGGTCGAGCTTTCTCCGAGCACTCCCAGCTACCTCGACACTTTGGCTGAGGTCTATTTCCAAAAAGGGGACCGCCCGAAAGCGATTGAGTATGGCAAGAAGGTGCTTGAACTTGCCCCCGGCAACAAACTCTTCGCCGAGCGGCTCAAGCATTTCGAGAACGACCCGCTGCCGAAGTAGTCTGATAGTTACACCCCCGCAATCGCCCCTTCGAGCTCTTCCGGATCTTTGAAAGTCTGCGCCAGGCTCTGCGGAATCTTGCGGAACGCTTTCATAAACCGCTTCTCGCAGTTCTTAGGCCCGGCGACTTCACGGATGAACACGCGGGCCACCTGCCGCGGGAATCTCTGGGCAATGCCGGCGTAAATCTCCGGGTCGGCTTCGCCGCTGTCGCCGACGAGGACGAACCGCCGCTCGGGAAACATCTGCAAGATGCTCTTGATGACCGCACCTTTGCCCGACCGCCGCATCAGCAGGATTCGCCGCATCAGGTGGTCCCGCAGACGGAACGCCAGCAGGTGGAACGACCCTTCCGGAAAACCCTCCGTCTCAAACAGCGCCGCCAGGGTCCGGTACAACTGCCACGGACTGGAGGAGACATAATGAAAGGCCGCCCCTTGCCCGGACCATTCGCGGAACAGTGTCGCCATGCCCGGAATCGGCTCAAAGTCCCGCAGAAACGTGTTCGCGAGCAGCGCCTGCCGGCTGAGAACGTGGGTGTGCTTGAGCGTGTCGTCAATATCGGAGATGACCGACACCCCTTCCCGCGGCAGCAAATGCACCGCGCCCGGCATGCAGGTTCCACCTTCGGGCAGGCTGGCGCCCAAGGTCAACTTCCCTTCATCGTAGGCACCGGCTCGGGAGAGCTCCGCCAATTCGCCGGACGAAATCCGCAGCGTCGCCTGGAAGTGCCCATTCCCCTTGGACTTTTTGGGCAGGATGTGCAAGTCATGGCCAATCCGCAGGGCAATCTTTTTCCCCGCCCGGTCCACCGCCAGAAACCGCTCAATCCGCTGGCGGAAGATGTCGCTTTGCAACTCCGCCGGGGTGGCCTTCATCGCCCGTTGGAGCAGCTTGAGCAGGATTCGCTTCCCCAGGCTCACCCGGTCGGCCGGCGAAAACACTTCCCCATGCACCAGCACCCGCCATGTCCGCCCGTCCGCCTCCAGATGCCCCAGGGACGGAAACAGCACGACCGTCTCGTCACTGGTCAAGTTCGTCGGAGTCAGAGTGCCAAATTGCATAGCCGCTTCAAGCCGGGGCGCATTGGATCCAACCTAGAGCCAGCCCGGCCGACGGACTGGTCGCATCTTGGTTAGAACCTATGCGGATACCCGTTGTCAACGCGATGGCTTGCCGTTCCTAAGGGATCGCCGGTTCATGGATTCGGCAACCGTTACAACCGGCACAATGGGTTCTCCATGCTCCCTTGTGGCGGCCGTAACCGCGTCCCTCCTCCTTGGAATGAGGCACTCCATACGGCACGATAGAGGAATGTCCCTGCCCGCACTTTCCGACGAGCTCTCGCCCGCCGATCTTCGCCGCGTCCGCGAGGCGCTGCTTGAGGCCGGCGCTGCATCTCTGCCGGAGGACTCGCCGCTGCCAATGGACCGCATCGAGCTGCTTGAGCGGCTGCTCGGCCTGGACATCTGCCGCCGCCTCGGCATCTATCGCATCCCCGCCGGCTTTCGGCTGTCGGTGGTGATTCCCGTCTACAACGAAGTGAAGACGCTGGAGCGAGTCATCGAGCGCGTCCGCGGAGCGAAGATTCCCTGCGAGATTGTCATCGTCGATGATGGCAGCAAGGATGGCACGCGCGACTTGCTCAAGGCCTGGCAAGAGGGTAGCAGCGAGAAGCATCGCGATCTCGTCATCGTGCTTCACGAAAAGAACAAGGGAAAGGGAGCCGCTCTCAAGACGGGCTTTCAGCACTGCACCGGAGACGTCGTGGTGGTCCAGGACGCCGACATGGAATACGACCCGCAGGACCTCCGCTCCCTGCTGCAACCCATCCTGGAGAATCAGGCCGACGTCGTTTTCGGCAGCCGCTTCAGCCACATCCAAGGCCCGGTCCGCTCGTACTGGCACCAGTTCGCCAACCAATTGATCACCCGCTTCACCAACTGGAAGTCCGGGCTGAACCTGACAGACGTGGAGACCTGCTACAAGATGTTCCGCCGCGAGCTGATCGCAACCATCGCCCCCGGCCTGCGAGAACGGCGGTTCGGCATCGAAATCGAGCTCACCTGCAAGCTGGCCCGGCTCCGCAACGCCCGCTTCTACGAACGCCCCATCAGCTACGCCGGCCGCTCCTACGCCGAAGGAAAAAAAATCGGCTGGCGCGACGGCATCTGGGCCCTCTGGTGCATCCTGCGGTATTAGGGTGGGGTAGGCTTCCAGCCTGCCCGGAAACCCAACCCCGCCGGGGGAGATCTCCTCAGCGCCCTTCTCATCTCTCACTAAAGATGTGTTGATAAACTCGACACTTCATTTTTCGCAATCCGTTATGACTCATCACGTTACGAAAACCGACCCCCCCGAGTAAACCAACACCCCCCTCTTCTCGCTCCGCCGACCACCCCCAACAAAACCCGCCCGACCAGGGGATGCAAAGTAGGCCGCGAGTCCTCTCGCGAGCCATCAGAGTTCGCACTGAATCGCCGCTCAACATTTTGCCCGCAGCAACGTCCACTCACGGGGCTCGCCAGAGGACTGGCGGCCTACTTTGTCTGCAACCAAATTGTCAAACAGCAATAATCGCTGGAGTCCCGCCGTAGGATGGGACTCCCGTCCCGTCCGCCAAAAACAACCAAAGACAAATCTCCAGCCCTCAGGCGCAGCCCATCCGCTTCGCCCCTCGTTCGCAAATTATACCATTGTCCACATTACTGGTCAATAGTTCAAAACCACAATCTGTGGTGGGCCGTAACGGCGGACTCCACAAGGAATCGTGACGACCCAGCATCGAGGGGCCTTTTGGAGCAGTGACGCCACTCGCCCGATCATCCCGTCAGCGCATGCGTCCCATGCGTCACCGCGCCCCCCGCTCGCAGCGCGGCCGCGACTAAGCTCGTTTCGGCCAGCTCCTGCTCGGTCGCGCCGGCCTTTTTCGCCTTCTTGGCATGGATCTCGATGCAGTACGGGCACTGGGTCGTCAGCGCCACCGCAACCGCCATCAATTCCTTGTACTTGAGCGGAATCGCCCCCTCCTTGAAGGCGGCCTCGTCAAATGCCACAAACGCCTTCCAGGCGTCCGGGGCCAGCTCGCCCAGCTTGGAGAGTTTACTGAGGTGCTTCACGTCGTACATGGCAGATCCTTTGGTTGGTAGGCAAGAAACAAACGGGACAGCAGGGCCGGAATCGCCGATTCTATCGCCCTGAATAGGAAAAGGCCTAGCGGTGCGGCGACGAAGGTTATAATTCCCCCATGAAGTACAGCCTGCGGAGCCTGATGAGAACAAAGCAGGAATGAGCCATGCCCGCAACAACAGCCCCATGCGACCCGTTGCCGCCGCGACCACCACCCGTGCCAGCACGGAACTTCATCGTGGGCGGCCTGTTGATAAATGCCTTGACAGTTGGCTGCCTTGCCATTGATTCAATAGCGTTTGATGCCGGCTTCCCTAGCCAGTCAGACCCTCTTTTGTGGCTTCATTGGGCGCTGGTTGTGCTTCAAACAGTACTAGGGGCGCTACTGGTCGTCACACTACCACCAATGCTCTTGATTGAACTTGCGAACTTCTTGATTAACTACCACTTGAAACATTACCGGCCAGCGGCATGGGAATACGTCCGAAAACACGACAGGACTGCCCACTTGTCTCGCTGGCATCATTTCGGCACCGCCAGCCTAATGGTTTGCGGAATTGCGATGCTCTGGCCGATAGTGCGACTTCTCTTTTGGAATTAAGCGCGCCTACCATGAAGTACAGACTGCGGAGCCTGCCGTGAAATGCCCTTCATGCGGTGCCGAAATGGAACCGGGCTACGTGAATGCCCCGATGGCTGGAATCGCGTGGTTCACAAATCCGCGCACGAAATTCGTGTTCAGCAAAGACGCTGAACTTTTGCAAAAGGACTGGCTTGGGTTCTTCCCATTCCGAGTGTTCAAGCAATCGCTGCGAGCCGCAAGATGCCTGAACTGCTGGCTAGTCGTGTTCTGGTATGGAGAACTGCCAGAATCTTCAGCACCCGCCTCAAATCCGCCTAACAAGTAGGCACACGCACCAAACTGACCCACTACCCCACCGCCTCAAACTTGCTCCTTCCCCTTCCCTCCGATACGATTGACCGTATCGGCAAGCATTCGGGGCCTTGCCGGGACTGGAGCTTGTTATGAGGCTGCGCTGGCTGCTCGTTCTTTCGCTGGTTTTCACCGGCGAGATTTTTTCCCATCGTCTGCACGCTCAGGAGGACAAAGCCGCGGCACATGTGGCCCGCCTGCTGAATGTCGGCTGGGGAACCACGACTAAGTTCCGCGAGGCGGCGGACTTGCAATCCGAAGAGCTCTTTTCCGCCGCCGGCCGGAGCCATGCGACGCTTTATCCCGCGGCGCTAGTGCTCATCAAGCAGCGGCGATACGCGGAGGCGGTCAAGCTCATCGAGGAGATTCTGGCCCGCGACAAAAACGACATTCCCGCCTGGCGGGCCAAGGTCTGGTTGCTGACCGTCCTCAAAAACTATGAAGGGGCGATGGTCGCCGCCGACCAGCTTTCCCAGCTCTTGCCGAAGGAAGAGGCCAAGACCGACGAAGAGGACCACCACCGCGTGTATGTTGCCTTCCTCGGCCGCATGTACGGCTTTCTCGGCGGCCCGGCGCAGGCGAGCGTGAGCATCGACAGCCGCAAGGAATCTGAAAGGATTGTCGCCGGCCGGCTGACGGAAAGCCGACGAGTCGTCTTTGCCGAAGCCCGCGATGGGGTGCTGCAGAAATTCGTCGAGCTGACCGACGCCAAGGTAACCGTCAAGGACAAGGCCAAGGAGCAAGCGGATGCCAATCGCGAGAAGACCCTGGCCGAAATCGCCGAGCAGCGCGACGTCAACAAGGAAAAGGTGAAGGAGCTGGAAGCGAAAATCGACAAAGCCAAGAAGGAGCACGAGAAGGAAACCGAATACGTCCGCAAAGCCGACGCTCCGCTCCAGGCCCGCCTCACCACTCTCAGCAACCAGGCAACCAACCTGAACATGCAGTTGTTTTCCATCGATTCACAAATTGCCTTGGTCCAAGCTCAACTCAATGCGACCAAAGACGAGAACGTGCGGAACATACTCTTCCTGGAGCTCAACCGGCTCGGCGCGCAGGAAGGGACGATTCAGGCCGAGCTCTTCAACGTCAACAACCAGGGGGCCGGCGTGCAGCAGCAGCGATCCTCCCTGGCCGTGCGCCAGCAACGGGCCGATGCCGAGCTAGCCGCCAAACATGACCAGGTCGACGGCGAGCTCAATGCTATCGCCAAGAAAGAACGGCGGGCCGAAGTCGCCGAGAAGAAGGCGAGCAAGGCGGGCGTCTCCACCCCGCAGTCCGCCCTCTCCCTCGCCGCCCAGGCCGCAGCCCTGATCACCTACGACCCCTTCCCGCTGGAGCAGGAAAAGAACCGCCTGCTGGCAACGTTCAAGCGGTAAGCACGGGGTCGGGAGGAGTTGGAGGAAAACAGACGCCCCGCGGGGAGTGGAGAAAAAAAAAAAAAAACACAGAAACAACCGGC
>JBPCKT010000109.1:0-76138 GCA_051004015.1 Pirellulaceae bacterium | reverse complement strand
GCTGTCAGGGATTTGGCTTTGCAAAACTGCCGCGTTTTGTCCGACAGCATTTGTCGATTGCATCGCTAGCACAGCAACGCTTAACGACGTTGCGGCAATGACTTGGGCTTAATTTGATGCCATTCGCGTCATTCCTCTTTGGAGGGGGTCCAAGAGGAGCTTGGGATGACTTGGAATCGTGCCCCTTCTGTTTCGATTTTTGGTCGGTGGTGATTTTTGGCAACGCCTCGCCATCCAGGACCGAGCGAACGCGCTGGGCAACCTCGGCGCTGAACATAGTCTTGAAGAATACTCGAAATGCCAAGCCGACGCTTCCCATGTGCTTATCCAAAAAGGAGTTACGACAAGTTGGCCCGAGCCATTGTGGCCCTGTTTAGCACTGGCTGTCCGTTGAATTTCAGTGTCGCCAAAATGATAATGACCTGCTGGACCGCCTTTTGCTTCCACTGGCCCGTCACGTAGTACAACTGCCACCGCTTGCCGCTGTCAATTGCCCCTGAAGAACAGGCCCTATTACCGGAACAAATGGGGGTCTGACAGCGTCCAACCACAGAGGCTTTTGGGGAGGGTCCGCGCAAGGGGCCTTCCATCTCCCGGAACAGAGAACAGGAACAGAATTGGCTCCCATGAAAACGACTCGCCGCTCGCTGGCTACGAAGACGCTCTCCCATCTTCGCGGATTCTGGAAACGGCGTAAGGTAGCCTCTTCCCGGGCCGCTCGCCGCGGCTTCTTTTTTGAGCCGCTGGAGAACCGGTCGCTGCTGGCAGGGGACCTGGCTTCCCATTTCTCGGTGAACCCCGAGGGGGAAGGAGAGAATACCAACCCGACGTTCCTGGAAATCTCGAACCAGACGGTGCTGCAAGGCGCGCCGCTGTGGCTCGGCATCGACGGCTCCGATGCCGAGAGCAATCCGCTGACCTATACGGTCACGAGCAGCAACCCGAGCGTCGTCGCGGTGACCGTTCCCACCGGCAACAAAACACTCGTTGTCAACGTGGCGAACTTCGGCACCATGAAGTTCCAACTCTTCGACAATCTTGCTCCCCGGGCAACCACCGCCATCGGAAACTTGGCCAGCGCCGGCTTCTACGACGGCCTCACCTTTCATCGCATCCTAAGTGACTTCGTCATTCAGGGTGGAGCCGCCGACGGCGCGGGCGGCCCCAATGCCAACGTCGCGGATTTTGACGACCAGTTCAACGCCGACTTGCAGTTTACTTCTCCCGGCCTGTTGGCGATGGCGAAGGGCATTGACGATACGAACGACACCCAGTTCTTCGTCACCGACACCGTCAACCCGCCCACCACGAACTTCCCACGCCATTTGGACTTCAACCACACCATCTTCGGCAAGCTGACCGAAGGAGAAGCGGTGCGGCAGGCCATCAGCAACGTGGCTGCGAATGGCTCCGGCACGCCGAATACACCCGTCGTCATCACTTCGGCGACCGTCCTGAACAGCGATCCGGAAAATGCTGCGTTCATGCTCAAGGCGCTGGCCGGTTCGGGCTTCGCGGATATCACGATCACCGCCAATGACGGCCAGGGAGGGACATTCTCCCGCACCTTCCAGGTTACGGTCGGCGCGGATACTTCCAATGCCAATCCGTTCCTGAACGAGATTCCCACGGTTCAGGCGACCGTGGGCGCAAGCCCCATCACGTTCCAGCTTCAAGGGACGGATGTCGAGGGGGATGCAATCTTCTTCGATGCCACCAAGATCGGCAGCGTCAACTACACGGTTTCCATCAACCACACCACCAATGTCGTCACCGTGACGCCGCCCGTCGGATTCGTGGGCAATTTTCAGGTGCAAGTCTCCGCCAAGGCCCTCGCCCAGCAGGGCACGCCCGACAGCGGTCAGTCCATCACGGACGTGCAAAAGGTCACGGTCCATGTCCTGCCGCTCGCTCCCACTGGCCTGGATCTCGCGGCAGCATCGGACTTGGGCATCAGCAACACGGATAATATCACCAAGGCAACCTCCCTGGACTTCCAGGTCAGCGGCGTGACCAGCGGCGCAGTGATCCGCCTCTACGAAGGGACCAATGTCCTGGCCCAGACCACAGCCAGCGGCACGACCGCCAACCTCACGTTCAGCAGCATCGCCGCGCTAGGGGAAGGCGCCCACAACTTCACCGTCACGCAGGCGGTTGCCGGCGAAGAGAGCGCGAAGTCGTTGGCTCTGAGCGTTACCTTCGACGCGACAGCGCCGGGAGGGTTTACAACGACCGCTCCGACGACGGCCAGTGTCGGCACGCTCTATTCCTACAACGCCGACAACAGTGGCGTGACTTCCGGTGTCACCTACTCGCTCACGACCCCGCCTGCCGGGGCGACGATCAACCCGGACACGGGGGTGCTTAGCTGGACCCCGGTGGATGCCCAAGTTGGAGTGCAAACCTTTGGCGTTGTGGCCAGCGATGTTGCGGGCAATACCGTCACGCAAAACGTCAGTGTTACCGTCACCCAGCCCGTTACCAAGATCGCGGAGCTGGTGCTGGCCATCACCGACCTCAATCACGTCCCCCTCACCACCCTGCATGTCGGCGATAACTTCCTGCTGCGTGGCTCCACCCGCGATCTGCGGACTGCCGACATCAAAGGCGTTTATGCCCTGTTCGCGGACCTGAATTACGACCCGGCGAAGGTGCAGGTGACGGGTGAAGTGCAGTTTAACGGCGGTTATACCGTCGGAGCGTCGGGAACCACGACCACGGCCGGTATCGTGGACGAGCTCGGCGCGGTTTCCAACAGCACCGCGCCAATTAACGCCGGCCTCAAACTGATGTTCGAGATTCCGATGAGGATCCTGGCCGGAGGCCAGCTGAACTTCACGACGGACCCGGCCGACTCGATCCCCGCGCACGACGTATTGCTGTTCGGGCGCGATCCCGCGGTGCCGTCGGCCGAGGTGAAGTATCCGTCGCTCACGATCAGCGTCGGCACCACCTTCACGGCGGTCAGCGACACCTTCAATTTCAATGAAGACACGGCCAGTAACTCACTCACCGTCCTCGCCAACGACACCATTGTCCCCGGCTCCGGCAACGTGCTGACGATCTCAGCCGTCGGCGCAACCGACCGTTCCGGCACGGTTGCCATCTCGGGGGACGCCAAGACGCTCCTCTACACCCCAGCCACAAATTTCAACGGCTCCGAGACGTTCACCTACACGGTCAGAAACCAGAACAACGAAACTTCGACCGCGACCGTCACCGTGCAAGTCGCGCCGGTCAACGATCCGCCCACCGCAGCGGCGGATACCTTTACGATCGCGGGCGAGTCGACGAACAACGTCTTGGACGTGCTGGCCAACGACTCGGCGTCGCCGGACACGGGCGACAACCTGTCCGTCAGCGCCGTCACCCAGGGAAGCCAGGGAGGCGCCCTGCAACTTGGCTCCGGTGGCTCGTTTGTAAGGTACACCCCCGCCGCGAATTTTGAGGGGACGGAAACCTTCAGCTACACCCTCAGCGACGGCAAGGGAGGCACGGCTCAGGGCGCCGCCACCGTTACCGTCACTCACACCAACCATAACCCGGTCGCCACCGCCGACACCCTGACTGTCGCGGAAGACAGCGGAGCCACCACGGTCAACGTGCTGGCCAACGACAACGACGGCGTCGATACCGGCGAAACCCTGACCATTACCGCGACCGGCACGCCCAATAAGGGTGGGACCGTGAGCCGCGCGGCGGACAACTTGAGCGTGAGCTACACACCTGCCGCCAACTTCCAAGGCACCGAGACGTTTACATACGTCCTGAGCGATGGCAATGGGGGCACGGCGACGGGGACGGCCACGATTACGGTCACCAACGTGAATGATGCGCCCACCGCCACGGCGGATACACTGGTCGGCTTTAAGAACACGGCGAATGCGTTCAACGTGCTGGCCAACGATCTGTTCGCCCCAGACCCGGCGGAAACGCTCACGATCACGAGCGTCACGCAGCCCGCCCACGGCACAGTAAGCATTACGAATAACGGCGCGCGGGTCACTTACACCCCCGCGACCGACTACACCGGCCCGGATTCCTTCACCTACACCATGCAGGATGCCGGCGGACTAACCGCGACGGCTACGGCGAACGTGACGGTCCAGGACTTCATTCCCAGCGAGCTCGCCGGACAGGTCTACATCGACCTGAACGGCAATGGAACGCTCGATGGCCTGGATAGCGGTTTAGCGAATGTGGAAATCAACTTGACCGGCACCGCGGAGGGTGGACAGGCAGTTACGCGAACCGTTCGCACCCAGGAGGATGGGTCGTACGTCTTCACGAGCCTGGCCCCGGGAAACTACAAGCTGAGGCAAGTCCAGCCGGCCTTCTTGACTGATGGCCCGGATTCGGTCGGCTCCCAAGGGGGCACGGTGAGCGCCAATGATGAGATCACGATCCACCTGAACCAGGACACGGAGGGTGTCGCCAATAACTTCTCCGAGCTCGGCAAGCCGCGGGCGATGACCCGGATTGAGGAGTACTTTGCCACCAACATCGGCCATAACGTCCTGGCGGCTGTTGCGTTCGCTTTCCCCGCCAATGGGTCGTCGACTACTTTCGGAACGCCTGTGGCCCCTGTTTGGCAAACCATCGTCGGCAGCCAATGGGGAAACTTCCATGACTTCAGGTATGCACTATCGGGCGACAACCGGTTTTTGAAGATTGACGTTGAGAATGCGCAGAATCAGTCACTCAGCGCTACAGTATCGGTGACGGATGCAAGCCGCGTATTCAGCCTGGGACAGCAAACCGATGGAACTTTGCTGATCAAGCTGGTTGGCGATCCCGACCGCTTTGGCTTCACCTCGGTGCCGAACATCGCTCCGACGGCAACGGCGAATGCACTGGCCATCACGGCCGGGGCCACGGCGAGTGTGAACGTCGTGGGAAATGACGGCGACGCGGATGGGTCCTTGAACCTGAGCTCGCTGGCAATTTCCCAGGCCCCGACGAGCGGCACCGCCACCGCGAATTCCGACGGCACGGTCACCTACGTGCATAATGGCTCCGCAGGCGCGACGGACAGCTTCAAATACACGATTGCCGACAACCAGGGAACGGTTTCAGCTGCCGCCCAAGTAACAGTCGCAGTCAACCAGCGGCCCACGGCGGTCGCAGATAGTACGTCCTTAGCGGCCGGCGCGACCACGACAATCAATGTCGCCACGAACGATACCGACTCGGATGGCACGCTGAACCTGGCGTCCATCGTCATCACCCAACAGCCGGCGCACGGGACTGTGACCGTCAACACGAATGGAACGGTCACTTACCTGCACGACAACTCCGCGGCCACCACGGACAGCTTCAGCTACAAGATTAGCGACAACCTCGGGGCTCAGTCGGCTGCCGCGGCCGTGGTTTCGATTGCGATCAGTGCCGGCGAAGGTGAGGCCGATCTGTTCGGCGGCCTGGCCGACGACGCCCACTTCCAGGCGGTTGATTCGGTGCTGGCGGATGAGGATGTCTGGACGCTCTAGTCGATGAGGGAATTCATCTCTGCAACACAGCAGCGGCATCGTGATACCAATCCGCTTCTGCCGTGAGTTTTTGCTCGCGGCAGAAGCTTTCTAACTCGCCGAGATATTTGACCGGCTCCACCTGCAGGTTCCAGCAGATTTTGCGCAGGCAAACAGGGCACATCGTCAGCGGCTTGCGGTCCCCTTCGTCCTGGCTGTTGACGCCGTTCATGTTGCAGTCAAAGGCCGTGCAGTGCTGGATGGTCAGAATGTGCCCCGTCTCGTGGCTGGCGGTGTGCAGCGTCCGCCGCAGGCAGAGTTGATATTCCTTCTGCCCCTTCGCGGGATCGCCGTTGCGGTGGATGGACCAGACGCCGGTTCGCTCGCGGAGGCTGGCCTGGCCGAAGACAAAGTTCCACGTGGGGTCGGGATACAGGTCGCTGGAAGTAAACGCGAGATAGGCCAAAGCGTCGTCCGGGCGGTCCGGCTTCAGCACTTCGTCTAAAACATAGGTGCTAAGGATTTGCTCGCCGCCCCAAGTCGGATGGACTCGCCGGGCCCGCGCGGGGACGTCGGCCACTGCCATCTTCTTATGGACCTTCACGGGGACCTGGTAGAAGATCTCCAGATATTTTTGCGTCGTCTCCAGCACCTTCGTCTGCTCCGGCGTGAAGTCGCCGAGCAGGCAGATGTAGATGGTCCCCTGCTGGCCGCTCTTGCGGACCGGCTTGGCCCGCAAGTAGGCCGCAAAGGTCTGGCCGTCTTCCTTGTGCTCGGCCAGCCAGTCCCCAGGTTTGGGTTTGGCGAGGGGAAGAGCCAGCGGCCGCAGCTTCGCCTCAACCTCCGCGAACATCCGCTCCTTCGGCTCCGCGGCAGGGCCGCAGGAGGTGCAGAGGCACGACAAAACGCCCAGGCCAGTGACGACTACGAAGTTTCGCCGGTCCATGCGAGTTGCTCCTAAGACATGCCCCCATCGCTACTCTCCAATTCTAACCTCCGCAAAGCTGTGAATCTCGGGGTGGCCGTGATCGGGCTTAAACGCGGCGTTGCCGGGGCGAAGAACGAGAGTGGTTTGCAGGCCGGCTTGCGTGGCAGCGTCGAGCTCGGCGGGGACGTCGCTTAGAAAGAGGATTTCCCGCGGCGGAAGAGCGAAGGCCGCGGCAATGGCGGCGTAGCTGGCAGCTTCCTTCTTGGGGCCGGTGGTGGTGTCGTAATGGCCGCGAAAGAGCGGCAGCAGATTGCCCGCGATGGTGTGGCCGAAGAAGAGCCTCTGAGCCTGCACGCTGCCGGAAGAGTAAATCCGGATGTCGAGGCCGGCTTTGTTCCACTTAGTGAGGGCCGGAGGAAAGTCGTCATAAACGTGGGCTTTCATCTCGCCGCTCTTAAAACCGGAGTCCCAGATAAGTCCTTGCAGTTGCTTGAGCCCGGTCGCTTTCACGTCGCCATCCATCAGGCGAAGAACTTCGGCTTTTACCTGCTCCTGGGAGGCTGCGATGGAAGGGTGTCCGGCGTCACGGGCAATCGCATCGCAGGCGGCAGCCAGCGCTGGTTCCCCCCAGTGACTGCGAAGATAGGCATCGAGCTCACGCCGGACGAACGGGAACATCACGTCGTAGACGAATCTGATGCTCGACGTTGTGCCTTCGATGTCGAGGAGAATTCCGCGGCCGGAAAATGGCAGCAAGTTACACCTTCACCACGGATTCAAAACCAGTTGCTGCGGGGACGTAAGCCGGGCCGAGGCAGAGGGCAGCGTACCGCTCGTTAACGGGTTGGTCCACGTAATTCGGAGCCCAGCCAGTGGTGTCCTGGAATAGGCGGATGCAGCGGATGCTGCGGTCGCTGCAGAGGTCGAACCAGTGCTGGGTTCCCATCGGCACGTTGATGAGGTCGCCGGATTCCACTTGGACGGCGAAAACGGGGCCGTTCTTGGGATGGATGTGAAAGACACCGCTCCCCTTCACGGTGAAGCGGACCTCATCCTCGCTATGCGTATGTTCCTTGGCGAATTTGGCCAGCATGGCGTCGAGGTTGGGCGTGGTCGGGTTCACGTTGATCACGTCCGCCGTCACAAAGCCGCCGCGAGCCTTCAGGCGATCCACCTCGGGAGCATAGGCGGCGAGGATTTCCTCGTTCGTCGCATCGGGGCCGATCCGCCCTTCCACAGGCCACTTCTCGTACCAGATGCCGAAGGGTTCGAGGAATTCGCGGATGGCGGCCGTTTCCGTGATTTCGCGGTTTTCGTCCTGAATGCGGATGCGAGCCATTGTTTGGTACTCCGAGAGAATTGTCGGTTGATTGTTGATGCGGTTCTTGGGCAGGCTGGAAGCCTACCCCACCTAAAAAGCTCCTGCCGGTCGCAATTCGCCGCTGAGGATCAAGCGGCGGGCGACGCATTCGAGCAGGAACTCAAAAATTTCGAGATGGCGACGGGCCTCGTCGAGGTCGCGTCCCCAAGTATACAGTCCGTGCTTGCGGATCAGGTAGCCGTACTTGAGCGGGCGGGCGGCATCCTCCAGCCGCTGGCGGACTTGCTCGGCCAGGCTGGGGACGTGCTGGGTGTTCTCGAAAATCTCGACCCACCAGGATGTATCGTGCGTGGTGATGCCGTCAAGCCCCTTAAGCATCTCGTACCCGGCAATTTCAAAACCCCCTTGGGCCGAAAAGAGGTCGGACAGAATTGTCGTCCAAATCGAGTGCGTGTGCAGCACCGCCCCCACCCCCGGCTGCGAGGCGGCGACGACGTGCAGCAAGGTTTCCGCGGAAGACTTGGGCTGGCCGCCGGTCGTCGGCTTGCCCTGCTCATCCACCAGCACAAAGTCACTTCGTTCCAGCCGCCCCTTATCCTTGCCGCTAGCCGTGACTAACAGCGTCAGCGGATCGCGGCTGACGACGAGGCTGTAATTGCTGCTGGTCCCGACGCTCCAACCCCGCTGCCAGCAGACTCGCCCTACCTCGCGCAGCGCATCCACCTGGGGCACGAGCGGCACGAGCGCCGGGTGGAGTGTGCCTGGGGGTGGAGGGAAGGCATTCATCGCAAAAATGGACTTCGCGCGCGGATAGATTGGCAAGCCAGCAGTTTACCACACGGTATGCCTGCCGCAACTCACACCCTGTAACTAATGTCGCTTGCGCGAATGCGATCCTCACGAACCGACAATTTCCAGAAAACGCCGCATCCGCGGATCGTCCTGCGAAGCAATCGCTTGCCACTCCGCTTGAATCCAGGCGACGTCCAGATGGTCGCGATGGGCGGCCGCCAGGTTTTCGATGTCCAGTTGGTCCTGGGTGCGAAACGCCAACAGCTTGAGCAGGATGAGTCCCTCCGCCGAGGCCACGCGGATCTTGTGATCGAGCCAGGTTTCCTCCGTCGCCCGCTCCAGCACATGCTGATAGGCGGGAATCACCGGCTTGAGCCAGTCGATGCGAATGCCGTGATACGACAGCACGGTCATGTGCTCCTGGGTGAACTCACGAATGACGGTCATGAGATCGAAGGAAAAACCAAGGCCCAGGAACTCCTCCAGAACAGGCGGCAACGAAAGTTGCGGCACATGCAGGAGGAAATCGACATCTTTGGTGAACCGCGGTTGGGAACGGTATCCAGCAGCCATGCCGCCGATGACGGCGTAGTTCACGTGATGCCGTGCCAGCACGTCCGCCACGGTCGTCAGCCCGGCTTCCAGGAGTTCCACGGATACGGATGGGTTATTGGCCATGTCGACGGAACAAATCCCCTTGGATGCGCTGTGCTTCCGCTTCCTGCTCGTTCATGCGCTGCTCGATCAAGTGGCGCCTGGGCGACGCGGCCACCATCTTCCAGCCGACCGCCATCAGGGCGGCAAGCTCAGCCCACCGTTGCGTCGGCGAGAGTTGACGGAACTCCTGCGCCCGCCGATAGGCCTCTTCGCGGGGATCGGGAAACTGGTAGGGCAGGTTCATGCGTCGGTCTCCAACGACTATTCTAGCAGGGCCAACCGGCCCTACCAATATCGCTGCCAACCCGGCTTGCAGCGCGTCAGCAGACCGGCCCACGCTCGAAAGACATCATTTGTCCTTCTTTCCGTCCCATTCGATCTTGCATTTGGGCAGGGCGGCTTGAAGTGACTTGATTCCGGCCTCGCTCACCTTCGTGTTCAGAAGATTCAGACTCTCTAAATCCTGCAACTTTTCCAGCTCCTTGATGCCGGCATCGGTTACCGACGTGCCGTGCACGGCCAATCGTCGGAGTTGGGGCATGTCGCCCAGCGTGGGCATCGCGCCGTCGCCAATAGGAGCATGGGATATGGCCAAGTCTTGCAGTTTTTTGAGCCGCTTAAGCGGCGCGCATCCAGCATCGGTCACGCGGGAACCTATCAGATAGAGCGTCTGGAGCTCGGGTTGGTTGGCAAGGTGCGCCAAGCCTTCATCCCCGACTTCACCGTTGCTGCTCTGGAACCAATGAAGCTTCGGCCACTGGCTCAAGCGTGCCAGGTCGGCTTGACGATCCACATCGACCGAAAGGCTTTCCAAGTCGCAGTCTTTCAGCGCCGTGGCAAGTCCAGTCAGGCTCACGTCCGTGCTCCGGACATTGATGCCAATCAGCTTCGTCAGCGATTTCAGCTCGGCAATGCCGGAATCGGTAACTTTGGAATAACCCAAGTCCAGTACCGCAAGCGTGGGACAACTGGCCACGTGCTTCATACCCGCATCGCTGATCTGTTTGGGCAGATACAGATCTGCAAGCCCAGGGATTTGCCCGATGACCCTCAGCCCTTCGTCCGTAACCTTCGTACCGTCGAGCATGAGATGCGTGATTTGGCGGCACTTGACGACGTTCTCCAGCCCGGCGTTTTCGAGGTTTGTCGAGCTGAGGTAGAGCATCAACTGATAGCGATCCGCGACCGGGAGCGCGGCCAAGCGGGCCAGCTCCTCCTGGCTTTCAAACTGACAGCCGCTCAGCACAATGGTGGAGATCGCAAAGGGCTCCGCGGGCAGGTCGGCCACCTTGTCGATCGCCGACAGAACACCCTCTGCACGCTTTCTAGCGAGATAAAAGGAAACCTTCCCTCCTTTGCCCAGTACCCATTCGGCCGCGGCCCGCTCGGGGTCGGATGTGGTGGGCTGCGGGGACGCCTTGGCGACGACGGGGGCGTCCCTTTCCAGCGTGACGAGGACGTGGACCGCGCCCTTTCGCTTGAGCGTAAAGGCGTCGGTCTTGAGTTCCGCCCCGCTGTCATCCGTAACCAGAAGTTGCAGATTTTTGGCCCCTTCGAGCTTGTACTCACCGCTCGGCAACGGCTTCGTCTCGGCAGCTTTGAGGGTCCAGGTGCGGTCGCTGTTTTTGTCGCGAATGATCAGGCCATCCTTTTCGAGGATCGCTTGCGCTCCGTCACCCTCGATTTTCACGACAAACGTCCCCTGATCGGTCTGGATGCGGTAGACAACCACCGCGGCCAGCAGCAATAGGGCCGCGGCAGTGGCGATCAAAGCGGGCCGAAAGTAGCCCGTCTTTCCAAGACGGGCCAGGAGTGGACTGGGAGCGACGGTGGAGGTATTTGGCGAAATGGCTTTCAAGGCGGGGAGCGCTCTCTCCTGGACGTCCAGGGGGGGCGTCCTACTTTGCGTCCCGGTGTGGGGAGACGAGAGGAATTCCTCGGTGGACGCCACTTTGCCGGGTGCGGCGTCCGCCGGCATACCGTGCTGACGGGCCGCGGCGGAAAGACGCCGCAAATCCGCGCCGGCGGCAAACGGGGCCAGCGCCTGGGCGACTTCGGCGGGCGCCCCATAGCGCTGGGTGGGATCCTTGGCCAACATGCGATCGACCACCGCGATCAGGCCAGCCGGCAAGCCATCACGTTTCGCGCCGATGGAGGCCGGCTGCTCGGTGGCGAGAGCGACCATCATCTTGCCGGGCGTGTTGTACCGCTCGCCCGAGAAAGGAGCCTTGCCGCAGAGCAGCTTGTAGAGCGTGGCCCCGAGCGAATAAATGTCCGAGCGGATATCGACGTTGTGCGTGTCCAGGCCCTGTTCTGGGGACATGTATTCGATGGTCCCCATCATCTGGCCGGCCGAGGTCAAATCGCCGTGCTCGCCCGCAGCCGGTTCGCTGAGCAAGGCCAGTCCCATGTCGAGAATCTTGACCGCCGGGGCGTGCTCGTCGCCCCAGGCCAGCATGAGGTTGTTCGGCTTGATATCGCGATGCACCATGCCGCGCTGATGGGCGTGCTGCAATCCGATGGCCGCTTGCCGGACCAGCTCACAAACATCCGCGGCATCCAAAGGTCCGACGCGGCGGAGCAGCTCCGAAAGGTCCACGCCATCCACGTATTCCATGACCAGGAAGTGCTCGCCGCCCATTTCCCCCGCATCGGTGGCACGAACAATATTCGGATGATCGAGCTTGCCCACCGCCTTCATCTCGCGCTTGAAGCGGGCGATGGCGTCCGGATGCAGGCGGTTGCGCGGCAGCACTTTGAGGGCCACGATCTTTTCGAGGGACGAGTGCAACGCCTTGTACACCGCCCCCATCCCCCCTTCCCCCAGCTTTTCCAGCAACTCATAGGGGCCGATGCGTCCGAGCTCAGGGCGTTCACCTTTGGCCTGCGATACGTTTTCCACCCCGATCGCCCGCACCAGCTCCTGAGCGCGCCGCAAGCCGGTTTCCTCGGCAAAGGGGTCGGGGCCGACCGGCTCGCGAAGCTGGCCGATCAGCGTGTCGAGCTGAGCTTTCAATTCCCGCACGGTGGAGGGAGCTTCAGGCGACTTCGACGGGTCGCCCGGATCGGACGAATCCAGCTCCGCAAGCTGCTCCGCGATGGCGTCGCGGTCCAAGGTGTTGGCTGGTCTCGGATTCATGGCGAAATACTCCGGCGTTACGGGGGACAGTTCCTGTCACCAGTATAGATGCGCGGGCGTCACGCGATAATTTTGGCTGGATCGTTACGCGTGTGCCGAAGATCCATGGGTAAGACCCACACCCCGGCCCTCTCCCATGGGGAGAGGGGGACTAATTCCCCATTTCTTGCCGCAAACGGCAGAGGACGCGGTATTTGGCCTGGCGGACCGCGCCTGGGCTGATGCCTAGTTCCGCCGAGATGTCGGCCGCGCTGTGGTTTTCGACCGCCAGCCGCCAAAAGGCCTGCCAGGTGGTGTCGTCGAAGTCGCCACGAATCACGGCCAGAGTCCGCTGCAAAAGTGCGCGGCGTTCGCTGGAGGTGACGGGCTCCTCTTCATTATCGATCCAATCGGGATACTCGTTGATCTGTCGGGTCGCATCTGTGCCTCCCTTTGCCTGAGCCACTCCGCCGCGGCGGCGAAAGAACAGGCGAACCTGGTTTCGCGTGATGGCCCACAGCCAGGCGCGAAAGCTGGATTGCTCATTCTTGACATCAAAGTCGGTTGCGTGGCTGTAAACCGATCGGAAAACCTCTTGAACCGCATCCGCGGCGTCGGCGTCGTTCAAACCGCCGCGCCGCGCCCAGCCGTACACGAGCGGCGTATAGATATCCGCCAGTTTCCGCCACGCGTCGGGCTCGTGGCGCTGGATCCGGGCGATCAAGCTCGCTGACGTAGATCCCAAGAGGTCGCTGGCGATACTGCTCATAGTGGCGCATTCTCCGCCGCCTACTATAACCCGCTTGCGCGAACCTCAATACGGTCGAAAGCAAGACCTAGAAGAAAAGCGGCCGCTGCTTAATGCACCGAAGATGACCCCATCGCTTCTTGCCGCATCCGAGCGCGGGCTCGGCTGAGGGTGGGGCCGATGCTGTTTTCGGGGATGCTCATGTGGGCGCTGATCTCGTGGTAGCTCTTCCCTTCCAAATGGTAGAGCCGCACTACTTCGGCTTCTGCCTGGGGAAGGCTGTCCATCAACTTTTGGACTTCATCGCGGTTATCGAAGCGCTCTTCCGCGGAAGGGCTGTGGCGGTTGCCGTTCTTATGCTGCGCTTCCGCCTGGCGCTGCAAGATCCCCGATTCACCCGGAGGCAAGGCGGAAATCTTTCGTTTGAGGAGCTCGCGGACGACGACCCGGCGGGCAATCACGGTCAGATAGGTCGCGAGGCTGCTAGCACCGCGAAACCGCTTGAGCGCGGCAAAGTCGTCCGCCAGGATGGAGAGAAAAACCTCTGCCGTGAAGTCCTCTCGGTCCTGCTCGGCAATTTGGATCGCGCGGGAGCTGCCGGTGTGGTTGACGACGTGGACAACCAGACCGACGAAGCGGTCGACGAAGTCCTCCCACGCGCGGGGCTCACGGTCCAGGCAACGCTTGAGTAGTTGTTTGTCGATTTCCGATAGAGCCACGATAACACCTCTTGTTCCGTCGGCCCGAGGACGATTGTCTTTCCGCGAGTCTCGGCGTCTGCCTGCATAGGCAAATCACGTTCCCTGAGCCGCGTCACACTCCCTTATTCGACCTCCTCGTATGCCACTTCTCGCCCAAAGTGCCTAACTTGCAACATTTTACGTAGGGGAAACTTTTGGGGCAAGCTTAATAACGCATTTGCCGGCTAGCGTGTTCGCGGGCGGAGTGGCCGCTTGACAGTCTTTCCGCCGACTATTACGATTCCAAAATTCCGCTCGCGGGCCGGAAGTCGTTTCAGGGTAAGCACTTGGTGCCCTCGATTGGAAGTGCCTTTTTGAATTTTACGCAGAGAATCCGCAACTTCGCGTAATCGTCTATTTTTTCCCAACCGGCAGATTGCCGACCTTAAGGATTTAGCACCGCTGCGGCCTCACGGTTTCCCACCTCCGCAGCCGATTCGTTAAACTACTTTGCTACACGCGCCTGTCGCTAACGGAGAATTAGTTCCATGGCTCATATTGTCGTTCAGGCTTGCTTCGGCTGCAAATACACCGATTGCGTGGTGGTTTGCCCGGTGGAGTGCTTCTACGAAGGGGAGCAGATGCTGTACATCCACCCGGATGAATGCATCGACTGCGAAGCCTGCGTCCCGGAATGCCCCGTGGAAGCCATCTTCCACCAGGACAACATACCCGAGGACCAGAAGCCCTTCATCGAGCTCAACGCCGAGATGTCCCTGCAGTGCCCGGTGATCACTGAGAAAAAAGAGCCGCTGGCTGGGAAGTAGCTGGAGCGGCGGAATGACGAAATTCGAATGACGAATGGCGAATTGATAATTGCGTTTCATTCGTCATTCGTCATTCGGGTTTCGTCATTGTGCAAAATCGCCTGCCTGTCTCTTTTTGCCGCATCGCTTCTAGCCGCGGCTGGATGTGGCGGCAGTGGAAGTGACAGCCGCCAGGACGTGCTGATTTATGCGCAGTCAGACGACCCCAAGACGCTGGACCCTACAAACACCGATATCGCGGAAGCGGTCCACGTCATCACCAACGTCTTCGACACGCTCGTCGCCTACGACGAGACCACCACGGACCTCGTCCCGTCCCTTGCCGAGTCTTGGCAGACTTCTGACGACGGCCTCACCTGGATCTTCAAGCTCCGTCCAGGTGTCCTCTTCCACGACGGCAGCCTGTGCAATGCCGCGGCTGTGAAGCTGACGTTTGACCGCCTGCTGGTGCCGCTGGAGTTTGCGGAGTCCTCAGTGCCGGCAGGCGACAAGCCCCCGGGCAAAAAACCTCCAAAGAGCGATGCTTCTTCGCAGCCAAAAAAAACCGGCCTGCTCGCCCATCCCCATGTCTACGACGCGGTGCGTCCCTACCAATCCGCCTACAGCATGATTCAGGCGATAGAGACTCCAGATGACTTGACCGTTATCTTCAAGCTCTCGCATCCCAGCGCGATTTTTCTGAACAACCTGGCCATGTTCCCTGCCAGCATTGCCAGTCCGATGGGTCTCGACGAGCATGGCCGCAACTTTGCGGAACATCCCGTCGGCACTGGGCCGTTCAAGTTCGTCAAGTGGAACCGGGGGCAGCAACTCGTATTGGAGCGATTTGACGAGCACTGGCGCGGCCCGGCGAAAATCAAAACGCTCATCATCGTCCCCGTGCAGGAAAATGCCACCCGCATGCAGCGATTGGAGCGCGGCGAAATCCACATTGCCGAAGGACTCTCCCCCGCCGAGCTTGACGTGCTCGCCAAGAATGAAAAATTGGTTGTGCAGAGCCACGAGGCCATGAACGTCGCGTACCTCACCATGAACGTCGAGAAGTCGCCGCTTGGCAATCACAAAGTCCGCGAAGCAATCGCACTGGCAATCGACAAGAAAACGCTGCTGCAAATTGGATACGGCGGCAATGCCCAGGTGGGCGTCAGCATGGTTCCGCCAACGATGTGGGGGCATGATAAAACGCTGAAAGACCGCCCGTTTGATTTGGCGAGAGCGAAAGAGCTCATGCAAGAGGCCGCAAAGGAAGACGGGCTGAAGCTTCCCATCAAGCTGGAGCTCTCGGTGATGAACCAGGCCCGCACTTACCTGCAACAACCGCTGCCGATGGCCAAGTTTCTTAAGGACTCGCTCGCGGCCATTGGCATCGAACTCAGCATCCGTGGCCGCGATGTCAGCGAGCATTTCCGGGCACTGATGGCCGGCGAGCACCAGCTCGGCCTGGCCGGCTGGAACAGCGACAACAACGACCCGGATAACTTCCTCTATTCTCTGTGCGATCAGGACAACATCTCGGACGCCGGCAACAACCTCAGCCGCTTCCGCAGCGACAAGCTGCACGAGCTGCTCATCGCCGGACAAAAGGAGATGGACAAGGAGAAACGGCTGAAGATTTACAGCGACGCCCAACGTCTCATCCTGCAAGAAGTCCCCGTCGTGCCGCTGGCCCATACGCAAATCCGCACGGCCCACGTTCGCGGCCTGGCCGGCTTTCAGCTTCATACAACGGCCCTGGTCCGCTTTCGCAATGCCCATTTCGAGGCGGCGAAGTGACCTCCTATCTGCTCCGCCGCTTGGGCCACGCGCTGGCGACCATCTTTGTCGCCGTCACTCTCGTCTTTCTGGCCATGCGGGCCCTGCCAGGGAATCCACTCCTGGCCCGCTTCGGCCAACATGCTGACCAGAAACAGATGGAGTGGCTGGAAAAACAGTACGGCTGGGACCGACCCATCTATGAACAGCTCGGAATGTTCTATTGGCGGATTCTTCGCTATGGAGATTTTGGCGAATCCATCGCCCGGCCGACGAGAAGCGTGGCCGGCGAACTCCTCGAGAAAGTCCCAGCCACTATCGAATTGACGTTCGCCGCCCTCGCCCTCGCCATCCCCTTTGGCATGGCGGCGGGAACCGCTGCTGCCGTCTGGAAGAATCGCTGGCCCGACCGGCTCTGCACATTCGGCTCGCTGCTCGGCGTCAGCGTTCCGGTCTTCTTCCTCGCCATCGGCCTGCGTGCCCTGCTCCCCTGGTTCCCCGTCAGCGGGCGGCTCCCTTCCACCGAAGCCGCCTTTGAGTCCCTCACCGGCCTGTACACGCTCGACACCCTGCTCCGCGGCCGGCTCGATCTGCTCCCCGCGGTGCTGCATCATCTGGCCCTCCCCGCCGCCGCCCTCAGCACCATCCCCATGGCCATCATCGCCCGCATTACTCGCGGCAGCATGTTGGAAGTCCTTTCGGCGGATTACATCCGCACCGCCCGGGCCAAAGGAAGCAGCCTGCTCCGGGTCGTCCTCCGCCACGCCCTTCCCAACGCCGCAGTCCCCATCAGCAACATCGTCGGCCTGCAAATCGGCCTGCTCCTCTCCGGAGCCGTCCTGACCGAAACGGTCTTCGACTGGCCCGGCCTCGGCCTGTACGTAAAGAACGCGGTCGTCGGCGACACCGACTACCCCGCCGTCCAAGGGGCCGCCATCGTCATCGCCACCATGTTCGTCAGCATCAATTTTCTGGTGGATCTGCTGTTTGTCTGGTTGGATCCGCGGATACGGGTGAAGTAGTGCCAACCTCAACCAAAAAGTACCCGGTCGATTCCTCTGACTACGGCAGTCCTTTTTTCTCTTCTTCTTCGAAGGAGCGATTGATTTCGTCGATTAGGCTCGGTTTCTTAGTCAGTCTCTTCAACTCGCTTGCCAGCCTGCTTCTATCCACCCACCACCCCGCGGCCAGGACCACAATCACCGTCACGAGCAGCAGGTCGCGGATGGAGAATTTCATCGTGCTATTTCGTCGGGGGTTCATATTCCCTGATCTCTTCTTCCGTCGCTCTCAAATCTGACAGCTTTACGAGCCAAAGGTCCGCAAACCGTCGCGGGACACGAATGACGATGTCGAGGCTTCCATCGGACTGCTCACTACAGTGGTAAGAGCTGACGCACTCGATGACCATCGAGAACTGTTCAGGCGGTTCGTGTAAGTTTGGTTCCACAGTCTTATTGTCTCCACAAGACTTCGCAGTCTGTATCAATAGGAGGGCATTGTAACGGGGAGGGCCTGTTTTCTGGAATCTCAGCCTCCGCCAAATCGGCGGCAAAGGATGCGGCACCGCAGCCAAAGCCGCTTTTTCAGCCGCGGCAGCGGCGATAGATTTCAGCCCACGGCGCAAGCCGTGGGGAAACGTTGTATGACAAGTCGGAACCCCGGCAGGGGTGATGGAGCAGTCGCTCTCGCGAAGACTCCACACGTTCTTTCACCCCTTCCGGGGTTTTGGGCTCGCATTTTCTGTTCACCCACGGCTCGCGCCGTGGGCTGGTTTCTGGTCGCCGCTGCCGCGGCTGAAATAGGTCGTACTTAGGCACGTTTGGGGAGGGCCAAAAAATCTTGAAAAAACTTCCGCTGAGGGCTTCCCAAGACAACGGTTCAAGTGTATACTATGTCATCCGGCGGCGGCGCTGCGCGCGGGACAAGGTGATGGGCCGTTGATGGACAACTAACGGTTAATGGAGGATAAATTGACACTAAGAAGATCACCTGTTGTGCAAAGTGTCATGAAAAATAGCTTATAAAAGTGACGAGCCACCCCCCAGTTAGGGTGCGAATGAGGTGAATGAACTTCGAGGCAAGTGAATCAAGAAATTCAGCGTCGGAGAAAACGAAAGTGACGATGGGACAAGTGGTTAGGCGAGTTGAGTACAGGCCCGAACGCTCAAAAATAGAGGTCAGAAAAGTGAATAACCGCCCTTTGTCAACCGCTTATAACTTTTTGCGGAGGATCAACGACGGCAGGATCCTTAAGGGAATAATTCCCGCCCTAGCCCACTTCATTGCACGCCGGTCTAATTTGAACTGAACTCGGCGCCCCAACTAGGTGTCCAATTCCCAAATCCACGAGTCCCAAATCCCCAATCGTCCCCTCCATGTCCGTCCGCACTCGTTTCGCTCCCAGCCCGACTGGTTTCCTGCATATCGGCGGCGTTCGCACGGCGCTGTTCAACTGGCTGTTTGCCCGGCAGCATGGGGGGCAGTTTCTGCTGCGGATTGACGATACAGACGCGGGGCGAAACGTGCAGGAGGCGCTGCAGCCGATTTTGGAGGGATTTCGCTGGCTGGGGATTGATTGGGATGAAGGGCCGGAGGTCGGTGGGCCGTATGGGCCGTATTACCAGTCGCAGCGGCTCTCGCAGTATCAGGCGGCGGTGAAGGTGCTGCTGGAGAAGGGACTGGCGTATCGCGATTTCGCCACGCCGGAGGAACTGAAGACCGAGCGGGAGCAGGCGGAGAAGGAAAAGAAGGCCTTCCTCTACAGCCGCAAGTGGATGGCGGAGACTGACGAGCAGGCCGCGAAGTTCGCGGCCGAGGGGCGGCAGGGAGTGGTGCGGCTCAAGATTCCGCGGGAGGGGCAATGCAAATTTCAGGACCACGTTCGGGGCGAGTGCGTCTTTGAGTGGGCCCGCGAGCAGGACCATGTCATCCAGCGGGCTGATGGGACCTGCCTCTATCACCTCGCGAGCGTGGTGGACGATTTCGATTTCAAAATCAGCCACGTCATCCGGGCGGAGGAGCATCTTTCCAACACGCCGCGTCAGATTTTCATCCTGCAAGGGCTTGGCTATCCGCTGCCGGAATACGCCCATCTGCCATTCGTCGCCGAGCCCGGCAGCCACAACAAGCTGAGCAAGCGAAAAATCGCCCAGTACCTGAAGAACCCGGAGTTCAAACGGCTCTACGACAGTGGCGTGGAGATCGTCTCCCGCCTGGGGAAGGGGGAAGAGCTGACCGCGGACACGTTCAACCCGGTCATCGTCGATTTCTACCGCGAGGTGGGGTATCTGCCGAGTGCCATCCTGAATTACCTGATGCTGCTCGGCTGGTCGCTCGACGACAAGACCGAGGACCTGACCGTGGAGGAGATGATCCGCCACTTCACGCTCGCCCGCGTCACCAAGGCCCCCGCCAGCTTCGACCCCAAGAAGCTGTGGAGTTTTCAGGACCGGCACATGCAGAAGCTGGACGTGAAAAAGAAGGTGGCGGCAATGATTCCATTCTTGCAAGCCGCCAAGCTATTGCCGACTCCCGTCCCCTGCGATGTCGGCCCCAAGCTCACCCGCATCGTGGAAGCCGCCGGCGACCGGCTGAAGGTGATGGGGGACATTTTGAACTACTCGGACTTCTTCTTCGTGAAGGACGAGGATTTCGTCTACGACGAGCAGGACTTCGCCAAACGAGTCGCTCCGCCGCAGTCCAAGGACCTGCTGGAAAAGTTTCGCGCGGTGCTGGCTGGCGTGCAGGAATTCGAGGTCGGCCCGCTGGAGGAGGCGATGAAGAAATTCATCGAGGCCGAGCACATCAAGATTGGCGACATCGTGCATACACTCCGCGTGGCCGTCACCGGCAAGAGCGTGGGGCCGGGGGTGTATGACTGTCTGGCGTTGCTTGGGAAAGAGGCGTGTTTGAAGAGGATGGATAGGGCGCTGGCAAAGTAGTCCGCTCACTCCGTGAGCGGACAGCCGCCTAAAGACGGAACTCCAGCAGGCGTTGGAGTCCCGCCTTTAGGCGGTCTGCTGGTACTAACTGATGGGCGACCGAACATGGAAAGGATGAAAACAGGAATATCCGGTCTCGACGAGCTGCTCGGCGGCGGGCTGATTCCCGGCACGCTGACGGCTGTCGTTGGTGCGACGGGCATTGGCAAGACGCAGCTCGGCGTGCAGTTTGCCCGCGCAGGAATGGAAGAATCAAGTCGGCCCGGCGTCATCTTCGACATGAGCAGCCGCGGCGATTCGCAGAGCCATGCGGAATACGCCCGCCGAATCTTCGACTGGAACCTCACAGTCGCCGATGCCGACAAGCAGGTGCCGCTTGATAGCTTCTTCGCCAGCGAGCCGGGGGAGTATCTGCACATCTTCGATTACGCCGGCCGCCGGGTGACGAAGCGGGACCTGGACTGGGACGACTGGCACGCCTGGCAGGCGCAGCTCAACGCCCGGCTGCGGGCGGCGATTGGGTTTCTCTATGGCAACTTCGTCCGCGGCTGCGAGCGGGTGGTGATCGACGGCATTGAGCCGACCGACCGGCCGGGGGAATCGATTCAGTTCAATCTGTTCGAGTACCTTTACCATCAGATTCTGCGAAAGGATCCGGAGTGGGTCGCCCGCGACTTGTTCCGCGAAGCCTATCTGCGGAACGCCGAAGAAATCGCCCGCCACGTCTACGACCCCGCCCGCATCGGCTGTCTGCTCCTCTACACTTCGCACGAGACGATGCTCGACGACCTCATCAGCCGCCGGCTGGACGAGGGGGATGTGCTCTCGAACGCGAACACGATCATCTTCATGGGGAAAGTCCGGAGCGGCGACCGATTGACTCGTGCTTTGTACGTCGCCAAGCACCGCGGCAGCGCGTGCGACGAGCGGATTGTGCCTTACACCATTGACAATAGCGGAGTGCGAGTGCAATAGCGGCACAAGACTGATGCACCGGCAGCGAAATGCTTCCAACCATGACCCAACCAGACGACCACTATCGCCAGGCACTAGCCGCCGTCGAGCAGACGCTCGACAAGTATCGCCGCTGCACGCCGGCGGAGAAGGAGAAGCTGCGCAGCGAGCTGGCCGGTTTGCGGGACATGCATGACAAGCTGCAAAGCGGCCGGGTGGAGATTGTCGTCTTCGGCGAGATCAGCACCGGCAAGAGTGCTCTCATCAATGCCCTGGTCGGTGAAGCGGTGGCGGCGGTCGATGTGCAAGGAGGCTGGACCAAGGAGGTCTGGCACGTCAATTGGCAGGGGACCGGTTATCGGCTGCCGGGGCTCGGGGATAGCCAGGTGGTGCTGGTGGATACGCCGGGGATCAACGAGGTCGGGGGCGCGGCCCGCGGGCAGATGGCCCGAGAAGCAGCGGAGCGGTCGGACCTGATTCTATTCTGCACCGATTCCGATCTGAACGACACGGAACACGCCAACCTGGTGGAGCTCGCCGCCTTCCACAAGCCGATCATTGTCGTGCTCAACAAGATCGACCTCTACAGCCGCGAGCAGCGGGCCCGCCTCCTGGAGGTTCTTTGCAACGAGCGGCTGCGGGATCTTGTGCCGGCCGAGCAAGTAGTGACTTCGGCCGCGGATCCCCGCGAGCGAGAGTACGTCATTCAAGCCGCCAATGGCAAAGAGCGGAGCGAGTGGAAAAAGCCGCCGCCGGATACCGCGGACTTGAAAGCCGCAATCCTGGAAATGCTCGACAAAGAGGGGTTGGCACTCATCGCTCTCAATGCGGCGCTCTATGCCGCTGATAAAAGCGATCGGATTGCGTCCCTACGGATACAGCTCCGCGAGCGGCGGGCGATGCAAGTAGTGTGGGGCTATGCTTCGACCAAAGCCGTCGCGGTCGGCCTGAACCCCTTTGCCTTTGCGGACATCTTCGGCGGAATTGCCATCGATGCGGCAATGATCTTAACTCTGGCGGCCGTCTACGGGCTCGAAATGAAATGGGCGCAGGCCCGCAAGCTGGCCGTCAGTATTGCCACGGCAGCCGGCTGGATGACCGTGGGCGTTGTGGTCAGCACCGTCGCGGTCAGCGCCCTCAAGGCCTTCACGGTCGGCAAATCGACGCTCATCACCGCCCTGCCGCAAGGCGCAGCCGCGGGTTATGGCTCGTACATCGTCGGCGAGGCGGCCCGCTATTATTTCGAGCATGGTGCATCCTGGGGAACCGAAAGCCCCAAAGCCGTGGTGCAGCGCATCCTTTCCCAGACCGACAAAAAGTCGGTCATCGAACGCCTTCGCGGCGAGCTGCTCAAGAAGTTACAGGTCAATCCGTATTCCAAGTCTTAGAACGCCATTGGGCGATACAATCGGCTCATGCCTGACGCAGTGATTAGAAACGAACAACGCCTTGTCATCACCGCTGCCGCCCACACCGTGGTCGTGAAAGTGGGAACGCGCGTCCTCACGCTTGCCGACGGGACGCTCAACTACCCCCGCATTGAACGGCTGGCCGAGGAGATTCACGCCGTCGCTGACGCCGGAAAAAAAGTCGTGCTCGTCAGCTCAGGAGCCGTCGGCGCCGGGATGAGCCTGCTGAAGCTCACTAGCCGCCCGACGGATCTGGCGAAGCTGCAAGCGGTGGCGGCCGTGGGGCAAGCCCACCTCATCCAGACCTATGACCGGACTTTCGTCAAACACGGCCGCCGCGCCGCCCAGGTGCTGCTCACCGCGGACGACGTCAGCCATCGCACACGCTACTTGAACGTGCGTAACACGCTCGCCAGCATTCTGGAATTCGGAGCGGTCCCGGTCATCAACGAGAACGACACGGTGAGTGTGGAGGAGCTGCAAACCACCTTCGGCGACAACGACCACCTCGCCGCCCTCGTCACCAATCTCATTCGCGCTCCGCTGCTCGTGATCCTTTCGGACATCGAAGGTCTGTACGACGGCGACCCGGCCAGCGACTCCTCCAACCTCGTTTCCACTGTCGCCAAAATCGACGACACCATCCTGGGCTACGTGCGGGACAAGAAAACGGGGCTCTCCAAGGGAGGCATGGCCAGTAAGCTGGCGGCCGCCCGCATGGTGACTTCCGCGGGAGAGAACATGATCGTTGCCAGTGGCCGGCAGGAGGACGTACTGATCCGCATCATGGCCGGCGAGGAAATCGGCACCCTCTTCCGGGCTCGCGGCAAAGGGGTCAGCCACTACAAACGCTGGCTCAGCTATAGTGCTCCGTCCAAAGGGCAGATTCATCTCGACAGCGGCGCGCGGCGGGCCATTGTCGAACAAGGAAAGAGTCTGCTGGCGGCCGGCATTGCGAAATGCGAAGGCGAGTTCCGCAAAGGAGATCTGGTTTCGCTATGCGATGAGAAAGGTTCTGTCGTCGCCCGCGGCCTATCGAATTATTCCTCGGACGATGTGACGCGCATTATGGGACTGAAGTCGTCCAAGATCGCGCAGGTGCTGGGGATTTGTCCGTACCAAGAAGTCATTCACCGAGACAACCTCGCGGTGGTGGAGTGAATGTCATGTAGGATGGGACTCCAGTCCCGTCCGGTAAGATAGGACGGGTAAGGAAATCCATCCTACGAACCAACCGTTGCTCAAAACCAAATCGCATCCTAAAATCCGGCGCAGCTCGTTCGACATCCTTACATCTCAGGATTTTTTCCATGAACACTGATCTGCTCGGCCTCGCCATCAAATCCGACTTCACCCGACGCGGCTTTGTCGTCACTTCGCTCGCCTCCGGCTTCGCGCTCGCCGTCCAGCCGGTGTCGGCGGAGACCATCAAGACCGATGCCGAGGGATTGGAAGCGGGCGAGGTCAAGATTCCCACCAAGGACGGTGAGATGCCGGCTTACCGCGCCGCGCCGAAGAAGGGAGATAGCTTCCCAGTCGTTCTCGTCGTGCAGGAAATCTTCGGCGTCCACGAGCACATCAAGGACGTCTGCCGGCGACTGGCAAAGCTTGGCTACCTCGCCATCGCACCGGAGTTGTACGCCCGCCAGGGAGATGTTTCCAAGCTGACGGAGTTCCCCGAGATTCTAAAAATCGTCAATAAGGTTCCCGATGCGCAAGTCATGTCCGACCTCGATGCGGCCGTGGCCTGGGCGAAAAAATCCGGTCAGGGAAACACCGATAAGCTCGGCGTCACCGGCTTCTGCTGGGGTGGCCGGATTGTTTGGCTGTATTCCGCCCACAACCCCAACCTGAAAGCTGGCGTGGCGTGGTACGGCCGCCTGGTCGGCAAGGTGGACGATTTACATCCCAAGCACCCGATCGATCTGGCGGCATCGTTGAAAGCCCCCGTCCTCGGCCTCTACGGCGGAGCGGACGACGGTATTCCCGTCAGTACCGTCGAGCAAATGAGGAAGGCTCTCAAGGAAGCCAAGCAGCCTTCCGAGATTGTTGTCTATCCCGACACGCCCCATGGCTTCCACGCGGACTACCGGATGACGTATCGAAAAAAGGAAGCGGAGGACGGCTGGAAGAAGGCGCTGGAGTGGTTCAAGAAGCACGGAGTGGCGTAGCGAATTCGCTGACCGTCGGCCGCACCAGTTCCGTCGGCGGTTCACTGTCGATGGCAGCAGTCCAATGCTCGATGTCGCGCTCGGACATCGAACCCATCAGGAGGCGAGCGTCTTGATATCCCCAGTTCTCGACGTCCACCAAATACTGCGCCCGCGAGAACAGCGTCCCCCGGCAGACTTTTTCTTCCGGCGGCGGAGTGTGAGACTCATGCTGCAATTCGGCAACTAGACGATCGAGTACCCAGCGGGGAATGAAGTCGCGCTCGGCCGGATAGATGAACCCGAACAAGGTCAGGTAACTGAGAAGAACCCGCCAGTGCGGGCCGAAGCGGCGCAACAACCGGCTCCAATCGAGCTCCTTCGCTCTGGCTCTCAAGAGGTGAGCGATATCCGCGCCGTCATAACGCTCCCGCTCCATGACGAAGGCTTTGGACCAAATGGTTTCCTCGACGGGGCACAGGAGAGCCGAAATGTCCAGGACGACCGACTTCGTGGAATGCGTGAACCACAGGTCATCCACGCGCGCCACGCCGTTGCCGGAGCCGTATATGATATCGACGAAGCTATCTCCGCTAAATGCCTTGCCCAGCCAGTGAGGAAAAGTGAGCTCGGTGCGGTAGCCGGCTCGGGCCAGCGACTCGAGTGCCCGCGGCACATCTTCCTCGCGGAGGAAAACGTCAAAATCTTTGGTGTGCCGCTCGATGCCAGTGTAACGCGAGAAGGAGTAAGCGCCGCCAACGAGGAATGGCACATCATCCTGCTGGAGCGCCCGCATGGCGGACTGGTAGAACGCACGGCTTTCAGGGTCGAGAATCGTGTGGGGGCTGGCCGGCAAATGCATGAATTTCTCCTTGGAATTTCGGCTTAACGAGAGGATTGCAAACCATGTGCCGCCGGGTACACGGTTTGCTCTTACGAGCGACCGAGAGAACCGAATCATGTCCGACAGAAATGTTCGATTGGCCGCGCTCGCGGATATCCACTTCGGCAAAAACGCGGCGGGAACTTTGCAGCCGCTGTTGGGTCAGATTTCGCAGAGCGCGGACATCCTCGTTCTCGCTGGCGATTTGACGGACTATGGATTGCCGGAGGAGGCTCATCTGCTCGCCAAGGACCTGAGCGCTGCCGTGCGCATTCCCATCGTGGCGGTGCTCGGCAATCACGACTACGAGTCGGGCCATCAACAGGAAGTGACGGACATTCTCGCGGCCTCGGGAGTGAAAATGCTCGACGGCGAAGCCTGTGAAGTGCTCGGCATCGGCTTCGCGGGTGTGAAGGGTTTTTGTGGTGGCTTTGGGCAGCGCGTGTTGGCGCCCTGGGGTGAACCCATCGTGAAACAGTTTGTGCGTGAGGCGCTGGATGAAGCGCTCAAGCTGGAGTCAGCGCTCTCCCGCCTTCGCACGCAGCACCGCTTCGCCATTTTGCACTACGCCCCCATCCAGGACACGGTCGAAGGGGAGCCGCTAGAGATCCTCCCCTTTCTCGGCTGCAGTCGTCTCGAAGAGCCGCTCAATCGCTATCCATTGACCGCGGTGTTCCACGGCCATGCCCATCACGGCAAGTACGAAGGGAAAACCAAGAGCGGCGTACCGGTCTTCAATGTGGCGCATTCGCTCATGCTGCGGCGAACGCCGGAGCGACCATTCCACTATCAGGAATTGACCCTCACGAACGATTTCGCGGCCAACGCCTAGTCACCCCAGCCGCACATGCTGGACGCCGTTCTCAACCATCCAGGCGAGCCATGCTTCATGCTCGTCCGTCAGCTCGATTTCCGCTTTGGACCGGGCATCAAGTGGTGAGACGACGAAGACCACCAAATCGTCGAGCCATTTGATGGCCTCTTCCCGGCAGATCCAGTACTCGTTCGGCCCCAGTTGCGGCGCTCCATGATCCCCCGCGGGGGTCATGAAATACACAATCTCCATTTTGAAGCGGGCCGCCATTTCAAAGGGAGGCAGGTCGGGGTGGTCAACAGAATGGATGAGCATGGGAGAGTCCGGTGTCAAAGGATTTTTTGGCGTCCTGATTGAAATCGAAAAAGCGAAACGCTACCATCGTCATGGATTTTCGACGTGTACTTGGTAACTGATTCCACCGTCATTCTACGCGACCTGCACCTCTGATCTTCACCGAGTGATTCCATGCTGCGCAAACGCCGTCGGTCAAAGTTCAATCTCTCCTTACGACAAGCCTCCTCCGTGCGTTGCCGCCGCCTCTTCTTCGAGCCGCTCGAAAGGCGGCGAGTTCTCGCCATTGATGCCACCCTGATCCAGGACATCAGCATCGGCGGCGATTCCGGACCAACCGGCTTTGTGCAGTATGGCAGCCATACCTATTTTAGTGCAGACGATGGCGCAACGGGAGTTGAACTGTGGCGTACCGATGGATCGACGGCGAGTCTCTTTGCCGACTTGCATCCTACTCTCAATTCCAGCCCGCAATTGCTGACCGTCGCAAACGGCAAGTTGTTTTTCACCGCCACAATGCCAGCCACGAATCGAGAGGTCTGGGCCACGGATGGGGTCAGCCCGCCGCAAGTGTTCGATGTCAGGCCGGGAAGCCTTTCTTCGTTGCCTGAGAGCCTCATTAGTTTTAACGGCGAGCTGTACTTCGTCGCGGATAATGGAACGGGCAGGGGAATCTGGCATACCAATGGCACTGCCGCCGCCAGCCTGGTTACTGGGACCGCGGGACTCAATCCGTCGGCTATGATCGTATCCGGTGGCAAGCTCTACTTCACCGCCATTCCGACAGCAGCACCGTCATTTTCGCGTCTGTACGTCTATGACGGAATCGGGAGCGCCCAGGGGCTGAATATCAATGGCGGCACTGGAAGCTACGGACCGCAGTCTCTCGTGGAGTTTGGCGGCGCCGTCTACTTTACTGGCTTTCGGGCAATACCCGCTTCGGGCAGGGAGCTCTTCAAAGTAACCATGCCAGTCGCCGGTCCCCAGGTTGTCGATTTGGTCATGGATATCAATGCTGGGCAGAATGATTCTAATCCCGACAAATTCACCGTTGCCGGCACAAACCTGTTCTTCAAAGCATTTGACGGCACGTCGACGAAGCTGTGGCGCACCCATTCCGGAGGAACGCAAAAAGTCACGGACCCGATCGGGGTGACAGTTCCCAGCAATTCCTCCTTCGTCAGCATCGGCAGCTTGCTCTATTTCGTCGGCGTTTCCGCGAGCGGCCGGGGCATCTTCACCAGTGATGGCGCGACGATCACATCCCTGCCCGCCACGATCGGCATGAACCCCGATCAACTGACCAATGTCGGCGGGCAACTCTACTTCGCGGGGACGCAGCCGGGAATTGGCCGAGAACTCTGGTACTTGAGCGGCTCGACTCCCACCCTGGTCAGGGACATCCAAGCCGGCAGCGGCTCCTCCAGCCCCGACGGCCTGACGGCCATTGGCTCCTCGCTCTATTTTATGGCCGACGACGGCATGGTGGGCCTCGAGCCTTGGCTTGCCGGGGACTTTCCCGCACCGCCGGTCGCCTCGACCACGGTCGAATTCGACGTCGCCGGCAATCTGGTTATCACCGACAGTGCGGGGGGCGATACCAACGACTCTCTGCGGTTGAGCCGCGCGGCCGGCAACATACTCGTTTATGACCCTGACACCATTCTGGAAGCAAGAGCTGGCACGACCCAGGTCGATGCCCATACCGTGAGCGTCCCGATCTCCTCCATCAGCTCCCACATTCAGGTCAACACCCTCGCTGGCAACGATCTGTTGACCGTCGATTCCTCGATGGTCAGTACCGGAAAAACGATCACTTTGAGCGGCGGCGATCCGACGAGCGGTCCTCCGGGGGATGCGCTGGTGCTTTCGGGGCCGGGCGTGTTTGGGAATGTTACTCACTCGTTCATCAATGCCGCCGATGGCAGCGTCAATATCGACGGCTACGTGGTCAGTTACACCGGCCTGGAGCCGGTGACGGATAACTTGAATGCCACGAATCGCGTCTTCACCTTTACCGGCGGCGCGGAGACGGTCACGCTCGCCAACTTCGGCGCGGCGGGCGATACGATTTCGACGATCAGCTCCACCCTCGGCGAGTCCGTGGCGTTTGTGAATCCCACCGGCTCGCTCACGATCAATTTGACCAATGGGCCCGACATCCTGAATTTCAACAGCCTCGATTCGATGGAGTCCGGCCCGGCCGCTTTTAGTGCGGACCTGAACCTCAACGGGGATGGCAGCGACACGGTCAACTTCCCTTCCGCGATAATCAACATCGGCGGTGGCACCGCGAACGTCGGCATTGGCGGACCGATTCAGACCATCAACTTCACCGGCGGCGCGTTGACGACGACCGACACGGTGAACCTGACGGCGGCCGGTTCCATAACCACCAGTGGCATTGCAACGGACCTGGCCGCCGTCAGTCTTGTCGCTTCTGCCTCGACTGGAATCGACGTCGACACCACCGTCACAAACCTGACCGCTACCAACACCGGCGCGGGGAGCATCGACATTGACGAAACCAACGGCGCGAATTTGCTGAGTGTCTCGGCCGCCAATGGGATTGTGGATGTCTCCACAACCGCGGGAGCATTGAACGTCACTACCGTTTCCGCCAGCGCGACAGTGGCGCTCACCGCCGTCGGTGCGGGTGGCGCGATCTCGGACGCGAATGCCGGCGGCAATAACATCACGGCCGCCAATCTCAATGCCACCGCAGCCGGACCGATTAACCTGGATACCACCCTGAGTGGCGGCATCGTCGCCAGCACCACGGCCAGCGGGGCCATTACTATCGACGAACTGGATGCGGTCACCCTGTCGTCCGTCACTGCCTTCGATGGCCTCGTTGACATATCCGCGGGCGGCGCACTCACCGTGTCCAGCGTCACTGCTAATGGCTTGGGACGTGACGTCCGCCTGATCACCACCGTCGGCAACATCACCTTCATCGGCACCGTCACTGCCAGTGGCGACGTCGTCAAGGTTGTTGCGGCCGGGTCGATTATTGATGCCAATCCCCTCACGGACATTGTCGCGTTCAGCGCCAGCTTGCAGGCTGGCGGTTCCATCGGCACTGCCGCACCAGCCGGGTCGATCGATACTCAGATTACGAACCTGGCGGCTGCCACGGGGCCGGGCGGCATCTATGTCGCGAACACCGGGGCTCTGACAATCACCAGCGTCACCTTCCTAGTAACGTTGACGGGCGTCACCGGCAGTGGCCCGGCAGTGATAAGTGCCGCCAGTCCGCTGACCGTGGCGGCGAATGTGATCATGGGGGGCGCGGTGACTTTGACTGCGGGTGAGTCCGCGACGGACGACGTGGACACTCTGACGGTTGACCCCGGCGTCACCGTGCAGTCCACCGCCAGCAGCGTGACGCTGAATTCGGGGGATGATACTACGATCAGTTCCACGTCGAGCATCCTGGCTGCCACCACGGTCACAATCAATATCGATTATGGCGATGCCGACGCCACGGGGGAGACGCTCAGCATCGCCTCCGGCGCGGTGGTCACGGCTCCTGGGGGAGCCACGTTCAATGGGGGAGCCCAGGCCGATATTTTCAATTTCGCCCCGCAGCCTATCGGCACGGCGATCGTCGTCAACGGCTTGGCGCCGGTGGTGATTCCCGGCGACGTGCTGAATCTCGATCTGGCGGGCGCGACAGGGACCACGCTGACGATTGACGGCACCAACGACGGCACGTTCACGTTCACCAACCGGGCCAGCGTCGAATACAACAGCATCGAGGACGTCAACGCCCTGGGCGGCTGCTACGACCTGGTGCTGAACATGCCGGCCTTTGGCGCGAGCGGCGACTTCACCGTCCGCCGCAATGCGCCGGCCAGCGGCACTCAGCTCGAAATCGTCAATAACGCCGGCCCGACGGTCGTCTTCTCGGCCGACCTGGCGGACATTGCCTCGCTCCAGGTGAACGGCACTGCCGGGGCGGATACCCTGACCGTGGACGACGTGAACGGCATGGTCTCATTCGACCCGCTCTGCATTCCCAGCGCCGTCTTCCCGGACAATCCCAACAGCGCCGGCACGGCCCGGCTGTACTACGACGGCGGCGCGGGAGTTAACGCCCTGAACTTCGCGCTCACCGAGAGCGGCACCGCCCAGGTCTATGCCTTCGGCAGCGGCGCGGCTCCCGGCGCGGGAGAAGGGGAAGTGAACACCACCAACTCCGCCGGCCGAGATCTGGTGACCTACTTCAGCAACCTCGGCCCCACCGGCTCGGTCAACCGGACCGGCGCGGGAGCAGCCGCGGGGACCTTGACGGTCCTGGGGGACGCGAATGGCAACACCATCACCACCACGGCGGTCGCGGGCTTGACCACGGTGAACCCCGCGACCTACACGCCGTTCACCTTCGCTCCCGGCGGCAACTACAGCAGTCTCCAACTGCAAGGGGCCGGCGGCAGCGACACCTACCACATCAACGGCGCCGGCGCGGCCGGCCTCGACAACCTGCCGATTCCGGCGAATGTCACGGACAGTGCCGGCACCGACTCGCTGTTTGTGAATGACTCGACCGACATCAGCGGCGATACAGCCACGATCACGCAGGTCGGCATCGACGGCCTGAATCCCCTCGCCGGCAACGAGATCAGCTTCAGCGGCATCGAGACGCTGGATGTCACCGCGACCGCGGGGGCGGACACGCTGACCACCAACCTGGGCGGCGCGGTCGCTGCTCCCACGTATTTCGCCGGCCTGGTCACCGTCAACGTCCGCGGCAGCGGGGACAACGACACGCAGTTCCTGCACGTCGCCGACAGCACGACGGACGCTTCGCTCAACTTCGTCACGCTCTTTGGCGATCTCGGCGGCGACACCTTCGGCTCGGCGGCGGACAAGCTCAACCCCGTGCTCCGCACCGGCCAGATGCAGATTGCCGTGCATGGCGGCGTCGCGGCGGCCACGCCCGGCCCCGGCATCGCCTTCAATCCGTTCGCCGAACCGGGTGACAAGCTGTTCCTGGACATGACCAACACCTTCTCCGGCACGCTGGTCACGCCGGTGGTGATCGTGGACACCAACGGCGGCAACGCGGACAGCGCCAACACCCAGACCTTCCGCTTCACCGGCATCGAGGACATCGACCTGTACGACGGCGGCCCATTTCCCCCCGCAACTCAGTTGACCAACACGGCGATCGGCGACTTCTTCCTGCGGGCTACCGACCAGGCGGACTACATCCAGTTCACCAGCGCGGCCCAGGTGAATCCCGTGTTCCGCGTCCGCGTCGGCAACCTTTACTATCCGACCAATGGCGGCATGTACGGGCCGTACACGACGGGGGTCTCCAAGATCTACGCCTACGGCCGCGGCGGCAACGACACCATCACGATGTACAACACCCGGCTGAACGGGGCCATCTTCGGCGAAGGAGGCGACGACATCCTGACGGGCGGATATGGCAACGACCTGATCGTGGGCGGGATCGGGAATGACCGTATCAGCGGCGGAGCCGTCGGCGGGAATGACGAGATCTGGGGGGACGACTTCAACCCGGCCACCGACACGCCGTCCGTCGCTTCGCAGACCGGCACCGGCAACGACCAGATCAACACCTTTGGGGGAGCCGACACCGTCTATGGCCAGGGTGGCAACGACATCATCAACACCGGCGCGGGAGATGACTACGTCAACGGCGGCCCGGGTGGCGATCAAATCGACGGCCAGAGCGGCAACGACCGCATCTACGCCGGCAGCGGCGTGGACACCGCCAGCGGCAGCGAGGGGAACGACATCGTCGCCGGCAACGACGGCAACGACACCCTCTACGGCCGCACGGGGAACGACATCCTGATCGGCGGCCTGGGCCAGGACATCGTCAACGGCAACGAAGGGAGCGATGCCCTTGTCGGCGACGAGTCCAATGGCGCGGGCAGCGGCAGCCTGGCCAGCGGCGATGCAGCCGACGCGGCCCTGCTCGCGCTCATGCTCCTCTGGGGGCCCAGCCCAACGCTTCTGGACCTCGCTGGCTTCGGCTCCGCGGGGGATGACGGCTCAGTCGACACCCTCTGGGGAGGCACCGAAGCCGACGCCTTCTTCGGCGCTCCCCCCGACAACGCCGCCGACCGCAACGCCTTCGGGTATGGGCCGGATCTTAACTAAACGCTTGAAGGATTGCCTTCCCAGGCCCATCTCGAGATTGCTTAGGACGAGATAGGAGTCCCCCCAACCAAAATGTCCGCCAGGCGGGCCGTCCGCGGCTACTTTCGCTCTTTACCTGTCTCCCCCAAACCGGCTAACATGGCCCGGCCGTGGATGGGCACATTTCAAGGAGATGATGCGATGAATGGACTCGCCGTAATGCTGTGCGTGAGTGTGCTGGGGGTGCAACAGACCTGGCGGACGACGCAGGAGGGGCAGCTCGAATATGTGCTGCAAGTGGAGCCGACGTTTCTGGCGTCGCTGGAGCAGGGGGAAACCATCACCAGCAAGCTCCCTTCCACCGCGAAGGAAGTTCATCGGCTCTGCCTGCGGATTTCGGCCGCCGATTTGAAGAAAGCTCCGCAGCGGACTCCGCAGTTGCCGCCGCAGGGAACTGCCGAGGAGCGGGCCGCTCAGGAAGAGCCGGATATTCCCGTGGCGATCGTCGTCGATGCCCAGGGACGCAGCGAAGAGACCACCGATGTCTCGCACGGCTGGCAGGTGGGTGCCGACCACCGCGTGCAATACCTGGTGCAGCTCTCGCCGGACCTGTTGGGGAAGCTCCGCGAGGGGGACGAGATTTACATGAACGTCTATCCCGAGGCGGGGCAAATTCAGCAGTTCGTCGTGCTGGCTGGCAAGATTCTGCTGCCGCGGAAGTCGGAGAAGACTCATCGTCACGCCCCACTGACGGGGCAAGAGCAAAGGCTCGTCGCCCCGGCCGCCGCCGCGGAGGAACCCACCGTCTACGGACCGATGGCGAAAGGGCCCTCGGCAACATCGCCCCGCTCCTTCGGACCGCGAACGGCTGAAGGGCGCAATGAGCCAAGGGCCAATGTGCCCCGTTCCAGCGAGCCGCCCCGTTTGCGGAACCCTCCGAGGTATTCGGTCGATGATGAAGGGGCCGAGCAACCGATGGAGGAGCCTGGGGAGCAGCCGTTTGCCGGCCGGTATGCCGGGGAGCCGCAGTATGGCGAGGCAGCGGAGGACCGCGTTCCCGGCGCAGCGCCCGAGCTGTTCACCACGAACCCAGCCGAAGAAACGACCGCGGAAGAGCAGTCGGAGCCAGCGCCCCTTTACGGTCCCGCGCGTTCGGCTCCGCCCCGCGCGACTGCCAGTGATGCACCGGTCTTCGACCGCAGCCAGTTTGCGGATGCTCCGGCGAACCGACCGAGGACGACGCGGGCCACGCTCACTCCCCCCGATGACGGCAACCAGTACTTGCCGGAAGAAGAGACTCGCCTTTCCCAGCCGCGAGCCAAGTTTGGAGCCGGAGACACCAGCATCAACAACGTGTCGACGACTTCCGCGGAAGACGAGCGCGCGGAAGTGGACAACAACCGGACGGCTTCGGTGGAGAACCCCAAGGGAAGAACGGGCCTCGGCAAGGGAGGGACAAAGTCCGCCAAGGGTTTGGCCATAGCGGCTACCGACGGCCAAGAGACGACGCCCCCTTATTGGCCGCTGTTCTTCACCTGCTGCGCGCTGTTTCTGTCGATTGGCGGCAACATGTATCTGGGATGGACTGCCGCCGAGTTCTACAGCCGCTACCGCAAGGCGGTGGAGCGGATGCGGGGCGAGAGCCGGGAAGCCGACCGCGACTAGGCAACCTTATTTTTCATTCGCTGGCCAATCTCATCCACCATCTTTCGCTCGTCGGGAAACTCCCCCGTGGCGAGTTTGGAGTAGATGAGGTCGTCGCCGGCACGGAGCTCAAAGCAGCCTCCCGTCGAAGGCTCGAGCTCCAGGGACTGGACCTGCCGTTTGAACTGAGTGAGGATTTTGGCCGCCAAACTGACGGCCTGCGGTTCATAACCTCACGACGAGCAGTAACGAAGATGAACTTTCATCGGATAATCTCCTACGGGGTCGGGAGGGGTTTTCGCGGGCATCCGTCTAGCGACAATCGAGAGTCCGTGACCGCGAAAACTCCTCCCGACCCCCTTTCTGCGAACCGCGCGCCGGGCCGGTCTATTTCTTCCCCTTTTTGGACTTTTTGGCGGGAGACTTCTTCTTGGTCGCGGCGGCGGCCGTCGACTTGGCCTTCTTGCCCCGGCTGAAGGCGGCGTCCCAGCCGGTGGCATACTTGGCGTTCGTACCGATGCGCGTAATCGTCATTTTCAAGACCTCTGGAATGAATGGAGAGACCGCCGGAAACTCCAGCGGGTCAGTAGGACACTCTCTGTGGTAATAGAAGAGGGGAGCATCGTCAAGCCGCGCGGAGCGGAGTTTGAATCCCCAGGCTGCGTCCGCTATGCTGACTCCATGCGTCGTGCGCGTCAAAAGCTTCTGCCCCGAGTGCGACATCCGCTGCGCTGGCCCCGGTGCCTCGCGGCGCTATCTCTGCTATTGATGGCCGCGCTGCTGTGGGCCGACGACGCACCGACGGCCAAGCCCGCTGCCGCCAAGACCTACCGCAAGGCGGCCGTCATCCATTTCGAGGGGCCGATTACCCCCTGGCTGGAAGGCTACTTCACCCGCAAACTGGCTGCCGCAAAGGAAGCGGGAGCCGACCTGGTGGTCATCGAAGTCGACAGTCCCGGCGGCTACGTCGACGAGAGCGGGAACATGGCCGAGATGCTCCGCGACGCTTCCTGGGCTCACACCGTGGCCTACGTTCCGGAGGAAGCCCTGAGCGGAGCGGCTTTCGTCTCGCTGGGCTGCGACGAAATCGTGATGCGGCCGACCGCGCGGCTGGGTGACGTGGGAATGATCTTTCTGGACCAGGATTTCATGTTCCGCTATGCCCCGGAGAAATACCGCTCCGACCTCGTGCAGCGGGTCCGCGGACTGGCCATCGCCAAGGGCCGCCCACCGGCACTTGCGGAAGCGATGGTCGATATGGACGTCGAGGTCTTCCGCTGCCGGAACAAGACGACGAACATCGTCACGTTCCTCTCCGAACTCGAGCTCAAATCTCGCCCCGACTCCGCCGACTGGGAAAAACTGGAGCTGGTCCTCGAATCGCAGAAGGGGCGATTCTTGGAAGTCTCCGGCTCGCGCGCGGTGGAGTTGCAACTGGCCAGCGCCGTCGTCACCGGCTCGGAGCAGCTCCGCGGGCGATTCCAAGTGGACGGACCTTGGCAAGAGTACCGGCCGGACACCGCGGACAAAGCGGTCTACGTACTGGGACTGTGGTGGGTCACCGCGCTGCTCTTCATCGTCGGCCTGGTCGGCCTCCTCTATGAACTTTGCGCGCCCGGCACTTGCGTCGGCGGCATCACCGCCCTCCTTTGCTTCGCCCTCTTCTACTGGAGCCGCTTCCACGCGGGGACTTCCGGCATGCTGGAATTGGTATTGTTCGGAACGGGCGTTCTGCTGCTTGCGGTGGAGATTTTCGTACTTCCCGGCTTCGGTGTGGCGGGGGTCAGTGGAATCTTGCTGATTGTGATTTCGATGGTCTTGGCCTGCCAGAACTTCATCGTGCCGGAGTCGGAGCACGATTGGAACACGCTCCTTTCCTCCAGCTTCCTGGTCCTCAGCTCGTGTGCGGCCTTCGCGGTGGTAGCCGGGGTGATGATGCGCTATTTCCACGTCATCCCGGTCTTGAACAACATGATTCTCGCCCCGCCAGGTGCCCGCGACGACGAGGCTGCTGCTTCCGGCGTCGAGATTCAACACGAAGGCTCGACGACGAGCGGCAAAGCCATGGAGTCCGCCGTTCAGATCGGCTCTATCGGCCGCGCCGAAACCCCTCTTCGCCCCATCGGCCGCGCCCGCTTCGGCAACGCCTTCCTCGACGTTGTCTGCGAAGGGGACTACATCCCCCGAGGTGCTTCCATCCGCGTCCTGGAGATCGCCGGGTATAAGGTGATAGTGGAAGCGATTGTCTGATGTGTTTCCACGGACCTGTGCTGCCTTGCTAACAAGAGCCTCAGATAATCTCCTCGATTTCAGTATACAGAAACGTCACGCCCCCCGTCGCATAGCTCGGCACGTCGGCAACGGCGGCTTGTCCTTCAGGTGTAGCCAGCAGCCGCTCGAACTCTTGGCGGCTCTCCATGTAGATGTCGGCGACGTAGTAATAGGGGGGCCGTTCTTCGCCGGGCATCACTTGCACTTTGCCTACGGTCCACTTCTTCAGTCCCTGCATCCGTTTGGCAATGGGGATATGACGGTCCTGGTAGTACTGGTCAAAGGCGGCGGGGTCGGTGGGATGACCGTAGAGAACGAGGAGGCGGACCATGAAATCACCTGGGAGCAATGGGTTGAAGGATGCCAGTTTACCTCAGCAGAAGGCGGTGCGTGGCCTCCATGCGGGTTGTCAGTGGAACGCCGGCGGGGTACTCTATAATTTCACGTGCCGGCGCTGGTTATGCCGCCCAATAGAGCACGCCCGCCTTGCGATTTTCCTTCCGCTTCCCGCCTGAGGACCTTCGATGACACTGGTTCAAACCGCGACGACCGCGGAAATGAAATCCCGCGCCCAGGCCGCCAAAGACCAACTCGACAATCATGCCTTTGAAACCATTCAGTGGCACTTTCACGACTCGACCGGCAGTCCGTTCTGGTTGGAAAAGAAGAAGGGGCTGAAGTTCGACCCTCTCAAGGACGTGAAGTGCTTTGCCGACATCCAAAAGTTCCCACTGTTCGAGGATGATTGGCTCCGCGGCGGCCCCATCAGCCGCTGGATTCCCAAGGGGCTCGCGGGCAAGCCGGCGTACATTTTTGAAACTGGCGGCACCACTGGAATTCCCAAGAGCCGCATGGTGATTGAGGACCACTGGACCGACTATGAGAACTTCAGCGAGACCCTGCCGGACAAGTACTTCCCCAAGGGGAGCAACTGGCTGATGCTCGGCCCCTCCGGCCCGCGGCGGCTGCGGTTGGCGGTGGAGCATCTTTGCCAGCACCGGGGCGGCATCTGCTTCTGCATCGATCTCGACCCGCGGTGGGTGGTGAAGCTGATCAAGAAAGGTTGGATGGAGCATCTGGAGGCGTACAAGGAACACTGCATCGACCAGGTGCTGTCGATTCTTTCCGCCGGGCACGACATCAAGTGCATGTTCACGACGCCCAAGCTGCTAGAGGCCCTTTGCACCAAGCTCGAGAAGCAGGGGAAGTCCTTCAAGGACACCGGCATCACCGGCATCTTCAGCGGCGGGACGGAATTCACGCCGCAGTTCACTCGGTTCTGCATCGAGGAATACTTCGGTGGATCGCCGGAAGTGAGCGGCATCTATATGACGCCGACTTACGGCAACACGCTGATGGGCCTGGCCTGCAGCAAGCCCGTCGGTGCGGCCGACGGCTACAAGATTACGTACTATGCCCCGCAGCCGCGGGCGGTGATTGAGGTGGTGGACTTCGACGATCCGCTCAAGGTAGTCCCTCACGGCGACTCTGGCCGCGTCAAGCTGACCACGCTCACCAAAGAGTTGTTTGTCCCCGGCTTCCTGGAGCGAGACGAAGGGGAGCGAGAGCAGCCCTATGCCAAGTATCCGTGGGACGGCATCAGCGGCGTCAAGCCGTGGCGCGGAATTGCGGCGACGACGACGGTGGGGGTGTATTAGGGAGCCGCCGGCCGGTTGGCATTGAGTAAAATGAAAGTGAGTTGTCATTCCCAGGCTCTAATTTGAAACAATCAAATGCCAATTTTCTTCCCCGGCATGGACCCGTATCTCGAAGAGCCGTCTCTTTGGCCGGACGTACATTTGACACTCATCATTGCAATGAGGGCGGAACTGAACGCACATTTGCCGGAAAGATATGTGGCGGCGGCTGACCGCTACGTGTGGATTCATGAACCGGAGGCTGAGAAGCGACGCATGGTGCGGCCGGATGCGTACATTTCCGAATTGCAGGGCGCAGCTCCAACAGTACTTTCGCCGACGTTAGCGCCAGCCACGGTCATGTTGCCGGCGGTGCGGAGGGAGGGCAATAAATACCTCAAGATTTTGGACGCCGATACTCGTCGAATCGTAACGGTGATTGAGCTTTTGAGTCCCTCCAATAAAACCCATGGCCCCGACCGCGAAGCCTATTTGACGAAGCGGATCGATTATCTGACTGCCGGCGTGAATGTCGTTGAAATTGACTTGCACCGCGCCGGCCAGAAATTGCCGCTCGAATCGGCACCTGCTCCAGGGGGCGACTATTGTGTGATGATCTGCCGCGCATTGGAATTTCCGAAAGCTGGAATGTGGTCGTTCTCAGTTCGCGACCCATTGCCCAAGATTCCCATTCCGATTTCCCCATCGGTTCCGGACGTGGAACTTGCGCTTCGACCTTGCCTTGAGCGGGCGTACACCGAGGGTTGTTATGACCGAGAGATCGATTACGCGCAGGATCCCCACCCGCCGCTTCTCGAAGCGGATGCCGCATGGGCACGAGAACTTGTTGCAAAAAACAAAGACAAACCCGCCACCTAGGAGTTTTCCGTGCTGAATCTTCCCGTCCTCCGTTGGGGCAAGCCTTACGATTCGCTCGATAAGGACACCGTCACTCATTTCGCCACCGGTGAGCCGATTGCCAAGGTTAGCCAGGCCAACCGCGGCCTGATTGAGCGGGACATGCGATCGGCTCAGAAGGCGCGGGATATCCTGCGGGAGATTCCGGTCGCGGACCTCATCAGCCGCATCAAGAAGGCGGCGGACCTGTACGAATCAGCCACGCTGCCGATGGGGGACGGCCAGCAGTCGCCGGAGGACTTTGCCCGCCAGCAATCGTCCAGTACGGGTCTGCCCGAGCACATGTGCCGGATGAACATGCCGAAGAACGCTTTCGTGCTGAGGAACATCGACAAGATTCTGGATTGTCTCACTCGCGGCTTGGACTTGAACATCTTGACCAAGGGTTTTGGTGTGGAGAGCCGCGGCGTGACAGTGAGTTACCAGGCACAATCGCCGGTGCTCTGCGCGGTACTGCCATCGAATTCCCCCGGCGTGCATACCCTGTGGCTGCCAGCGATTCCCTTGCAGCTCGGCCTCGTTCTCAAGCCCGGACCGCAGGAGCCTTGGACTCCGTTCCGTATGCACGCGGCCTTTACGGCGGCGGGCATTCCCGGCGAAGTCTGGTCGATTTTTCCAGGTGGTCCCGAAGCCGGAGCGGCAGTGCTCGCCACGGCTCAAAGGGCGATGATTTTCGGCGGCACGGCGACGGTGGAACAATACAAGGGGAATCCGCGGGTGCAGGCTCATGGACCGGGATTCTCCAAGATTCTGCTGGGCGACGATGAGGTCGATAACTGGGAGAAGCATCTCGACCTGATGTGCGAGAGCATCTACATCAACTCCGGCCGCGGCTGCATCAACTGCTCCGGCATCTGGGCGTCGCGACATTCCAACGAAATTGCCAAAGCGATCGCCGACCGGCTTGGCCCCACTGAAGTGAAGCCGCCTTCAGACCCACAGTCCGGCCTCGCTGCCTTCACCATCCCCGGCCAGGCCAAAGCCGTCTGGGGAATGATCGAAACCGACCTGAAGGAAAGCGGCGTGACGGATCTCACTTCCAAGTACGGCCCGCGGCTCGTGGAAGCAGAACGCTGCGCTTACATTCGTCCGACTATCGTCCACTGCGATTCGCCCGAAGCGGCCATCGCCAAGAAGGAATACATGTTCCCGTTCAGCACCGTTGTGAAGTGCCCGCAAAGCGAGATGCTTGCCAAGATCGGCCCCACGCTCGTCGGCACGGTCATCACCCGCGACGAGAAATTCAAAGCCGAGTGTACCAACGCCACCCACATCGACCGTCTCAACCTCGGCCCCCTCCCCACCACCCGCCTCAACTGGCTGCAGCCGCACGAAGGGAACATTATTGACTTTTTGTTCCGCAACCGGGCGCTGCAGACCGCCTAGCGACGGAATGACGAAACTCGAATTCCGAATGACGAATGCAAGGCACTCGTAAGTATTCGGACTTCGTGTCGTAACCTACCTCATTCGTCATTCGCCATTCGAATTTCGCCATTTCCCTCATGTCTCCCTTCGACTTTCAGCCGCGAACCCGGATCGTCTTTGGTCCGGGGAAGATCGATGCGCTGGGAGAATTGGCGTCGGAAATGGGGGCGCGGCGGGCGCTCGTGGTGAGCGATCCCGGCGTGACTTCGGCAGGTCACACGGCGAAGGGGATTGCCGCTCTCGCCCGCGCGGGCATTGAGACGCACCTTTTTGGCGGTCTGCACGAGAACCCCACGACGGACGACGTCGCCGCGGGGCTCAAAGTCGCCCAGCGTCACGAACCCGAGATTCTGGTCGCCGTCGGCGGCGGCAGTTCCATGGACTGCGCGAAAGGGATCAACTTTGTCTATACCGGCGGCGGTGAGGTGAAGGACTATTGGGGGACCGGCAAAGCGCTCCAGCCGATGCTGCCGATGATCGCCGTCCCCACGACTGCCGGCACGGGGAGCGAAACTCAGTCCTTTGCCCTGATTTCCGATTCCCAGACGCATGTGAAGATGGCCTGCGGGGACAAGAAAGCCTCTTTCCGAGTCGCGGTGCTTGATCCAGAGCTCACCGTCACTCAGCCGCCGCGGGTGACAGCCTTGACCGGCATCGACGCGATCTCTCATGCCCTCGAGTCCTGGGTCACCACCCGCCGCAACCCTGCTTCGCTGGCATTCGCGCGGGAAGCCTGGCGACTGCTCGCCGGCAATTTTCTAAGTGTCCTGAATGATCCGGCCAATTTGGAGGCGCGCGGGGCGATGCAGCTCGGGGCGTCGTTCGCCGGAATGGCCATTGAAAACTCCATGCTCGGCGCAACCCACGCGCTCGCCAATCCGCTGACCACGGCGTACGGCATTCCGCATGGCCAGGCGATTGCGGTCATGCTGCCCCATGTAGTCCGCTTCAATGGCGAGCAGTTCCGGGCGTGGTATCTCGACCTGCTTTCCGGCGGCAATGGAGATACGCTCCTGCCGGGACCCGGCGGCGATGTGCCGGGCCTGGTGGACTTCGTTACCGATCTCGTTACCAAAGCCGGCCTGGAGACTTCACTTGCCGCTCTTGATGTGGAAAAGCTCCGCCTTCCCGAGCTCGCCGGCGAAGCCGCAACGCAGTGGACGAGCCGCTTTAACCCCCGAAAGGTAGAAGAGGCCGAGCTTTTGGCGCTCTATCAAGCCGCATTTTGATACAATGAGACGTAGCGACATGCGGCCCGCATGCCCGATTGCCTGTTTCTGGGAGGCCCTTTGATGTGCCAGCTCACTCGCCCCTTGACGCTGCTGTTTCTCGGTCTGTCCTTACTTACCTTCCAGGGGCAGGCCGAAGATTCTTCACCTGCGGCGAGGCCGATAGCGGCGACTGCAACGAAGGACTGGCCCCTTTTTCGCGGCGATCCGCTTTCCAGCGGCGTTGCACACACCACGCTCCCCGACAAGCCGGTTCAGCTTTGGAAATATGAAGTAAAGGAAGGTGCCTTTGACAGCACCGCCGCCATTGCGGACGGCGTGGTCTACATCGGAGATTTGGACGGCACACTCTACGCGATTGATCTCGTCAGCGGCAAGGAAATCTGGAAGCAGAAGTTCGAAGCCGGCTTCATCGCGGCTCCGGCAGTGAAGAGCGGGTTTCTGTACCTGGGAGACATGGACGGCAAGTGCTACTGCATCGACGCCAAGACCGGCAAGCCCAAGTGGAGTTTCGCGGCGGAGGCGGAAGTTGATTCCAGCGCAAATTTCTGGAAGGACAACGTGCTCTTCGCGTCGCAGGACCGCAACCTTTACTGCATGAATGCAGTGACCGGCAAGCAGGTTTGGAAATTCGCCATTGAGGACCAGATTCGCTGCACTCCGACCGTCGTCGGCGATCGGGCGTTTGTCGCCGGTTGCGATAGCAAGCTGCACATCATCGATCTGACGAAGGGGGAGTCCGCGGCCAGCGTGGAAATCGGCTCGCCGACCGGCATCACTCCCGCGGTCCTAGGAGAGCATGTCTTTTTCGGCACCGAATCGGGAGTCTTCTTCAGCGTGAACTGGAAAGAGGCCAAAGTCGCCTGGAAGGTGGAGGACGAAAGCTCTTCGCAGCCCTATCGCAGCTCACCAGCGGTAACCGACGGCCTGGTCGTCGTCGGCAGCCGCAACCGGATGGTGCAAGCATTCAATCCGGCGAGCGGCAAAGAGCTCTGGACGTTTACGACGAAGCAGCGGATTGACAGCTCCCCCGTCATCGTGGGCAACCGGATTTTCATCGGCTCCGCTGATGGCCGGCTCTACGCCCTGAGCACCAAGGACGGTTCCGAAGTCTGGCAAGCGCATGGGACCGGCGGCTTCACCGGCTCCCCCGCCGTGGCGGATGGCAAGCTTGTCATCGCCAGCGACCGGGGCGTGGTGTATTGTTTTGGAAAGAAATAGGACTGCGTTATGGCTACAGCAGCGCCAGTCGGCGAAAAGTTACTGACAATTGAAGACATGGCCAAGATGCCGGATGACGGCCGGCTGCACGAGCTGGTCCGCGGGAGGCTGGTAGAAATGAATTCTCCGAGACCAAAACATGGGTTTATCTGCTCCGAGATTAGTGGTCTGCTGCGCGAGTTCGTCAAGCCGCGCAAGCTGGGCCGCGTCTTCAGCAATGACTCCGGCGTCATCATTGAGCGCAACCCGGACACCTTGCGAGGCCCCGATGTTGGCTACTATAGCTACGCCCGGGTGCCGCGCGGTAAGGTTCCCGAGGGATATTTTGCAACGCCGCCGGAGATCGCGTTTGAGGTGATGTCTCCCTCCGATACCTGGCCGGAGATTCTGAAAAAGGTCGCCGAACTTTTGGACGCTGGCGTCAACGTCGTGTGCGTAGCCGACCCGCGAAACAACACGGTTCAAGTCCATACCGCCGATCAGCCAGTCGCGCATCTCGCCGAAAATGACGAATTGAACTTTCCGACAGTCTTGCCTGGCTTTAGTTGCCGAGTCGGGCAATGTTTTGATATCGACTGAGCCCCCTTTGCCCAGAAACGATTCCGAGTGTCCACCGAAGCCACCAAAACCGAAGTCGGCAGCTATTTCATCGCCAACTACCCGCCATTTTCCCAATGGCAGCCGGAGAAGGTGGGGGAAATTGAATCGGCCCTGCATGGGCCGCCGCGGGATGTGCCGCTCGGGCTGTATCTGCATATCCCATTCTGTCGCAAGCGGTGCAAGTTCTGCTACTTCCGCGTCTACACCGACAAAAACGCCCATGATGTCGAGACCTACGTCTCGGCCCTCTCCCGCGAGATCGAGCTCGTCAGCCGCCTGCCGGTGATGGGGGGGCGGCCGTTCCGCTTCGTCTATTTCGGCGGCGGCACGCCATCGTTCCTCTCCGCCAAGCAGCTCACGTCGCTCGTGGACCGGCTGCGGGAGAACATCAACTGGGACAAGGCGGAGGAAGTCACCTTTGAATGCGAACCAGGAACTCTCTCGGAGCCGAAGGTCCACACGCTGAAAGATCTCGGCATCACGCGGCTGAGCCTCGGCATCGAGAACTTCAGCGACGCGATCCTGGAGGAGAACGGCCGGGCGCACCTCTCCGGCGAAGTCTATAAGTCGTGGGAATGGATCCAGGCGGCTGGTTTTCCAAACGTGAATATCGATTTGATCTCCGGCATGGTCGGCGAGAACTGGGACAACTGGAAAGATTGCATTCGCAAAACCATCGATCTCTCGCCCGACAGCGTCACCATCTACCAGATGGAATTGCCGTTCAACACTGTCTACTCCAAGGACATCCTTGGCAACCAGATCGAAACCCCCGTCGCCGACTGGCCCACCAAGCGGGCCTGGCTCAGCTACGCCTACGATGAGCTGCTGGCCGTCGGCTATCACATCAGCAGCGCCTATACGCTCATCAAAGACCCGTCCAAGGTGAATTTCAGTTATCGAGACAACCTCTGGCGGGGATCGGACCTGCTGGCAACCGGAGTCGCCAGCTTCGGGCATGTCAGCGGCGTGCATTATCAGAACAAGGCGGAATGGGGCGACTACACTAGCGATCTCCAGGCCGGCAAACTGCCGCTCTGGCGGGCGATGCGGCCGACGAAGCATCAGCTCCTGGTCCGCGAGATGATCCTGCAGCTCAAGAAGGGCTGGCTGGACGCCGGCTACTTCCGCCGCAAGTTCGACGTCGAGATTCTGGACGAGTGGCGCGTGGTCTGGAACGAACATGCCTCGGAGGGAATGCTCACCATCGACGGCGACCGGATCGAGCTGACCCGCGAAGGCCTGCTCCACGCCGACGCTCTGCTGCCGCCGTTCTTCGAACCGGAGCATCAGGGGGTCCGCTACACATGAGCGGGGCTGCAGAGGGGCCGCATGATATTCTGACCTTTATGATGGGGAACTTCGCCGCGGAGTTCCCCATCGACCGGGTTTACGCCAGAAACCACATGTGGGCACAGAATCGCAACGGCGTATTTCGCTTCGGCTTTACGGCCTACGCGGTGCGGCTCCTGCAGGACGTGTATTTTTTGGATTGGACCGTGGATGCCGGAGTGACCCTCGCCCAGAAACAGGAAATCGGCCAGATTGAGAGCAAAAAGGCGGAAAGCAGCCTGTACTCCCCTGCGGCGGGGACACTCGTCTGCTTTAATGAAGAGCTGCTTTCCGACCCGTCGGCAATTAATGTAGACAAATACGGCGGCGGCTGGCTGTTCGAGATGCGGACCGCCGGGGAAGACCTCATAACCGCCGAGCAGTATTTGGAACACCTGGCCGCGGTCTGGGAAGTGACGCAGCGGACGATTAAAGGACAAATGAACGAGTAAGCCAAGATGTCAATCGCAACGACAACCAGTTTTTCAGGGGTACCGGGAGATTTCCCGATTGTGCCGTCCGCGGATCTAGAACGATTATTGGAGCAGGTCGATTATGAACTAGTGGACGGCAAACTAAGGACGCGACCCATGGGAGCGAAGTCTAGCTGGATCGGCGGCAGGATTTACGGATTCCTTTTCACGTTCCTCGCCAAGCATCCTATCGGTCATATCTTCATTTCGGACTGCGGCTACACTTGTTTTCCCAAGAACACCCTTCGCAAGCCGGACGTGTCCTTCATCCGGCTAGGTCGCCTAGAAGGAGAAGTGATCCCGAGCGGCTGGTTGCAAATCGCTCCTGACCTGGCGGTCGAGGTGCTTTCGCCTGGGGACGTGGCGGATGAGATGGACGAGAAAGTGCAACAGTATCTGAAGGCGGGAGTGCGACTTGTGTGGGAAGTTCACCCCGCATCAAAAACTGTCTATGTGCATCGTGAGGACGGGACGACTATCGCCATCAAAGAATCAAGCGAATTGAGTGGTGAAGACGTAGTTCCCGGTTTCAGCGTGTCACTCGCCAAGATTTTCGAGTAATTCATGGCCAAGAGAATCGCAGTCGTCGTCTCCCAAGGGCAAAGCGCCAGTCCCGCCAAGCGCCAGCTTGAAGAGGACATCATTTCCGCGCTGCTCTTCGAACAGGGGCTGGATCTGGTCATCATCCCGCACCTCTACGATCTGAAGCCGGACGGCACGGGAATGCTGGCTCTGAACGGCATCATGGGGAACATGATTGTCCTCTCCTGGCTCTACGAGCGGGGGGCGCGCTGGACGCTCGACCGCTTTGGCATTCGGGGCAAGGAAGGGCTGACGCTGATCAAGCCCGATGAAGACGACGAGGAGGAAGAAGAAGACGCTGAGGAAGAAGCGTCCGCCAATGGCGACGAGAAGGAGCGGGTGATCGACACTCGGGACCTTCCCAATCGCCGCATTTACTGCCTCGACCTCCGCATTCACGATAAGGCCCAGGTCTATATCGACGAAGTGAAACGAATCGCCCGCGAAAACGCGCTGCCCCTCGTGGGGCTTTCCGGTCTGGGAATGCCCGGGCTCGCCACCCCCGGCCAGGCGGCCCGGTTTGCTACGCCGACGAATGACACGGCGCTTCCCATCATGGGCGAAACCGCAAGCGGGCCGGCAGGCATTTTGGCCGAGACGAAGTCTAATCCTGAACCGCTGCGAATTTCCGAAGATGGCCTGCGTCGCTGGTATCCGGTCATCGACTACGCTCGCTGCACCAACTGCATGGAGTGCATCGACTTCTGCCTGTTCGGCGTCTACGGCGTGGATAAGGTCGAGACGATCCTGGTCGAGCAGCCCGATAACTGCCGCAAAGGCTGCCCCGCATGCAGCCGCGTCTGTCCCGAGAACGCCATCATCTTCCCGCAGCACAAAACGCCGACCATCGCGGGAGCCGACGTCGTCGCCGGTTCTCTCAAGATCGATCTGTCGCTACTCTTCGGCGCCCCGGAAACGGGCGAGACGGCGGAGCAGGCGGCTGTGCGGGAGCGCGACGAGCAACTGCTCCTGGCGGGACGGCAGGCTGTGGGCACTGCCGTGGGATTGCCGAAGCGGCAAGAGCATAAGGGCGCTGAGCCAAAGGACGAGCTCGATTCGCTGCTCGACGCGCTGGATGAGCTGGACGTATAGCTATTCGTCATCCAGCAGCCGAAAGCCGCCGTAAATGGGCGGGAATTCATTACGGGAAGCCACGTCCGGCCAATCCGCGTCCGCCTCGTTCTTCCAATCGTCCCCCAGCCACTGCTCGGCGGCGAACTGGTAAAGCGTAAAGTCGTCGTCCAGCAGCCGCTCCGTCGCGCCGCGTTCTCGCTGCAGCTTCATCATCAGCGAAGCGATGTACGGATCGGCCCACGGCAGCAGATCGCGCGGCCAGGTTCCTTCGTCGCGGGGCGTGGTGTCGTACAAAGAAGGAACCTCCAGAACCTCACACCGAATCGTGGGGCCGTGCATGGCAAAAAGTCCTTCAACGGGAAAGTGGCAAGACTCGTGGCCCCTAAGAGCAACTCGGATGCCGGTAGGTTCGGCCGGCAGATCAAATTGCCACATCCGCAATTGCCGGCAAGAGTTAGCAACTGGAATGAATCGCAGCTAGCAACGAATGCGGGCAGTAACTCTTTCAATCATGAGCCATAGTTCCGCTCACCGTGATCACGCGCAGGTCGCACACATTGGTATGCGTGGGGCCAGTCTTGATCAGGCCGCCTGTCCGCTCGAAGAAGTTGTAAGTGTCGTTGCGGCGGAGAAAGTCATCCGGATCAAGGTTTTGGCTCCGCATCCGGGCGATGACATCTGCGGTGAGAATGGCTCCCGCGGCATCGGTGGGGCCGTCCTCGCCATCAGTGCCGCCGGATAGGAGCACAATTCCCTCCGCCGAATCTTTGCCCTCTTTTAGCAGCCGCTCTAGTGCCGCCAGGACGAGCTGCTGGTTGCGGCCCCCTTTGCCGCGTAGTTCGGACGGCGCAAGTCGGACCGTTGGTTCGCCGCCGGTAATCAAGCAGTCGGGACCGGCGGTCGATTTCATGGAAATGGCCATTTCCGCCAGGTGTACGCCAACTTCCTCAGCCGGCCCTTCGAGCTTCGTGGCCCCCTGCATCGCGTGCGAGTACCCTCGCCGTTCCGCTTCGATCCCCGCTGCATCCACAGCGAGCGCGTTGTTGCCGATGACCAGGTTGGTCACTGCGCAACGAATCGGCCCCTTGCCGCTATTCTGTGCGCTTTGAGCTGCGGCATTTTCCAGATGTCGATAGATCGAAGCTGCAACGGTCCGCCCTGGGTCCAGCCGCTGCAAAACGATCAGAGCTTCCTGTGGTGACCTCGTGTCCTCGACCGTCGGGCCGGAAGCAATCACATCCAGCGGGTCGCCAATCACGTCCGAAATAATCAGCGTGATGAGCCTACCGGCACGGCAAGCCCGGGCCAGCCCGCCCCCCTTGATGCGGCTGAGCTGCTTGCGGACGGTGTTAAGCTCCTGGATGTTCGCGCCGGCGGCGCTGAGGTGGCGGGTGAGGGCAATCTTGCTGGTCAGCGTCACTCCGTCCACCGGCGCGGGCAATAGCGCCGAACCGCCACCGGAAAGCAGGCAAATGCACAGGTCACTGGGCCCGAGCGCGGCGACGGTGTCCAGAATCCATTCCGCCCCGTACACGCCGTCTTCAGTCGGCTCGTTGACGCCGGCGGGGCGCGCGGCCCACGTTGTAATCCGTGAAAGTTTGCGCGTGCAATCCGCGGGGACGTTGATCCAACCCGCAAGCTCCTTCTTCGCCATCAGCGGCTCACCGAGCGCTTCCTCCAGCCCCGCCGCCATGCCGGCTCCCGCTTTTCCAGCTCCTACGACAGCGATGCGCCGAATCGACGGCAAATCAATTGGCTCCTCGCCAATGAGAAGCTGGCTGCCGGCAACGTGCATGCATTCGCGCACCAGCCGGTCGCTTCGCACCGCATCCACTCCCGCCTGCCAGATGGCCAGAGCATCTTTCCGCAACAACTCGTCCGAGCGGCTCATCAAGACGCCCTCACGCGCAAAACGCTCAGCCACTGGCCGGGCTTGTCGACCGTCATTTCCCCAAGACTATTCGGCCCAGCCGAGCAGCAAATCAGCCCAGCCAGATATTGCTGACTTCCCCCCTCGAACTTTCCGGCCGCGCTGCACCACGGCGTTCCTTTCCCGTGATCCCCTGGAAGGGCAGCCAGGTTGAAGAATGCCTGCAAAAATCCCTGCGAGCTCAGTTGATTCGGCCACAGTACCACCTGCGGCTGATGGCGGCTGACGATTTCTTGCAGGCCGGGAAGCAGGTTTTCCAGTGTCGCTGTCAGTTCCGCCGGCGCGGGGATTTCTCCTCCTCGGCCCACCGGTGCGAGCACCATCACCGCCAATCGCACTGGCGTGCCATAGAACTCGAGTTGCGGCCCATCCTTCGGCGGCGGAGATGCGGGCAAAGCCGCCACGTCAATCGCCAATTCGTCCTGCTGGTCGGACTGCACGACTGGCCGCTTACGGAGCAAGCGGAGAATCAAGAACAGCATCGTTCCGAGGCAGAGAGCGAGCGCGGCGCCCACGGCGAAGAGCGCGAAGAGTCGTGTTTGCTCATCGGCAAAGAAATCGAGGCCCGACACGGGGGCAACATCAGCGAGCAACATGCCTTGAATCTACCATGAAACCAATTCTCCACTCTATGTCTCCAGCGGCACCTGGCTCACCCTGTCAGCTAGTTCAAAATCCCCTCTCTAGGTATGCTGGCCTTCAAGAACCGCAAGCTCGCAGTCGCAGTTTATTACTACACGGAGACCCACGGATGATGCTGCACCCTCGATTTTCCGCGGCCTTCCTGGCCACGTTTTCTGCCCTGGTTTTCGCCGCGGCCCAGGCTGCCGAAGACGCTCCCAAAGCCCAGCCCACCAAACCCAAAGCTGTCTCTAAAGAAGTCGGAAAGCTCACCATGCAGGACGTTCCCCTCATCCCGCGGAAGGCGTTTTTTGGAAATCCGGAAAAGGCCCGTCCCCGGCTCAGTCATGACGGCAAGCTGCTGGCGTATGTCGCCCCGTTGGAAGGAGTGCTCAACGTGTTTGTCGGCCCGGCGGACAAGCCGGATGCCGCCAAGCCGGTGACGCACGACAATCACCGCGGCGTGACCAATTACAGTTGGGCCTACACCAGCCAGCACATCGTCTACACGCAAGACAAAAACGGCGACGAGGACAACCACGTCTATTCGATCAATCTCAGCTCGGGGGAAATCAGGGATTTGACGCCCATAGAAAAAATCGCCGCCCAAATTGAAGGGGTAAGCGAGAAATTCCCCGAGGAAATCCTGGTCGGCATCAACGACCGCGACGGACGCGAGTACCACGACATTTATCGCATTAACATCGTGAGCGGCGAGAAAAAACTCCTGCAGCTCAATCCCGGCTTGGCCGGATTCATGGCCGACGATGATTACAAAGTCCGCTTCGCGATGAACTTCGAGCCAGATGCCAGCACGGTGCTGCTCGCGCCGGATAAGGAAGCGAAAGACGGTTGGAAGTTGTTTCAGAAAATCGGTGCGGTCGATTCGATGACGACTTCTCCCGCGGGCTTTGACAAGACTGGGAACATTCTCTACATGATGGACAGCCGCGGGAGGAATACGGCTGCCCTCAAGTCCATCGATCTCAAGACCGGCGAGGAGAAGCTGATCGCCGAGAACGACAAGGCGGACATTGGCGGCGTCTTGACCCATCCGACGGAGAAAACGATCCAGGCCGTCAGCTACACCTACACCCGCACGGAGTGGCAGATTCTGGATGAGTCCATTCGTCCCGACCTGGACTACCTCAAGACGGTCGCTCGCGGCGAGATTCAGGTCACCGGGCGGACGCTGGACGACAAGCGCTGGACAGTGGCTTTCCTGATGGACAACGGACCCATCCGCTTTTACATCTACGACCGGGAGCCGAAGAAGGCGACCTTCCTGTTCACCAGCAACCGGGAACTCGAAAAGCTGCCGCTGGTGAAGATGCACCCCGTGGTTATCAAATCGCGGGACGGGCTGGACCTCGTCTGCTATCTCACGCTTCCCAAGTGGGCGGACTCCGATGAAGACGGCGTACCCAGTGAAGCTCTGCCGCTGATTCTGAACGTGCATGGGGGACCGTGGGCCCGCGACGACTGGGGCTACGACCCCGAGCATCAACTGCTGGCAAACCGTGGTTATGCGGTGCTGGCGGTGAACTACCGCGGCTCGACCGGTTTTGGCAAGGACTTCATCAACGCCGCCAACAAGGAATGGGCCGGCAAGATGCACGACGACTTAATTGACGCAGTCAACTGGGCCGTGGAGCAGAAAATTGCCAGGAAGGACAAGGTTGCCATCATGGGAGGCAGTTACGGCGGCTACGCGACGCTCGTCGGCCTGACGTTCACGCCCGATGTCTTTGCTTGCGGCGTGGATATCGTCGGCCCTTCCAGCCTGGTGACGTTGCTCAATAATCCGCCGCCGTACTGGATGCCCTTCATGCCGGTGATGAAGTTGCGCGTCGGCGACTGGAAGAGCGAGGAAGGGATCAAATTCCTGGAATCCCGCTCCCCTCTCAAGTACGTGGACAAAATCAAGAAGCCGCTGCTCATTGGCCAGGGGGCAAATGACCCGCGCGTCAAGAAAGCCGAAGCCGACCAGATTGCCAAGGCAATGACCGAGAAGAAGATCCCGGTCACCTACGTCCTGTTCCATGACGAAGGGCACGGCTTTGCCCGGCCGGAAAATCGTTTCGCTTTCTATGCCGTCACGGAGGCCTTCCTGGCGGAGAATCTCGGCGGACGCTATCAGCCCATCGGCGAAGCGTTTCAGGGCGCCGACTTCTCGATTCCTGATGGAGAAGAAGGAGTGCCCGGGGTGAAGGAGGCTCTCAAGACCTACACCCCGAAGCCGAAAGAGCCGGCGAAAGAAGAGTAGGGTGCATGAGCGGGCAGCGACATGCACGCGTAGTCCGGCCACGTCCCACGGCGACGTCACTGCATTTCAACGCAAAGTCGCAAAGGGGCGGAGACGCAGAGAGGAGAAGGCAAAGAAAGGAGTGCGACAAGAAAAACTTGAAAAACACGGGTTGAAAGGCAATCAGGCAGAAAGATGCGACTTTCATTTTTGCCGTGTTTTCCGTGTCCCATTCCTTCCTGCAACTTCCTCTCCTTCTTCTTCGCGCCTTTGCGTTGAACCAATCGTCGAGGCGGCTATGAGTGCTCCCGTTGCCGAAGCTGTCGCCGAAGAGACGCTTCGCCTCCTCGACGAGCGGCAGCGTCCTCGCGGCTCGACATACCGCCTGCAGTTCAACGCGGGCTTCAAGTTCCACGACGCCGCGGCGATTGTGCCCTATCTGCATGCTCTGGGGGTGACGCACGTCTACTCGTCACCCTATCTCACCGCGCAGCCGGGCAGCCCGCACGGGTATGACGTCTGCAACCACGAGCAGCTCAATCCGGAGTTGGGCACGGGGGAGGACTATGCGGCGTTTGTCACCGCTCTGAAAACACATGGCCTGGGGCAGATTCTCGACGTCGTTCCCAACCACATGGCCGCCAGCAACTCGAACGGCTGGTGGCTGGACCTGCTGGAGAACGGCGTCAGCTCCCCCTACGCCCACTTCTTCGATATCGACTGGCGGCCGATCAAGGACGAGCTGGCCGGCAAAGTGCTGCTCCCCATCCTCGGCCAGCAATACGGCGATGCCCTGGAAGCCGGCGAGCTCAAGCTGGAGCATGGCGAAGGGGCTTTCACGCTTCGCTACTTCGACCATGTCCTGCCCATCGCCCCCAAGAGCGCCATGCCGATCCTTGAAGCGCCCCTAGAGGAGCTCAAAGCGGCACTCGGTGAGGCCTCCGAAGCCTTTGGCGAGTATCAGAGCATCCTGACCGCTCTTGCCCATCTCCCCCCCAAGACCACCACCGATCCGGCGGCGGTGCAGGAGCGACAGCGGGAGAAGGAAGTCATCAAGCGGCGGCTCAAGCGGCTGGAGAGCGACCATCCGCAAGTGCTGGAAGCGGTGCACAGAGTCGTCACGAATTGGAACGGCACCCCCGGGGACCCCAAGAGTTTCGATCCGCTGGATAAGCTGCTGGAGGCCCAGGCCTACCGTCTCTCCCACTGGAAAGCCGCTTCTGATGAGGTGAACTACCGGCGGTTCTTTGATATCAACTCGCTGGCTGCCCTCTGCATGGAACACTACGACGTCTTCGAGCGGGCGCACCGCCTGGTGCTGGAGCTGGCGGCTCGCGGCGACGTGGACGGCTTTCGCATCGACCATATCGACGGCCTGCTCGACCCGCTGCAATACCTGTGGCGATTGCAGTGGGCCTACCTGGCCGAAGTCTCGCGGCAGGTTTTCGTAAAGCGCGCCGCAACGGACGCGAGGCCGGACGCATCCGCGGCAGCCGCCGTCTCTTCCTCGCTTACTTGGGAAGAAATCCGTCCCCTGGTCCTCGAGCTGCTTCAGAAGAAGCTCGGCCTGCCCCAGCCGGATCCGGCGCTGCTCCCCGTCGCCAATAGTCCGCCGCCCGATGTTGTCGGCGATTCGCCTCCTCCCCGCGACATGAATCCGCGCCAAAGCTCGTCCCGTCCGCTCTACGTCGTTGTCGAAAAAATCCTCGGGTCCGACGAGCCGCTGCCCGCCGACTGGCCAATTGCCGGAACCTCGGGGTACGACTTTCTGCACCAGCTCGGCGGTTTGTTCGTGGAATCGGAGGGTTTGGCGGCGACGATGCAGACCTACTTCCGCTTCATCGGCGAGCGCCCGGAATATGCGGAAACGGTGTACCGCTGCAAGCTGCTCATCCTCCGCTTCGCCATGGCCAGCGAATTGCAAATGCTGGCCCACCGGCTCAATCGCATCAGCGAGCAGCATCGTCGCTCTCGCGATTTCACGCTCAACATGCTGCGGCACGCCCTGCAGGAGGTGCTGGCCAGTTTTCCGGTCTATCGCACGTACGTCAGCCCGGCGGGAATATCCGACCGGGACCAGCGGTTCATTCATAACGCGATCGGCCATTCCAAGCGCCGCAGCCCCGCCATCGACGCCGCCGTCTACGACTTCCTCCGTGGCACCCTGCTGATGCAGCACCCGGAGGGGCTGGACGAGCCGAGCCGCCGCGAGCGCGAGCTATTCACCGGTCGCTTCCAGCAAGTGACCAGCCCAGTCATGGCCAAGGGGGTGGAAGACACCGCGTACTATGTCTATTGCCCGCTCATTTCCGCGAACGAAGTCGGCAGCCATCCCGAGGCGGCCGTCATTTCGCCCGAGCAGTTCCACCGCGAGAACTTGCATCGCCGCGAGCAGTGGCCGGCGTCCATGTTGGGCACTTCCACGCACGACACCAAGCGGAGCGAGGACGTGCGAGCCCGGATTGCCGTCCTGGCGGAAATCCCCGGCCTCTGGCGAAAGCGGGTCAACGCCTGGTCCCGGCTCAACCGCCGCTTTCGCTCGGACGTGGACGGCCTGCCCGCGCCCAGCAAGAACGATGAGTACCTGCTCTATCAATCACTGATCGGGGTCTGGCCGCTCGGCCCTGTCAGCCGCCAGGAGCACGAAGAGCTCGTTCGCCGCGTGCAAGCCTACATGGAGAAGGCCACGCACGAGGCCAAAGTCCGGACAAGCTGGGTCAATCCTAACGGACCTTACGACCACGCCGTGCGGGACTTCGTGGGCAAAATTCTGGAGCCGCGGAAAGACAACCGCTTTCTGGCCGACTTCCGGCAGTTCCACGAGACGATTGTCGACGCCGGGCTTTATACGAGCCTCTCGCAGCTCACGCTCAAGCTGATGTCCCCCGGCCTGCCGGACATCTATCAGGGGCAGGAGCTTTGGGACCTCAGCCTAGTCGACCCGGATAACCGCCGGCTGGTCGATTTCGCTCCGCGCAAGTGGCTGCTGGGGGAATTGACTGCGGCGCTCGCCGCAGGCCCGAAGCGGCAACTGGAGCTCGCCCGCGAACTGGCCCGCAACCCCCGCGACTCGCGGCTCAAATTATTCGTCACCTCCCTACTCCTCAAGCTCCGCCGCGACAGGCCTGCCCAATTCTCCAGCGGCACCTACCAGCCGCTGGAGGTTGTCGGCCCCCGTGCGAAACACCTTTGTGCCTTCGCCTGGCGAAGCGAAAACCAATCCGCCATCGTTATCGTCCCCCGCCTCATCGCCGCCCTCGGCCTCGAGCGGACTCCCGGCGTGGACCCGCCGGTGCTCAATCGTGAGATATGGGCGGAGACGGCCGTTACTTTGGATTCGACTTTCGTCGGACGCTGGAAAAATGTGCTGACTGGAGAAGTCGTCGATATGAGCGGAGCACTTTCGGCGTCCCAGGTGTTGGAGAGCTTTTCAGTCGCGGTACTCTGCTCGTCTTAACGCACTTACTCCTTCTTGGTCCGTTGGGACGCCAAATACCCGATGAGATCATAAAACTCCTGCGGCGTGACGATTTCGTGGACGTTCGCGGGCATAAGCGAGAGGTCGGTCTTTTTCTGTCGCTCGATGCTGGCTTTGGGGAGGGTGAACTCCTTCCCTTTGTTATCGACGAGGACGAGCAGGGCCCCTTCCTCACGGCGCACCAGGGCGGAAATGACCTGGCCGTCGTCGGTCATGAGGGTGGTGGTGCGGAAAGCGACGTCGACGTTGCGATTGGGATCGAGGAGGTCTTCAATGAGCCGCTCGACGCCCCGGAGGCCGATGCCGTCGAGCTGCGGGCCGATGACGAATCCCTTACCTTCGATCTGATGGCAGGCGGCGCAGTGCTTGGTGAACAGGGCAGCCCCGTTTTCCAGGTTTGTGTTGGCTTTGGCGTAGTTCGCCCGCCGCTCGGTGAGGAGCTTTTCGATTTGCTCGTTGACGGAGGGCAAACTGGCAGTTAGTTCAACGACTTTCTTGTTCTGGTCGTCGTTGCCAGCCGTTTGCAGCTTCGTGCTGACGTTTGGAGAGGTGAGCAGCCGCGGCGCGAGATTGCCGGAGTTAACGAGGGCCAGAAGTGATTCGATGCCATCTTTGTCGCCGGCCAGAATCTCGGCCATTGTCGTTTGCAGGCGGTGGGGGACTTCTTTCACGGCAAGCTTCAAAGCTTCGTCGAGTTTCTTGGCGTCACGACTGGCAATGGCTTCGCCTAGTTTGGGACGGATATTCTCCGCAAGGATCGGATCGCCAATCACCGCGACGAGCGCTGCGGCCCGGCTGTCGGGATGGAGGGCGAGGAGCATCTGGCCGATCGCGCCGCGGGCTGCGCCGTCGGTGTTGGTGGCGACGAGGACTTTCACGAAGTCGCCGCGGAGGGACTGGAGCTTGAGTTTGCCGGCGATTTCGGCGGCGGCTATTTGATGCTGCGATTGCTTGCTGGGGTTGAGACCGGGAACGGAAAACCGGCCGACGGCGAGCCAGGCGTAGCCGCTGCCGGTGTCGCCGTCGACGATTTCGACGTAGCCTTGGCGGAGCGGCCCGGCCGCTTCAAGCGGCCGGGTCGCTTTCAGATCCCACTGGATCTTCTGAGCGATATCATTCCTCGGCGGCGGCGACGAAGCCAGAATTTCGCCCGTTTTGGCATCCTTGAGCTGGATGAAGTTTTTCTTTCCCAGCGGCACTGAGGGAATCGCATCATGTCCCGCGCACCAGAAGCTAAGCATTGCCGGCAGCGGAAAACTGCTGCTGCGATAGATGCCGGTCTTCTGCTCTCCCTTAGCGAGGCTGTTGAAGAAGAACGAGTCCTTGTCGCCGTCCTGACTCACCCGCTGCTGAAGGACCCAAGGGCTTTCACTGGCGGAGAGGCCTTCGACGGGAAAGTTGGTCCAGGGGATGGCGGAATCTTTGTCGAGGGAAAGGAGCTTTCTTGCCAGTTCTTCACCCCATTCGCCGAGTAAATGGTCTGCGTTTTCTCCTCTCTTTGTGACGCTGGCATGGAGCAAGTTGAGAACGCCCGACTGGAAATCGATTTCACTGGGAAACTTCTTGCGGGTATATTCCGCCAATGGCTTCACGCCGCTTGCAGGTGCATAGCGAGCAGCATGATTTACATAAGAAAGCAGTTTGTCGCCTGGATCTTCGCCGCTCTGAAGAAAACGAATCAAAAACTCTGCTGACTTTGGAGAGTTGATCGACAAAAAAATCGGCGCTATCACCCTCTGACCCTTACCGAGAATCTCGTGCTCATAGATCGGCGACAAGTCGTCAAGCGAGTTCAGATAATTCCGAAAGGCCATTCTGAGCGCATAGTTAAGCAAGTCGTCGCCGACATTCGTGCTCGAATCCCAGAGAAACAGCTTCTTAATGATGTGCATCGGAACTGTTTTATTATCGGGCCGAAAAGCACAGGCTTCCGCTGATGCTCGCTTCGTGAACGAGTTCCGATTATGGACCCCTAACTGCAACAACTCGCCATATCCACTTGTGAGCCAATCGGGGCGACTGCCAATTGCTCGCACAATATGCGTTAGAAGGATCGATTCCTCACCTAGCATTTCCTTAAGTTGCTGCTTGAAATCCAATGGCTGCAAATGTTCAAGAGCCCAAACAACATGTAATTTTTGTTGAAGCGATTCAGAGTTTTGCCAAGTCTGCTTGAGTTCGTTGGTAGCTCCTGCTCCCTTAACGTCCGTAATCCAATGCTGCACCCTCAGCCGTTGCTCCAAATTCGGCTGGTCAAGTTGCCTAATCAGCTCCTTCACGCTCATCTTCGTCAAATCAATCGACCCCGGTTTCTCCGCCGGCTTCGTCTCCTCGGCGTTCCCCTTGTAAGCCACCCGCCAAATTCGTCCGCTGGTTCGGTCACGGCCGGGGTGGGGGAGCGGGACTTCGTAGTGGCCGATGATCCGGTTGTAGAAGTCGAGGATGTACATCGCGCCGTCGGGGCCGATGTGGATGTCGACGGGGCGGAACCAGGGGTCGCTCGTGCTGAGGAAGTCGGGCTGCTCGATCGCTTTGATCGTGCTGCCGTGGTACTCGGGCTTGTTCCGGTTGATGCGGCTTGTCATGACGTTGCCGCTGAAGAAGTGGCCGCGATATTCCTGGGGAAAGTTGTCGCCGGTGTAGGTCGTCAGGCCGCAGATGGCGGTGCTGCCGTGCAGGTGGTCCATCATCGGCGGGACGAAGCCCAGGCCGTCATCCGGCTTGCCGAAGCTGGGGTAATAGCCGCCGCGGAGAAGCTGGTAGATCGGCTTGCTGTGGCAGTCGGCGGTGAAGATGTTGAACAGCTCGTCAAAGCACATGCCGAACGGGTTCACCTGCCCATGCGTGAAATGCTCGATGCGGCTGCCGTCGAGCTTGAAGCGGAAGGTGTTGCCGCTGTTGAGGTGGACTTCGTGTTCGTCTTTCCCTTTCACATGGCTGTCGTTGTTGAAGCCGTGGCAGGCATAAACCCAGCCGTCGAACCCGCGGCGGAAGGCGTTGCAGTTGCCGTGGACGTCGCGGGTGTGATCGAACGGCCCGTACAGCTTCGTCCGCTTGTCACATTTGAGGTCGCCATCCGTGTCCTCGAAATGCCAGATATTGGGAATCGACCAGGCGATGCAGCCCCCCTTCCACGGATAGATGCCGATGGGGATGTTCAGGCCGTCGGCAAAAACCGTCACCTTCTCGAACCGCCCGTCTCCGTCGGTATCTTCCAGCACGCGGATGCTGTCGCGCGCCGGCTTATCGAGCGGAGCGGCGTAGGGATACTCCACCGAGCAGGTGAGCCAGATCCGCCCTTTCTCATCGAACTGCATATTCAGCGGCTTTTGAATATCCGGCTCCGCCGCCACTAGATTGATTTCAAAACCTTCAGGGAGCTTGAACTTCTTCTGCTCCTCCTCCGGCTTGAGCCAGGGGGTGGTGCGGACGCCGAGGGCGAAGGGGTCTTCTTGGGCGGAAGAGGAGGGAGGGCAGAGGGCAGAGGATAGGAAACAGAAGAGGAGACAGGAGATAGGGAACAGAAGACATGGGCGGAGGAATATGCAGCGCATGGAACAAGAGGTCCGGTATGGGAAGGGCGGAATGTGCAGGATTTGCACTACGGTCATGATATTCCACCCGCAGGTGCGCCGCTAACCGGTGGATGCCCTCGTCGCCGCCCGCACGACCGGATTTACCGGCGAATCGCTGGCAAGCCCAAACCGAAACTTGGACGGTTGAATTCTGAAGCTTGACCTAGGGTTTCCAAGGCACGGGCTAAGTCGCGCGCTATGGCAGTTGCCGAAACTCCGTGATGGCTAGAACGAACGCTGGTTGCAGCCGAAGCTGCGAATGGATTGCCGATAGTTATGTACGAGCAACCGAACAAAGTTTTGCTGGTCGACGATGACCCGGCGATGCGGCGGCTGATTTCCAAGTGGTTGGAATTGGCCGGCTATCAGGTCAAAACCGCCGAGAATGGCCGCGAGGCGATTGCGATCATCGAGAAGGAGCGCCCGCAAATCCTGCTCACGGACTGGGAAATGCCCGTCATGGATGGCTTGGCTCTCTGCCGCTGGGTGCGAGACCAGCAGCGAATCAACTACATCTACACCATTCTGTTCACGATCCGCACCTCGACCCCCGACATTGTCCGGGGGCTGGAAGCCGGCGCGGATGACTTCTGCAAAAAACCCCTCGACCGGGACGAGTTGATGGCCCGGCTGCGAAGCGGCTCGCGGGTGATCGGGCTCGAGCAACGGCTTCTAGAGCTGGGACTCAAAGATCCGCTCACCGGACTATTGACTCGCGGAGCGCTCCTGGAATTGATGGAAAAGGAGCTCGCCCGCAGCCAGCGATCGAGCAGCGGCATGTCTTGCGTGCTGCTCGACATTGACCAGCTCAAGCAGATCAACGACAAATTCGGCCATGCCGTGGGTGACGAAGCTCTGCGGCGCGTATCGCACATCCTGGTCGGCAACGCCCGGGCCGGCGACATGATCGGCCGCTTCGGCAGCGAGGAATTCTGCGCGGTTCTGCCGGAATCGCGGGAAGGGGGCGCCGCCCAATGGGCCGAGCGGATGCGGAACCTCATCAAGGCCATCCGGATTCCGATCGAGGGGGGGAGCGAGCTCTGCGTCTCCGCCAGCTTCGGGACCGCCGAGCGGCGGGAGGATACCAATACCGTTGAGCAGCTCGTGGATATGGCCGAGCAGGCGATGCTGGTTTCCAAACGCTCCGGCCGCGATCGAGTCACGGCGTTCGGCTCGCTTTCCTCGCACCGCCCCGCGGGAAAACATCGAACTCCCGCCGAGCTCTTGCAACACGTCCCCGCCCGGACCGTCATGAGCCTGGTGGCTTCATTGCACCGCTACGACACCCTGGGTTCGGCCTGCGAGTACTTTCTCCGCTTCCGCATCGGCTCCGCCCCCGTGGTGGACGCCGAAGGGAAGCTGGTCGGCATCCTCTCCGAAAAGGACGTCATGACGACCATGCTGCGGCAGGACTGGTGGCACCTGACCGTGGGGAACGTGATGCAGCGGAACGTGGTCTTCTATGAAGAAGAAACGACCGCCATGCTGGTCTATGAATTCCTTTGCCGCGTGACGATCCGCAGCGTGGTCATCGTCAAGGACGGCAAGCCGACCGGCCTGATCAATCGCGGCAGCCTCTTGCGGTTCTTCAGTAACCTGCTGGCCGTCAAGCAAGGCACCGGCGTTGAGGCCGAAGCAGCCGCGGCAAACCAGGCGATTGCCGCCCTCACGGGAAAAATCAGCCCGCGGCAGCGCATCAGCCACCTGGTCCGCTCCGTCACCGCGGAAGCCGCCGACCTGGCCCGCCGGGTCCACGGAAAAACCACCGACCTGGTCCCCTGCGTCGTCGGCGGCGCTTCGCGGCTGCAAGATCTCGTCACCGACCTGTTGGTCTTCTCCCGCTTCGCTGACGAGCCCTATGAAGGTGAAATGCTGGCCGACATTGACCTGGACCAGCAGCCCAACGCCCATGCCGAGTTGGTCGCCGCGACGAATTTCAGAGAAGCAAGGATGCAGGAAACGGAGCGGGCTCCAGCGCCGCTGTAGCCTCCTTGGGACAAGCTGAGGTTGTTCCAAGAGTGGCCTATGCCCACTGCATCGGGTCGGCTTCCTTGTCGCTTGTCCATCCTGTGACCTTCAGGAGTTGCCGGACGAGGACGCGCGTCAGACTCTCTCTTTCGCCCGACATAAGTTACCGGGAAAAGCCCCTTGGCCCTCGGCCGGGGAAGTTCGCTCAAAAAAAGATTCCGCCAACTATTGTGCTCCGCAAGTCCTCTGGGTAAGTTGCACTGGCATCACAACCATTGGCAAGGTATGGCAAGGTATGCCCCGATGATTCCCTCTGCAAAACCCAATTTTTCGGTATACAAGACTGTCGGTGAGGCCGCCTCCTTTCTGGGGGTTTCCACGGCAACCCTCCGCAATTGGGATCGGTCTGGCAAGCTCAAGCCCAGGCGGCACCCCCAGAATGGCTACCGAATTTACTTGCATGAGGACCTGGAAGCGGTCCTCTGCTCGGCGGACGTGTCCAACCTGACGGATGAGTCGTTTGCCCCCCACGTCGATTGGAGCTTGATGGGGGAGTCGGATCACTTTGTACAATTCTACGAGAACGACGACTACCTCATTGATTCCGTGAGTGGGTTCGTGGGGGCTGGTTTGACGCAGGGCAAGGCCAGCGTCGTTATCGCCACAGCCGAGCATCGTGACGCGCTGCAAAGAAAGCTAGCGGCCTGTGGGGTGCAAATTTCCCAAGCCGAGTCCGCTGGTCAATACATACTGCTCGATGCCGCCGAAACATTGGCGAAGTTCATGGTGGACGGCTCCCCCGATCCACAACGCTTCAAGGACACGGTGGGCGCGGTCATCGCCCAGTTGGCGAGCGGCGAGCGGCGAATCCATGCCTTTGGAGAAATGGTCGCGCTGCTTTGGGCCGATGGCAACCGGGAGGCAGCCATTCGTCTCGAGGAGCTCTGGAACGAGCTGAGCAAGCAGCACCGCTTTGCACTGTTTTGCGCGTACCCCATTCAAGGGTTCGATGACGAAACCCAGGCCGAACCGTTCCGTGGTGTTTGTTCGTGCCATTCGCGGGTCATCCCCGCGGAGAGTTACGCCGCCTTGCATGATCCCGACGATCGTTTGCGGGCCATCAGCTTGCTGCAACAGAAGGCCCAGTCGCTGGAGGCCGAGATCGCTCACCGCGTGGAAGTGGAACAGGTTCTGGTGAGGCGGGAGCGCGAGTTGGCGGACTTCTTTGAGAACGCTACGGAAGGGCTCCACAAAGTGGGAGCGGACGGCACCATCCTGTGGGCCAACAAAGCGGAGTATACGCTGCTCGGCTATGCCGCCGAGGAATACATCGGCCGCTCCATCACGGAGTTCCATGCGGACCCGGAGGTGATCGCCGAGATTCTGCGGAAGCTGCGGCAGGGGGAAATCCTGGAGAATTATCCGGCCCGCCTGCGGTGCAAGGATGGATCGATCAAGCACGTCCTGATCAATTCCAGCGCCTGCTTCGAGGACGAGAAATTTGCTTACACACGGTGCTTTACCCGCGATGTGACCCGCCGCTTTCTAGCGGAACAAGCCCTGCGAGACGCGGACCGTCGCAAGGATGAATTCCTGGCGACCCTTGCGCATGAGCTGCGGAACCCATTGGCCCCAATTCGAAATGCGCTGGAAGTCCTGAGGATCGGCGGCCACGATGAAGCGGTCTCTAGCGATGTTCGCAGCATCATGGACCGCCAGGTGCAGCAGCTCACGCGCCTCGTCGACGACCTGCTCGATATCAGCCGAATCACCCGGGACCGGATTGAGCTTCGGAAGCAGCGCGTGGACCTGGCGACCATCGTGAAGACGGCGGTGGAAACGAGCCGCCCCCTGATGGAGGCAGCCGGACATGAGCTGACGATCACCCTCCCCGGTCAGCCCATCATGTTGTACGCCGATCCGACACGCCTCGCGCAGATTTTCTCGAACCTGCTTAACAACAGCGCGAAATATACAGAGCCGGGAGGGCAGATCCAAATCGAGGCGCGGCTGCGCGGGCGGGAAGTGGCAATCTTCGTGCGCGATAACGGCGTCGGCATCGCCTGCGATGCGCTGGCCTACGTCTTCGATATGTTCCGGCAAGTCGACGAGTCGCTGGAGCGGTCCCAAGGTGGGCTGGGGATCGGGTTGACGCTCGTGCGGCGGCTGGTGGAGTTGCATGGCGGAACGATCAATGCCCTCAGCGACGGCCCCGGCAAAGGGAGCGAGTTCGTGGTGCGGCTGCCGATGGCCGGCGGCGAAGCCGATAGCGCGGCGGCGCGAGCCGCGCCCTCCGCAACCGTGCCGAAGCGGCGGATCCTGGTGGTCGACGACAACAAGGATTCCGCCGATACGCTGAGCACGCTCCTGCGGATCAAGGGCCACGACGTCCGCACCGCCGGAGACGGTCTGCAAGCGATCGACGTCGCCTCGGAATTTTCGCCCGAGGTGATTCTGATGGATGTTGGCATGCCCAAGATGAACGGCTACGACGCCACTCGCCGTATCCGCCAACTGCCAGGCGGTCAGGACGTCTTTGTTATCGCGCTGACCGGTTGGGGCCAAGAGAACGACGTGCAGCGATCCGCCGACGCCGGTTGCTCCGCGCATCTGGTGAAGCCCGTCGATTTGGCGGCGCTGGAATTGCTGCTCATCCGTGGGACGGCCGCAACTCGTTAATTCTAGCTGGTTTTCTTGGGCCACTGGATTCCCCCGATCCACATTTCAACGATTGCGATGGCCGACCTGGAGCCAAAACGACCTCGCTGCCCGCGTTGCGGAAGCGCCCAGGTCGCCTTGTGCGGCGAATCCGTTCAATACGCCCCCGAGGCATATCTCCACCAGCCCATCCCCGAGCGCGAGCTTCGCACACGCGCCTATCAATGCGACTGTGGCCTGGGCTTTACCGTGACTGTTCCCAGCCAAAAGAGCGGCAATTCTTAGGTTTGAAGCCATTCCCCAAAAAAGACGTTTCCCACCCCGTGACCGTCGACTAGGGCGGCGGGATGGAGACCTTGGCCTTGGCAAGTATCGATCGAGTTTATAGATTCCCGCCGTCGCAAGCCCGCTAAATCCGACGAGCGACAACGCCGATGCTTATACCCTTTGCAGCGGGGTTCTTTTGTTCTTGAAGCCGGGTAAGATGAACCCATGGTAAAAATCCTCATCGTAGACGACGACCCCGACTCCGGAGAATCGATGGCGAAATTCCTGCAAGCCGCAGGGCATGAGGTTGCATGCGTGCCCAACGGGCGGGAGGCGCTCGCCAGCGTTCTGGCCGCCCTCCCGGACGCAATCCTGCTGGACATGCTAATGCCCGAAATGGACGGGCCGACGTTCCTGGAAATCATCCGTTCCTATCTCCGCTTGCAATCTCTGCCCGTCGTAGTTTTGACCGGAATCCCCGACAGCCCCATGGTCGACCGGGTACAGCACCTCAAGGTCAATTCGATTCTAGTGAAGGGCAAGGCTAGCCCCGAAGAAATTCGCAGGGCGCTAGAAGAGGCCGCTGTCCGCGCGCCGGGCTAGGCACGGATCGACTTATGCTCCCTTGACAAATAGTGGACATATGTGTATAATGTAAGTCGCCGAGCCAGCGGAGGGCTGGGCGTGCGCGAGGGACTCACGGACGGGGAAGATCTTTGAAAATCCGGTTGTGAGAAGCGGTGTTCAGTTTTCGGTTTTCAGTTTTCAGGGGGGGACGGGAGAATCGCGTCCGGGGCTTTGAAAAAGAGCTTATAACTGCCCGAAGTTTTGGTGAATCAAAACCGACCGAAAATGGAGGTGATGAATCAGACTTACGGCGAGGCTGCTTTATGGAACATATGTTCACATAAGGAGTTGGGGTGATTCACGGCGACGTAAGTTTTGGGAAAAGGGAGCGTGTGAATCAATGACTCAAAACACCCGCTAGGGGGGTTATCAGCGGCTTATCATGCCGGGCGGCGAGAAGCCGCTCCGGCTGGCGGCGCTGTCCTTCGCTGGCACTTCAGGCTTGTGTCTAGGTCGCCCAGCGGAGCGGGTCGGCTTCCTGCTGGCTGGCCCACACGGTGAGCTTGGGAAATTGCCGGGCCAGGACGCCGGCCAGGCTCTCGACGGCAAATCGCTCGCTGGCAAAGTGGCCGACCAGTAGCAACTGGACGCCGCTGGACTGAGCTTCCAGGCAGGTATGAAAGCTAGCCTCGCCGGTGATGAGCAGGTCCAGATCCTGGCGGATGGCATGTTCCAAAAAGTTGCCACCACTGCCACAGGCTACTGCCGCGGATGAGATGACCGCGTCATCCGGGCCGGCCATGTGCAGGCCACCAATCTTCAGGAAGGTTGTCAGGCGATGGGCAAGTTGGGAGAGCGGGAGCGGCGAAGCAAGCTTGCCGGTGCGGCCCGAACCCAGCTTACCGTCGTTGCCAGCAAGTGAAACCACGAGCGGCTTGATTTCGCGGAGCCCGAGCCCTTCCGCCAACTGCTGATTAATCCCCTGTGCAGCGGAATCGAAGGCGGTATGCGGGCTGTAGACGGCGACCCCGGCTCGGATCACCTCGAGCAGGAGCCTGCCTGGTGTCGACTCGGTCGTCAAGCGCCGCAGCGGATGGAAAGGCAAGGGATGGTGGGTGACGATGAGGTCCGCCTGCCTGCTCACGGCTTCTTCGCAGCTCGCGGGGGTGATGGTGAGGCAGGTCATCACCCGCTCCACCGGCTGCCGCGGATCGCCGACCAGCAGGCCGACATTGTCCCACTCTTCCGCCAGGACGGGAGGGGCGAAGGAATCCAAAAACTGGCAGAGGTCGGAAACAAGCGGCATTCGCACATCTTAACAGATTGGCGGAGTCCGTTTTCGCGGAGGCAAGCCGACTCGTTGCCCGCAATAGTGACAAGCCCTAGAATCGGAGCTGAACATGTCGTTACTGGCCAAGGGGCCCCCAATCCAAGGAGTGAGGTATGCAGGTGCATTTAACACGCGGCGTAGTTGTGCTGGGTATGTTTCTCTTGCTCGTCGAGGTAGCCATGAGTGCGGAAGATAAGGAAGTTGCCCTGCCCGAGCTGCCGAAGGGAGCCGGCAAGGTGGATAAGGATGCGGCGAAGAAATTCACCGCCACCGATTCGGGGCTCAAGTACCGCATCCTCCGCAAGGGGACCGGCGCCAAGCCGAAGGCGACTGACACGGTGAAGGTCAACTATCACGGGTGGCTGGAAGGCGGGAAGGTCTTTGACAGCTCCTACAAGCGGGAAGAGCCAATTTCCTTTCCGCTCAACGGCGTCATCAAGGGATGGACGGAAGGGATGCAGCTCGTGGGCGAAGGGGGCATGATCGAGCTGGAAATTCCGGCCAATCTGGGTTACGGCGACCGCGGAGCGCCCGGAGCCATCCCCCCGAAGGCAACGTTGCATTTCCTGGTGGAGCTGCTTAACGTGGAGTGATGCTCGGTATTGCCACAAACCTTGCCCGATGGCTTGGTGACCGCCGGCACCCGCTGGGATTTTGTGATACTACGGCGAGCGTTCATCGTCAGGTCGCCATAGCGAGACTCTCCCATGCGCCTCTGCCGATACCGTCATCAGAATGCCGTGCATGTTGGCTTCTACAGCGAGGAAGGTGTAGTTCCGCTCGCCGCCGCTGCGGCCGCGTATGCGGATGCAACGCATGAGAAGCTATCGCTTCCCGATGGTGACAACCTGCTTGAGTTTCTGCCGCCAGACGGCAAAGGCTTTGCCGCGGCTCAGAAAGTTGCCCACTGGCTCGCCGGGCAGCCGAGTGCGGCAGCGAAGGGTTCGCTGCCAATCGCCAAGGTGGAATTGCTCATTCCCATCCCGCGCCCGAACAAGCTGTTCCTGCTGGCGGGGAACTACGCGGCCCACATTATTGAAGGGGGTGGTGAAGCTCCAGAACGGAAGGAGACGTTCCCCTATGTCTTCATGAAGCCGGCGACCACCACGTTGACGGACCCCGGCAAGGCGGTGGTGATTCCGAGTGTTTCGCCGAAGTTCGTCGACTGGGAATGCGAGTTGGCCGTCATCATCGGGCGCGGCGGCAAGCATATTCCAGAAGCGGAGGCCCTGAAGCACGTCGCCGGCTACGCGGTCATCAACGATATCTCGGACCGCAAATTCCAGCCCAAACCGGGCCGCAAGAAGCGGGAAAAAGACAGCTTCTTCGACTGGCTGCACGGCAAGTGGCACGACACCTTTTGCCCCTGCGGTCCCTGCATCGCCTCGGCGGACGCCATTCCCAATCCGCAGAAGCTGGCGATGAAGCTCTCCGTCAACGGCAAGCTGCACCAGGACGCCAGCACTGGCCAGCAGATTTTTCCCGTGGCCGCCGTCATCGAGTTCATCTCGAATATCTGCACTCTGGAGCCCGGCGACATCATCTCCACCGGCACGCCCGCGGGGGTCGGCAACGCCACGGGAACTTACCTGGCCGCCGGCGACAAAGTGGAAGCCTGGATTGAGAACATCGGCACGCTCTTCTCGCCGGTTGTGGCGGAGAAGGCGTAAGAGATGGATCGCATCGGCATCATCGGCCTGGGACTCGTCGGCAGCGCGCTGGCCGAACGATTCTTGACCGCAGGCTACGACGTTCATGGCTATGACTCACTGGCGGCTCAGAATGAAGCTCTGAGCAGGCTCGGCGGCCGGCCGCAGAGGAGTGCCGCGGAGGTGGCGCAGTTTTGCCAGACCATCCTGCTCAGCCTGCCAAATAGCGATATCGCGGCCGCGGTGGTTGAAGAGGTCAAGCCACTTTTGCCGGGCAAGACAATCCTCGATACCACCACCGGCCAGCCCGAAACGATGGCATCGATGGGACAGCAACTCGCGGACATCGGCTGCGACTACCTCGACGCCACCATCGCCGGGTCAAGCAGCCAGGTCCGTAGTGGCGATGTCGTAGTGATGCTTGGCGGAACGGAAGCAGCGGCTGCAAAATGCGAGCGTTTGCTGGCCGCGTTTTCAAAGCAATGGTTTCACCTTGGTTCATGGGGAAGCGGCGCGAGGATGAAATTGGTGGTGAATCTGGCGCTAGGCCTGAACCGCGCGGTGCTCGCCGAAGGGCTGTCCTTTGCCAAGTCGATGGGCGTCGAGCCGCGGCAGGCGCTGGAAGTGCTCATGGCCGGACCTGCGTTCTCGCGCGTCATGGAAACCAAAGGCGAAAAGATGCTCGCTCGCGACTTCACGCCCCAAGCACGGCTATCGCAGCATCACAAGGACGTGAAGTTGATTCTGGAGGAGGCCGCGCACGTGAATTTGGAGTTGCCGCTCTCGGCGTTGCACGAAGGGCTTTTGGCTCGTCTGGTTGCGGCAGGAGACGGCGACCTGGACAATAGCGCCATCATTAAGACCTTTGAGTGAGTTTTCATGCTCTATCGCCCTCTTGGGAAAACCGGCATTCAAGTCTCCGCCATCGCTTTCGGCGCGGGGCCGGTGGCGGAATTGATGACGGACCTGGGCCGGTTTGAGGACCAGTGCAGGACGCTGAAAGCGGCAGCAGACGTGGGCATCAACTGGATTGATACGGCAGCCACCTACGGCGACGGTCGGTCGGAGGAATCGCTGGGACGTGTTTTGCAGGCGCTCGACTTGCGGACCAAGATGCACGTCGCGACCAAGGTCCGCATTCCGCCGGAAGCGGTCGGCGACATTCCCGGCTACATCCACAAGTCCGTCGACGCCAGCCTCAGCCGCCTGCGGCTGCCGAAGGTGACACTGCTGCAACTGCATAATTCCATCACGGCCGAGCGCGGCGCTCAGCCGACATCGCTGACGCCGGAAGACGTGCTCGGCCGAGGCGGCGTGCTGACCGCCTTCCACGAGTTGAAGTCAGCCGGCGCGGTGGAGCATCTGGGACTGACGGCGCTCGGCGAGCCCGCGGCGCTGATCGAAGTCCTGCACAGCCGCCATTTCGAAACCGTGCAGACGCCGTACCACCTGCTCAATCCCAGCTCGGGGCGGGAAATGCCGGCGGATTTTGCGGAAACGAACCTCGGAAATTTGCTGGCCACCTGCCGCGAGCTTTGCGTCGGTGCCTTCGCCATCCGGGTCTTCGCCGGCGGCGCTCTGGCCGGCCAAGAGCCGAGCAAACACACGCTGACCACCAAGTTCTTTCCGCTCGACCTGTTTCGCCGCGATGAGGAGCGAGCTGCTGCTCTCGCCAAACGCCTTTCCGCCGGAATGTCGCTCCGCGAGGTTGCATTGCGCTTCGCCATCAGCCATCCTGACGTGGCCTCCGCCATCGTCGGTTTCGGCTCGCCGGCCGAAGTGGAAGAGGCGGCGATGTATGCGGATCAAGGGCCGCTGATTGAAGCCTACCCTACTTAACCATGAAACCCGCGGAAATATCCCCGACCAGCCGCTACATCATTCTGGCGGCTGCCTTTCTCGGCTGGATGTTCTCGGGCGTCCAGATGTCGCTGATGAACCTTGCCTCGGGTTCCGCGACCGAGGAGTTCGTCCGCAGCGGGCTCTTTGACGGCGGCCGCTCACTCCAACTCAAGAGGCTGCTCATAGCGCCGCGATTCAAATCTCCACAGCGCCCAACCACAGTCGTCCCCGCGACGCCCGAGGAGAAATCGCAGTTCAAACAGTTCAAGCCGCGCTGGTATGCCTTTTACAACAGCGGATTCTTGCTCGGGGCGGCGGCCGGCGGGCTGCTGTTCGGATGGATTGCCGATTGGACGGGCCGCGTGCGGGCGATGGGAGCGAGCGTCCTTTGCTACTCCCTTTTCGCCGGTGCGGGGTATTTCGCCGCTTCGCCAGAGCAACTCTTGCTGTGCCGGTTTCTTTCGGGCATGGGGGTCGGCGGCATGTGGCCAACAGGCGTATCCCTTGCCTCCGAAGCCTGGTCCGAAGTCTCCCGCCCCACCCTTGCCGGACTGCTGGGAACCGCGGCCAACGTGGGGATCGTGATGATGAGCGTGATTTGCTGGTATCAGCCGCTGGACTGGACTTCGTGGCGATGGAGCCTGTTGGCAGGCTCCTCGTCGATCGTTCTGGGGGTGATGGTGTTCGTGGCGGTCCCAGAATCCGTCGCCTGGCTGAAGACGAAAACGGATACAGGCAAGGATAAACCGGCCGGAGCTCTCTCTAGCCTGCTCTCTCCGCCGCTGTTGCCGCTGACGCTGATCGGCATTGCCTTGGGGACCATTCCGCTGCTCGGAGGCTGGGGGGTGACGAGCTGGCTCATTCCCTGGACGGAGGCGGTTCGCGGGGCTGAAGATCAAAGCGCCAAAGCCCTCACCGCCATCATGCGAGCCAGCGGCGGAGCCGTCGGGAGCTTGTTTGGCGGCTGGATCGCCAACCAGTTAGGGCGGCGGACGACGTATTTTCTCATCAGCCTGGGTTCGTTCGGGCTCAGCGAGTTCATCTTCCTGCGGCTGGATCCCAGCATGACCGGATTCTCCGCGGCCGTTTTTGCCGTCGGCTGCGTCAGCACGGTATTCTTCGGCTGGCTCCCGCTCTATCTCCCCGAACTATTCCCCACGCACGCCCGCGCGACCGGCTCTGGCATCTCCTTCAACTTCGGCCGCATCCTGACAGCTATTGGCGTGCTGGGAACCGGCACGATTACGACCTGGTTTCGCGAGGATTATGCCCGCGCCGGCGCGATCATGAGCCTGATCTACGCCGCCGGCATGCTCGTGATCCTTCTGGCGCCGGATACGACGAAGAACCGCGTGGGGAGCGAGTAGCGACCGTGTTGAGCGCTATTAGTCCCCCGGCTCTTCCAGATACGTGTATCCGTTCAGCCCGTCCTCGTAGAACTTGAGGAAGCGTCCGGCCTCTGTATAGTCGAGGCGGCCTTCGCGGACGGCGGTTTCGACGGCGGTCTGCAACCGGGTAGTGAGGTCGCTATGGTCGAACTCGACGTAGTCGAGGACTTCGCGGACGGTGTCTCCTTTGACGATGGCCTCCAGAATAACCTCGCCCGTGGGTGACTGGTCAATGTGGACCGTGTTGGTGTCGCCAAAGAGGTTGTGCAGGTCGCCGAGAATTTCCTGATAAGCGCCAATCAGGAATGTCCCCATGTAATAGGGCTGGCCATCGAACTGGTGCAGGCGAAGTGTCCGCTTCACGTCACGGCGGTCGATGAACTGATCGATCTTCCCGTCGCTGTCGCAGGTGATGTCCCCCAGCACCGCGTGCCGCGTCGGCCGCTCCTCCAGCCGATGGATCGGCATCACAGGAAAAAGCTGCTTGATGGCCCAACTGTCGGGCATCGATTGAAAGAGGGAGAAGTTGCAGAAGTAGGTGTCCGATAGCAGTGTATCAAGCCCCTCCAGCTCCTCCGGAACGAAATCGAGCTGTTCCGCCAGGCGGCGGATTTTCTTGCAAATGGTCCAGAACAGATTTTCCGCGAGCGCTCGCTGGTCGAGCGTCAGATACCCGCTTGAGAACAGGGTCATCACAACGTCCATCGCCTGCTGGGCGTCGTGAAAGCTCTCGAGCACATTGCGGGCAGTAACGTTTTTGAAGGTGTCCACCAGGTCGTGCAGCGGCTGCTCGGAATCGGCGGGTATTTCGAGCAGACTGTCATCGCCATTTCCTTGCCCCGCCACGCCGAGAACGCCGAAGACCAGTGCGGCATGGTAGGCGGCAACGGCCCGGCCGCTCTCCGAGATGATGGTCGGGTGCGGAACCCCGGCTTCGTCGCAGACGGCTTCGGTATGGTGAATGACGTCGGCGGCGTATTCCTGCAAGGTATAGTTGACGCTGGATTCGAAGTTCGTCTGCGAGCCATCGTAGTCGACCCCCAAGCCGCCGCCGATGTCCAGGTACTCCAGTCCCGCCCCGCGCTTTGCCAGATCCGCATAGGCGCGGGAGGCTTCCGTGATCGCCGCTTTCACATGGCGGATGTTCGTAATCTGGCTGCCGAGGTGGAAGTGCAGGAGCTTGAAACAGTCCAGCATATTGCGACTCTTGAGCTCCTCGACGGCGTGCAATATTTCGCCAACCGTCAGGCCGAACTTGCTTCGCCATCCTCCCGAGGATTGCCAGCGGCCGCTGCCGCGAGCGGCGAGTTTGATTCTCATGCCGATCTGCGGACGGACGCCGACTTTCTCCGCGTATTTCAGAATTAGTTCCAACTCCGTGTACTTCTCCACCACGGGAATGACTTTGCGGCCGATCTTCTGGGCGAGCATCGCCATCTCAATAAACTCGGAGTCCTTGAAGCCGTTGCAGATGATCGGCGTGTCGGCGTCGGTCATGGCGACGACGGCCAGCATCTCCGGTTTGCTGCCGGCTTCTAGGCCGAAGCCATAAACCTTGCCGTACTGCACAATCTGCTCCACGACGTGCCGCTGCTGATTGACCTTGATCGGATATACGCAGATGTACTTCCCTTTGTAGTCGTGCTCCTTAATGGCCTGCGCGAAAACGTCGTGCATCTCCCGCAGCCGGTCCTTCAGGATGCCGTTGAAGCGGAGCAGGATCGGCAGATCGAGCCCGCGCAGTTGCAGGCGGTCGATCAATTCCTTCATGTCGATGCCGATAGCCGGATCCTTGTTGGGATGGACCGTCAGGTGCCCCTTCGCGTTGACGCCAAAGTACCCCTTGCCCCAACGAGGCACGTCGTAGAGTTCGGAAGCATCGGTGATGGACCAGCGATCAACAGAGTCTTTGAGCATCGAGGAGGCGTAGGTTGGAGGATCGGGAAAGCGATTCATTATATGCGGCGCGTGCCTTGTACAAGGGAGTGGAATGTCCAGCGGCGGAAATTCATCAAGATTTCTTCCCGCGCGGCGGTTCGACATTTGAGCGAGCGGATTGCTACTTACGACTTTTTCCGCGGCCAAGTCTTCCAAATCAGCCAGATGATCGTCCCCAGGCCGGCAATGCAGCCGATACCGATGCCAATGAGCATTGCATTCTCGCCTTCTTTCTGCTGGATGCCCGCAACTGCCGCACACGAGCCCCAGCAAGCGATCTGGAAGGCAATGAGTCCGGCCACACCCACCAGAACGACGATGGCCGAGGAAGCGAGGAAAGCAATCAGCTTTTCACCGATGGAAAGCGAGTGTCCTCCCCGCTTCTCCTTGACACCAACGATGCAAGTCCGGATTAATGCGGGGGCCGCGACAATCATGAGGAGCACTCCCACGCCAGGGGCCAGACGCAGGGTCCCCAGACAGACCGCAATCAGCGTGATGATGAGGAACACGGTGGCCAGCGAGAACTGACCGGCGGATTTCCTTTCCACCCCGGCGAGGGGCGATGACGGCGAGTCACTGGCCTGATTCGCTCTCCGGCAGAGCCAACATTCAAGCTCGCCACTTTTGAGGGGTGCAGCGCAATCTGGACAATGAGCGGAATCGGCGCTCGGGGTACGGCTCATCGCGGCGGCCTCTTGTTTTCCAAAACTGTCTTCCGAACGCCCTGGCGTGCTAGCGGCAATAATTCAGCGTAGGGAATTATCGCCTCATTTGCTACATTCGGCGCCAAGATAACGCAGGCAGGCAAGTTACGTCGATTCTAAAGTTCATGCGAGCCACCATCACCCGCTATGTCGCCTGGGACCTGTTACGGGTATTCGCGCAGTCGCTGGCCATGCTGACGGCTTTCTTCCTGCTCATCTTGATTGGGACGGAAGCCCAGCGGATGAACCTGGGGCCCGGCCCGACCGTGCAGATTATGCAGTACACGCTGCCGATGGCCCTGGCCTTCTCCATTCCGGCCGCCAGCCTCTTTGCCGTCTGCTTCGTCTACGGCCGGCTGAGCGCGGACAACGAAGTCGTGGCGGTCAAGTCGCTGGGCATCTCGCCGATGTCGCTGCTTTGGCCCGGCTTCGCCCTGGCGTTCGTCCTCAGCCTGATTGCCGTCTGGGTCAACAATGTGGCGTACTCCTGGGGCCAGACGGGGATGCAGCGGGTCGTGATCCAGTCCGTCGAGGAAATCGCCTACCGCCTGCTCCGCTCGCAAAAGTCTTACAGCAACCCGCGATTCTCCATCGTCGTCCGGGACGTCCAGGACCGCACGCTCATCCGCCCCATCATCAGCTTCCAGCAGAATAACGACATGCCCCCCTGCACGGTGACCGCTGCGGAGGCGCAAATTTGCTCGAACCTGGACCGTGGCACTCTCACCCTCATTCTCCGGGACTATGAAATCGACACCGGCGACGGCACCGGCTTTGTGATGAAGGACAGCGGCGAATTGCGGCGGGAGTTGCCGCTGGCCTTCGCCTCCGTCAAGGAACAACGGACCGGCTCGCCGCAACAAATGCCCCTCAGCCAAATCCCCGGAGCGATTGACCAGCAGCGGGAGGAAATCCTGCGCTTGCAACAGGCCCTGGCCGCGGAAGTCGGCTTCGAGCTCCTCTCCGGTGACCTCGATGCCCTCGGCAGCAGCGTCTGGGAATCCAAACGCCTCGCCATCATCGACGCCCAGAGCCGCCTGCACCGCCTCCGCACCGAGCCCTGGCGGCGCTGGGCCAGCGGATTCAGTTGCCTGGCCTTCGTGTTGCTCGGTGCTCCTCTGGCCATTCGCTTCCGCAACTCCGACTACATCAGCACCTTCGGCATGTGCTTCTTCCCAATTCTCGTCGGCTACTACCCGCTGCTGATGTACGGCATCGACCAGGCCAAAGCGGGCAATCTCCCCCCCTACTCCGTCTGGCTCGCCAACCTCGTCTGCGGCGGCGTCGGCCTCTTCTTCATCCGGCGGGTCATACGGTATTAGCCGACGTCCCTCTCCCCTGGGGAGAGGGCCGGGGTGAGGGTCTTCGCCGAAGGAGCCATAAGGGTTTTCGCGCCCTTCGGCCCCCTCTAAAGTGCTGTTTTTATTCATGATTCAAGGACTCTGTTTTCATGGACTTACGACGATTCACTAATTCGTAAGTCATTATTTACACAAATGTTTCGCCGCTATGAATCGTCCTAAGTTGATTCACCCCCCGTGATTTTGATTCACCTTCACGAGTGCCCAACCCATAAGGGTTTTTTCGTTTTTCAGCCAGTCTGGCCGAAGCCTTCACCAGCCCGACGCGCCAGCGAGGAAGTTACGTGGCCCGTCGCGAAACCGGCCATTTCAAATTCCGCCGAGCGTGCTCTCAATCGCCCGGCGCGGCGGGCAAACGATTGCAAGGTCGGCGCGCAGTTTCACCGCCTCGATTCTCTGCCGATTCCCAATTGTCAAAGACCCCGCCGGATTCTCGCCGGCCCGATTGAAACAATTGTATACATAAACTAAGTGTCCGGCAAGTCCCCAAACGAGGGGGTTGTGAAGGATTTTCCAACTCCCTCTCCCCTTGGGAGAGGGCCGGGGTGAGGGTGTCTCGCCTAAATACCTAGACCGTTCGGCCCCAAGAAGTCTTGAAGGAAACGCTCTGGCACTATTGAAATCGCCCCTCGCAACCTTCATACTCCTCTTTCGCCAGGGCATTCGCCACTCGATTCGATAGGGGCCAATCTTCAAGGGACTTCCTCATGATTCTGCTTGTTGACGCGCTTCGTGTTTTGGGCATTATGCGGGGCGGTAGTTCCAAGAAAGGACGCCGGTCGCGAGCCACTCGCATTCGGACCGCGCGGGTTCGCACGCGGCACCTGTTCTTTGAGCAGGAGGAGCCCCGCATCCTGCTTGTCGGCTCTCCCTGGCACAACGACCTGCTCGCCGCCGATGTCGACGCTGATACCTACGTCGCGCCTGGTGACGCGCTGATCATTCTCAACATGCTCAACGCCAACGGTGGCAACGCCATCCCCGTGCCGCAGAACGGCGCCGGCCCGCCGTACCTCGACGTGACCGACGATTGGTGGGTTTCGCAGGACGACTACGATGCCGTCATCGCACAACTTGGCAGCTCTGGTGGCGATCCCGGCGGCACGGGCGGCGCTCCTCCTCCCGACGGCGGCGGAGGCGGAACGGGCGGAGGTACTGGCGGCGGCACAGGTGGAACTGGTGGCGGTGGTGGTGACACAGGCGGTGGTGGTGACACAGGCGGTGGTGGTGACACAGGGGGTGGTGGTGACACAGGGGGTGGTGGTGACACAGGCGGTGGTGGTGGTGACACAGGCGGTGGTGGTGGTGACACAGGCGGTGGTGGTGGTGACACAGGCGGTGGTGGTGAC
>JBPCKT010000108.1:0-41213 GCA_051004015.1 Pirellulaceae bacterium | reverse complement strand
CCCGTCTTCCATGGTCCCCCCCCCCCCCCCCCCCCCCCCCCCCCCCCCCCCCCCCCCCCCCCCCCCGCGACCGCGGCTACGTGGACTCCTCCCCCGCGAAATAGTCCTTAATTTTCTCGAAAAACGACTTCCGATGCGGCGAAACTTCTTTCCGCTCAATCTCCGCCAGCTCCCGCAGCAGCTTTTCCTGTTCCGGAGCCAGCTTTTTGGGAACTTCGATGAACGTCTGCACCAGCAGATCCCCTGGGGGACTCCCGCTCCGGCGAGGATCAGGATCCACCATGCCCCGGCCGCGAATGCGAAAGACGTCGCCTGACTGCGTGCCGGGGCCGATGGTCAGCTCATGCTTCCCTTGCAGCGTAGGAATTTCGAGCTTGGACCCCAGCGCCGCCTGCGTGTAGGAAATGGGCATCTGCAAGATCAGGTTATTGCCATCCCGCTGGAACAGCCGATGCTTGCGGACCTGCGTGTGGCAGTACAGGTCGCCGGCCGGGCCGCCGTCGGGGCTCGGCTCTCCCTGGCCCAGGATGCGGACCCGCATCCCGTCGTCGATGCCCGCTGGAATTTTCACTTCCTGCTTCACCCGCTCCGAGACATACGCCCGACCGCGGCACTTCTCGCAGGGTTCGGTAATCGTCGACCCGGTACCCTGGCACGAGGGGCAGGTCGTCTGCACCCGCAGAATGCCCGCGGACTGCACGATCTGTCCCCGGCCGCCGCAATACTGGCAGGTAGCCTTCTTGGAGCCGGGCCTGGCCCCGCTCCCTTCGCAGGTGTCACACTTTTTGCTGCGATTGAATTCAATCGTCTTATTGATGCCGCGAGCTGCCTCTTCCAGATCGAGCGTCACCTGCACCTGCACGTCGGCGCCGCGGCGAGCGCGACGCGTTCTTCCGCCGCCTCGACCTCCGCCGCCGAAGAGGTCGCCAAAGATGCCGCCGAAGGCTTCAAAGATGTCCTCGACGTCCTGGAAATGAGGTCCGCCGCTGAAGCCCGGCGCATCATGCCCGAACCGGTTGTATCGCTCCCGCTTCTCGGCGTCGGAGAGGACTTCGTAGGCTTCCGCTGCTTCCTTGAAGCGAGTGGTCGCGTCCGTGTCGCCGGGATGGCTGTCCGGGTGGTACTTGATGGCCAGCTTGCGATAGGCGGACGCGATGTCCTTCTCGGAGGCTTCGCGGGCGACCCCCAGGACTTCGTAGTAATCGCGTTTGCCTGCCATCGTGCTCATAACCTGGATTGCCCGCGCCGGATTTCGCCCGTGAAAATCTACATCATGGAGAAGATGGCAGGGAGATCAAACCCGACGGAAGATAAGCAAAATGCGGGCCTATTGCTGCCGATTCTGATTGCTGGCGATGACCAGCCAGATGATTCCCCCCAGGACCATCGCCAGCGAGATGGACGAGCAACAACAGCCGGGGATGACCCCCAGCAGGGCCTCTTCCATGTCGGTCCGGCCGTTGGTCAGGGCCGGCAGCAGCAAACTGACCAGCGCGACCGCGCCGGAGAGAAGGAGCAGCACGCCGCCGACGCCCAGCAGGATCCAGGGGCCTTTCATGGGATTTATCCTCACTCCTTGTTCCCAAGCTCTGCTTGGGAACACAGGCCTCGAAGCTCCGCTTCAAGCTTCCAAAGTGGAAGCAGAGCTTCCGACCGTGCGTTCCCAAGCAGAGCTTGGGAACGAGGACGCTGGTCACTACGCTACCGAACCGCCCCTTCCACCGACCGCTTCTTCTTGTCTTCCTTGTCCAGGTTCGTCACCAGGGCTTCGGTCGTCAGAAGCAGCGAGGCGATGCTGGCGGCGTTGCTCAGGGCGGTGCGGACCACCTTCACCGGGTCGATGATGCCGGCCTTGTACATATCGACGTACTCGCCCGTGTTGGCGTCATAGCCGATGTTGCCGCTCTTCTGTAGCACTTCGTCGGCCACCACGGAGCCATCCTTGCCACCGTTATTGACGATGGTGACCAGCGGCGAGGGGAGGACCCGCAGGATGATGTCGGCACCGACTTTCTCATCCCCCTTGAGGGAATCGCGGAGCTTCTCGACCGCTTCGGCACAGCGGAGCAGGGCGACGCCGCCGCCGGGGAGAATGCCTTCTTCCACCGCGGCGCGGGTGGCGTGCAGGGCGTCTTCCACGCGGGCCTTCTTCTGCTTCATGTCGGCTTCGGTTTCGGCCCCGACGGAGATGACCGCCACGCCGCCGGCCAGCTTGGCGAGCCGCTCCTGGAATTTTTCCTTGTCGTATTCACTCTCGACCTGGGCCATCTGGCTCTTAATCTGAGCGATCCGCTTGTCGATGTCGGCCCGTTTGCCGGCCCCTTCGACGAGCGTGGTGTTGCTCTTATCGACCGTCACCTTCTTGGCGCGGCCGAGATGCTCCAGGCTGAGGTTCTCCAGCTCGATGCCCAGATCCTCGCTGATCATGGTGCCGCCGGTCAGGATGGCGATGTCCCCCAGCATGGCCTTGCGGCGGTCGCCGAAGCCCGGGGCCTTGACCGCACAGACATTGAGCACGCCCCGCAGCTTGTTGACCACCAGCAGGGTGAGGGCTTCCGCATCCACGTCTTCCGCGATGATGAGCAGCGGCTTGCCGGTCTGAGCGGTCTTTTCGAGGATCGGGATGATCTCCCGGACATTGCTCAGCTTCTTGTCGTAAATCAGGATCAGCGGCTCTTCGAGCAGCACGTCCATCGTGGCGGGGCGATTGATGAAGTAAGGGGAGACGTATCCCTTGTCGAACTGCATCCCGTCGACGTATTCGACCTTGGTGTCAGTCGTCTTGCCTTCTTCGACGGTGATGACGCCGTCTTTGCCCACTCGCTGGAGCGCGTCGGCCAGCAATTCGCCGATGGTGCCATCGTTGTTGGCGCTGATCGCACCCACGGCGGCGACTTCGTCCTTGCTCGTCACCGGTTTGGCCATGGCAATGAGCTTCTCGGTGGCGGCTGTCACGGCCTTATCAATGCCGCGGCGGATGGCCGTCGGATTGCTGCCGGCAACCACGTTCCGCAGGCCTTCCTTGAAGATGGCGCGGGCCAGGACCGTGGCGGTGGTGGTGCCGTCGCCGGCCAGGTCGGAGGTCTTCTGGGCGACTTCGACGACGAGCTTGGCGCCCATGTTCTCGAAGCGGTCTTCCAGGTCGACTTCCTTGGCCACGGTCACGCCGTCCTTCGTCACGGTCGGGCCGCCGAAGGACTTGTCGATAATCACGTTCTTGCCGGTCGGGCCCATCGTCACCGCGACGGCATTGGCCAGCTTGTCCACACCGGCCAGCATCCGGGCGCGGGCGACATCATCAAAAAGAAGTTGCTTAGGCACGTGTAAATTCCTTCGGGGAATGTTCGTTGAGAAGTATGTGTATGCGTGGGCGATAGTATCAGGGGGCTGACGCCCCCCGCTCGCCATGGATTAGCCAATCACTTTCGCCAGAATGTCGCTCTCGCGGAGGATCTTGACCTCTTCGCCGGAGAGTTCAATGTCGGTGCCGCCGTATTTGCCGTAGATCACCTGGTCTCCGACGTGCACGGAGAGCTCCCCGCGCTTGCCGTTGTCCAGGAGCTTGCCCGAGCCGACGGCGACCACGGTTCCGCGCTGCGGCTTCTCCTTGGCGCTGTCCGGCAGCACGATTCCACCGGCCGTCCGGGCTTCGGACTCCATCGGCTGGACGACCACACGATCATCGAGAGGGCGAACTTTGAACTTTGCCATGCGTGAATTCCTTTTGTGTTTGTGTATTAGTTATGCTGACGTGAGAAGCGGTCGCGTTGATTACATCATCCCTTCCATGCCGCCCATTCCTCCCATGCCGCCGCCCATGCCACCCATGCCACCGCCCATGCCGTGGTCGTGGTGATCGTGGCCGCCGTCGTCTTCCTTCTCCTTGGGAATCTCGGTGACGAGGGCTTCCGTGGTAAGCAGCAGCGAGGCGACGCTGGCAGCGTTCTGCAAAGCGGTAGTGACAACCTTGGCCGGATCAATCACACCGGCTTTCAGCATGTCGCCGTAGGTGTCCTTGTCCGCGTCGTAGCCTTCGGTCTTTCCCTTGAGCTGGCGGACCCGGTTGACGACGACCGCCCCATCCACGCCGGCGTTGTTGGCAATCGCCCGCAGCGGCTGGTCGAGGACGTTCTTGATGATCTGAGCCCCGGCCGCTTCGTCGCCGGTGAGCTTGAGCTTGTCGATGGCCTTCTCGCTGCGGATGAGGGCCACGCCGCCGCCGGGGACGATGCCGCTCTCCAGAGCCGCTTGGACGGCGTTCTTGGCATCTTCCAGCAGCCACTTCCGCTCCTTCATTTCCGTCTCGGTCGCAGCTCCGACGCTGATTTGAGCAACGCCGCCGGCCAGCTTGGCCAGGCGTTCCTGCAGCTTCTCGCGGTCATACTCGCTGTCGGTGACGCCGATCTCCTTGCGGATCTGCTCGGCCCGGCCGGCGATTTCTTCTTTGGTTCCCTTGCCGCCGACGATGGTGGTCTCTTCGGCCGTGATGCGAATCTTCTTGGCAAAGCCCAGGTCCGAAAGCTTCACGCTTTCGAGCTCGATGCCCAGGTCCTTGAAGATCGGCGTTCCCTTGGTGAGGATGCCGATGTCGCCCATGACGGCCTTGCGACGGTCGCCGTAGCCGGGTGCCTTCACGGCACAGACCTGCAGGATGCCCCGCATCTTGTTGACGACGAGTGTGGCCAGAGCTTCTCCTTCCACGTCTTCGGCCACGATGAGCAGCGGCTTGTTGGCCTTGCTGATGGCTTCGAGGAGGGGAATGAGCTTCTTGTTGGACGAGATTTTCTCTTCGTAGAGCAGGATGTACGCGTTGTCGAGCTCGACGGTCACTTCTTCTTGGTTGGTCACGAAGTGGGGGGAGAGATAGCCCCGGTCAAACATCATCCCTTCCACGATTTCAACGGTGGTTTCGCTGCCGCGGCCTTCTTCCAGGGTGATGACGCCGTCTTTGCCGACCTTGAGGAAGGCGTCGGCCAACACACTGCCGATGGAGGGATCATTGTTGCCCGCGATCGTGGCGATCTGCTGCAGTTCTTTCTTGTTCTTCTCGTTAATCGGCGTGGCCTGGGCGTTCACTTCCGCGCAAACCGCTTCCGTCGCCTTGGCAATTCCGCGACTGAGGGCCATGGGGTCGTAGCCGGCGGCAATCATCTTCAGCCCTTCGCGGAAGATGGCTTCGGCCAGGACGGTGGCGGTGGTGGTGCCGTCCCCGGCTATTTCATTGGTCTTGCTGGCCGCTTCCTTGACAAGCTGGGCCCCCAGGTTTTCGTAGGGGTCGTCGAGCTCGATATCCTCGGCCACGGTGACGCCGTCCTTGGTCACCTTGGGGCTTCCCCACCCCTTGTCCAGCACCGCGTTGCGGCCGCGCGGCCCCAGCGTGCTGCGGACCGCCCGGGCGAGCTTGCTCACACCAGCGAGCAGCGGCTGGCGGGCATCATCATCAAAGACCATTTGCTTAGCCACGTTGAGAATCCTCCTAAGTCGTTCGTAGTAGCCCGCTTCAGCGGGTTTTTGTCGTCGCGGGGGGAAGTAGAAGCCAAACTGGCGGGGTCAACCAACAGCCCTGCCGCCAAAAATGGCAGCCGGAGCCAGTTTGGGCGGGAGAGGATGCAAGGGGTGTGCCAGGGGGCTGGGAAAGAAGGGAAGTGCTTGCGCCGCAAGGGATTAGCGACTGCCGGCGCGGAGACAACCCGAGAAGCAGCCAGACGAAATGGCTGCGCTGTCATTCTGGCAGAAGAAGGACTTGATCTTAATCGCCAGCCAGATAGCGCTCCTGGAACGACAAAGTCGCACCCAATCTCGTTGCAGGAGAAGGTGACGACGACGCTACGGCTTCCCCTTTTTCGGCTTGTCCTCTTTCTTCCGCGATAGCTTAGCAAGAACTTTCTTGTCCGTGATCGCTTTGTCTTTGAAGACATAGATTCGCTTCGGCGGCTGATTCATGGTATTACCTCAATCGTAAAGGACATTCGGCAATCTTGGTTTTGTTCCAACGGAACTCGAAGTTGTACACCCCCGGCCTGGGAAATCGGCAATCGAGCATCCGGAAGCCGGCTACAAAGTATTCTAAAGGATCGTGGCTCAACTGAATCGTATGTAGGCTGCTTGCGAATAAGGGCCGTGAGGTCTCATCGTCCACGCATACAATTTGAGATTCGCCTGATCGCCGCCCATCCGTGAGCCAAATCACGCAGCAGATCTCTTTCACCAGCATGGGATATGCGGGCTCCTGTTCGGGACGAATTGCGACCAGCACGTCGATGATGCTGACCTTTTTGGGATTCGTCGGGTTCGCCAAAAAATCTTCCGCGAGGATGAAGTATTGAACAACCGGCGAGACGTCCATAGGAGTTGCTTCAGATGAGATGCAGGTCGACGAGGTCTACCAATTCTACGCTTTGCAAGCGGCACTTGTCATCTGAAATTCATTTTTTGGGCAACCCCTTCACAAACTCCATCGCCCGCTTGACCCATCCCGCAAGCTGCTCGTCACTTTCGATTCCATCCGGCTCGACCAGCACCCAACCTTTCATCGCTTTGCCGGTGATGTCAAACGGCTTGACACGCTCTTCCGCCAGGGCCTTCTCGCCCTGTGACGGACCGAGCCGGGCAATCAACGAGTCTTTCCAAACTCCGACCAGCAGGTTGCCGTGCAGCAAAAAGCCGATTCCGCCGAACATCTTTTTCTCGACGATGCCCTTTTTGCGCACGAAAGCGGTGCGGATTCGCTGGGCTAGGGATTCACTGAAAGCCATCGATGTTACTTTCCCTCCAGCACTCCTCGCCATCTCTTCGGCACAGCCGCAAAAGCGGACTGGTAGGTTTTCTCCAGCGGCACTGGTACGTGGGCGTGAGGTCGAAGGAACAAGGGCATATCTTGGAGAGTGTCGCCCTCGCCAAAGCACTCGACATAGGCTTTGGTCGAAAGATCGGTTTCATAGGCGGCGAGCGTGAGGGGCTGACCGGCGGGACGCAGGTATTGCTGGCCGCAGATGTCGTCCCAAATGACCGCGTGAATTCCCTGCGGGTCGCGTGGGCCCGGCGGAAAAAGGTCTAGTATCAAAAGGTGAATCCCCCGCGCCAGCAACTCCGCCGCTTTTTCGACGAATGACCGGATAGCGTGCTTGCCCGACTTATTGCCCGGGGAAACCACTTCCACTATCGCTACCACTTGGTCACCGCCGACATGCCTTACCGCAATGCGGCTCTGCTTGCGGCGATAGAATTCCATGTCGGCTTCGCCAGCTAAATGCACCTTGGGTGGCGCAAGCAGCACGCCTCCCGGCGAATTCAGTTCTGGATTGTTGACGCTCCGCAGTTCTGCGTGACCATTGCCATTCCCTCGGTTCGATGTCAACTCCAAAGTGACAACATCTGGCTCAAGGCCGATAGCGCGCTGCTCGGCCATCGCATAGTAGTCGTCTGGCAGGAGTCCGGCGTTGAGCGCGCGTTTGATTTCTTCGATCCAGGAATGATGGAAGTCGTGAAAAGTTCCCGCATCTACGCGGGTCCAGTCATGTGCGGGCATGGACGCATCCTCATAACGGCTAAATGGCGATACCCGCCATTGTAGCGAATTACAGCCCTCTTTCCGCCACACTAATCGGCGTCTCTTCCGCCACCGGCGTCTGCATCGGACGAATAGCGGAAGGAACCGTGCCGGGGACGATGAGAGGGCCAGGAGAGGTTTCCTCAATGATCCGCTTGAGCTCGGTGGAGTCGACGGATTCGACCTCGATGAGCCGCCGGGTCAGGGACTCGAGGGCGCTGCGGCGGACGTCCAGAATGTGGCGGACTTTTTCCATCGATTCGTCGATAATCCGGCGTACTTCTTCGTCGATTTCGCGGGCGGTCTTTTCGCTGTGGCTGCGGGTCTTCTCTTCGCCGCCGGCACCGGCCAGGAAGGGGGAGCGGTTGGTTTCGCGGTAGTTCACCCGCCCCAGGCGACTCATGCCGTATTCCATCACCATGCTGCTGGCGATGTCGGTGGCCCGCTCAAGATCATTTTGAGCGCCAGTGGAAATGTCGTGAAAGACCATTTCTTCCGTGATCGTGCCGGCTAGCAGCACCTGGATGCGGCTTTCCAGCTCCGACTGCGTCATGAGGAAGCGGTCCCCTTCCGGCCGCTGCATGGTATAGCCGAGGGCGGCGAGGCCGCGGGGAATGATGCTGACCTTATGCACGGGATCGGTATTGGGGAGGCTGTAAGCGACCAGGGCGTGCCCGCTTTCGTGGTAGGCCACGCGAAGCTTCTCGTCTTCGTTCATCACCCGCTGTTTCTTTTCCAGGCCGGCAGTGACCCGCTCGACCCCGTCGTTAAACTCCGCCATGCCGACGGAGGCTTTTTCCTTGCGGGCGGCCAGCAGCGCCGCTTCGTTGACGAGGTTTGCCAGATCCGCCCCAACAAAGCCGGGGGTGATGGCGGCGACTTCCCGGAGATCGACCACCGGATCGAGCTTGACATTCTTGACGTGGACTTTAAGGATGTCCTCGCGACCTCGGATATCCGGACGATCGACCAGGACATGGCGATCGAAGCGGCCCGGGCGCATGAGAGCAGCATCAAGCGTCTCGGGGCGGTTTGTCGCCGCCATGACAATCACGCCGCTATTGCTGCCAAAGCCGTCCATTTCGACCAGCAGGGCGTTGAGCGTCTGTTCCCGCTCGTCGTGCCCCCCCATGATGCCGTTGCCGCGGGTTTTGCCGAGGGCATCGAGCTCATCGATGAAAATGATGCAGGGGGCCTTGGCTTCGGCCTGCGTGAACATGTCCCGCACGCGGGCCGCGCCCACGCCGACGAACATCTCCACGAAGTCGGAGCCGGAGAGACTGAAGAAGGGAACGCCCGCTTCACCGGCGATGGCCTTGGCGAGCAGCGTCTTGCCGGTGCCGGGCGGGCCGACGAGCAGCACCCCTTTGGGGATCCGGCCGCCGAGGCGCTGGTATTTTTCGGGAGAGCGGAGGAAATCGACCACCTCGCGGACTTCATCCACGGCTTCGTCGATTCCAGCGACGTCGTTGAAGGTGATGCCCAGGTCTTCAATCGCGTAGAGGCGGCCTTTGCTCCGTCCGAAGGACATCGGCGAGGCGATGCCACTGATGCGGCGGACGATGAAATAGAGGCCGACGGAGATCAGGACGAAGATCATCAGGGAAAGTCCCCATGTCTCCATGGGGCTGGCTTCCGAAAACTTGGGGTTCGCGCCACTCGTTTTGGCGGTTTCTTCCAACTCTTTCCGAATGGAGGACTCTTTCAGCAGGGGAGTGTGAAAGCTGCGATTCTCCGCGTTGGTGGTTTTGTCGGGCTCCGGCGGGAGGCCCGGGGCCGTTGACTTTAGCTCCACGAGATTGAGCTTTCCGCTGATCGATTTGTCCGTAATCGTCAAGTCGCGGAGGTTGGAATAGCGGAAGGTCCGCGCGGGTTTGTCGGATGTTGTGACGTCGATGAAGTTGTCGCTGGTTCGGGGCTGTTTTGTGACCGGATCATAGGACTTGACAATGAGCTTCTGCAGGTCGCTGGGTGAGAGCTCGACTCGGAAAAACGAAATCGCCTGGCTATAGCCCAGCAAAATCACCAGCGAAACCAAAGAGACCCAAAGAAGCACATTGAAGGCGGAGGGGCCGCGTCCCTCACCATCGCGGTCTCGGTTGCGGCCGTGGCCATTGTCTTGACTCATGAAATGCTCGAAAGAGGAAGAAACCTACGGAAGTTCCGCAGTATGGGGTTTCGACGGATTTCTTCTAGTATACCCTCCGCGTCAACTGGGACACCTGCGGAGAAAATCCGGGTTGTTGCCGTGGGGGCCGACTTCTACAATGGCGTACGTCCCAAGTGCAAGCTACGGTTTTATTTAGCACTCAGAGCCTCGACGCCCGAAGGCCTCATTTTTCTCGCCGCTCGGAAGCGAATATCCTGCTGGTCACTCATGTCCGAGCCTTCCCGTTCCCGCAGCATCGCAATTCTGGGCTCGACGGGGAGCATCGGCAAAAGCACGCTGGAAGTGGTGCGGGAATCGCGCGGGTTCTTGCGGGTTTTTGCCCTGACGGCCAACAAAAATCTGACCCTCCTGTGCCAGCAGGCGGTGGAATTTGAGGCGCCCTGGGTTGTGGCCACCGATCCCGACGCAGCCGGGAACTTTGACTGGTCAGGCCTGCCGAAATGCACGAAGCTTCTCGTTGGTCAGGAAGGCGTTCAGCAGGTGGCTGCGGCGGCAGAAGTGGATACGGTGGTGGCCGCTATCGTCGGAAGTGCTGGCTTGACAGGGACTTGGGCTGCGCTGGAAGTGGGGAAGACCGTGGCCCTGGCGAACAAAGAAACCCTCGTCATGGCAGGTCCGCTGGTGATGAAGATGGCCGCCAAGCGCCAGGCCAAGATTCTGCCCGTGGACAGCGAACATAGTGCAGTGTTTCAGGCCCTGGCCTGCGGCCGGCGCGAGGATTTGCGGCGAATCATCCTGACCGCGAGCGGCGGCCCCTTTCGCCGTTACACACCCGATCAGATGCAGAAAGTGACGGTCCAGGACGCTTTGGCCCATCCCACCTGGCGAATGGGGCCGAAAATCACGGTCGATTCGGCGACAATGATGAACAAAGCCCTGGAAATCATCGAGGCTCGCTGGCTGTTCGATTTGCCTCCAAATCAGATCGATGTCGTGATTCACCCGCAGTCGATTGTCCATTCCTTGGTAGAATTCAAGGACGGCAGCGTGCTGGCTCAGCTCAGCCCGCCCGACATGAAACTCCCCATCCAGTTTGCACTGACCTGGCCAGAGCGGCGGGACGGTCCGGCCAAAAAGCTCGACCTGACCAGGTCCATGCAGCTCGATTTTGAGCCGCCGGATGAGGACCGCTTTCCGGCTCTACGGCTGGGGCGGGAAGTCGCGGAGGCCGGTGGCACGGCCGGAGCTGTATTGAATGCAGCCAACGAGGCAGCCGTGGCGGCCTTTTTGGCGGGGGAGATTCCCTTCATGAAAATCGTCCCCGCTTGCCAGAGTGTCCTATCGCATCACCCTTTTGATTCCAACCCCACGCTGGAGGAGCTGCTCAGGCTCGACCGCTGGGCCCGACAGGAGATTTCACGGTGGATTTGTCCCTGATTGCTGCGACTTCAACCGACCCGACCATCTGGCAACAGATCCTAAGCTGGACCTGGGTCGTCTTCAGCGTCGGCGCCGGCCTCGGCTTCGTCATCTTCGTGCATGAGCTTGGCCACTTTCTCGTCGCCAAAGCGTGCGGCGTGAAGTGCGAGAAGTTCTACGTCGGCTTTGACTGGTTCCCGATCAAAAGAATCGGCCCTTTCACGATCCCTCATTCGCTGTTCAGAAAGCAGTGGGGCGAAACGGTGTACGGCATCGGCATCCTGCCGCTGGGCGGATACGTGAAGATGCTGGGCCAGGATGATGACCCGCGAAATGCGGAGGCGGAAGCGGAACGGAGCAAAGTCCTCAAGGATGGAACCGCCGTGGAAGGGCTGACACCCGGCGCGACCGTGGAAAAGGAATACGTGCTCGACCCCCGCAGCTACCAGGCCAAGTCCGTCCCCGCGCGGATGGCGATTATTTCGGCCGGCGTCATCATGAACCTGATCTTCGGCGTGCTGCTGGCGGCACTGGCGTATGGCATCGGCGTGCCCGAGATGCCGGCGATCATCGGCGGCACCGTCCCCGCCAGCCCCGCGTGGGAGAAGCTAGAACCTGGCATGAGAGCCGTGCAATTCAACAAGGGTGCGGCACCCTACGAGAATTTTCGATTTCAGGACATGAAGCGCAAGGTGGTCTTTAACGGCGACGACCGCGACCTGGAAATCCTCTTCCGTGACGAAGCCGGCAAGGAAGAGTGGTTTCGACTTCGTCCCAGCGGTCGGACCAAGGAAGAGACCGACTTTCCATCGCTAGGTTTCTATTCCGCGGCCAGCCGCCGCCTGGCGGTGTCCGCGAAGCAATACTTCAACCGGCTGGACAAGGACGGCGACGGAACAATCAGCAAGGACGAAGCCCCCGAGCGGATCAAGGAGAACTTTGAACGGGTGGATGCCAACAAGGACGGGAGCATAGACGCCGAGGAATTCATCAAGGATCCGAATTCCGTCGAGGGACTTGAGAACAACGACATTCTCGTGGCCATCGAGGGACAAGAACTCGAGCCGGATCAGGGGAAATTTGATTCGCGGGTGAACGCCGAGCTCGCCCGCCGTCCCTCCGGGCCGCTGAAAGTCACCGTGGAGCGGGCAGAGAAGAAAGAAGGGGCCGCAATACCTGAGAGGGATGCTCCCAAGCACCGCGTGGAAGTGATATTGCCGCAGCGGCCGAAGCAAACCATCGGCGTCGTCATGAAGATAGGGCCGGTAGTTTCCATCCGTGAAAATTCACCTGCCGCCAAAGCCGGCTTTCAAATTGGCGATGTGATCGAAAAGGTGAACGGCGAAGAGGTTGGCGACCCTCTTTCGCTGGGCCAACGACTGATTCCGAGCAGCGAGGCGGAGACGTTTGACATTGTCGTTGCTCGCAAAGATGCCAAGGGCAAGAGAACCACGGCGGAATTGAAGGTCAATGCCGTGCCGCCACGGGAGTTTCAAGACGCGTTCCCCTATGGCGGCCCGACCACGATAGAGAGTATCGGTGTCGCGTTCGACGTCACGAATGAAATCGCAGCCATCGAGCCAGGGAGCTCCGCGGAGAAGCAGGGGCTGAAGGCGGGGGACGTGGCTGCTACCGCTCAACTCGTCGCCGCTAGTGAGGAGGCGCGGAAACTTGAGGTCAGCGAGGGTTATCTGGAGAAGGAATTCGGCAAGCTAATGAAGCTCGACAACAATCTCCGATCTTGGACACGCGTCCATCATTACCTGCAACACATCCGACCCGACACGAAGCTTGAGCTAACGGTCCTCCGCGGCAAGGATGAAGTGAAGGTGACGCTCACTCCCGAAGACTCCCAGACCTTTTTCGACGAGCGCCGCGGCCTAGTCTTCCGGCCGATTGAAATCAAACACCAGGCCGCCGGAGTTGTAGAGGCGTTTTCACTCGGCTTTCGTGAGGTCAGGGAACAACTGGGGACCGTGTTGATGTCGCTTTCGCACCTCGTCACGCGCCGTATTTCCGCCAAGCACCTCACTGGTCCAGCGGGGATCATAGAAGCCGCTGGCAACTCGGCCGGTCACAGCTTCCCCATGCTGCTGATGTTCCTGGTGATGCTCTCCGCCAACCTGGCCATCATCAACTTCCTGCCGATTCCCGTGCTCGACGGCGGGCACATGCTGTTCCTGGCGGCGGAAGGCATCCGCCGCAAGCCGGTGCCGCCGCATATCCAAGGCTGGCTGAGCATCGGCGGCCTGGCCTTCCTGCTTTCGCTGATGGTGTTTGCCACGGCGATGGACGTGCAGCGGTGGTTCCAGTAATGTCGTCTTTCGCTCTGCGAAAGACCGGCCTTTCGCGGAGCGAAAGGCGACTATGAATTCCATTTGACCTCCCGCCTGCCGATTCTCTACACTAGGAAGACACCCGCCCTGCACAGGGGCTCGGCGGGTGAGGAGACTTGAGGCATGGTTACCTTCATTCTTTGCTCGGCTTTCGTGCTGGCCGCGCCCGCTTCCAGTAATTCAGATTCCTCCAAGGCCAAAGATACCGAGGCCAAACCAGCGAAGCGGCTGGCGGCGGAGATCGATCGGGACATCAGCGCCGCGCTCAAGCGCGAAGCAACCGCCAAGATCCTCAAGGAACGTGGCAAGGCCATCGAGCAGCTCTGCTCGCTGCATTACGAGATTACCAGCGACGAGCGGTTCACCACGCTCGACCAGATGCAAAGCCTGCGGGCCAAAATCTGGGGCCGGCTGGTCAAGGTGAAAGCCGACTTGAAGCGCCAACTGGCCAAAGACGGACAGCCGCAGCTCGATGACGCCCAGGCGGAGGCGGCCCAGTATGCGTCGAGCAACCTGGCGGGGGCGATGGGCCTTTCCGATTTCGCCACCGGCGGCCCGAGCAACTATTTTGGCCGCGGCGGGGCATCGCAGACCGACTACAACGCCCAGCAGCTGATCGAGCTGATCCAGCGGACCATTAGTCCCGATTTCTGGGACGTGGTCGGCGGCCCCGGCGTCATCTTTTACTATCCGCAGCTCCAGGTCCTCGTGATCCGCGCCACGTCGGAAATCCACGACGACATCGGGGGGACGGTAGGAGCACTGCGAGAGTAGCGCCAGGCGAGCGGGGGGCGTAAGCCCCCTGATTCTTCGCTCGCTGGATTGGTTATTAGCATCAGGGGGCTTACGCCCCCCGCTCGCTTATTCCGCGGGCTCTTCTGCCTTCTCTTCTTCCTTCTCCGCGGTCGGCGGCGCGATCAGCGGACCGCCACCGCCCAGGCCACCCTTGAGCTCCCCGCGTTGCTTCTTCTCCTTGGGAGGAGGCGGCGCGGCAGCAGCTTCGGCTGCGTCGGCGGCGGCGTTGGCGTCGGCACTCCATTCCACGCGCTTGCGGGAGAGGCCGATCTTCCGCTCGTCGATATCGACACGCAGCACTTTGACCTCGATCTTGTCGCCGACCTTCACCACATCCTCGGGGTTCTCGACCTTGTGGTCGGCAAGCTCCGAAATGTGCAAAAGGCCTTCGAGCCCGTCTTCCAAGCCGACAAACACACCGAAGTTAGTAATTTTCGTCACGGTCCCGGTCACCACCTGGCCCGGCGCGTACTTGCCCGGAATGTTGGCGGCCCACGGATCTTCATCAAGTTGCTTGAGTCCGAGGGCGATCCGCCGCCGCTCCTGATCGACAGAGAGGATCTTGCACTTCACCGCCTGCCCCTTCTCCAGCATCTCGCTGGGATGGCTGATCTTGCGGGTCCACGACATGTCGGAGACATGCAGCAAGCCGTCGATCCCCTCTTCCAGCTCGATGAAGGCCCCGTAGTTGGTCAGGTTGCGGACTTTGCCTTCGACGAGGGCATCGACCGGATACTTGTCGGCCACGCGGGTCCAGGGATTCTCCTGCGTCTGCTTCATGCCCAGGGAGAGCTGCTGCCCTTCCTTGTCCACGCCGAGAATCACGACGCTGATCTCGTCGCCGATGTTCACCAGCTCGCTGGGGTGGTTCACGCGGCGGGTCCAGGACATTTCGCTGATATGCACCAGCCCTTCAATGCCCGGCTCCAGCTTGACGAAGGCTCCGTAGCTCATCACGTTGACCACGGACCCCTTCACCACCGTGCCGACCGGGTACTTGTCCACCACATTTTCCCACGGGTTGGACAAGAGTTGTTTCAGGCCGAGGGCGATCTTCTTTTTCTCGCGGTCGATGTGCAGGACCTTGACCTCGAGCTCCTGATCAATGGCGACCATCTCGGTGGGATGGCCGATCCGCTCCCAGCTCATGTCGGTGATGTGCAGCAAGCCGTCGATGCCTCCCAGGTCCACGAACGCGCCGAACTCGGCGATGTTCTTGACCACGCCTTTGCGGACGTCGCCGATGGTCAGGCCGGAAAGCAGCGTTTCGCGGTCGGTCTCGCGCTGCTTCTCGATCAGTGAGCGGCGGGAGACGACGATGTTGCGGCGGGCCGCATCAATCTTCAGCACTTCGCACTGCACGGTGCGGCCGATGTAGTCGCCGATGTCGGACGGGCGGCGGATATCCACCTGGCTGGCGGGCAGAAAGACGTTGACCCCCGTGATATCGACGAGCAGGCCTCCCTTGATCTTGCGGGTGGCGACACCGGTGACGATGTCCCCCTCCTTCACCCGCTTCATCATGTCTTCCCACTGGTCCTGCTTCGCCGCCTTCCGTTTGCTGATGCGGACCATGCCGCTGTCGTCGAGCTGGGCCTGTTCGTCCTCCAGGTCTTCAATCAGCACGCGGACGAGCTGCCCCACCTGCGGAGGCTCTTCCCCTTCATCCCATTCATTGAGCGAAATCGAGCCCTCGCTCTTGAAGCCAATATCAATCATCACCATGCCGTCGGCGACGCGGAGAATCCGCCCCTCGACGATCTTGTTCACATCGAATGACTGGTTGGCCCCGGTGGGGTCCATGCCCTCGTCGGTAAAGCCCTCCACTTCCAAATCATAGGTGGACTGGATATCGGGGTCGTTCTCCAGATCACGGATCAGCGTGCGATTAACCATAAGCGGTAAAAGACCTTGCGCTCTATTGCCGGCTGCGGTCCCGACGCGGGAACCTGACGAAAAAGCCGACCTCAAGCAGTGGCTAGAGGTAGTTCCTTCCCCGGCTCGCCGCCGCAACAGCGCGGGCAGCCCTAAAGGTTCAGCCGAGTGGGAACAGGTAAGAGTAGCAAAGTCATGGAGTTACGACAAGCCGCGATAGCCGGCCTGCGCCGGCCCAATGGCCCTGACTCCTGCCGCCAGATTGCCTCAGGTTTCTTCCCCTAATTGAACTTGATCACTCCGGCCTTGTTCACCTTGGGCTCCACCTTGATTTTGATCCTCCCCTTGGGCCACTCGGCCGCTACTGCGTCAAGCGTTTACGTCAAATCCTCTCGACGTAAGTCCTCCAGAATCGGCGGCCGTTTCGAACCGCCGTGCCCCCCCAAATAGGGCCGTTTTAATACAGCTTTTCGAGTTCCTCATTTCGTCCACCACGGGCAGAGGCATCGCCGCAATCCATTACCGCAAAAGAACTTCGCAGTGACATCTCGATACACCTTCGCTGGATTCGTACCATTCTTAATACAGCCACTGGCGAGCTGGACATTCGTCCCTTCCTCGCGCGACTTACGTCAAATCGCGTTGACGTAAGTCCCAGCAGGCATTTTTTGCCACAACCAGATTTTCAAGGATCACACCCTCCTTGGCCCGTGCGGAGCTCCGCCCCATTTCCCTGTATTATACAAAAGGCCACTGAAATACTAAGTGTCCACAATGCTCGCCAAGCCGCGAGCATTCCCGCACTAACCCGCAGCGCAAGCGAGGGAGAAGCGGGATAGACTATTGAGCGCGCACCCGAGAGCATCCCTCGCTTGCGCTTCGGGTTAGTGAGCAAACCCTATGCGCAGTTATGAACCTCCACCCGACCCAATCGCGTTCTTTCTAACTTGGCCGACGTACGGCACCTGGCTGCCGGGGGATGAACGCGGTTGGATCGAATATGGTCAGGGCTTCCAACTCCCCGATCCGATCCGAAAAATGGAAGCCGAGGCACGGATGACCGAGGATGCCTGCATCCTGAATGACGAGCAGCGACACCTTGTGGAGAAGACCGTCGCCGACCACTGCGCCATCCGCGGATGGGTACTCCACGCCGTCAATTGCCGCACCAACCATTTGCACATCGTCGTCACCGCCAGCCTGCACCCCAAAAAGGTCCGTAGCCAGCTCAAAGCCTGGTGCACTCGCCGGCTCAAAGAACTCGAAGCGAAGCGGCGTTCCACCACTAACCCGAAGCGCGAGCGAGGGAGTGAGGAGCCACCGGTCCGCGAGAACTGGTGGGTCGAACGCGGAAGCGGGCGCTACCTGAACGACCAAGCCAGCCTGGACGCCGCTATCGTGTATGTCCGCGACGGGCAGTAGGCTCACTAACCCGAAGCGCAAGCGAGGGAAAGTCGGCACCGACTATCCACTGCTGACAGCATCGCCAGCTTGGAAAATCGTACCTACTCCCCGCCGGCGAACCACGGATTGGATACACGCCCACCATGCACTCCCTTGTTTGCGCTTCGGGTTAGTGGGGAGGGCACACCGAGCGTGCGATCTAGTTTGCTCTTTTCTCGCGGAGTCGAAAACGCCTATGTTGCTGTCGTAGCGGTGGTTCCCTCGCCCACTATCTCCGGAACTCTACAATGGCGCGGTCGATTCAACTTGTCTTGCTCCTTCAACTGCTGGGGGCGACTTGCATTGCCCAAGATAAGCCCGTTGATGTTCCAGTTTCCGAAGCAAATTCGAAGTTTCGTCTCATTGGTAAGCTGCACGAACCCTTGGGGACCGTAGTCACCGTTCAAGGCGTCGTCGTCGAAGGACCGTTCATGGGTTATGAGGGAGGACCGAATCTGCGGGTGCAGCGGATCAATGGCAAGGCGACACAAGAGCACATCCAGATCAGGCTTGCTCCCTATTTCGACAATTTCGGAGAAGAGGGTGAAGATGGCAATTCACTTCCAAGGCTTTCGTTCGGTACATCGTTCGAATTTGAAGGTTACGAGACGGGCGGATTCGTGGGGGTTCCTAGCAAGGCCTATCAGCGCGCGAATCGAATGATTCAGACATCAGGTTTCTATTTTTGCCATGAACTCAAGGTCTACCACGGCAAGAAAATCGATCCGATCGTCTGGTCGCCGGCTGATTTCGTGGACCGCAGTGCTCTCATTGCTGGACGAGCATTGAATGAAGAGAAAGCAGCAGTGATTTCAGGCAAGAATTGGAAGCTGCTCGTGAATAAAAAGGTGCCGTGGCCGGCGGAGCATCTCGGGAAGGAAGTAGAGGCGTACGGCTTCATTCGCAAATCGACGGGGGGTCGCTTCTCAATGGAAGCGAAGAGAACCAATCTGGTTCGCCTTGAAGACCAACTCGGCAAGAAGGTCTCGCTTCGTGGAACTCCCTGGAGCGCAAATGACAACTGGTGGTACGACTACCGCGGCACTGACATGTATGTTGACGGGATGAAAGAGATGAGCGGATGGACTGGCGATCTGCGCGGCAAACCGATACTTATCGAAGGGGTGCTGGAAGAAGCCGTCCTTCCTGACCTGGAAGCAAACCTTGGAAGGTTCGGCACGACGCCGAAAAAATACTTCGTCGTCAGGCATCCAAGCTGGAAGCCATGCGATGCGCTGCTTTCGCCTGAAGTATCGAGGCGTTAGGACCGAGGATGAGCGAATCGCGCCTACCTCCCGCCGGCGCGCCACGGATTGGATGCGCCCACCATGCACTCCCTCGCTGGCGCTTCGGGTTAGTTGGAGAAGCCTTCGCCCCTCTACAGCGTCGGCCCAATCTGCCACGGCACAAACTCTTCATCCCCGATGCCGTGGAGTTCGCTTTTGGTCTTTTCACCGCTGGCGACGGCGAGGATTTTTTCAAAAATCTCGCGGCCGGCGGCTTCGAGGGATTGGCCGTGGAGGATCTCGCCGGAGTTGATGTCCATGTCGTCCACCATCCGCTGGTACATCGGCGTGTTGCTGGCGATTTTGATGCTGGGGGTGGGCTTGAGGCCGATGCAACTGCCGCGGCCGGTGGTGAAGCAGATGACGTTGCAGCCGCCGGCCATAAGGCCGGTGACGCTGGGGGGGTCGAAGCCGGGGGTGTCCATGACGACGAAGCCTTTGGCGGTGATCGGCTCGGCGTACTGGTAGACCTCGGTCATCGCGGTGGAGCCGGCTTTGGCGACCGCGCCGAGGGACTTTTCGGCGATGGTGGTGAGGCCCCCTTCCTTGTTGCCGACGGAGGGGTTGTTGTCGAGCTCCACGCCGTACAGGCCGGCGTGCCAGATCCACCACTTGATCCGCTCGATGAGCTTGTCCGCGACGGCCGGCGTGCGGGCCCGGCGGGTGAGCAGGTGCTCGGCTCCGTAAATTTCCGTCGTCTCCGCCAGGACCGTGGTGCCGCCGGCGGCGACGAGCATGTCGGAGGCGATGCCGAGGGCCGGGTTGCAGGTGACGCCGCTGTTGCCGTCGGAGCCGCCGCAGTTGGTGCCGAGGATGATTTCGCTGGCGGGGATGGAGACACGCTTCACATCGTTGGCCCGCGGCAGCAGCTCGGCAAGCAGGCGAACACCTTCTTCGACGGTCTTCACGGTCCCGCCAAGGTCCTGCATCGACAGTACCGGCGGCAGATGGCGCTGGCCGTTCCCTTCAATCTGAAGCAGCCCCTGCGATTCCATCAGGTAGCCGGTGGGGGCGTTTTCGCAGCCCAGGCCGATGAGCAGATAGCCGCCGATGTTCGGATGGCGAGCGATGCCGCCGAGCGTGCGGGCCAGAATCTCGTGCTGCAAGCCGCCATACTGCAACCCGCAGCCGCCGCCGTGCTTGACCGCAATCACGCCGTCGATGTTGGGGAAATCCTTAAGCTTGGATTTGTCAAAACGCTCGGCGATGTACTTGCAAACGGTGGCGGAGCAGTTGACCGACGAAATCACCGCCAGGTAATTCCGCGTTCCCGCTTTGCCGCTCGGCCGGCGGTAGCCCAGGAATGTCCGGTCCGTGATCGGTGTCGGCGGCGGCGGAATGGCGGTGCTGCTGGCGTAGTCCTGGACGAAGTCTCCCTGGTGCAGGTTATGGGAATGGACGTGGTCACCGGGGCGAATCGTTTCCGTCGCCGAGCCGATGATCTGGCCGTATTTGTAGACTTTGTCTCCCTTGGCGATCGGGCGGACGGCGATCTTGTGCCCGAGCTTGATCGTCTTGGAAAGCGTGACCGTTGTCCCTGCGATTTTTAGCTCGTAACCTTTCTCCAGGTTGCGGGCGGCGACGCAGATGTTGTCGTCGGGATGGAGATAGACGGCGTCGGTCAGGGGACGGAGGACGGACATGGGAGCGGTAGTGCGTTAGGGAATTCCAAGAGTCAAAAGTCCATTGTAACAAGAGCTCTCGTTCCCACGGTCTCCGTGGGAACGCACGTCCTGGACGCTCTGCGTCCCGGATTCCGTCATCACACTGGCCGCGGAGCGGCGAAGACGTGTGTTCCCACGCGGAGCGTGGGAACAAGGATGAAACAGAAGTGTTAGCGCTGGATGGGGCGAGAGATTCGCTTTCCCAGCATTCCAATGAGGACGCAAAAACCCACCACGACAACGAGTGCTGCCCCCAGGCTGACGGGCAGAATGGCAATGCCGGCTGCCTCCCCCTGTCCCTCGGCGGCGACAAAAGTAGCCAGGCAAGTGACAAAGAAGGCAATGCCGGCGGCGGGGATCATGGCGAGAGCGGCCAGGACGATTCCGGCGACGGCCCAGGGGTTGGTCCGGTAGTTAACTCGCGGTGAATGGGAAGGACGATCGGCGAATGCGCCGGCGGCGGAAGCTTTGACCGCGCCGCTCTCCCATTCGAGCAGGCGAAAGCACATCCAGCACTGCTTGTCGCCGCTCTTCACGGGCGCGCCGCATTCGGGGCAATGAGTGGTGGCAGCCGCAGTCGCCATGACAGTTTCTCCTGGTTGATTTGCCATTGTTGACGACGCCCTGCCGTCACGCTATCCCCAAGGGATGCCCGCTACGCCGAAGTACGATCCCATCCTGCACATCGTCCTGCACCAGCCGGAGATTCCGCCCAACACCGGCAACGTCGCCCGGAGCTGCGTAGCCATCGGCGCCAAGCTCTGGCTGGTGAAGCCGCTGGGCTTTGAGATCACGGAGAAGCGGCTGCGGCGAGCGGGGCTGGACTACTGGCCACATTTGGAATGGGAGGTGGTGGAGAATTGGCCGGAATTGACGGAGCGGCTCTCGGCGACTTTTGCCCGCGGCCGGACATGGTTCTTTACCAAATCCGCCGAGCGGGATTATACCGATGCTCGCTTCCAACGGGGCGATACCCTCATCTTCGGCTGCGAAACGCGCGGCTTACCGGCGGAGATTCTGACCGAGCATCCGAAGCAGGCGTTGCGGATACCCATTCGGCCGCAGGTGCGGAGCCTGAATCTCTCGAATGCCGCGGCAGTGGCGATGTATGAGGCCGTAAGGCAGATTGGATAAGTTGCAAATTCGAAAGGCGATATACTGATTCCCATGTTCAACCTCTCATCGATTCAAACTGCTCTTCGTGAATTCAAGCTCGGTGCCTGGCTGCTCTATGATTTTCGCGGCAGCAACGTGCTGGCCCGGCGGGTGCTCGATTTTCCGGATGGGCCGGCGGGGTCGCGGCGGTGGTTCTACTGTATCCCGGCTGACGGCCAGCCGCGGAAGCTGGTGCATCGGATTGAGAGCGGAGCGCTGGACCACCTGCCGGGCGAAAAAACCGTCTATCTCCGTTGGCAGGAGCTCGAAGAGGGCGTGAAAAAACTACTGGCCAGCGCCAAAAACGTGGCGATGGAATACTCGGCACGCAACGGCAATCCCTACGTCAGCCGGGTCGATGCGGGAGTTGTGGAACTGGTGCGGTCGTTCGGGGCGGATGTTGTTTCGTCCGGCGACTTGATCCAGATGTTTGAAGCGACCTGGGACGATGAACAGTGGCGGATGCACGTGGAAGCGGCCCGCCATACCGACTCCGCGTACGCAGCCGCCTGGCAATTCATCGCCGAACGGGTCCGTTCCGCGGGCTCCGTGCGGGAGAGCGAAGTGCAAGCGATCATCATGGCGCACTTTGAGAAGCACGGAATGACGACCTATCATCCTCCCATCGTCGGCGTCAACGAGCACAGTGGGGATCCGCACTATGAAACGACGCCCGCGACCGACACCGCGATGAAAGCGGGGGACTTTGTGCTAATTGACTTATGGGCGAAGCTCGCGAAACCGCGAGCGGTTTATAGCGATCTCACTCGGGTAGGATTCATCGGCAAGACGGTGCCGGAAAGACATCAACAGATATTTCAGATTGTCGCCGCCGCCCGGGATGCCGCCATTGCCAAGGTTAAATCGGCGTTTGCCTCAAACACGCCCCTGCGAGGCTGGGAAGTGGACCAGGCGGCGCGTGACGTGATCCAAAACGCCGGTTTCGGAGAACAGTTCGTCCACCGCACCGGCCACAATATTGGCCAGGAAACGCACGGCAACGGGGCCAACATGGACAACCTGGAAACCCGCGAAGAGCGGCTTGTCCTGCCGCGGACCTGCTTTTCCATCGAGCCCGGCATCTACCTGCCGGAATTCGGCGTGCGGAGCGAGGTGAATGTGTTCATCGACGCCGCCCGGAAGGTGCATGTCACGGGCGGAGAACTGCAGACCGATGTGGTCTGCATTTCATAGTAGCCGGCACACTCCGTGTGCAGGCCGGCGTTTCTGAAATACCGCGCTCACGGAGCGAGCAGCCTACTAAACCGCGTCCGCTCCCGGCACCACGTACGGCGCTCGATACTGCCGCGTGAGCATCGGGTTGGACGTTTCCTTCTGCTCGCCGGTGAACTGCTCGGTCTTGGGATCGAAGGCGAGGACCGGGCCGACTTGCAACTGGACGCCGGCAGCATCCAGGCCGTTGTCCTTGAGGTGAGCCATCGTCCGCTCGAACGTGTCCTTGGCGTTATCCGTGGACTTCGACGCCTCAATGGCCTTCCAGGCATCGCCCGCGGCAACTTTACTCCCGAGGCGATACGAGATGTTCCCCAAGTGGCACAGGGCGCTCGACAGGTGCCCTTCCAGGATGTCCGCATTCAGGTCCGTATGCTTGCGGCTGCGGACGGCCGAGAGGAAGTTGCTGAAATGGTCCCCACCCCCTTTGAACTCCGTGACCATCTTGCCTTCTTTGTCGAAGGCCACGCCGGTGTCGTAGCTCGCCATCACCACGTACCCCTCGGTACCTTCGAAGATGACGCCAACGCCCGCCCCCTTGTAGTCTTTCGTCGGCAGCCCGCGAACCTCGAAGACGAGTGATTTGTTGCCGTAGTCGTGGACAATCACTTGCGTATTCGCCGTTTCGCCGGCGTCTTCGTACCCCAGCCGCCCGCCGTAGCTGAAGACGGACTTGCTCAGTTCGTCGACGCCGAGGCCCCAGCGGGCGATGTCCATCTGGTGAATCCCCTGGTTCCCTAGGTCCCCGTTGCCGAAATCCCACTGCCAGTGCCAGTCGTAATGGAACTTGGGACGAGTGAGCGGACCTTTGGGGGCAGGACCGCACCACAGGTCGTAGTCGATGCCGGCAGGAACTTGATAGACTCCCCGCGGACCAATGGACGGCCGCTTTTTGTAGCATAGCCCGCGGGCGACCTTGAGATCGCCAATCTTGCCGGACTTCACGTAGTCGATGGCGGCTTTCATGCCGGGGTTGCTGCGGCACTGCGTGCCGGTCTGGCAGATTTTGCCCTGCTTGCGGGCAATCTGCACCGCGCGGCGGCCTTCGCTGACGTTGTGGCTGACGGGCTTCTCGACGTAAACGTCCTTGCCCGCCTGCATGGCCCAAATGGCGGCCAGTGAATGCCAGTGGTTGGGGGTGGCAATGCTGATGATGTCCACCGATTTGTCGTCCAGCACGCGGCGGATATCCGGCTCCCAGTTCGGCACGATTTTCTGGCGTTTGCCGATTTCGACCGCTTTGCTGCCTCCGATGGAGCGGTCCACGTCGCAAATGTGCGTGATGACCGTATTGTTCCCCTCCCGCTCGGCGAAGGCCCCCAGGTGGCTGCCGCCGCGGCCGTTCACCCCCATAACGCAGACATTTAGCCGCTCGTTGGGGCTCTTGCTCTTGGGCTCCTCCTCGGCAAATATTCTGCCGGACGAGCTGGCCGCCACGGTGGCGGCCGTGGCGAGCATGGAATCCTGCAGGAACTGGCGGCGGCTGCGGCTGGTCATGAGATACTCCCGGAAATGCATAAGGAGGGGTCCAGGATTGGAGGAGGATGCGCTAGTCAGCAATTAAATATGGTAATCGATGGAAGGGGGCTAGGGGATGGGAAGGCCGTAGGCAGAAGGCAGTAAGCAGAAGGCAGGACTTCACCCTTTCGTGCGGTGTTGTTATGATGGCAACTAACCTTCACAGGGGGCGGTAGCTCAATTGGGAGAGCACCTCGTTCGCAATGAGGAGGTTGAGGGTTCGATCCCCTTCCGCTCCACTTCTCTTGTCTCTCGTCGCCGAGAATCTAACCGCCCGCGCCTCAGCGCCGACGCATCCTTGAGGAAAGCACCTGATGGATCCGATGCTGACCTCGATGCAGGTAGCCGCCTTGGCGGTGGCCGGTATGTGCCACGCGCTTCTGGGCAGCATCAAGGTGCCGCTGGCTAAGAAGCTGGAAATTGACGAGGCCCGGGTCGGCGGGCTCGTCAGCGTCTTCGGCTTCACGCTGATCCCGATGGTGCTGGTATTCGGCTTCTTGGTGGATGCGGTGGGGAAGCAAGCAGTGCTGGGGGGCGGCTTTGCGCTCTTGATTGTGGCGATGGTGCTGCTCGCCCGGCTGAAGAGCTATCCGCTGGCGCTGGTTGCGGTGCTGCTCCTCGGGACTGGATGGTCGGCGCTCGTCAATGTGCTGAACGTGACTTCCTTCCCGGCGTTCCTGCCCCCCGAGGAATTCAAGACGCGGGGAAGCTTCGCGATGAACATGGGAGACTTTGTGTTCGGGATGGGCGCCTTCTTGACGCCGATTCTGGTCCTCGTGCTGGTTCGCAAGCTCCGCCTGTCCACGACACTGCTCATCCTGGCGAGCTTCGCCATCGTGCCGGTACTCATCGGCTTTGGCGTGGACTGGAATGCGAAGCAATTGAACCCCGAGAGCACCAAAACCGTCGCCGGCGGCCTCGTCATCCTGCTCTCCGACCCCATCGTCTGGCTCTGCTGCCTGGCGTTCTTTTTCCATGTGCCGATTGAAGCGGCCGTGGCCGCCTGGGCGACGACGCTGATGACGGACAAGGGAGTCAAGGAAGGAGCCGCTTCGACGCTGCTCTCCGTGTTCTGGCTGACCTTCATGGCCTCGCGCCTGATCACCGCGCTGACGCTTCCTAAGGGCTGGGACACCACGCTCGTGATTTGCATGGCCGCCCTTTGCGTCGTCTTCACCCTCGGCATCGTCTTTAGCCGCCACGCCTGGCTGACCTGCACCATGGTCATTCTCGCGGGCGGCATCCTGGGCCCCATCTTCCCCACCCTCATCGCCATCCTGGTCAGCCATGTGCTCCCCGAGCTCCAGGGCCGCGCGGTCGGCATCTTCTTCTGCATCGGCGGCATCGGCTGGACCGCTCTTCCCATTCTCATCGGCGCCTACGCCAAGCGGACCAGCGTGCAGCAGGCCTTTATCATTGCCACCGGCTCCGCCGTCATGCTCACGCTGCTCTGCGTGTTGTTAAAGATGAGTCTGGAGGCCGGCGCGGTGGGTGAAATCACCGGAGTCTTGCCTGGCCAGTAAGTAGGGCTGCTGGGACTCGAACCCAGAACCAACAGATTATGAGTCTGCTGCTCTAACCGATTGAGCTACAGCCCCGAACAGTAGGATGGGCTTCCAAGCCCGTCCTTTAGACAATGATAGCCGCCATCAAGTTCGGGCGCTACCCCGAGTCGAGTGCCCGGCGAGCGGCCTGCGTAAGCTGGCCGGTGATGTCGAACCGGCTAAAGACACGTCCCGGCGTGCGGACTTACCGGCCAGCTCACGCAGGCCGCTCGCCACGGCTACAGCTTCCACCCATCCGGCAGCACCCCTTCTTTGACCACGATGGGGATGCCGTCGCGGATGATGCAGGGTTCGTCCTCGCCGCGGGTTTCGACCTTCCGCTCGTTGAAAATCTGCACTCCCTGGCCGATGCGGGAGTTTTTGTCCAGGATTGCCCCTTCGATGCGGCTGCCGTTGCCGATGCCGATGGGGGGGCGGCCGGCGGCACGGTCGGCCTTGAGCTCGCTGTCCCGTTCGTAGGCGTCGGCCCCCATCGTGACCGTGTTCCGGATGGTGACGTTCTCGCCAATGATGGACCGCAGGCCGATGACGCTGTTTTCGATCACCGCCCCGCGGCCGATTTTGCAGCCGTCGGCGATCAGGCTTCCCTTGATGGTCGCTCCTCCCAGCAGCGTCGGCGGCAGGAACCGCGGGCGGGTGTAGATGGGAGCTTCCGGGCGGGCAAATTCGAACGGAGGATTTTCCGAGGCCAGGCTGAGGTTCGTCTCGTAGAACGCCTTGATGGTCCCGATGTCTTCCCAGTATCCGTCGAACAGGTGCAGGAACACTTTCTTCGCCCGGACCGAGGCGGGAAAAACCTCTCTGCCGAAATCGCCATAGTCGGTCTTGTTGAGCACATCCACCAGGGTGTCCCGGTTGAACAGGTAGATGCCCATGCTGGCGATGCAATCGCGGCCTTTGCTTTCAATGCCATGCGCGTCAATCCAGGCGGGGTCCATCTTGACGATGTCGATTTCGGCATCGGTCTGGGGCTTTTCCAAAAAGCCGGCGACGCGGCCGTTTTCCCCCACCCGCATCACGCCGACGGAGCGGACCGTCTGGCGGTCCACCGGCATGCCGGCGATGGTGACGTCGGCTCCGCATTCCTGGTGAGTGCGGAGCATGTCCCGAAAATCCATCCGGTAAAGCTGGTCGCCGGAGAGGATGAGCACATAGTCAATGCCCGGCTGCGTGAGGTAGCGGAGGTTTTTGCGCACGGCGTCGGCGGTCCCCTGATACCAGTCCCCCTTGGCGTCGTCGCTGATTTGCTGGGCGGCCAGCAGCTCGACAAAGCCCCCGTCGAAATTGTCAAAACGGTAGGTCTGCCGCAGGTGGCGATGGAGACTGACCGACAGGAACTGCGTCAGGACATACATCCGGTTGAGCCCGCTGTTGATGCAGTTGGACAGCGGAATATCAATCAGCCGATACTTGGCCGCCAGCGGCACCGCCGGCTTGGAGCGGTACTTGGTCAACGGATACAGCCGCGTGCCGCGACCGCCGCCCAGGACCAGGGAGATGATGTTGCGCATGGGTAGCCTGCGAAGGGACAGGAGGAGCGAAGGCGAGGGAATGGATTGAGCATAGAGGGTGGGGGAATTGCGGGCAAGAAGCGGCGGTTCCTGACCTTTTGCTTCCCGTTGGAAAACGTACCGCCCGCCGCTCCGATTCACCGCCTTGCTAGGTGCCTTTCAACACTTCAGAAAGTGCCGCGCCAAGCTCTTCGATGGTGTAGGATGCGGTGTTCAATGCAACCTTGTCCGCTAAGGATGGACTGTAGCCAATGACTTCATTCTTTGACACTTTGTGCCACAAGGGGAGAATTACTTTGCCGCCCACGATCTCCTTGGCCACAAGTCCGTCCAGTTCATACTGAGGCCATTGTTTCGCAAAAAATGACGGTGAAAGCACAACGATCCCAAACCGAGATGAAGCCAATCCTTTGTCGATCGACCGTCGCAGACTGTCCCCCACCCTCAATTGGAACTCGTCATACCAAATGGAATGTCCCTTGCTCTTCAGGATGTCTGCCAAGGGGCGAACAAGGTCGTCCTTGTCTTCGGTCGCGTGCGAAATGAACGCGTCGTAGGTCGTTTTTGCATCACTTCTGTGTTCCGTGCCCACTGGTATAACTCTGTCGTGAAGCTGATCAAGGAGAATGCGATCTCGTTCACGGCTCTGGCGAGTTAGGGATTCAAGCGATTGCTTCTGTTCCTTTTGCTGCTCATTAAACAAGTCATGCTGGGCTTTGTGAAGTCTTTCGGTCTTGTTGGCGATGTCCTTAGAGGCACTGGCTTTCTTGTCTTGAATCCGAGCGATTTCATCTTGAAGTCGCTGGATTTCTCGCTGCTTGTTTTCAAGAGTCGAAATGCTGGTGGATTTGGTGATGCTCCTTGAAACGGACGCAATCCTACTGGATTTCGACGCCTCGTCCCTTGCGAGATCAGCGAGCTTCCGGTTCAGCGACTGAATATCTCGCTGCACACCGGCAATGGCGCTTTGGGCAGAACTCACAGACATATGATTGATTTCGCCAATGATAAAGCTGAAGCGCCGACCCAAGTGAAGAGGACAATCGTGGGCGTGGACCGCTGCGCCAACTCGATGATGGCGATTTTCCAGAAGAAAAGCCATTACCCTCGACAGTTCTCTGTCTCGCTTCGATTCTGGGAAATCTTGGCGGTAGCTTTTCAGACTGGCATCGGGTAGCGTTGCGGGGATGTCAAACGATATTCAAGTACCACGGCCGAGCTATAACTTCGTAATCGACCCCCTTGCCGCGCTCGGGGCATTTCTGTTTCGATGGGTGTTGGCGATTGTTCTGATCGTTTTTCCGCCCATCTATCTTGCCTACAACCCACAGCACTGGACGCCGTTGGTTGATTCCCTCTTTTCAGTCTTCCTCTTTCTTCTTGCCTTTTGGATTGGAACGTCACAAGAGATTTATCGAGCGAGTCGGCGCGCCAACGATCGGTGGTTGCCACAAGCGGAGAGCGTTATTTTTCGATTGATGACGCTTCGAGCAAATGTTGCCAGATTTGCCGTTCTCACCAGAGATAATTGCGACAGTGCAGCGTGTGACTTGCCGGAGTTAAACCAGGAAGCCATGCGACCTGTCAGGATCAAAATAAAAGGAGACTGTGAGGCTGCAAGTCAGCGTCTTTCCGATATTGGCTTTCAACTTGAGGACGCCATTTCTGACTGGCGAAGATTCATTGTTGCCAACTGTTATGAAAATGAGTGCTCGCGTATTCTCGATGCACTAGAGCAACGCGAACTGCGGTTGGCGGAAGAGGGAATCTATGTCTCGGAATTCCGTCGCCCCTCGCCGGCTGCTTCTCCGCCAGGCGCGGACCAATAAGCAACTGCTTCCCGCCGCGGCCGCACCCCGACGGGGTGACCGAACCCAGCCCAGGGTCGCGAGTCCGCGAGCGCACCCTGGGTAACGGACCGCCCGACGCCGTGAGCCCCAACGGGGTTACCTACGTGCGACCGCGCCGACTCGGTAACCCCGTTGGGGTTCAATCGCCCGCATTTATCGCCTTCCCAGGGTGCGCACGAAGCGTGCGACCCTGGGCTTTGCTGGGTGACCCCTTCGGGGTGGCAACGCAGGGCATCGGTCAGAACCAGGCGACCGCAGACGACCGATTTCAGCCGCGGCAGCGGCGACCAGAACCCAGCCCACGGCGCAAGCCGTGGGTAGTGGGCAAATATATCAAGAAAGCCCCGGCAGGGGCGATAGAACGTGTGGAGCGCGTGAAGAGCGGCATATTGTCCGTAGGTCCATGCGGCTGCACCCTTCCCGCATGCCACCTTTCCATCGCCCCTTCCGGGGCTCGACCGCCTTATTGCGCGTCTACCCACGGCTTGCGCCGTGGGCTGGAATCTAACGCCGCTACCGCGGCTCGATGGCATCGTTTTTCGGCATTTTCTCTTGACAACTATTTCCGTAATTCTTGCCTTCCGCCTATTGACTGTGCCAACTGGACACCTGTATCATTTGCGGATAGTCTGTAAGTGTTCTGTTATCCCTTGTCAGGAGAAAGGCCATGATATCGCTGGAACAAACGAAGAATGGTTGTGGTTCTGATCACGTTTTGGAGGCCGAAACGGCTGCGTGTGCGGACCTAGAGTGCTCGGTCGGCGCGGAGGGGGGTGTTGGTAAACCAGGGGGGTTTACCAACACAAGTGACGACCCGCGGGTAGGGGGGGCTGTTGTTTTACCGGGGGGGATTGCCAACACATCTTTGTCCGAGGAACCGAGGGATGGGCTGGAGCCGGACGAGGACGCCATCAACTACATTCCCCGCGTCCGAAGTCCTGGTCCCTATTCCCGCGGCGGGCGGCCAACGGTTCTCACGCCGCCGGTGAAGGAGGAGATTTGCAAGCTCCTCTCCATCGGTCTCTCGCGGCGGCAGGCGGCGGCCTGGCTCGACATTGACCACAGCGTCATCAGCCGGCTGGCCGCCAAGGACGAGGATTTTGCCCGCAGCATCACGCGGGCGGAGGAATTGGCCGACGTGCAGCCGAAGATGGTGATGGCTGCCGCCGCCCGCAAGAATTGGCGGGCGGCCGCCTGGATGCTGACGCACAATCTGCGGCGTGCGCCGGCTCCGCTGACGGAAGAGGAGAAGGACCAGAAGGTTGCCGAGCGGGTGGCGGAAACCCGCCGCAACATGGAATATCAGCGGCAGGTGGCCCTCCTGGAAGAAGGGGCCAAGGAAGCGGAGCGCGAGCGCAAACGGGCGAAACAAGCGGCCTGGGACCGGAACATGGAGGCCAAGGAGCGGGCCGAGCGTGAAGAGCGGAGAAAGCGGCGCGCCGAGCGGCTGCTGAAACAGGCGGAGAATTCACAATGAACGGATTATGGTGCAGGTTGCCGAAGGGGACGGCTTTCGCGTGGTCGTGTGCGACGTGTTTGTCCCATTCCCGATTTTTACTCCTTAATTTCCCGAATGCGGATACTGCGAAACTCCATCGCCGCTCCTTCGGCTTGCATCCCGATGTATCCCTTCTCCGGCGTGAGGCCCGTCCCTTCCCAGGCTTTCGTGCCGTTGCACCAGAAGGTGAGCTTGTCGCCCACGGCGAGCACGCGCCATTCGTTCCACTCTCCGGCGGGCTTTTGCAAGTCTCCCACCGCCTTCGCTCCCTGCACCTTTCCTCCAAGAAACGCCCCTTCGCTTTTGTGAGCCAGGTTGATCTGGTTGGCCCCTACTTTCTTGCCACTGCGGATGAAGAGCCCGCTGTTGTACTTTTCCTTGAGTCCCCGCCATTCCAAGCGGAGCTCAAAGTTGCCATATTCCTTCGCCGATGCCAGGTGCGGACTTCCCCCGCCCGTCACGCGGATCACGCCCTCTTCCACCTTCCAGTTGGCGGGCATCTCCTTGGGCGGCGACTCCTCACCGAATCGCCAGCCGGTGAGATCCGTGCCGTTGAAGAGGGGTGCAAACCCGGCATCCTTCTCTTCCTGGGACAATTCCTGCTCTGCCGCGAGGGGGGCGAGAGGAATGTTGAGAAAGAGGCTCAGGCAGCAGACCAACGGAAAGTTTCTGCAGCGCATCAGGGCGTTCCTTGGCTCGGCTACGAAGGACCTTCAGGATCGGAAGCGACGCAAGCTCATCGTAGCACTTTTCAGAACCGCCGATTACCCATCTCGCGCCCTGGTCAGGCCGCCTTCCGCGACAGGAATGACCGGCCTTGGCGAAGGAGACGAGAAAACTCTCGGGAGATGATGGAATGAATTCGCCTGTTCTTGGGACGCTCCGCCCGCAGGTTTTCGACTTCACGCTGAAAGTCCTGCGCTCGTTTTTCCCAGTAGTCCCTGGCGCGGCACAGCTCCTTGACTCCAGAATTCAGCGAAACCGGATCGGAGGTAACGGCATCATAGAAGAGGCGCGGCTGGGTGTGAAACTCGCCCCCATGTTTGGCGGCAGTCAGCAAACGGCTGACGAGGGACATGACGCTGGCAATTTCGCGGTGAAGAAAATCTGGCGGACTTCCCGAGCGCGGTTGCGCCAGGTAGCTCCCGATCTCGCTATTGATTCTTTCGGCAGCGGTCCGCCAGGTTCTTACGGCACGCTCGGAGTCGCCATCCGCCGCTTCCAACAATCCCAAGTGCCACGCCGCATCCGCGGTTTTCGTCAGCAGGGTGGGACTATACTCGCCGGCGGGCTGTTGCAGGGTCGCTGCGAAGAGCTGCCTGGCGAGCTGCCGGTCACCCGCGCGCAAGGCGAGTTGCGCCTGCACGAAGCTCAAGGAGACTTTCCACCTCGCAACATTGGCGTTGGCCGAAGGCCGCTGGAGATAGGCGCGAATCACGTCATGCAGGCCGGCGGGGACCGAGGGGGGAACAGCATCCAGCGCACGGTACGCGAGCACACCCAATGCTGCGCCATAATCGGCGCCGTCCGATTCCGGCGAATGGGGAACCTGCCCGGCCCATTTTTCCAGCAGCCTCGTGTTTTCGGTGCGCAGCCCCATCGACACCATGGCTCGCAGCAACCAGGGGTTTTCGTAATCTCGCTCAAACGCCAGGGCATGTTCCGCCGACTCGCGCTCCGCCGTTCCAAACACACGATCCGTGAAGGGGACCTGGTCGCCTCCCGCGACGGGCTTGGACCCCACGACAATCCACCACTCCGTCTCGACATTCCAGGGTCCATTTTCCGGGATCTCGACCAGCGAGCGAGGACGCAGGACCCATTCCAAAGGAGCGTCCAGGCGCTTGGCGCGATTCGCAGTCTGGGCAAAAACCCGTTCGACATCGAAGGCCGCAGCGACTTGATTTCGGATCTTGGCGGCATCGTAAACGTGCAAGTGAAACGGATTGGGATCTTTGCCCGTGGCGTCCCGCCAATCGTTCGGGACACTGACAATCACGCGTCCCCCTGGCGTCAAGACGCGCTGAAACTCGCGTAACAGACCTTCCGGGTCAGAGACGTGCTCCAGGGTCTCATAGCTGATGACGGCATCGACGCTGTGGTCGGGAAAGGAGGCGAGATCGGCGGGGAGCATTCCCTGCCGAAACTGAAGATTCGATCGGAGCGGTTCAAAATTCCGGTGGGCGTAGCGAATGGCGTAATCGCTCGAGTCGATGCCGATGACCTGGGACGCGAGCGAAGCGCAACCCAGCAGATAGGAACCATATCCGAGCCCGCAAGCGGCGTCGATGACAACGTCGCCAGGACGAATGTACTGGGCTGCCAAATGATACCGAAAAACATGGGCATCGGATCTGCTGCCGCTCTCCCGGAGCATGTCCATGTGCAAGCCCCGTTGTGCGGCGAGTCGTGCCAAGGGAAATTCTGCCAGAGCATCCTCCGGCACTTTCTGCAGCGGCACGACGATCTGTTCGCCGTCATCCTCCAGTGAGCCATAATCATTGATCGAGTAATACTCGGGATGCTTGCGGAGGCCGGCCTCAAAGCACGCCTTCTCCCACCAATCGCGCGATTCGACGATCCGTTTCGGCGAGCTGTGCTCGTCTGACGTCGTGGCGATCTTCAAGAGAACATTCCGCCTGGCGACCCGCCGCAGCTCACGAAGAGCGAGGGAAATCTCGCCAGGAGCGAGATGTTCGACCAGGTTTGTCGCGACCACGGTATCGAAGCTATCGCCGGCATAGGGCAGATGGAGCACGCTTCCAACCTGAAATCGTCCGGGGAGACGGGCAGCACCCAGGGCAATCAGCGGGGATGAAACATCAACGCCATGAGCATCCGCCCCTTCCTCAACCAGCGCAGAAATCAGGCAGCCATTTCCGCAGCCGACATCAAGAATTCGGCCATAGCCGCAAAACCGCAGGAGCCATTTTGCTTCCGATGACTTGTCGATCCATTTCTCAAACTGGCACGGGCCTGACAGATCAGGATTGGTCTTCGTTATGGAATCCATGGATTCTCCCTTCGCACGGGATGGCGCAAGATGTCGCTTCAATGTCGCTACGGCGCAGGGCCTTCAGCCGTTACGTGCGGAGTATAGCGCCTTCATTTGCTAACGCAAACATGAATTCGTCGGGGCGGATCTCGCCCAGCGGGCGAAAGTCGGCCCGGAGCAATTGTTGGCGCTGGAAATCGCCTTTGGACGCATGAACGCGGACCAGGCGGAACTCGAGCTGGCCCGCATCTATGCCGAGGCTCAAAAGGCCCACGAGCGGCAGCTTCAGGAAGAGCTGCCGACTCCGCATTCGCCGGAGCAATTTGTCTTCAAGTAGGCCGCTAGCCAAGTCGCTCCTGGGCCGCTTGCTAGCAGGCTTCTGGATGCGGAAATGCTCTTGGGGGATGAGGCGGCACTGGCTATTCTTGCCGCCGCGCCCGGTGGAAGGTCCGCGCACTCGCGCACCGCCGCCGTTATCTACCCACGATTCACTATCCCCACTACTCCCGTGAAAAAATTCTTCGCGCTCGTCTTCGGTGTCCTCCTTTTGGGCCTCGGCTGGGTTGCCTTTCAGAATCTGGACCCGGACGGAAAGCAGAAGCTGAAGGACGCCCTCAGCCAGTTGATGACGAAAGAGGCGTTTCACAAAGCGCCGCCGGTCAGCCCCAATGACGCGATCAAAATTGCCTCGTTCAACATCCAGGTCTTCGGGGAGAAGAAAATCAACGATCCGCGAATCGTCGAGGTTCTGGTCAACGTCTGCCGTCACTTCGACGTGATCGCCATCCAGGAAATCCGCGCCGAGCAGCAGAATGTCCTGCCGCTGTTCGTGCAGGCGCTCAATGCGGACGGGTCGCACTACAACTTCGTCATCGGCCCACGCCTTGGTCGCTCGTCGAGCAAAGAGCAGTATGCCTTTGTCTTCGATACCGACAGCATCGAGGTGGACCGCAACCAGCTCTACACGCTGGATGACCAGGACGACCTGCTGCATCGCGAGCCGCTCGTCGGCCTGTTCCGCGTCCGCGGGCTGCCTCCCGAGCAGGCCTTCACCTTCAAGCTGGTCAACATCCACACCGACCCTGACGAAGTCGTCAAAGAGCTGAACGTGCTCGACGACACTTTTTACGCCATCCGGGATAACGACGGTATCGTGGAGGACGATGTGATCCTCCTCGGCGACCTGAATGCCGACCACAAGCACCTGGGCGAGCTTGGCAGCATTCCCAACCTGGGGCACGTCATCGCCGACCACGCCACCAACACCCGCGGCACGCACGAGTACGACAACATTCTCGTTGACACCCGCAACACGGTGGAATTCACTGGCCGGGGCGGCGTCTTTGACTTCATGCGGGAATACAACCTCTCGCTGGAAGATGCCCTGCTCGTCTCCGACCATCTCCCCGTCTGGGGCGAATTCAGCGTCTTCGAAGGGGGCCGGCCGCCGGAAGTTGCTGGGCGGGAAGCGGGGCCAGCGGCGAGGTAGGCGATTCGACATGACGGCGGGTGAGGGGTATGATTGAGGTAGTACATTTGCCCGCCAGGAATAGCGACATGGACACGATCACACCGGAGCAACTCGCTCGTTTACCCGCCTTCGATCGCAATCGCATGGCGATTCCGACCGCCGAGTGGCAGCGGTATATCGGCCAATGGGTCGCTCTTAGTGCTGACGGCAGCCGAATTGTGGCGGGAGCGCCGAATATTGGCGAGTTAGAGGTGAAACTTCGGGAACTCGGAGTGAATCCAGAAGAGGTCGTATTCGAGGGTGTTGAGGAACCGGACACCATCTACCTCTGGGACTAAGAGTAGATGATCAGGTTTCCCTATCGCGCCGATACTCGGACTGGGGTTCCGAGGTGGCGGCCGCTCATCATTCTATTCGTCGAAGGGCCACTGGCGCGGCGGCGAGTCAAGGGACTCCTCGATACCGGTTCAGCCGATACCATTCTCCCCCTTGACCTGGCAACTTCGCTGGGTATCAAACTTTCCCAAGCTGGGCGCGCCGGCGTGACGTGGCGAGGGCAGTCTTATCCCCTGCAATTCGGAGATGTAGAATTTGAAGTGACCGACGGGAACTCCGGCTATCAATGGCAAGCCACGGTCGGTTTCTCTGCCGCGCCTATCCCGTATATCCTTCTCGGAAATCGGGGCTGCCTGCAGTTTTTCGACGCGACTTTTTGCGGTAAGGACTTAGCGGTCGATTTGACCATCAATCGGAGTTTTTCAGGTATAGTGCTGTAGGCCTCATCGATGCAACTCCCCCGCAATCCCACGCGCTCCGTCCGCATCGGCTCGGCTGTCATCGGCCAGGGGCATCCGATTGCCGTGCAGAGCATGACGGCGACACATACGCAGGATATTGACGCCACGGTGGAGCAGGTGAACGCCCTGCATGAAGTCGGTGCGGACATTGTGCGGATTGCCGTCGATAGCAAAAAGGATGCGGAGGCATTGGCGGAGATCCGCAAGCAGACCAAGGCGAACCTCTCGGTTGACTTGCAGGAGAACTATCGTCTGGCGGAGTTGGTAGCGCCGCACGTCGACAAGGTCCGCTACAACCCGGGCCATCTCTATCACCATGAGCCGAGCCGTCCCTGGCAGGACAAGGTGAAGTACATCGCCCAGGTCGCCGCCGACAACGACTGCGCCCTGCGGGTCGGCGTCAACTGCGGCAGTGTGGACCCGGCCAAGAAGGAGAAGTACGAGGCCCATGACTCCATCACGCCGATGATTGAGTCCGCCGTCGAGCACTGCGAGCTGCTCGATTCGCTCGGCTTTACGCGGTACAACGTCTCGCTCAAGGACAGCGACCCGCAGAAGGTCATCGACGTCAATCGCCGCTTCGCTGAGAAACGCCCCGATGTGCCGCTGCACCTGGGCGTGACCGAGGCCGGCCTTCCTCCCGATGGCATCATCAAAACCCGCATCGCCTTCGAGCAGCTCATCAGCCGTGGGATTGGGGACACGATCCGGGTTTCGCTGACCGTTCCCAACCCGCGAAAGGTCGAGGAGATCGTCGCCGGCCGCCAAATCCTGGCGGACATCGCCGGCGGCCGGGTTCGCTCCGTCGTCACCTACGGCCTGCCCACGCTTAACATTATTTCCTGCCCCAGTTGCTCGCGGGTGGAAAACCAGGCCTTCATCGACCTGGCGGAGCAGGTGAAGGAAATGACCAAGTACGCCCAGGACCACGCCCTGACCATCGCCGTGATGGGCTGCCGCGTGAATGGCCCCGGCGAGACCGACGACGCAGACCTCGGCCTCTGGTGCGGTCCGAACTTCGTCAACCTCAAACGGGGCTCCATCGAGCTCGGCCAATTCCCCTACGACCGTATCCTCCCCCGCCTGCGGCAGGAATTGGACGCGCTGATTGCCGAGCGGAAGTGAGCCAAATACTAGCCCCTCCGTCGCGATCCCATGAAGATCATGACGTAGTAGAGCAGGGTCATCACGGATTGCAGAGCGCCGGCGACGTACGTGAGGGCAGCGGCATTGAGCACGCTGCGGACCGCCCCCATGTCCTGGGCGGGGACGATGCCCATCTCTTCGAGCAGCCGTTTGGCCCGCGTGCTGGCGTTGAATTCCACGGGCAGGTTGATGAGCTGGAAGAAGACCACGAAGCTGAACACGACGATCCCGATCCCCAACAGCCACGGCTGGCGGAGGATCATGCCGAACAGGACGATGAACATGCCGGCCGAGCTGCCAAAGTTGGCGGCCGGGACGGCGAAGTTGCGGATGATCAACGGCAAATAGCCGGCGTGCTTTTGCAGGGCGTGTCCCGCTTCATGGGCGGCGATCCCGACAGCTGCGGCAGTCTGCCCGCGGTAGACATGGTCGGAAAGGCGGAGCACGTCGGCCCGCGGGTCGTAATGGTCGCTCAGTTGGCCGGGAATAGGCTCAATCTGCACCTGGTGCAGCCCCGCCGCATCCAGGATTTGCCGGGCCGCCATAAAGCCGGTCATTCGCGTCGGCACGCTCTGCCCGCGGGCATAGGCGCTCGACAGCCAGAGCTGCGCCAGCCCGGCCAGCGCCATCGCCGGCAGCATAAACAGCAGGTAGCGCCAATCGAAAATAAAGCCACCCTGGCCAAGCAGCAGAATCGTCATGAAGAACATTGCGGATAACCTTGCGTTGTTGGGGGATTAGAAATATCCCTGAGTGAATTGTAGAGCACATCTGGAATTGGCAAGGGCGCGTACAATAGGCATATGTCCTCTTCCTACATCCTCGCCGCCAAACGGACCCCCATCGGCAAACTGCTGGGGTCGCTCTCCGAGATTCCGGCCCCGCAGCTTGCGGCAGTCGCAATACGCGCTGCTCTCACAGCGGCAAATGTCGCACCGGACCAGGTGCAGGAGGTGATCCTGGGCAACGTGTTGCAAGCCGGCGTGGGACAGGCCCCCGCTCGGCAGGCGGCGCTGGCGGCGGGAATTCCGGTCGGCGTGCCGGCGATGACCATTAATAAGGTTTGCGGCTCGGGGCTGAAGGCGGTGATGCTGGCCGACCAGGCGATTCGTGCGGGAGACGCCCGCCTGATTGTGGCCGGAGGGATGGAAAACATGAGCCTGGCCCCGCACCTGGCGATGAAGTCCCGCGGCGGATGGAAATTCGGTTCGCAGACGCTGCTCGATTCCATGCAGCATGACGGCTTGACCTGCGCCCACGAGCGGACCGCGATGGGGAACCTGGCCGACTACATCGCCGATAAGCACCGCATTACTCGCGAGGAGCAGGACTCGTTCGCCCTCACCAGTCATCAGCGGGCCGCTGTCGCCAAGAGTTCTGGAAAATTCGACGGCGAGATTGTTCCGGTCCCTTTCCGCGTTGGCAAAAACGATCTCGAGGTCATTTCCGATGAAGGCCCTCGCGACAACGCCAATGCTGTCGACCTGGCTCGGCTTCGCCCCGCATTCTCTCCCACGGGCACCGCCACGGCGGGCAACGCCTCCCAAATCAGCGACGGCGCAGCCGTGCTGATTGTGGCCGATGAGGCGACGGCACGTGCTTGCGACTCTCGACTGAAGGCCCGCATCGTCGCATCGCACACCAGCGGCGTGGAGCCCAAGGACCTGTTCATCGCGCCGGTAAGCGCCATTGAGAAAGTGCTGGCCAAGGCGTCGCTTAAGCTCGCCGACATCGACCTCGTCGAGCTCAACGAGGCCTTCGCGGCTCAGTGTCTGGCCTGCATGAAACCACTGGGACTGTCCCACGAAAAAACCAACGTCCACGGCGGCGCGATCGCTCTCGGTCATCCCATCGGCGCAAGTGGGGCCCGGGTGCTCGTTACGCTGCTTCACGCCCTATCCGCTCGCGGTCTCTGTCGCGGCCTGGCTTCCCTGTGCTTGGGCGGGGGGAATGCCGTGGCGATGATTGTGGAGCGGTGTTGAGGGGTCGGGAGGTGTTTTCGCGTCGAATAGCGATGGGTACACGAAGAAAGTTGTCGCGAAAACACCTCCTGACCCCGTCCGCGTCGCCAGCCGAAACGCCCAGAATTCTCAACCGAGCCTTCCGGCGAGATTCGTGAGCCGGCTCGCAACGTCAACGGGGTCAGGAAGGGTTTTCGCGGAGATTGTTCGTTCCGTCAGCCGCGACTCTAGGCCGCGAAAACCCTTCCCGACCCCTTACCTGGAATACTTGTCATGCCCGATTCCGAAGTCCTGCTCATCGCTTCCCGCTTCAAGGTCGTCAGGGAGTTTCAATCGACCCGCGAAGGGATACGACCACGGGAAATCGTGCGGCATCCTGGTGCGGTGGTTGTGCTGCCACTTTTGGAAGATGGGCGGGTCTGCCTGATCCGCAACTATCGCATCAGCGTGAAGCAGACGCTGATTGAACTTCCCGCCGGCACTCTGGAACCGGGCGAAGAGCCGATCCAGAACGCCGAGCGCGAGCTGATGGAAGAAACCGGCTATCGGGCGGCCAAGCTGCAGCAGCTTCACGCGTTCTATTTATCGCCGGGCATCCTGGACGAGCGGATGCATCTCTTTCTGGCGACCGGCTTGACCGCGGGCGAGACGGCGCGCGAGGCGGGGGAGGAAATCGACAACCTGGTTGTGCCGTGGGAAGAAGCCGTGCAAATGGCCGTGGATGGGCGGATTCACGACGCCAAGAGCATCGTCGGCCTGTTGCTGGTGGACAGGATGTTGAAGAGCGGCCAGCTTCCGCGCTGAAGCGAGCAAATCTATTTCTGCGGCTGGTTGGCGACGTCGGTCGGCGGTTCCGGCATTTCCCCTTGGATGGTGCCGCGGGCGAGGCAACTGGTTTTGCCGCCGATGGAGAGGTCCGTTTCGATCTCGATGGACTGCTCGATCTCGCCTGGCTTGTCTCCAGCTTTGAAGGTGACCGGGACGAGATGGACCGTCTTGGAGTCGCTGCCGGGCTTGAACGCGAAAGAGTCGTCGCTGCACTTGACCGAAAGGATCTTAAACGGCTTTTTGGCCCGCACTACGAGCTGCTTGCTGACGGTGGTTCCCGGCTTGAGCACGCCGACGAACAGGGACGACGGGCTGACGGTGAGGGGGGGGATGATGCGCCCTTCCACCGCCAGCGGCACGCTGGGGAGGCGCTGGTCATCGGTAACCAGGGTGAGCGAATCGTGGATGTAGCCGGCGGGGGCATCGTCCTTCAGGCGGACCTGCATCTTGTAGACAATGCGGTCGGCCTGCTTGATGGGGTCCCCGAGCTCGACTTCCAGGTGGTCGTTGGCGCTGCGGACATCCTTGATTTGCCAGGGGCTCCGGCCGTAGTAAGTGACGGTAAGCTCCTTTTCGGCCGCGGTCCCTTGGTCGACGTCCCCGAAGGAGACGGAGCCGGGTTCGAAATCCACGTCGTTGTGGATGTAGCCGGTGACCGTGAGCTGGACCTCGGCGTAGAAGGGCTTATCGATGATGACCTTGATCGTGGCGCTCCGCTGGCCGGAATAGGAGCGGGTGTTGAAGGTGGCGATGACCGACCCCTTTTCCCAGGTCTTCAGCGTGTTTTTGGTGATGGTGGGAGTCGTGCAGCCGCAACTGGTGGTGACGTCAGCGATATGCACGTCTTCCTGGTAGGAATTGGTGATTTCGAAGACGAAATCAGTCTTGGAGCCGTGGGCGACGTGGCCGAAATCGTGCTTGGTGGCCTTGAACATCTTCTGGGCCCACTCCTTGGCGGAGAGGGTGGAAGAGGCACAGACCAGGCAGAGCAACGCCAATACTGTGGTGCGAATCATGGTTCCTCCTCCCGCTCCCTACGAATCAAGCGGAAGCCGGCCCCCCAGGCTAGCATCCACTTCATTCTAGGCTGGTCAGCGTAGCCGGCACACTCCATGTGCCGGATTTTTTTTTTCCGGGGGGGGGAGAATCCCTTTCCCACCACAGACGGGCGCGAGGGAGTAAAGGCGGTTCTCTCTCTTTCTGTAGGG
>JBPCKT010000107.1:0-52896 GCA_051004015.1 Pirellulaceae bacterium | reverse complement strand
AGAATGTCTTTCACCCATCGCGTGCTCCTCCTTGTGTGTGAAAACAAGCGTCGAACACTCGTTAAACACCGGAGATCACGCGATGGGCTTACTTATCTCTCTCGGGAGCGGTGAATAGGACGGGGTTACCCAACGGAAGAGGACTGCGTACTCATCCGAATGCCGAAATGCGATGGACTCCTTTGGCGAGCTGGTTCGTGCAATGCTCCGTAAATCGGTGACAACAGATATCTGCCACAATCTAGCAAGAGTACTACGGGGTGAGGAAATGAAATCAAGACGAGCCGTTTTTGTCGTTCTCGCCGGCCTCAAATTCGCGCCGTTTGTGTTCTTGCTCATACACCAAATCGCCATCGCCGAAACGGATGCGGAATCGCTTGAACTTATCGCCCAGGTCTACGCGGATAATCGGGAAAAGTTACAGTCATTTACTTGCCGCTTCCAAGTCACGAAAGGAATTGCGCCTAGCGCGCCGGCGGGACTCGCCGGAAAGTTCGACCCAGCGAGTGTGAAAGCTGGATTGTGGATTGTGGACCGAGACAATGTCCGCTACGAATTGAAATGCGTTAAGGGGGGAATCTCGCGAGCCGACCTCATCCGAATGGGGCCGGATAAGTCTGGATTTACCCCTGTCGATTGCCTTTCCGCTTTGGAACTCTGGTCGGCGAAGGACCGGATAAGCGCTAGGGTTTCCGACGTCATGAATGTCGCCAATTTGCACGAGAACGCCGGAGTTGAGTTCCATCTGACCCCATTCTCCATGGGGGCGATGGGGCCGGGGGAGGCGTATTCTCCGCTTCGATACATCCGCGACCACCAGGCCGGATTACGCTACTGCAAATATCTGGGAAAGTCGCGGTTGGATGATCGTACGGTCGACGTGATTGAAACAGGTCTCAAAAAAGTCAAGGCGGGTGGCGGAACGACGGTATGGTACCTGGACCTTGCTCGGGGTGGGATTCCCCTCAAGAGCGCGGCTTTTGACAAGGACGGTTCGCTTCAGTGCGAAACGGTCTGCACCAAGATGCGACGACTCGATAACGGCGCGTACCTTAGCGAACGCTCGGTGTTCCTGGCGAAGCGGCGAACGGACGGTTGGGATGCTAGTATTATTGAGCTCATCAGCATGGACTTGAACGTCCCCGCTCGGGAGTTGTTCGCATTGGAATTGCCGGAAAAATGCAAAGTGATCTGCATGAAAGACATGCGCCTGAACGTGAGGATTGACAAGCCCGAAGCCATGCACATTGATGATTTGCAAGAATGGGTCAAACGGTGCGAAATTCGGGGGGCGGAACGAATCAGCGAGTATGAAAAGCTAGGAATCAAGCAGCCGCGAAAAGAAAGTCAAGGAATCTCGCGCTGGCTCGTGATCGGGTTAAGTCTGGCGGCTTTTGTGGTGGTTTCCGTGATTGTGCGACGCTACCTTCGCTCATAGTTCGTCGGAGAACAGTGACCCTTCGCAACCATTACGACCCCCACCGCTTCATGAGCGAATGCGGCACCCCCAATTGGTCCAGAATCCGGGCGACGACGAAATCGACTAGGTCGCGGATGGATTTGACGCCGTGATACCAGCCGGGCATCGCCGGCAGGATGACCGCGCCCGCTTCGGCGGCTTTGCGGAGGTTGTCGAGTTGGATCACTAGTCATATCGATGCTTCTGTATAATAGCAGGTGTGGGCGAAGCACCGCTCGGAGGTCGCACAGGGAATGGAGGCGGGCTCCAGGAATGCGTCAGGGGGTCGGGAGTCATTGGCGGGAGAGTCCGATGAGTAGGCGGAGGTTTTTGACGCCAATGACTCTAGGGCCCCGAGCCAGGGACGATCCAGAACGGGCTTATCCCTTAAGCGATTGTTGATGTATAACGAACATGGGTTTTTTGAGGCGAAATGAATAAGATTAGCGGGTGAATAATCTCCATAAGCTACTTGTAATAAATATCTTACGTCGACAGTGATTATTCACATTCGGCACGAAAATGGAGCTCTAAAACATGAATAAAATCAGTCCTATCGGGGGGGTCATAATCGCTTATCGCTCCCATCCTGGAAGAACGCTAGCGGTGGTCGTAGAATGGGCCGCCCCAAGCCGCCGGCTAAAGGGTTCGGCGGTCCCCAGGAGTCTTGCGAGAAGGATCTAAACCCATGTCTTCCCCTGTGATTGCCGCTGCCGCTCGCCCGTTTGTGCATCTGCACTGCCACTCCCATTACAGCCTGCTGGATGGCGCCTCGGAGATTGAGGCGCTGGTGAAGCGGGCCAAGGAGCATGGGATGAACGCCCTGGCCCTGACGGACCACGGCAATCTGCATGGGTCGCTGGAGTTCTATCGCAAGGCCAAGGAGGTCGGCATCAATCCCATCCTGGGGTACGAAGCCTACATCGCCCCCGGCAGCCGGTTCGAGAAAAAAGACGCCGGCAGTAGCAAGGAGGCGAGTTACCACCTCACGCTCCTGGCCCAGAACCGGACCGGCTTTAAGAACCTGGTGAAGCTCGCCTCGGCGGCGTACTTGGAGGGCTTTTATTTCAAGCCGCGGATTGATAAGGAAATCCTCGCCGCCCACAGCGAGGGAATCATCTGTCTGTCCGGCTGCGTGAGCAGCGAGCTGAGCCGGGCGCTCATCAAGGGAGGGGCCGCGGATGAAGACTTCAAGGAAGCCATCGATACGGCCCAGTGGTTCCAGAAGGTTTTTGGCGAGCGGTATTTCATCGAGATCATGAACAACGGCATCGACATCCAGCGGCTGCAACTGGAAGCAGCCGTGGATTTGGCGAAACGCCTCGGCCTGCCGCTCGTGGCGACCAGCGACGCCCACTACATCAACCAGGAGGACGCGGACGCCCAGGACGTGATGCTCTGCATCAACACCGGCAAGTTCCGCACGGACACCAACCGGATGAAGATGGAGAACAACTCTTTCTTCCTCCGCCCGCCGGAAGAGATGTACGCCCACTTCCCCGGCCTGGAAGACGCGGTCGCCCGCAGTCAGGAAATCGCCAACAGCGTGGATATTGCGCTGGAGCTCAACGGCCGGAATTTCCCCGTCTATTCGTTGCCGCCGGAGAAGACCGCGGAAGATTATCTGAGGGAGCTGTGCATCGCGGGCCTCAAGGACCGCTACAGCGACGACGAGACGATGTGCAAGGACGGCGTTTTGTCGGAAGTAGTTATGCAGCGGCTGGAGCGGGAGCTGGGCGTCATCAACAAGCTGGGCTTTCCCAACTATTTCTTGATTGTCTGGGACTTTGTCCGCTATGCGCGCGAGCTAAAGGTGCCGGCCACAGCCCGCGGCAGCGGCGTAGGGGCGCTGGTTTGCTACGCGCTCTATCTGAGCCATGTCTGCCCCATCAAGTACGACCTGCTGTTCGAGCGGTTTTTGGATTTGAACCGCAAAGAAGCGCCCGATATCGACATCGATTTCTGCAAGGACCGGCGCGGCGAGATCATCCGCTACGTGAAGGAGAAATACGGCGAAGCGATGGTCGCCCAGATTGGCACGTTTGGCACGATGGCGGCCCGGGCGGCGATCAAGGACGTCGGCCGTGTTCTCGGTGTGCCGCTCGCCCGCGTAAATCAAATCACGGCGATGGTGCCGACCACGCTCGGCATCTCGCTGGAAGACGCCATCGCCCAGAGCGAAGACCTGAACAAGCTCTACAAGACCGATGCGGACATTCGCGAGCTGCTGAACCTGGCGAAGAAGCTGGAAGGGCTGGCCCGCAACGTCGGCACGCACGCGGCCGCGGTCGTCATCGCCGACAAGCCCCTCACCGAGTACGTCCCCCTCTGCCGCGTCACCGGCAAGACCGACGTCATCACCCAGTGGTCGATGGGAGACGTGGAAGCGGCCGGCCTGCTTAAGATGGATTTTCTGGGGCTGAAAAACTTGACCAGCCTGTCGCAGGCGGTGGACCTCATCGAGCAGACAACCGGAAAACGGGTCGATCCGTACAAATTCCCGCTCGACGACAAGAAGACGTTTGCTCTGCTGCAGCGCGGCGAAACCAAGGGGGTCTTTCAGCTCGAATCCGGCGGCATTCGCGATCTGCTGCAAAAGATGAAACCGGACCATTTCGGCGACATTATCGCCACCAACGCCCTGTACCGTCCCGGCCCGCTGGAAGGGGGCATGGTGGACGATTATGTCGCGGTGAAGAACGGCCGCAAGCAGGCGGAATACATCCATCCGGTGTGCGAGAAAATCCTCTCCGAGACCCACGGCGTGATGGTCTATCAGGAACAGGTGATGCGGATCCTCAACGAGCTGGGGGGCATCGAGCTGGCCAGCGCGTACACCTGCATCAAGGCGATCAGCAAGAAGAAGGAAGAGACGATCAACAAGAGCCGTGAGCAGTTTGTTATCGGCGCAGTCCAGAAGGGCCTGTCGAAAACTCAGGCGGAAGATTTTTGGAATCTGATTATCAAGTTCGCGGGCTACGGATTTAATAAGTCCCATTCGACTGCCTACGCGCTCATTGCCTATATGACGGCCTACCTCAAGGCCCACTATCCGCTGGAGTTCATGGCTTCGCTCCTCTCGGGGGACATCCACGGCCGCAACTTTGTGAAGAAGGACTCGCTTGTCGAGCATCTGGAGGACGCCAAACGGATGGGCATCGAGGTGCTGCCGCCGAGCGTGAATAGCTCGCTGAGCGACTTTGCGGTCGTGGATGGAAAAATCGCCTTCGGCATTTCGGCCATCAAGGGCTGCGGCGGGTCAGCAGCGGAGGCGATTGTGTCGGCGCGCAAAAAGGGAGGGCCGTTCAAGGACTTGTTCGATTACTGCGAACGGGTGGATCAACTGGGGGCGAACAAGACGTCGCTGGAAACGCTGATCAAGTCCGGCTCGATGGACTGTTTTGGAGCGCGGCGTTCGCAGCTTTATGCGTCGATTGAACGGGCTATTCAATCCGGCTCGTCGGTCGCCGCCGATCGCAAGGCGGGCCAGAAAAACCTCTTTGGCGGCTTTGATGACGACGCTCCTTCGCCCGCGGCGGGCTTGCCGGAAATCCCCGAGTGGCCGGACAAAGAGAAGGCGCAGGGCGAGAAGGAAGTGCTGGGATTCTATCTCTCGACGCATCCGCTGGCGGAGCATCGCGGAGTGCTGGAGACCTACCGCTCGCATACCACCGCCGATATTCCCGGATTGCAGGAGCGGGCCGAAGTCATCCTTGGTGGCATGATCGGCTCCATCAAACTGGCGAGCGTCAAGGAACCTAAGCCTGGCAAGCCGAGCCGTTATGCCAACTTCGATTTCGAGGACACGGAGGGGATCATCCGCTGCATCGCCTGGCCCGAGCAATACGCGGAGTCCGCTCACTTGATCACCGCCGACAACATCTTGATGCTCCGCGGCGTGATCGACCGCCGCGGCGGAGATGAAGCGAACCTGGTTGTCAACGAAGTCATTCCGCTCGACCAGCTCGACGCCCGCTACACCTCGGGCATCGTCATCCGCATCAGCGAGACCGAGCACCCCGCCGACGTACTGCCGCGAGTCCGCGAAGTCCTTCGCGCCTACCCCGGCTCCGGCGACCTGCAATTCTGCTTCTACCTCGAAAACGGCAGCCGCGTGTTCCTGAAGGCGCACGCCGCCAAAGTCAGCATCACCCGCGAGCTCCGCGACCGGCTCGACGACCTGCTCGGACCCGGCAACCTGCAGCTCATTACCACGCCACCGAAACCGGCCCACGGTTCCCGGCCTCACCGGCAGCAGTTTCAAAGAGCGGGGGCGAGATGATGCGACCCGGCCGCTTCCGGCGGCCGGGCCGCTCCCCCTAGGAGTGTCATCATGCCCCGTCGTGAAATCGAACTCGTGCCAGGCGAGCACTACCACATCTACAACCGGGGTGCCAACAAGCAGGACATTTTCCTGGAACGCGACAATTATCGATTCTTCTTGGAAAAGATGCGGGAGTATCTGCTCGGTGAGCCGCGCCGAGTGGCCGTGCCACAACCAGCACTTTCCGGGCGAGACCAGTCATGTACTTTTCTTGCATACTGCCTGATGACCAACCACTACCATTTCTTGGTGAGGATCGAATCGACTGAATTCTCCGGCGCGATGCAATCGTTTTCGCAGTCCTACTCTCAAGCGTTTAACAAGCGGTTCCATCACACAGGGACGCTATTCGAGGGCCGATTTTGTGCCGTGCATGTTGACCGCGAGGAATACCTGATCCAACTCTCGCGTTACATCCATCGAAATCCCTTGGAAGCCAGGATGGTTAAGCGGTCTGAGGACTGGGAATTCTCCAGTTACCGAGAGTATCTCGGACTGCGAACAGGAACTCTCCCGACGACAACCCAGGTTCTTTCACAATTTGAATCTGGCGAAAAATATAGAACGTTTGTGGAATCCGTCGACTTGGCGGCGCGGGGCAAAATCCTTCACTTGCTGATTGATGAGGCAGTGTAATCGGGAGCGGCCCGGCCGCTAAGAAGCGGCCGGGTCGCAGCCCCCACCGGCCGCCGTTCCAGAGAGCGGGGGCGCGATAGCTAAAAACCCCGCGGAATTCGTCATGGTATAATGATCCCATATCGCTCATGCTCGCAAGGAAACCCCTATGCCAACCACAGTAAAAGAAGCGGTGCTTGAAATCGCCAAGAAACTTCCGGACGACTGCTCCTGGGAGGACGCCACGTACCAGATGTACGTCCGTCAGAAAATCCAGGAGGGGCTTGAGGATGCCGAGAATGGCCGTGTGGTTTCCGATGAGGAGGTCTTCGCGGAATTCGGGCAATGAGCCGAATCGAGTGGACCGAAAAGACGCCAATGTTGCTATGGACGAGAAGACCAGCCTCCGCGAATTCGGAATCCAATGCGAGGATCAGGAGGCGTTTTCCGCTGCCGTCATCGCGCTGAAGGCTCATTTGGAGAAGGATCCGACCGACTGTTATGCATGGATGGTTTTGGGCGATTCCTACAAGGTTCTCAGCCGGTTCGGTGACGCTCGCTCAGCGATGGATCAGGCGCTCATCCATGCGTCGGATGAGCGACGCTGGATGGTTATGACTCGGCGCGCGGGGGTAGAGGAAAAATCGGGCCATCACGAAGAGTGCGAAGCATGGTACGAACGGGCATTTGCCGAACCTGACTTTTCAGAGTCGCGTTGGCCGCATGTGTTGCGGGGAGCCAACTTGTTACGCCTGGAACGGTTCGCGGATGCGGAAAGACTCTTTCGAAACGCAACCGAGCTCGCTAGTGAATATGATGAGGGCGACAAAGATGAGGCCTGGCACATGCTGGGTGTGTCGTTGCTTGCCCAAGAGCGGCTGGAGGAAGCGGCTAGCGCGTTTCAGCGGGCTTTGGATGTGAATCCTGAGTCAGAAGTCACCCGCAAGCAATTAGAAGGACTGAAGCAAGTGGAAATTGCCCGCAAGATGATTGCCAATGACTCACTACCGAGAGTCGATAGGCTCGTCTGAATCTCCGCGGTCTAGGCGGCTGCCGCAATTTCATTTTCGGCCGGCTCCTCGGATATCCGCTCCTCTGTTGCCGCGACATCTTCTTCCGCCCCCACCTCTTCCCTGTTCCTCGACAGCCAGCTCAAGAGGGCCGGGAAGAGGACCATGGAGCTGGCGAGGCAGAAGAAGGCGCCGAGGGTGAGGACCTGGCCGAGGCTGCGGAGGCCTTGATGGCGGGCGAGGATCATGCTGCCGAAGCTGGCCATGGTGGTGGTGCTGGTGAGGATGACGGCGACGGCGGTGGAGTCGGAGAGTTTGAAGCGGCCCCGCTGCCGGCGGAATTCATGCACCAGAGGGACGCCGTCGTGCGCGCCGATGCCGAGGATCAGCGGCAGGGCGATGAGGTTGGCCGGGTTGAACGGGATGCCCAGCCAGCCGATGATGCCGCACATCTGCACGAAGCCCAGGGCCAGGGGCACCATGGCGAGCAGCGAGTGGCGGATGGTGCCGAAGTCGACGAGGAGCAGGCCGAAGACCGCCAACAGAGAGTAGACGCCGGCCAGGATATAGCTCTTCTGCATGTGCCGCGACGCGTAAAAGGTCTGCACGGGGCTGCCAGTAATTCGCGGGTCCACGCCTTCCACGTCGGCGACAAAGCGGGCGAGTTTGTCCATTTCCCAGATGTTCCCCTTGGCGTAGACCCGCAGCAGATGTTTGCCGGTTTTGCCGACGAAGCGATCGGTCAGCTCGCGGGGAATGTCCAGCGGCACGGGTGGGGCGGGCTCGGCGTAGTCGAGCAGCGCAAGGAGCGGCGCGAGGGCGGCGGGGGAAGCTTTCGTGGAGAGGGCCGTCATTTGCTCGCGAAGTTGCTCGGGCGGCACTTGCGACATCCCTTGAGCAAGCTGCGTCAGGCCGGCGACGGTGGGACTTTCATAGGGGAGCTCGCGGCTGAGCAGGCGAGCGGCGCGAGTGAGCTCGACAGCGAGGGTGGGACTAGCAGATCGGCGCTCGGCAACACGTTCGATGGGAGAAGCAGTGGGAAGGCTGTCTTTCAGCCGTACCAGCTTGTCGTGGATGATGGCAATGGAGCGCTGCTTGGCGGGGGACGATGAGGGGAGAAGGGAGACGATTTCCTCCGTCTTGGCGACGGTGGGCTGTGCTTCGAGCTTCGCCTTCCTCGCCCGCAGCTCCTCCCGAGTATTGCAGGTGGAGACGGCGAACCAGACGCTCTCGTCGGATGACGTGAAGATGTCCCGCTCAATGTCCACGCTCTCGACATGTCGCGCCTGGAGGTTGAGCAGGTTGTGGTCGTAGCGGAGGTGGAAGAGGCCAGCCGCAATCAGCGCGGTGACCGCGAGCCCGACGGCCATCACCAGGCGTGGCTTCTGCAGCGATATCTGGAACCAGCGGGCGGCCGGAAGAATCTCCGGCAGGTCCAATACCGGCCGCTTCTCATCGCTGATTAATATCAGCGGCGGCAGCACCACGATCGTTGCCAGCACGCAAAGCAGGATGCCTCCGCCGGAGATGACCCCCAGCTCGCGCACGCCGGTAAACTCCGTCAGCCCCGCCATGAAAAACGCCGCGGCTGCCGTGACACCTCCCGTCACGACGCCGGGACCAACATCCGCGGCCGTGGTGATGAGCGCACTCTTGCATTCGTGGCCGTTCTTCCGCAGCCGCAGGTAACTGGCGACATAGTGAATGCCGAAATCGATCCCCAGGCCAATCAGAATGACGGCGAAGGCGGCGCTGAGGATGTTGAGATGGCCGATGGCTAGCGTGGCGTAGGCGAAGGTCCACGCCGTGCCCACTAGCAGCACGCAATTGGCGAGGAGGGCGTGCCGCCCGCCGCCGTAACCGGCCACGAACAACAGGATGACGCCAATCAGGCTGAGGAAGTTTGTCCAGAACATGTCCGCCTGGCTGGCCTGCATTTCGTCGTACTCAATCACGGGCATGCCGGTCAGACCAATCCAGGCCTTTGGCTGCGAAGTGCGAGTGGCTGCGATGGTTGTGCGAAGGGCGGCCACCGCTTTGCCGCCGCGCGCGAACTCGTCTTCCATCGACTTGAAGCGGAGGAGGACGAATCCCATGCGGCCGTCTTCGGCGGTGAGGTAGCGGGGTTCGAGTTCCTTGAGACGGTCCGTGTTTCGGGGAGAATTCAGCTCGACTCCCTCGCTTGCGCTTCGGGTTAGTGAGGCTTTGCCGCTCATCGCCGTTTTCAACATTCCAACGACCTTGCCGTACTGCTGCTCTACCTGAGCACGGGCCTGCGGAACAGGGCCGCGCTCCAACTGGTCGTTCAGTTGCGCCAGAGCCGCTGCCGGGTCGAGAGTGCCTGTGGTTGCTTCCGCAATCTCGGCTGCCTGGCTTACTTGTCCCGCGAGCTGCTGCAGCTCCTGCTCGGAGAGAAAGTGCAGCCCCTTTGCCTTGATGTTGTCGAGCTGCCGCTTGTAGAAGATCGACTCAAAGAGCTGGTCCTGCTCCCGCAGCTTCGCAGCCAGGTCTTCAAGGGTGGTGGCGACAACAACCGGGTCTTCGGCTCGTACCACAATGACCGCGTCGTCCCGCTCGTCGAACTCCTCGATGTGCCTGAGCCACCGCTGGTTGTAGCTGCTTTGAGGATTCAGCAAATCGAGCCGGTTGGTCTTGAAGCGGAGGCCATTGGCCGTAATCAGCACCGCCAGCAGCGTGACCAGGAGAGCACCGCCGACCACAGTTCCCGGCGCACGGAGCGACTGCTCCGTCAGCCATTTGAGCGGCTGGGAAAGAGGAGATTCTTCAGTCAGCGGATTCCGTTCCATAGTAGATCGAGTAGGCCGCACACTCCCTGTGCGCCGCGTTTCAAAAACACGCGCCAGCACACGGAGTGTGCTGGCTAAATTGGGCTATTCTAGCGCACTTTCCGCCTCTCAACCAACCCCAAAACCGGCCCGTTGTGAAGAGAGGCGTCTAGCGGTAAAGTGGCTGAACGGCCCGTTTTGCAGCCCATTTATTGCCTGATGGCCCCTGAGCCGACAAGCTGGCGGTTTGTCACGACGAGAAGAGCCATATGTCCGACCCGTACTATCAGTCCCTCTTTGCCGAGCGCATCGGCGGCGTCAATTATGGCAAGGGGACGGAGATCTATAAGTTCGAGAAGATCAAGCGGGCCAAGCGGAAGGCCTTGGCCGACTACCCTCAGCGTTCGCTGGTCGACTTTGGCATCGGCGAAAACGACGCGATGGCTCCCGATGCCGTCCGTCGCAAGATGACCGAGGAAATCAGCCGCCCGGAGAACCGGGGCTACATGGACAACGGCAACGCAGCTTTCAAGGAAGCAGCCGCCCGGTTCATGCAGCGGAACTTTGGCGTCAGCCTCGACCCGGCCACGCAGGTCAACCACTGCATCGGCAGCAAGCCGGCCTTGGCAATGTTGCCGGCCTGCTTCATCAACCCGGGCGACGTCACCATGATGACCGTCCCCGGCTATCCCGTCGCCGGCACGCACACCAAGTACTATGGAGGCTCGGTCTATCGCCTGCCGCTGTTGGTGGAGAATGAGTTCCTGCCGGACTTCGCGGCGATCCCCGAGAGCGTTTGGGACAAGACGAAGCTGCTGGTGCTCAACTACCCGAACAGCCCGACGGGCAAGACCGTGACGCCGGATTTCTACGCCAAAGTCATCGCGCTTGCCAAAGAGCGGAAGTTCGTCGTCGCTCAAGACGCCGCCCACATGATGCTCACCTACGGCAGCAAACCCCTCAGTTTTTTGAGCGTGCCGGGTGCGATGGATGTCGGCGTGGAAATCCATTCGCTGTCCAAGGGCTTTGACATGATTGGTTGGCGGATCGGCTGGGTCTGCGGGGCGGAGCGAATTGTCCGCGCCCTGGCCGACGTCAAGGATAACTCCGATAGCGGGCAGTTCGGCGCGATTCAAAACGCCGCGGCCTTCGCCCTCGACGACGACAGCATCCCGGTACGCACCCGCACCAAGTACGAGCGACGCCTCAAAAAGCTTGTTGCCACGCTCAGCCGTTGCGGCTTCGACTGCAAGATGCCGGGGGGAACTTACTTCCTTTACACGAAGGCGCCCACGGGCCTGGCGGGCGGAGTGAAGTTCGAGAATGCCGAAGCCGCCAGTCAATATCTGATAACTCAGCAGTCGATGGTCACCGTGCCGTGGGACGACGCCGGCCCCTTCCTGCGATTCAGCGTCACTTACGAAGCGGCGGACGAAGCTGCCGAGGACGCGCTCATGGCCACGGCGGAAGAGCGGTTGCGGCAGAGCGAACTGGTGTTTTAGGCAGACTCAGAATGACTGACAAAAAAATGGAAGACAGAAAAATGAAGTCGCGGAAAGACAATCGCAGGGCCATTTCGTATCCGTGTTCTTCCGTGTTCCATCCGTGGCTTCTTATTCTCTTCGTATTTCCATTGGCGCTCGGCTGCGGCGGAAAGACCTCGCCGAAGCAGAAATCGGTCGCCGACCAGTATGCGGCGGCGCTCAAGCAGCACGATCCGGTCCTCAAAGCAAACGAGCTTTCCAAAGTCGCGGAAAAGCAGAACAAAGCGGGAGACGGCCTGGCCGCCCAATCCTCGCTGGCGTCCGCCGCCCTCGCCGCCAAGGAAGTCACCGACCCCGCGAGCCGGGCGACCTGCCTGAATAATGTCGCCGCCGCGATGTGCCGGCTGGAGCAAGTTTCCGACGCCAAACCCCTGTTCAGTGAAGCGGCCAAAGCTGCTGACGAAATCAAGGACGCCGATGCGAAGATTACTCCGCTCATCTCGCTCGCTTCCACCAGCGGCACCTATCTGAAGAACCCCGACCTGGCCGCCGAGTATCTGAAGAAGGCCGAGGCGGCAGCCGACGCCATCGGCAATCCAACCATCAAGGCCCAGGCGATGGGCCGGATCGCAACGGGTTACTCCAAGCTTCCCAAGGATGAGGACGCCAAGCGAGTCGCGGACAAGGCTCTGGAATTCGCCCGCTCCCAGCCGAGCGCCAAGGAAAAGTGTGACACGCTGGCCGAAGTCGCGGCCCAACTCGCCAAGATGAAGAAGGTGCCCGAATCGCAAGCCGCATTTGACGAAGCGCAGAAGGAAGCCGACCATGTCGAATCTCCGGACGGCAAGGCAAATGCCTTTGTGCATCTTGCCAAGAAGCTGAAGGAAGCCGGCCAGAAGGGACCCGCGAAAGCTCTGCTGACAAAGGCCGAAGACATCGCGGACCACCTCAAGGACGGCTCGCTCCGCGGCCCGCTCAAAACCGAGATTGAGGTGGCCCGAAAGGGACTGTAAGACTTTGGAACAGAAGGAAACAAAGGGAACGAAGGAAACCAAATCCTAGATGCCACAATTGATTCCGAGGATACGCGGATCGGTCAACGCCTCCATTCTGCTTCCCTTCGTTTCCTCCGTTACCTTCTGTTTAATTCTTCTCTGTCTTTGTTTGGCTTTCGACTTCTCGCAACGCCTCGGTCAGTGCCGGCCCGAATTCCCGCGCGCTCCATAGCGACCGCCCGAGCTTCCAGTTGCGGTCGATGTGCTTGGGGTTATTGGCGTCAATATCGCAGAGCAGGATGTCTTCCACATGTCGGCGAGTGCGGGCCAGGATTTCTCCGTGCGGGTCGATGACGTAGCTGTCGCCGTAGCCGACGCCGTCGAAGCCCTGGACGCTGGATTCCTTGCCGATGGTCACGTTGTTTCCTCGGACGAAGAAGATGCTGTTCTCCACGGCCCGCGCGGTATGGTCGGCCCGCACCTTCATGAAGTGGCTGATGAGGCCCGCGGCATTGATGTAGTTGTAATGCGGGGCGAAGACCGCGCGGGCCCCTTTCGCCGCCAGGATGCGGGCCGGCTCAATGTAGCCGCCGTCGGAGCAGATGATAACGCCGAATTTCACCCGGCCATCCTTGCGTGTCTCCCGCTCAAAGACCGGAAACTCCCGTCCCTGCGTGTGGAATTTCATGTACGCCGAGCACTTGCTGTACGTCCCGAGCAAATGCCCCTTATGGGCAATGGCACAGGTGTTGTAGAGCTCCTCGCCGCGAATCTCGTTGAAGCCGATGATGACCGTGGGGTCGAACTTTGCCGTCACATCCAGCAGCCGCATCATCTGCGGCGAGCTCGCGGCAAACGCGTGTTTCCTCGCTCGCTCCCCGTCATCCTGATAGCCGGTCAGGAAACACTCCGGAAACGAGACGATTTCCGCCCGGTCCTCCTCGGCTGCCTTCAGACCTTCGGACACTTTGGCCAGGTTGACATCAAAGTCCCCGCTCTTGGGCTCAAACTGGCAATGGGCAATACGCATGGGACCTCTCGGGGAACAAGGAAATGACGCACCTAGGTCGAGCCGGTTGATTGTAATCTCGGCGGCGGAGGTGCGCGGCGGCGATCGCGGCGGAGCTGATCGGACTGGGCGGTGGTTACCGACTGGCCGGTTTCCTCAGCCACTCGCGTTACCAGCAAAACGACAGAGCGGCCGGCTAGTTCATAGGTTTCGCCGCCGCCGAGTTGTACCTGTTCATTCCCGGTGGGCCGGGACGTATCAAGCACCCGCTCCCAGTGATGTTCGTCCTTGGTCTCGGGAAGCACAAACGACACCTTGTCGTGATCCGCGTTCATCAGCAGCAGTGTGGTATCTCCCTGAACCTGCTGGCCGTGCTCGTCAATGTCGCCGATCAAGTCGCCGGCCAAACGCAGGCCCAAGGCCCGGGCGAAGTGTGACGTCCAATCCTCTTCAGACATCTCCTCCCCAGACGGGTTGAACCACGAAATGTCGGTGATGTCGCTGCCGCGGATGGAACGGTTCTGGAAAAATTTGCGACGTTGAAACACCGGCTGGTCCTGCCAGATGCGGCTGACGGTTTGCACGAATTCGAGGAATGACTTGTCCCGATCATTCAGGTTCCAGTTGAGCCAGGTCAGCTCGTTGTCCTGGCAGTAAGCGTTATTATTGCCGTTCTGGCTATGGCCGAATTCGTCACCGGCCAGCAACATGGGCACTCCCTGGGAGAAGAACAGCGTGGCGATGAAGTTTCGTCGCTGCTGTTCGCGGAGGGCGTTGATCGCGGCGTCGTCGGTCGGACCTTCAAACCCGCAGTTCCAACTATTGTTGTCGTTCGCTCCGTCCTTGTTGCCTTCCTGATTGGCTTCGTTGTGCTTGTCGTTGTAGCTCACCAGGTCCGCCAGCGAGAAACCGTCATGGCACGTGATGAAGTTGACGCTAGCGTACGGGGCCCGGCCGCTTTGCTGATAAAGGTCGCTCGACCCGGCTAGGCGCGTGGCGAATTCGCTGACCGTGCCGCCGTCCCCTTTCCAGAACCGGCGGACATTATCGCGATATTTTCCATTCCACTCCGCCCAGCCCGGCGGAAAATTGCCCACCTGATATCCGCCAGGGCCGACGTCCCAGGGTTCGGCGATCAGCTTGACCTGCGAGATGACAGGGTCCTGGGCGATGATGTCGAAGAACGCCCCCAGCCGGTTGACCTCAAACAGCTCGCGGGCGAGGGTGCTGGCGAGATCAAACCGAAAGCCGTCCACGTGCATCTCCTGCACCCAGTAGCGGAGGCTGTCCATGATGAGCTGCAAGACGCGAGGATGCTGCATGTTCAGCGTATTGCCGCAGCCGGTGAAGTCCATATAGTAGCGCTTGTCCTCGGCCAGGCGGTAGTAGCTGGCGTTGTCGATGCCCCGCCAGGAGAGGGTCGGCCCGAGCTGGTTCCCTTCCGCGGTGTGGTTGTAGACCACGTCCAGGATCACCTCAATGCCTGCCGAGTGCAGCGACCGCACCATCATCTTGAACTGCTGGGCGACCATCTGCGGCTCTTGCGTCGTGGCGTATTTGAGGTCCGGCGCAAAAAACGCCAGCGTGTTGTAGCCCCAGTAATTGGCCAGGCCGCGCTCGACCAGATGCCGGTCATCCAGATGGTGATGAACGGGCATCAGCTCGACGGCGGTGACGCCGAGGTTGAGCAGATGGTTAACCACCGCTTCCGAGCCGAGACCGGCATAGGTGCCGCGGAGCTTCTCGGGGACTTGCTCGTTGAGCATCGTCATTCCCTTGACGTGCATTTCATAGATCAGCGTCTTATGCCAGGGAGTGCGCGGCAGGCGGTCATCGCCCCAGGTGAAGGCGGTATCCACAACCACAGCCAGTGGACAGAAGGCCGCGCTGTCCCGGTCGTCGCGCGACAAGTCGACCTTCTTGTCCCCGATCGTGTAGCCGAACAGCGAGTCGTCCCATTTCAAATCGCGGCCAAAAGCTTTGACGTAGGGATCGAGCACGACCTTGGCCGGATTGAAGCGGTGCCCATTGGCCGGATCATAGGGTCCGTGCACCCGGTAGCCGTAAAGCTGCCCCGGCAGAATATCGGGGAAATACCCATGCCAGACCTGATCGGTATGCTCGGGGAGCGCAATACGTTCCACTTCCTTCGTGGCTTCCGGGGAGTCAAACAGGCAGAGCTCGACTTTCGTCCCGTGTTCCGAGAAGAGGCCGAAGTTGCAGCCGGCACCGTCCCATGTTGCCCCCAGCGGATGCGGGCGACCAGGCCAAACCCTCATGGAAAACTCCTTCATAGTCTCAATGGCGCGTTAATTGCTGTCGGTAATGGCAACTGCTGTGCCAATTCTACCAACCTGGGCTGTATCAGCGCGGTTCGGTCGCGAAGTTTCCTGCTGGCGATTGATAAGCCAATTTCCAAATCCAATTTCTCCCCCTGATTCACTTCTGGCGAGTCTGATAGGGGTGATTTGCGGCCCTTTGTCTCCAATCTCAAATCTCCGATTTCCAATCGGCCGCCTTTCACCGTGATCTCGCGGGGTGCCAGGCCCTAGTTATTCATATTTTCAGCCCCGTTTCTCGCGCCACACGCCCCTCCACAACCTCTTGCCACTTCTCGCTTTATGGTGATTATTCACTATTCATTTTCGCCAAAATACGACACTTCATTATTCACATTTGCAGTGATGTAGATTCGTAAGTACTTAATTTAAATGACCTTCCGTGCAGGGCAAGCCGTGAATAACTCGCTGACTATCCCTTCTTGATAAGCCCCCTTTCAATTCACATTCTGGCCCGTGACTCGCCGTAACTCTCTGACTCGCCGTGACTTGCCACGCTACGAATCTCAATACATGGAATCGGCCGATAAGCGGCGATAAGCTGCTACCTGTCGCCTGGGGTGCCGACGTTCGCTGAGCACGGCTCCGCGCGCATACGGTCCCCAACCCTATGATGCGCGAAACATATCGTTTGTTCACTATGAACAAAAGAATATTTTTCGCTTGGCGCGGCGCCAGTGGCCTGTGGTCAGCCCTGCATGAGGCAAGCCAGCGGGCTGCGAACCCGGGTTGCGGCCTTCTCCATGACATGGGTGTAGATCATCGTGGTCCGCACGTCGTTATGGCCGAGCAATTCCTGCACCGTGCGGATGTCCTGCCCCATTTCCAGGAGGTGCGTGGCAAACGAATGCCGCAGCGTGTGGCAGGTTGCCCGTTTGGTCCAGCCGAGATTGCGCACGACGCTCGTCACCGCTCGCTGGACGGCGCTCTCGTGAACGTGATGCCGGCCGATGCGGCCCGTGCGGGGACAACGCGAAAGCTTGGTGGAGGCGAAGAGGAACTGCCAGCCGAGCTCGTGGTTGGCGGTGGGAAACTTCCTTTCCAAAGCGCTGGGCATGTCCACCCTTCCCAAACCGCGGGCCAGATCGCGCTCGTGGAGCGTTTTTCGCCAGAGGAGTTGCGACTTTAGTCTCTCGCGGGCGGGCTCGGGAAGCATCACGTACCGGTCCTTGTCTCCTTTACCTTGGCGGACCGTCAACTGGCCGCGCTCGAAGTCCACGTCCTTGACCCGTAGTCGGCAACACTCCAGGAGTCGCAGTCCGGCCCCGTACATCAGCGACGCCATGAGGCCGTAAGGTTCCTGGGTGTCCAGTTTGTCCAGGCCGGAGAGGAGCTGGGAAACCTCGTTTCTCGAGAGGACGCAGGGGACGCGCTTGGGACGCCGCGCCCGAACGGCGTCCAGGTGCCCGACGTCCATTTTGAGCACCTCCTGATAGAGAAAGAGGAGCGCGGCCAGGGCCTGATTTTGAGTGCTCGCCGAGACATGACCTTCAACCGCCAGGTGGGTCAAAAACTTCTCGATTTCCGCGGTCCCCATCAAGTTCGGATGGCGGATGCCGTGAAAGCGGATGTAGCGCTCAGCCCAGTAGACATAAGTTTTCTCCGTTCGATACGAGAAATGCTTGACTCTCGCCGTCTGGCGCACATGTTCGAGGAGCTTCATGGACATTCTCCTGTCTGGGTTTGTCCGTCAAAAAGCGCGTTAGACGGACGAAGCGCGTGCCGCGCGCAGCAGCCGCTTCGTCCGTCTAATCCGTTCAGTAGTGTACATTTGAAAGATAGCAATGTCAAGCTTCCCAAGGCGTTTTGATTGACGAAGCGATTCGACCCCGTTACTATGCGGACGTAGTCTGTATAAACAATGGTTCGGCTTCAACAAAAGGATCAATCATGAACACGTTCACTCCGCAGAAGTTCATCGAAGGAATCGCTTCGATAGCAGGTATTCCCGAACTGCCAACGACGCTCTGCGTCCGTGGCCTCGCAAAGAAATCTGAATCTGAGTCACCGGGGATTCTTACATTCGATTTCTCTCCCGGCAGCAACTGCAAACACTGGATACCAATTCCAGCTTCCCTCGTCGAAAAAATCGACCATTTGGGGAAAGTCCCTTGCAAAGACCACCAGCACGATTTCGTTTGCGTCCACTTTGCAAATCCAAAAACCGATGAGGGCAAAGCCCTTTCCGAAATGTTGAAGCAATTGGTTGGTCTTGGCGAATCGTGGAATCCACCGGCTGCAGGACCACCGTCATCCGTTCGCTTGGCTGCGGCGGAATCAATGCCAATGGCAAGTGCTTGGCATGCGCCAAATATTGCGACCGCAAGCTGGCCTCCGCATCCGCCGAATTGGCCGTGGGATCCTCACGCGACTGCAAAGAGCAGAATCACTGTTTCCAATCGCGGTGATGTTTCAGTGTGGGTCAAGATTAGCAAAGCTTGTGGCGGCGGAGATGATAGCTATTTCAAGATCGAACCGGGCGATGATGAGACGTGGCGCCGTTGTATCTATCACGACGTAACCATCACTCTCAGTAGCCACGGTGGAAATGGTGGAGTGCTGGATAGTCAACGTCACACGACTGCCGTTTCCACTGGCTGCAATCATTATGCAGTTGAAGCGGGTAACCTCATCTATCTTGGCCCCCCAAACTGCCTGTGAACGCGCCGAACAAGACGGTCAACCCGAGCGGCGGATCGGGCGTTTTCACAAATCCAAGGTTTCTGGCCGCCGCCGGGTTACCTTGGTCGTTCGGCGGCTTGATCCTTGAGACTTCAAAGCTGGACCCGTTGTTCAAGGTGGCTCGATGGCAAAAGACATGACAATAGACCTGCGACTCGAAGCAAACGAGTTCCGGAAATGGATTCACCAAAAGGTGTCGCTCGTGGCCAAAGGGAAGGCCGCGAAGTCCTCTTCCAAACCCATCGGTGCGATTGTCGCTCTATATTGTTACGTTCAGGATGGCTGGATCGCACTCGACTTTAACACCGATGACGAATTCGAATTTGACGGCGACGTCTCAAAGGTCGCATGGCGAGATCTTTTTCAGAGGCCGACTTGGCAAGCGTTCGCTGAATCAGAGGACACAGCTTCGATGACATTCATTGAGGCCGATGGTACCAAATCCTCGAAGGTGGCAGCCAAGATGACAGATCGTTTTCTGTCGACCCACTTTGGCAAGATGATTGCCGAGGCGCTTACCGCCGCGTGGAATGATGGCGTGTTTTCATCGTTGGCGCTCAAGCCCAAATGCGTTTTGTCGGTAAATGATTTCAATGGCAACTGGGGTTGGGAGGCACGCAAGAGTTCTGGCGAGCGCGCATCGGCGTGATCTCTGGAACTGGCCGCCGCCGAACCAAGCGTTGCACTCCGACCGGGGCCGCATACTATTTTCGCGAGACACCACGTCGTTGCAGCGGCCCCGGCGGGTGAACTGTTGCGTTCGGCGGCAAAGGTAGGCTCACGTCTTCACCCGCGTCATCTCAAACAGGTTCGTGGCCTGCGGACCAAGAAAGCCTTCAAAGCGGACTCGCTTGCCGGATTCGGGGTCGATGACGGTATCCCGCTGGGCGAGCTCGAAGTAGGCGTAGGTCCAGGGCATCTTGGCAGGGATGCCTTTATCCAGCACTTCCACGTCGATCTTTACCGCCTCGGTCGCGGTCTGCCTCAGTTTGCTCCCGCGTTCTCCCTCGATTTCCGTTTTCATGGGGATGCCGGCCTTTTGCAGGGCCGCGATCGTTTTCTCGATGTCGTCGAGGGCGGGCACGCCGTGCGAATTGATGAGCGAGGTGAAGTGGTTGACGTTGTAGCCGTGGACCAGGACCCAGGCGGCATACTGGCTGACGGCATTGAGTGCCACGACGTCCTCTCGCCGCGGCAGCAGCCAGGGGAGGCTGTGGAATTGGCCAACGACCTCCGGCAGCAGCTCCTGGGTCTGGCTTTGATCGCGATCCAGATTGTGCAGCGCGGCCAGTGCCTCTTCGCTGACATTGGGCCGGTGGCTCCGTACAGCGCGATGGATGATCTCGCGGGCCTCCTTGGGCAGCTCCCAAACTTTCAGTTCCGAGATGAACAGCTTGGGGAACTGCGGATTCGTATGCTGGAAATGAATTGCCGAGAGCTGTTTGTCCTCGAAGTGGTAGCTCCCCGCCGCCCGGTAGCCGAGCGCCTCGAACACCCGTGAGACGGTGGCAATGCCCGTCATCGGCTGCTCGCAGGCGAAGGTGCGGAAGGCAATGTGATCGTTCACAAAAGTAGCCTTGGCCGCTTTGATGAGTTGCTCGTATGTCGCCACGTAGGAGACTCGGTGGCGATAGGTTTCCCAGAGCGTATCGAACAGTTTGGCGGCGAACTTTTCGCGAGAGGTGGCGACAGGGATGGAGGAATGGGGTCCGGAGGTCATGAGGCACTCTGACGAGAGGTGTTGGTAGCAGTCCGCTGCCACCTTTTGTTGCATTGTACAGAAAGAACCCGCGGAAGCGGGTTTCGACAGACCAGCAAGACTACTGCACCGCCTCAAACAGCGCCAAGCTGGCGGTAAAGCCATGCATGAAGTTCTGCTTGCCGATGGGGCCGAGTTCCCCTTGGGCAAAGAACCCAGCCAGCGGGATTTTACCGAGGGCTTTTTCAATTGCCGCCGCGTCATGGTGCGGCTGGCTGAAGAGGCGGGTGCCGCGGCCGTTGCAAGTGAAGAGCAGGCCGCCGAGCGGGGAAGGTTTTTGTTTCTTGGCGGCTGCAAGGAGCTGCTTGAGCTCGGCATCAGCCGACTCCTGGTCGCGAATGTGGAATTGCACGGTCTGGCCGACGCGAATGTAATCCGTCACCGCAATCGCGCCGGAAGGATCACTGCCGATGACGTTGCGGACCAGGAAGTCCCCCTGCTCGAACCGCTCCTGATATTCACTGACGACGCGCCCCAAATGCGGCGCTCGCTGCACGAGGAGCTTCTCGCGATTGGGAAGCTCGTCAAAGATTTCCTTGAGCTGGATCAGGGCCGGCTTGCCGCCGAGCTCGTGAATGATATTCCGCTCCGATTTGGTGACGATGAAGTGCCGGCCAATCGGGCGGCAGCCCTGCGAGACAATGGTCCGCAGGCGCACTGGTCCGCTGATGAGGGCGGCAGCCGCTCCATCCGCGAAACTTTTGCGGCCGAGGATCAGCCGATTTTCCCCTGGCTGCAACCCTCCGCTGGCCATGCCGCCAACCACGGGCACCCCGGCGCGATCCTCGTTCAGCCGCTCAAGGAGTGCGTCGGCTGGAAAGGAGTAAGGCTCGCCGAGCAGCACCAGGAAGGTGCCCTCGGGCCATTCGCCCGCGACGTCGTCCGGCCAGCCTTGAATCATGCCCCCTTCGGGCGTTCGCTCGAAATTGAGATTGAGCAACCGAGCCGTCACCCCCGGCCATTTCGCCAGCCACAGCGAGAGCGCCGGCCCTTCCTCCACTTCCTGTCCCACGCCGACAATCGACTCACCGCTGCATCCCAGCACGTTTTGGGTTCCGAGCAAATCGCAAAGCTGGCCGGCGAGGGAGTCCGCTTTGGCGGCATGTTCGCGAGAAAAGAAGACTACCACCAGATCGGGCGCTCCGCGCAGGTCATTGCGAGCCAAATCGCAGGCTTGCGCGGCCGCATGCTTGGTGTCTGATTTTGTGGAAAGTGCAGCAGCAAACGCCAACGGCTGAGCCGAGGTGGACATATCAAGGTGCTTTCCGAAAGTCCACGTCGCGCTGTTCCCCCGCGCCGTCCGTTTCCCCCCAAAACGCGCCTCTTGTTACGTCGCCATGATAGCCCGAACGCCCGAGGGATACTATCGTCGCCCTACTTCACCGAGAATTTTTCGCGGCGGCGATCGCGGAATTGTCGCATCAGGCTGGCAAGGAACACATCAACCGGGGATAATGGATTGCTTATGGGAAAGACGCACTTCTGCTGGAGTCTGCTTGTTGTCGCCGCCCTCTTGCCGGCGGCGTCTTCGCGCGGTGACGACGAGCGGATCACCTTCGAAACGCACATAGCTCCCATCCTGCAGGCCCGCTGCGTCAAATGCCACGGCGAAGGGAAGCTGGAAGGAGGACTGGATCTGCGGCGGAAATACCTGCTCGTCAAAGGGGGCGATAGCGGAACCGCGCTCGTGGAAGGAAAGCCGGACGAGAGCCTGCTGATCGAGAAAATCACCAAGGGAGAAATGCCGCCGAAGGAGGAAGGAAAGCTCGACGACAAGCAGATTGACCTGCTCCGCCGCTGGGTCGCAGCCGGCGCTCCGCTTGCCGGCGACAAGGAACTACCCCTCGAAGCGGCCGAGCCCCCCAGCAGAATTAGCCAGGAGGACCGCAAGTTCTGGTCATTCGTCTCGCCAGTCCGTCCTCCACTGCCTGCGGTGAAGAACGCTGACCGTGTCCGCACCGCAATTGACATGTTCCTGCTCGCCCGGCTGGAGGAGAAACAACTCTCGTTCGCGCCAGACGCACCCAAGGAAGTCTTGCTCCGACGCGCCACCTTCGCCCTGCACGGACTGCCGCCCGAGGTTCAAGATCTCGACGAGTTCCTCGCCGATCATGCGCCGGATGTCTTCGAGCGCATCTTCGACCGACTGCAAGCATCTCCCCGCTATGGCGAACACGCGGCGCGGCATTGGCTCGACGTCGCCGGCTATGCGGATTCCGACGGCTATCTCGCGGCCGATCGGCTTCGCCCAGAGGCATGGCGGTATCGAGACTATGTCATCGGAGCCATGAATAGTGATCTGCCGTATGACCGCTTCTTGATGGAACAGCTTGCCGGCGACGAGCTTTCGGATTGGCGGCGGGCGGAAGAGCTGTCGGCTGAGCAAACTCGCCAACTCGCGGCAACCGGCTTCTTGCGAACGGCCAGCGACCCGACTTACCCTGGCTACACGGAGCCCAATGAAATCCACCAGGTGATGGCGGACACGACGCAGATCGTCTCCTCCGCCCTCCTCGGCCTGACCATCCAATGTGCTCGCTGTCATACGCACAAGTATGATCCTATCCCGCACCGCGATTACTACGCCCTGCAAGCCATCTTCACCTCCGCCCTCGACCCCGCCCGCTGGCAACCCTCCGAGGTCCGCGGCATCCCGCTCGCCACCGAAGCCGAGCAGGCACGCATCACCACGCACAATCAGAAAGTGGATCAGCGGGTGGCCGAGCTGCGTGCGGAAGTGGCGGAATTGACTGCGCGCTATCAGAAGAAGCGCGTTGTCGGACTTCTTGGAGCGGATGGAAAGGATGATGCCCTGGTGGCGAAGCTCACTGCCGCGCTGCTCGCCGCCACCGACAAGCGAAACGACGAACAAAAGGCGCTCGTAGCGAAGTACGCTCCCGGCGTTTCACTCCTCGATGCGGACCTCGTCAAATGGAGCAGCGATTACCAGCAGCAAGCTGGCAAGCTCAATGCGGTTATCGCCAGCGAAACGGCGATTAAGCAGCAGATCGTCACGCTCCGCGGACTGACGGATCTGGACGACAAGCCGGCTGATTGCAAGCTGCTGCTGCGTGGCGAATACAGCAAGCCCGGTGCGGTCATTCCGCCCAATGTGCCGGAAGTTCTCTCCCCGGTCAGTTTCAAGTTCGAGCCTAAGCCGGGATATAAAACGACGGGCCGGCGAGAAGCGCTGGCCCGGTGGCTCACCGAGCCGTCCCATCCGCTCACCGCCCGTGTGCAGGTCAATCGGGTTTGGGCCCGACAATTTGGCCGTGGCATTGTCCCCACGCTCGCCAACTTCGGCCGCTCCGGCGTCAAGCCGACCCATCCGCAATTGCTGGACTATCTGGCCACTGAGTTCGTCGCCACCGGCTGGGGGCAGAAGAAGCTGGTCCGCCAACTCCTCTCGTCCACCGCCTGGCGTCAGGCGTCGACTCCCGCTGCCGCCTCACTTGCTGCCGATCCGAACAACGAACTGCTCAGCTACTGGCGGGCCACGCGGCATAGCGGCGAAATGCTGCGGGACAGCACACTGGCCGCAGCCGGCAAGCTGAACGGCTCCATGTTCGGCTCGCCGTCAGCTGTGTCACAATTGGGAGACGGCTCGGTCATCACAGCCGACGATGCTGCCGGAAACCGCCGCAGCATCTACTTGATCGTCCGCCGCAGCCAACACGTCACCATGCTGGACCTGTTCGACGTGCCGATGATGGAAGTCAACTGCCCGCAGCGAAGCGCCTCCATCGTGCCGCTGCAAGCCCTGGCAATGCTCCACGGCCCGTTCACGGAACAATCCGCAGCCGCACTCGCCGACCGCATTCTCCGCGAAGCTCCCCCCACGGACGAGGCCCGCATCGACTTCGCCTGCCGCCTGCTCTATTCGCGCTTGCCGCGACCCGCGGAGAAAGAGGTGCTCGCAAGCTTCCTGTCCGCCCTCACCGCGGAAAAGCTCGCGAATGCTTCCGCGTCCCCTACCGACGCACAGAAATCCGACGCCGCCCGTGCCGCCTGGGTGCAGGCAGCGCTTGTGCTACTTAACAGCAACGAATTCTTGTACGTTCATTAGGAGCCGAGCGGCCTGCCAAACCACTCGCTCACGACTTTTCCCGACGAGAGACGGTGTAGTTTGCCTGCGGCGGTGGCAATGGCGGAGGCCGGGTCCACGCCGAGGGCGGCAAAGAGCGTGGCGGTGATATCGGCGGGAGAAACCGGCTTGTCCACAACCTCCGCCGCCTGCTTGTCGGTGCGTCCGTAAACTTCGCCTCCGCGCGTGCCGCCGCCGGCCAGCAGGATCGTAAAGGCGTGCGGCCAGTGGTCGCGGCTGGCCCAGGGTTTGGAGATGGTAGGGGTGCGGCCGAAGTCGCCCATCCAAACGACGAGCGTGCTTTCCAGCAGACCACGCTGGGCCAAATCCTCAATCAACGCGGAAAGCGTTTGATCGGCCCGCGGGCAAAGGCTCTCTTTCGTGAGCGGAAAATGGTTGCGATGAGTATCCCAAGGGTTGTTGGCGAGCTGTTTGCCGCGGCCGTCGGCCCAGTCCTGTTCTTCATTTCCCCAGTAAACCGTGACAAACCGCGTCCCCGCTTCGACAAGCCGGCGGGCGAGCAGTACCGCCTGCCCATGCCGGTGCCGGCCGTAACGCTCCCGCGTGGCGGCGGGTTCCAGGTCCAGATCAAAGGCTCGCTGCGCGTGGGGCGACGAGACGATATCGAGCGCCTGCTGGCGGAAGGAATCCAGACGTCCTGATTGACCTACCCTTTCTAGCTCAGCGAGCTCGGCATTAAATTGTTCGACAAGCCGCGTCCTCCCCATCAGCCGCTCGCGCGTGAGTTGCTCGGCACCACGAAAGTTGGGGGGCTGAACGTGGCCGTCGCGGCTGACGGGGACGAGAATCGGCTGGAAGGCAGGGGACAGGATGCCTCCGTTTTGGCCCGGCAGCAGACGGCCGCCCATCCGCATCAGGTCCGGTGTCTGCATCGCTCGCGGCATGACGACCGGCACTCCGTCCGCCTGCGAGAACGCCGCCGCCATGTGCGGATGGTCGGTGGGTTCAACTTTCAAATCGCCGGCACTGCTGAGATGCTTGTAGCCGGTCAACATCTGGTAGACCGCCGGATCATGCACGGTCTCCTCGTGCCGCACGCTGCGGACCTGCAAAATCCGGTGCATCTGGGCGGCCATCCCAGGCAGATGCTCGCAGACTTGCGTTCCCGGCACGCTGGTCGCCATGGGCCGGAACGGGCCCCGCACCTCCGCAGTCGCCTGGGGCCTCATGTCGAACAGGTCGATATGGCTCGGCCCACCATCCAGATAGACGAGGATGACACTTTGGACCCGCGGCACGTTGCGCGGCTGTTCCACCGCCGCTTGCAGCACCCGCGGCAGCGAAAGCCCGCACAGCCCGAGCGCCCCGATTTGCACGAGGGCTCGGCGGCGTGTGGATTCGAGTGTCATGGAGAACCAATGGGGCAGAAACAACAGGATTACAAGCGAGCGTTTTGACAGGTCCGTTTAATCCGATTGTAGCGGTCAGATAAGGTTTTCACGCAAGGGGCGGATGTTGCAAAGTTTGGGGAATTCAGCCGACGGGACATGTCGGCAGGGCGGGAAAAAAACTTCAAAGAATTTCGCAAATCGTAAAGTATTGAAATGGTTATAGTTAACATCCGCTAGCGATACAGCTTGCCAAGAAACCGTTTGCTTCCGGGGGGAAAATCCGGCAAACTCTTCATTAGAGACTTGGACTCAAGGTTCAGGGCTGCGCTGCCGACAGGCTGACCCTTTCCCAGGCGGAAGGGGGCGAGGGGAGGATCTCCTCGAACGCTCGTCACGGCGGCACTCTGTGGGCGGCAAGGGCTGGCCGCCTGTTCGTGGTTGCTGTCGGCGCGCAAGATGCATCCGCTGGTCATCGAGTCACACATCGCTAACGGGGATTGGGAGCATTCATGAAAACCGCACTTCGTTTCCTCGCCGCATCGGCATTGGCCGTGCCGGCCATCGTCTTTTCTCCGGCCGCGTCGTTGCGTGCCCAGGATTGCGCCTGCCAGCCGGCTTACCGCATCGTGAACAAGGTCGTCTACGACGACGTGGCGGTGACGCAGTACCGTGTGGAATACGAGACTCACATCGAGGAGCGCGAGGTCACGTCGACCAAGCCGGTCTTCGAGACCGAGCAGCGCGTCCGCACGCGCCGCGTGGCCCGTCCGGTCGTCGAAACCGCCACTCGTGAAGAAAAGTTTTACACCCTCAAGCCTATCCACGAAACAGAGTACCGCGAGGAGGCCTTTGACAAGGTCACCTGGGTGCAGGAAACCGAAATGCGGCAACAGAAGTATGTCGTGAATCGGCCCGTGACAGAGACTCAGATGCAGCAGCGGCAGCACGTCGTTCGCCGCGCCGTCAATGAAACCGTGATGCAGCAGCAGTGCGTGACCGCGATGGAGCCGGTGACGACCTTCCGCACGCAGCTTGTCGACCAAGGTGGATTCGTGGACAGCACGACGCTTGTCCCGGGTACCACGCGCAATCGGCTGGCCTGGGTGCCGCGCGGCGTCGCCACGGATAACGCGACCGGCCAGGTCTTCCGCCACTGCGCCGGTTTTCACTGGACTCCCCAGACGACGCCAGGCCAACTTGTCACGCAGCGGTTGTACGTTCCCAATGTCGTCGCCCAGCAGATTCCGCAGACGACGCTGATGCCGCGGCAGGTGATGCAGGAAGTGCCGGTCAACGTCACTCGCTATCAGGATGAAGTCGTCACCGAGCAAGTGCCGGTCACGGTGCAGCGTGTGGAGCAGTGCGAAGAGGTTCGCGAGATTCCCGTCACTGTCAGCAAACCGATGACCGAGCGGATTGTCAACAAGATCCCAGTGCATAAGGTCCGTTACGAGCGGGAAGAGCACGTGCGGCAGATCGAGGTGCAGACTCAGCGGATTGAGTACGAAGACGTGGAAGAGCCCTACGAAGTGAAGGTCTGCCGGATGGAGACCGAGGTCCGCAAGATCGAAGTCCCGCTGACGGTCCGCAAAGTCGTCCCCTACACCGCTTACCGTCGCGTGCCCCGGGTTGTTTCGATGCGGGTTCCCTACGATGCTCCTGATTCGATCATTTACGACGCCCCGGTCGTTCGCGAGCGGGTCATCCTTCCCGCCGACGGCGGTTCGATCGTTCGTCCCAGTACGAGAGTCGAAGCCACCCGACCCGCCGAAGAGCTGCGGAGCGACTCGATTCTCAAGCCGGTCGACAAGACCAAGCTGAAGATCAAGGAAGAGCCGACCCCGGCTGCGGGAGGCGAACCCAAGGACAGCGACCCCACAGGCAGTCCGAAAATCGATGTCAAGAAGCCCGCGGAACCCGACCTGAAAGCCCCTGATGGGACCAAAACTAAACCTGCCTCATCGAACGAAACCAAGAAGAGCGGCGATAAGGCAGCTTAAGTCGCTCGTTCGCCCCCCGGAAACCACCCCGCAGCGCGGTCCCCAGCCGCGCTGCTGTGCTTTCTTGACCAGCGTGTGAACCTCACGGACTTCCCATTCGTCATTCGGAATTCGACATTCGACATTCGACATTCGAATTTCCGCCGCCCTCGTCCCCTAGCCCCTTTTTGGCCCCCTGATTACCATAAATATCCTTGTTTCAGCGAGTTTTTCCCATGCGTCACGTCCTTTCCGCCGTAGTTCAAAACGTCCCTGGTGTGCTCGCGCACATTTCGGGAATGATGGCCTCCCGCGGCTATAACATTGATTCCTTGGCGGTCGGCGAGACGGAAGATCCCAATCTCTCACGGATGACCTTCGTGGTCGTCGGGGATGACAAGCTTCTGGAGCAGGTCCGCAAGCAGCTCGAGAAGATTGTGACCGTGGTTCGCGTGGACGACGTCAGCAGCCAGGATCACGTGGAGCGAGACCTGATGCTGATCAAGGTTTCGGCCCCGGCCGGCCCCAAACGGTCGGAAATCCGCGAGCTCGTGGATATCTTTCGCGGCCGCATCGTCGACGTCGGCGAGCAGGAATTGATGATTGAAATCTCTGGCCGTGAAAGCAAGATTGAAGCCTTTATCGGCCGCATGCGTCCGTACGGCATCCTGGAGCTCGTACGGACTGGCCGAATCGCCATGGTCCGCGGCAAGGGGAAGGCCGACGAAGCTCCGCTGTTGCACGAAAGCTCCATCCGAAAGTACGTCGGCTAATTCTACCATCACGCCCACGCAAAGCCGTGGGCGTGCCACCCTCAGCGGCCTCTTCCCCAGCCCCAAGTCCCCAGCCCCTAACCCCGTCCTCCATGCCCGCCACGATCTACTACGACAACGACGCCGACCTCTCCCTCCTCAAGAACAAGACCATCGCCATCCTCGGCTACGGGTCGCAAGGGCATGCTCAGGCTCAAAACCTGAAGGACAGCGGCTGCAAGGTCATCATCGGCCAGCGCCCCGGCGGCCCGAACTACGACCTGGCGGTGAAGCATGGCTTCAGCCCGATGAGCGTGGATGAAGCGACCAAGCAGGCCGACCTCGTCAACATTTTGCTGCCGGATGAGGTGCAAGGGGACATCTACCGCGCGAACATCAAGCCGTACCTCAGCCCCGGAAATATCCTGATGGCTTCGCACGGCTTCAACCTGCACTTTGGCCAGGTCGAGCCGCCGCCCGGAGTCGATACCATGCTGGTGGCTCCCAAAGGCCCTGGCCACCTCGTGCGTAGCGAGTTCGAAAAGGGGGGCGGAGTCCCTTGCCTCATCGCTCTTGGCCCCGGAGCGAGTCCCGAGACGCTCAAGCTAGGCCTGGCTTACGCCAAGGGCATCGGCGGCACGCGCGGCGGCGTTATCCAGACCACGATCGCGGAAGAGACCGAAACTGACCTCTTTGGCGAGCAGGTCGTCCTCTGCGGCGGCGTCAGCGAGCTCGTCAAAGCCGGTTTTGAGACCCTCGTCGAAGCCGGCTATCAGCCCGAAATGGCCTACTTCGAGTGCATGCACGAATTGAAGCTGATTGTGGACCTGTTCTATCAGGGCGGCCTCAACTACATGCGGTACAGCGTCTCCAACACGGCCGAATTCGGCGATTACACCCGTGGCCCGCGGATTGTCACCGACGAGACCCGCCAGGAGATGAAGCGAATCCTCAAGGAAATCCAGTCCGGCCAATTCGCCCGGGAATGGATCCTGGAGAACAAAGCCGGCGCTCCCGGTTTCAAAGCCACCCGCCGCCGCGAGCGTACCCACCAGATCGAAGACGTCGGCCGCCGCCTGCGGAAGTTGATGACGTGGATTAATGCGAAGGAAGTATAACGATCATGCCTGCCGCCACCGCTTACGAAACCTTCGCTACCCTCCAGCCCGGGGACCGGGTGCAGGTCGATCACGAAGTGAAAGTCGGCTTTCGCCGCTGGATGACGACGACCATTGGCACCGTCGTGAAGAAAGAGCGCCGCCGGCACAGCCTGCACTTCAAACGCAACCCCGACGACAAAGTCTATAGCGACGTCCTCGTCCTCCGCCGCGACAGCGGCGAGTTGACCACGGTGACGCTCGATGAGTTCTCCGAGCTGCGAAAGCTGTAATTTCGCGGATTCTTTGCACATCGTTGTCGCCATCCGCCCTATCCAAAACCGGCTCTGGCCGGGAAAATGGGTGGATGAGACGAAACGATATCCGGAACATTGTCATTATTGCCCACGTTGACCACGGCAAAACGTCGCTGGTGGACTGCCTTTTGCACCAAAGCGGCCAGTTTCGTGAAAGCCAGTTGCAAGGGGACTGCATCCTGGATTCCAACGACCTGGAGCGGGAGCGGGGGATCACGATTCTGGCCAAGAACATCGCCCTGCAATACAAGGGCGTAAAGATCAACATCATCGATACGCCCGGTCACGCCGACTTCGGCGGCGAGGTGGAGCGAGTCGTCCGGATGGCTGACGGAGCCGTGGTGCTAATCGACGCTGCCGAAGGGCCGATGCCGCAGACCCGGTTCGTGCTGTCGAAGGCCCTGGAAAGCGGGCTCAAGCCCATCGTCGTCGTCAACAAGATCGACCGCCCCGATGCCCAGCCTCATCACACTCTGGACGAGGCTTTCGCGCTCCTGATGGAGCTCGGAGCGGACGAACATCTGGAGGACTTCAAGTACCTCTTCGCCAGCGGGCGGGAAGGCTATGCCACAAGTGATCCGGAAATCCGCACCGATTCCATGCAGCCGCTGCTCGATATGGTTCTGGCGGAAATCCCTGGACCGGAAGTGGACCTCGATGCTCCCCTGCAGATGCTGGTGACCACGCTTGACTGGTCGGAATTTGTCGGCCGCATCGCCATCGGCCGCTTGCAGGCCGGGAGCGTGAAGAAGGGTCAGACCATCGCCAATATGAAGTCTGGTGACCGGATCACGGAATCCCGCATCCAGTCGCTGTACGTATTTGACAAGCTCGGCCGCACCGAGGTCGATTCCGCCGAGGCAGGAGACGTGGTCGCGCTGGTTGGCATCTCCGACGTGGAAATCGGCGATACCATCTGCCACCGCGAGCATCCTCGCGCTCTCCCCCGCCTGACCGTGGACGAGCCGACGCTGGAAATGGTGTTCACCATCAACAGCTCCCCTTTCGCCGGCCGCGAAGGCAAGTACGTCACCAACCGCCAGCTCCGCGAACGGTTGTTCAAGGAGTTGGAAAAGAACGTGGCGCTGCGTGTGCGGCAGATTGAAAACAGCGACGCCTTTGCCGTCTCCGGCCGCGGCGTGTTGCACCTATCGGTCCTGATTGAGAACATGCGCCGCGAAGGGTACGAGCTCTCCGTCGGCAAGCCGCAGGTCATCCTGCGCGATACCAAAGGTGTGAAGGAAGAGCCGTTTGAATCGCTGGTCGTCGAGGTCCCATCGGAAAAGCTCGGCCCCGTTATGGAACTCGCGGGCGCTCGCCGCGGCGAGTTGGAAGAGATGCACGTCCGTGGCGACTTTACCCATGCCAAGTTCATAATCCCCGCGCGCGGCCTTATCGGTCTGCGAACCCGGCTGCTAAACGCCACTCAGGGGACCGCCGTCGTGCATCACCGCTTTGCCGGCTATAAACCGGTCACGGGAGAAGTGCCGCATCGGGCCAACGGCGTTTACATTTCCATGTTTACCGGCCGGGCCAATGCCTACAGCCTGAACACGCTGCAAGACCGGGCTGATATGTTTGTCACGCACAATGACGAGGTCTACGAAGGGCAGGTAGTGGGGGAGAATGCCCGCGAAAATGACCTGGCGGTCAATCCGACCAAGGAAAAGAAGCTCACCAACATGCGGGCCAGCGGCAGCGACGAGAACATCTTGCTGAAGCCTCCCCGCAAGATGGACCTGGAAACGGCCCTGGAATACATCGAAGACGACGAGCTGGTCGAAGTCACTCCCTCCAGCATCCGCATCCGCAAAATGCTCCTTAAGGAGAATGATCGGCGCAAGGACAATCGGAAGGGATGAACGAACGCGGGCGTGGGAAAATGCGGGAGCGATGCCTGTTGCATTCCGGCCCCTCGCCAGCGTATCTTAAGCAGCGGTCTGATTCCCATTCGTTGCTGCCCGATTGTCCTTCCCACGGAGCGCCCCAAATGTCTCAGGGTTCGCCTTACGGTTCCCAGCCCAATCCCTTCGGCAATCAAAACCCCTATACGCCGCCGCAAGGACAGTGGGGCCAGCCACAGGGGCAATGGGGGCAGCCCGCCGGTTACACGCCGGGCATGCCGGGATTCTGCAAGGCGATGTTCATTGTCAGTCTGGTTTTTTGCTTCCTACGGGCGGCAATTGTGGCCCTGGGTTTCGTCGGTATGGGGATGCTGCCGGCGGACGATCCCGCCATGAAGATGGCTTACTTTGAAATTGGCACCGGCCTGGGGATGGTGCTGTGCGGGGTGCCGGGAAACGCTTTGCTCCTCGCTAAGAATCAAATTGGGGTCTTCCTCGGCTGGGGGCTGGTTGCCTTCACGGTCGGCTCCATCCTGACGGGACTGGCGACAGTCTTCATGATGGGTAACAACCCCGCTGCCATGGGCCCGCCCCCGCCGCCTGGGGCTGAAAACGCGCAGTTTATCGGCATGATGATCGGTGGTGCCATCGCGGTCCTGGTCCGCGTAGGCATCATCGTGGCCTACGGCGCCGCGCTCATCCAGTTCCAAAACTGGTACGCGCAATATGGCCGGAACGCCTAGGCTATGCGTCCGCAGGCGGGTCGGCCGGCGCGACAGTTTCTGGCGGAAGTAAGGCATCGACGGGCGCAGCGTCGGGAATAACGTCGTCGATTGGGCAGTAAGTGAATTTCGGCACCGCGCGGTGGCCCGCCTCTTCCACCAGTTTCATCGCGGTCCGTTTCCCCTCCGATCCGCTTTGTCCCGGGCAGGTGCAAAAGCGCGTGGTCACCGTGCCGTCGCTCCGCTCCCGCCGCTTGCAACGGGGGCATTCCCATAGCCGGCGGAGGTCGTATTTCAGGCGTTCAAAAGGGCCCTTCATCGTGCCGCCAGGATAGTGGATGATGGCCGATCGGAACAGATGAGCCAATTCATCCAGGACCCATCCCATGTCCCTTCGCGCAACTCTTTTGTTGGCTCTCGTTGTTATCGCGCCTGAATTGACCGCGGCAGATCCTCCCACCGGCGACTACGTGCGAGCGGCGTTGGCGCGAGCCTCCGGCTTCTTCCAGCAGGAGGTGGCCAGCGGCGGCGGCTATGTGTATGCGTATAGCGGCGACCTGACGCTACGCGAGGGAGAAGGGAAGGCGGAAAAAAACGTCATCTGGATTCAGCCGCCCGGAACGCCGGCGGTGGGAGAAGCTTTTTTGGATGCATACGACGCGACGGGGGACGAGTTGCATTTGCGGGGAGCCAAAGCCGCTGCGGGGGCACTGGTCCGCGGGCAGCTTCAATCGGGCGGGTGGTACTATCACGTCGTGGTCGAGGGAGAGGGACGCAAAACTTTTGCCTATCGCGCGGATCGACCGGGCGAAACGGACCCCAATGCTCAAAAACCCGGTAAGCCCGGCTTCGGCTGGGATGTTTGGAAGCTGCGGAAGGGGAAGGGGAATATCACGACGCTCGATGACGATACGACCCAGGCGGCCACCCGTTTTCTCGTCCGGATGGACAAGACGCTCGAGTTCAAGGACCAGCCCATCCATGAAGCGGCTATGTATGCACTGTCATCGCTCTTAAACTCGCAATATGCCAGCGGCGGCTGGTCGGCGAATTACGACCGCTATCCCACAAACCCGCCCAGTGAGCAGGACTATCCGGCGGTGAAGGCTTCTTATCCGGAAACCTGGTCCTGGACCTGGCCCAAGGACTTCACCGGCTGTTATGTGACCAACGACAACCTGGTGGCGGACATGATCGACACCATGCTGCTCGCGGCGGAGGTCTATGGCGACAAAAAACACCTGGCCTGTGCGGAGAAAGCCGGCGACTTCCTGATTTTGGCCCAGATGCCCGAGCCGCAGAGAGCGTGGGCCCAGCAGTACGACTCCAAGATGCAACCGAGCTGGAGCCGGGCCTTTGAGCCGCCAGCCATCAGTGGCGGCGAATCGCAAAAGATCATCGAGGCCCTGATGCGGCTCTATCGGGCGACCGGAAACAAGAAATACCTGGAGCCGATTCCTCCCGCAATCGCGTGGCTGAAGAAATCGGCACTCCCAGACGGCCGCCTCGCCCGCTTTTACGAGCTCAAGACCAACAAGCCGCTTTATTTTGTCATTCAGGAGGACGGCCGCGAAGTGATGACCTACAGCAACGACAAATTGCCGACGCACTATGGATTCATCGTCAGCTCGCGGGCGGCAAGGCTTGAGAAGGAGTATCAGAAAGTGTCGAGCGGCTCATTCCCGGAGAATGACGTTGGCAAGAAGGTTGCGAATCGTCCTGGCAAAGTGAGCAACGAAACGGCCGCAGCAGTCCGCAAGATCATCGGCCTGCTGGACGGCCGAGGTGCTTGGGTCGAGCAGGGAAAGCTGCGAACTTACAAGAAACACCCTGAGGGGGATGTCATTCGCTCCCAGACTTTCATCGACAATATAAGCGTGCTGAGCCGGTATCTAGAAGGGACGAAGTAAACTCACCCGACGAGAATCACTCGCCAATGCTTGGGGCCGTGAACTCCGGTAGTGAGCTGCAGCTCGATATCGCCGGTCTTGCTGGGCCCGGTGATGAATGTGGTGTTGCTGGGAAGATTGTCGAGCCCCCGCTCTTGCAGCAGTTTGAAGGCGTCGATAAGGTCGGGCGCAATCTGTTGTCGCTCCACAATGGCGACATGCATCAGCGGCAGCAGCGATGCGAGCCGTTCCTGGCCAGGCCGCGAGCAAACCATCAGCGTGCCGGTTTCAGCAATCGCGCAGTCCACGCTGGAGATGCCGATGTCACAGGCGAGCATGGCAGCCCGCTGCGCGGGAAAATCTAGCTGCGACAGACTCTCGTAACTATGCCGCGCAATGCCTCGCGACCCCAGAAACTCCGCCAGCCCCAACCGAGTAAGCACGTCATGCTCCCAGCAGAGAGCCGATTTCGCAGATGCTTCTTCAAGCAGTTTGGCGAGCAGCTCTCTCGCCGCCAGCAAATCCGGTACGCGGAAAGCTTTGCCGCCGACCAGGTCAACTTCCTCGGCCATCTTGTCGCACAAGTCGCCGGCAGCGCCGACATAGCCAACATCCGGCGGCACCGGCTGCAGATGCACGCGAAACGCCCGTCCCGCCTGGGCGGCCTGGCGAACGCGGCTGAGGAATGACTCGCGGCTCATGGCTGCTTCCCTTCCTTGTCCCACCAGTCCCGGAAGCGGCTTGCGGCGGGAGCGGGAAAGTCACGCTTTTGCGTCCAGCCGTGCAGCTTTCCCGGAAGGCGTTTCAACCAGCGGTCCTTGCGCTTCCACCAGCCGAGCGTGCGGGATGCGAGCCAACTGCCGAGGCGGTACATCCAGGGACGACGGAGCGTGATGGCCCACATCCGATAGGCCAGAGACTCCAAACGGCTCTTGAGGGCAGGCTCATAGTGCATCTGTTCGCGGAGTTGAATGAGCATGTCGGGGATTTGAATCTTCACGGGGCAAGCGGCCTGGCAGGCACCACACAAGCTGCTGGCGTGGGGAAGGTGCTTGTTCGCCGCCAAGCCGTCGTAAAGCGGCGTGAGGACCGCTCCAATCGGCCCCGCATAGACGCCGCCGTAGGCGTGCCCGCCGACGCTGCGGTAGATGGGGCAAGCGTTGAGACAGGCTCCGCAGCGGATGCAGAATAAACTTTCACGCAGCGGCGATCCGAGAATCTTGCTGCGGCCGTTGTCCAGAATGATGAGGTGGAAATCTTCCGCCCCATCGAGCTCTCCCTCGCGCCGCGCGCCGGTAATGAGCGAGGTATAGACGGAAAGCTTTTGCCCCGTCGCCGCACGGGCCAGCACCTTGAGAAAATACGGCAAATCGGACAGCTTAGGGATGACCTTCTCCATCCCCATGATGGCGATGTGCGTCTTGGGAAGAGCGGTTGTCAGGCGGGCGTTGCCCTCATTGGAGATGAGGACGATGGTGCCCGTTTCGGCTACCGCGAAGTTAACGCCACTGATGCCGACGTCGGCCTGGGCAAAATTCATTCGCAGTTGCTTGCGGGCAAAGCCGGCCAGGACTTCCCGCTCCACCGGCAGTTTCTCGCCGGCCGGTTTGCTGAGGATTTCGGCCACGTCCGCCGCCGACAGATGCAGAGCAGGCCCCACGATATGGCTGGGTCGGTGTCCGGCGAGTTGAATGATGTATTCGCCGAGGTCGGTCTCGACCGTCTCGATGCCCAATACGTTGAGGGCGTGGTTGAGATGGATTTCCTCGGTCGTCATCGACTTGGATTTGACGACCTTTTTGGCCCCCTTGGCCTGAATGATGTCGATGACCTGCCGGCAAGCCTCGTCGCCGTCGTCCGCGAAATAGACTTTTCCTCCGCGAGCGAGCACGCTCTTCTCCAGCGTCTCCAGGTGTGTGTCAAGCTCCGCCAGCGTCTCGTCCTTGATCGTGCGCGCCCGCTCCCGCACCAGGTCCGAGTGGGGAAGCTGCTCCCAGGCCTCGCGGTTCTTCTTGCCCAGCGAATCCCCAAGCTGCCCCAGAATGATTTGCAGTCCGGGATTCGTCAGCGCATCCGCGGACGCCTCCAGGAATTCATGGTGAGTCTCGCGGACATAATCGGTCTTGGGCATCGGTTCCTTTTAACGCAAAGGCGCGGAGGCGCAAAGACGCAAAGGGGAAGAAGAAGGAGAGACAGAGAGAAGGAGCGTCAGTGGGTCCGAGAGAAAAACCGGCCGTGTCCTCCGCGTTTTCCGGGCCTCAACGTCTTCCCCTTCCTCCCTTTCTTTGCGCCTTCGCGCCTTTGTACCTTTGCGTTAAACGCTCGACAAACTACTTTGTTAGGCCGTAGAACTTCACCGCATTGTCGTGCAGCAGTTTTTTCTGCTCGGCTATTGGGCGGCTGGCGATGATGGCCTTGAGGCCGACGACCCAGTCCATGTAGCTCGCGCCCATCAGGCAGACAGGCCAGTCGCTGCCGAAAATGACGCGGTCGGGGCCGAAGGAGTCCAGGCAGTGATTGATGATCGGGGCCAGCGTCTCCGCCTCCCATCCTTTCGGTAGCCGGGCGATGACGCCGCTGATCTTGCAGATGCAGTTCTTGCGCTTGGCGATGTTAGCAATGTCTTTTTTCCAGGTTTCAGCGTCGTGATCGGGTTTGCCTTCGATTTTCTTGTCGACATGGAACGCCTTAACATCCCCGTTGCCGCAATGGTCCAAGATGAACCGAGTGTCGGGGCAGGCATCGCAGAGTTTAGCGCCGTCGGAAATCTCCGTGGGCCGCATGCACAGATCGAAGCTCATGCCGAGCTCGCCCAGTAGCTGCACGCTCTTCACGAAGGTCTCTTCGAGGCACATCCCCTTGGGCGCCGATTCCGAATGGACTACCTGTCGCACTCCCTTCACGTACGGACTCCCCTTGAACTGCAAGATGTACTTCTCAAAGCCCTCTTCCCCCGGCCGTCCGCCGATGACCGCGGCACAGGTGGGAAACTTGCCGCTCTTGCAAATGTCAATGACATAGTTGGCCTCCTTGGTCTTCTGGTCAGCGGCTACGTCGACTTCCATGTAAACTGCTTTCACTACGTTCAGCCCTGCCGCCTGCTTGAGGTAGTCTTCCTCGACATAGTTCTTCGCCATCAGCGTGTCAGGCATAATCCAGGGGAGCTTGAACTTGCTCAGGTCCCACAAGTGCTGATGGCAATCGACAATGGGGAGGTTTTTCTTTTCGTCGTCGGCCGCCAGAAGCGAACCGGCGGAAACAACAGCGAGGGCGGCAGCGGATGACTGAACGAATTGGCGGCGGGAGAGAGACATAGCAAAGCCCGTTGCAAGGTAGAAGGGGATGGGTCAGGATGCAGGATTCGCCCTTTCATGATACGGAGTTCCTGATGATGTTGCACGGTGCTGATGATTTCCTGGGTCTAGGCTGCCTCCTTCGCTTGCGCTTCGGGCTGGTGTTGTTCGGCCTCGCCCTTCTGATTGATTCCGCTGCCGGGGAAGACTGGCCGCAGTGGCGCGGCCCCACTCGTGACGGCGTCTGGACCGAAACGGGGCTCCTGGAGAAGTTCGCCACGGAGAAGCTCGAGGCCAAGTGGCGCGCCCCTGTTGGTTCGGGATATAGTGGGCCGACAGTGGCCAAGGGCAAAGTCTACCTCATGGACCGCGTCACTGAGCCGGAGGAGGTGGAACGGGTACTCTGTTTCGAGGAGCAAACCGGCAAGCCGCTCTGGACCCAGGCCTATCCCATGATTTACGGCCGGGTTGGCGGCTATCCGGCGGGGCCACGGGCAAGCGTAACCATTCACGAAGGCCGGGCGTATGCACTAGGCACCATGGGCCGCTTCCACTGCTTGGAGGCGGAGGGGGGAAAAGTCCTGTGGGAAAAAGATTTGCTGAAGCTCTATGACATCCAACTGCCGGGCTGGGGTATCGCCGGTTCGCCGTTGATTGTGGATAACCTTGTGGTTCTGCACATCGGCGGCAAAGGGAAGTGCATCGTCGCCTTGGATCGCGTCACTGGCGAAGAAAAATGGACCGCCCTTTCCGACCGGGCGCAGTACACGACTCCCATACTGGTGCAGCAAGCCGGCCAGCCGGTCATCGTGGTTTGGACGGGCGACAGTGTCGCGGGCCTGGCTCCCGCGGACGGCAAAGTCCTGTGGCGCTACGAATGGAAGCCGCGGCAAATGCCTATCGGCGTGGCGACTCCCGTCGTGGAAAAGGATCAGGTCTTCTTCACTTCGTTCTACGATGGCTCGCTGATGCTGAAGCTCGCCCAGGACAAGCCCGCGGTGGAGAAGGTCTGGCAAATGGTCGGCCAGAATGAAATCAACACCGATGCTCTGCAGTCCATCATCAGCACGCCGGTTTTTGACGCCGGCCATGTCTATGGCGTCGATAGTTATGGTCAGCTTCGCGGGCTGGAGGCAGCCAGCGGCAAGCGACTGTGGGAGAACTTGACCGCGGTCCCCAAGGCTCGCTGGAGCACCATTCACTTCGTGAAGAACGGCGACAAGTACTGGCTTTTTAACGAGCGCGGCGAGCTCATCATCGCCCAGCTCGCGCCGAGCGGCTACACCGAGATCAGCCGGGCCAAGCTACTGGAACCGACGACCGATCAGTTGCGGCAGCGTGGCGGCGTTTGCTGGAGCCACCCGGCCTATGCCCACAAATGCGTCTTTGCACGGAACGACAAGGAACTGGTCTGCGCGAGCCTGGAAGCGAAATAGGCGCAGGGGCAAAACGGGATGGTACAATGAGAGACTGGTTTACGATGGGAAATCAGGGATTTGTGACAGAAAAATGAGAGACAGAAAAATGAGGCAAGGAGAGTGGCAGGAAAATGTCTGGCAGGAAAATTGGGAGCGGCGAACGCCCGCCTACCTTCCTTCGTTTTCTTCGTCTCCTTCTGTTCAGACCCTTCTGCTTTTCCTGTTGGTTGCTCCCGTCGTTCCCGCGTTTTCCGCTGAGCCCAAGGTCGATTTTGCCCGTGAAATACGCCCGCTTCTGGCGAAAAAGTGTTTCGCCTGCCACGGACCGGATGAGGAGCATCGCGAGGGAGGCCTGCGGCTGGATTTGCACGAGGGAGCCGCGAAGAAACTGGAAAGCGGCGCTGTGGCGGCGGTTGCCGGGAAGAGTAGCGAAAGCGAATTGGTGCGGCGGATTCTCAGCAGCGATGAGAACGAACGGATGCCGCCGAAGGCCACAGGAATCACGCTAACTGAAGCGCAAACAGAACTGCTCAAACGCTGGATTGATGAAGGGGCGTCCTATGCCCCGCACTGGGCGTATGTGAAACCCGTTCGACATCCGCTGCCGGAGGTGAAGCAGAAGGATTGGCCCAAGGGGAGCATCGACTCCTTTATCCTGGCGAAGCTGGAGCAAAATGGCCTGGCACCGATGCCGCCGGCAGACAAATACACGCTCATCCGGAGAGTTAGCCTGGACCTTCGCGGCCTGCCGCCGACGCCGCAAGAGGTAGAAGAGTTTGTCAAGGACGCAGACCCAAAGGCTTACGAAAAGCTTGTCGACAAATTCCTGGCCGACCCTGCCTACGGCGAGCGCTGGGCTCGCATGTGGATGGATCAGGCCCGCTACGCCGACAGCCGCGGCTATGGGAGCGATCCATTGCGGCCGAACATCTGGCGGTATCGGGACTGGATCATTGACGCCTTCAACGCCAACAAGCCGTACGATCAGTTCACGACGGAGCAAATCGCCGGTGACCTGTTGCCCAATGCGACGCTCGACCAAAAAGTGGCGACCGCCTTCCACCGGAACACGATGACCAACACGGAGGGAGGGACCGACGACGAGGAGTTTCGCGTGGCAGCCGTGAAGGACCGCGTGGATACGACGATGAATGTCTGGATGGGCCTGACGATGGGTTGCGCCAAGTGCCACAACCACAAGTATGAGCCGATTACCCACAGAGAGTACTATCAGTTTTACGCTTTGTTCAATCAGACGGCGGATTCCGACAAGGGGGACGATGCTCCATTCATCCCCGCCCCGAGCGGCCAGTATGAAGAGCAACTGAAGGGGTACGATACACAGCTCGCGGCGCTGAAGACAAAGCTCGAGGTGACTTCTCCGGAGCTAGTCGCTGAGCAGGCAAAGTGGGAAGAAGGCTATCGGGTGGTTCCGGCATGGCAGAATTTGGAATTCGTAGAAGCGGCGGCCCAGTCCGGCGCAGTGTTCAAGAAACTCGATGATGGCTCACTGCTGGTGAGCGGAAACGTGCCGCAGACGGACGTCTACACGGTGAAGGCAAAGACGACGGCCTCCGGTATAACCGCATTCCGGCTGGAGACGATTCCTGATGAATTTCTGCCGGGCAAATCGGCCGGACGGGCTGGCAGCGGAAATTTTGTCCTGACAAAGTTTGCGGTGACGGCGCAGGACGCCCTGAAACAGGGGCAAAGTGCCACTGCCCGCTTCGTCCGGATTGAGTTGCCGGGCAAGGCCCGAATGCTGCATCTCGCGGAAGTGCAGGTCTTCAGTGGTGGCGAAAATGCCGCGGTGAAAGGAAAAGCGACGCAGAGCAGCACTGACTTCGACGGACCGGCCAATCTGGCGAACGACGGCAATACAGACGGCAAATACTTCGAGTCCAAGTCGGTCTGCCACACGAAACAGGAAGACAATCCTTGGTGGGAAGTAGACCTCGGCGCGGACAAATCGCTCGACAAAGTCATGGTCTGGAACCGGACGGACAGCAGCACCGAAACACGGCTGCAAGGGTATAAGATCCTGGCGTTGGATGCCGCCCGCAACGTCGTCTGGCAGTTGATGCCGCCGGACGTCCCCAAGCCGAGCAGCGAGTTTGTGCCTTCGGGAGTTGTCTCCGTCTCGCTCTCGCAAGCTATTGCTGACCATTCGCAAGACATGTTCCTTGTCGCGAATGCGATCAAGAATCCGCCTAGCGACGCCACGGGCTGGGCAATTGCTCCACAGTTCGACAAGCCGCATCAGGCAGTTTTTGTGGCGGCTGCGCCGGTCGGAGTTGCGAAGGAGATGCTGCTGACCTTCACGCTAGAGCAGAAGTCCAAGTTCGAGCAACACCTCATTGGCCGCTTCCGGCTTTCCGTCACCACCGACAAGAATGTGACCAGCCGCCTCGGCCTGCCGGCGGAAATCCTGACCCTCATCGACACGCCCGCTGACAAGCGAACCCCCGAGCAACAGGCGAAGCTGTCAGCTCATTACCGGACTATCGCGCCTGCGCTGAAATCCGTGCGGGATGAGATTGCCGCCCTGGAAAAAACAAAGCCGGCAATGCCGACTGTGCCGGTCATGCAGGAGCTGGCCGAGAACATGCGGCGGCCGAGTTACATCATGCTCAAGGGGAATTTCTTGGCGAAGGGGGATGCCGTCGAGCCCTCGCTCCCATCCGCTTTCCACAAGCTAGCCGCCGAAATGCCGAAGAATCGCCTGATGGTTGCTCAGTGGCTGCTCAGCCCGGAGAATCCGCTGACAGCCCGCGTTGCGGTCAATCGCTTTTGGGCCCAGCTTTTTGGCGGCGGCATTGTGGAAACCGAAGAAGATTTTGGCATTCAAGGAGAGCAGCCGAGCCACCCCGAACTGCTGGATTATCTGGCGCTGCACTTTCAAGAGGACCTGAAATGGGACGTCAAAGCGCTGCTCAAGAGCATCGTCATGTCACAGACCTACCAGCAGTCGGCCAAGGTCACGGCGGATACCCTGGCGAAGGACCCGCGGAATCGCCTCCTCAGCCGCGGCGCTCGCTTCCGCCTGGAAGCCGAGATGGTCCGCGACCAGGCGCTTTCACTTTCCGGGCTGCTCAGCCGCAAGATGCACGGCCCCAGCGTTTACCCGCCGCAGCCGGAAGGCTTGTGGCAGGCGGCTTTCAACGGTGAGCGGACGTGGCAGACCAGCAAGGGAGAGGATCGCTATCGCCGCGGCCTGTACACCTTCTGGCGGCGCACTGTCCCCTATCCGTCGATGGCAACCTTCGACGCCCCCAGCCGCGAGACCTGCTCGCTCCGCCGCATTCGGACGAACACGCCGCTGCAGGCCTTCGTGACGATGAACGACCCTGCCTACGTGGAGGCCTCGCAGGCTCTCGCCCGGCGGATCATGAAAGAAGGGGGCGCAACTCCGCAAGAGCGAGCGGCGTTCGCCCTCAAGCTCTGCCTTGTCCGCCCGCCCAACCAGCCACAGATCGATTCGCTGCTCGCCCTCTATCAGAGCGAGCTGGCTCATTTTCAATCCGACGCGGCCTCTGCCAAGAAGCTCGCCACCGACCCCCTCGGCCCCGCGCCGGAAGGGATGAGCGAGGCGGAGCTAGCGGCCTGGACGGTGGTCGCCAACGTGGTATTGAACCTGGATGGCGTGATGATGAAAGGGTAGCCGCTAATTAGCAAAAGTGCTTCTGGTATAGTCCCTCGCAAAACCGGTCCGTCATCCCCGCCAGATATTCTCCAGCCGTTCGCTCCAGGCCCACCAGCGGCACGCGCTTCTGAAAGTGCGGCGGCAACAGGTCAGGGCGGCGGAGGTAGCCTTCGTACATCGACCGCAGCCGCTGCTGGGCAATGGTCCGTACCGCGACGAGACGCGGGTGGCGATAGACCCGCTCGTAAAGAAACCGTTCCAGCTCCCGCTTCTGCTCGGCCAGTTCCGGCGGCGGGCCGATGCGAAAATCGAGCTGCCGAGCCGCTGACGCGTTTAGGTTGGCACAACCGGCGAGGAAGGCCGCGGCATGCTGCAACACCCCTGTTACCTGCCGGTCGATGAGGGCATGGACCACGGATTTCCTGAGTATGTCGTCCGATAGCCCGGCAAACGCGCCGCGAACCGCTGTTACCGCTTCGCGGACCAGAACCGTCTCCTGCAGCTCGTCCATCGTCACCAGGCCGAGCTTGACCGCGTCGTCGCAGTCGTGGGCGTCGTAGGTCATGCTGTCGGCGGCTTCGACCGCTTGAACCTCCAGAAGCGGACCGGGGGCCGATTCCGTCGAGGGGCCATAGGACTGCGTTTTGTTCGCCCGGGTTCGCTGCCCTTCCAGAACTTCATGGCTCAGGTTCAGACCCGCAAAGCCGGGGTAACGGATCTCCAGCTCTTCGGCGATGACCAGCGCGTTGCGGTTGTGCGAGAAGCCGCCGTGATCCTTCAGGCACTCATCGAGCGCGTCTTCGCCGGCGTGGCCGTAAGGCGGATGGCCGATGTCGTGAAACAGAGCCAGGGCTTCGATCAGATCCTCGTTCAGCCGCAGAGCCCGGCCCATCGTGCGGGCGATGGAGGCCACCTCATGGGTGTGCGTGAGCCGCGTGCGGTGGTAGTCCCCCATGTCACCGGTGAAGACCTGCATCTTCCCCGCCAGCCGGCGGAAGGCGTGGCTATGCAGGATGCGGTCCCGGTCCCGCTGGTAGGGCCCGCGATAGGGATGCTCCGCCTCTGGATGCTTTCGTCCGTGCGTATCGCGGCTGAACATGGCGTAAGAAGCCAGGAGCGCCGCTTCACGACGGGCGGTGGTCTCGAGAGCGGAAGGAGTGGATAGGGACACAAACTAATCCGTTCGTGTTTCCGGTTCGGAATCAGATTCATCCGCAATCCGCGGCGGCGTGGGGAATTCCAGCGTGAACTGGGTGCCGCGGCCGGCTTCGCTGTGGACGTCGATGCGGCCGCCGTGGGCTTCGATGATTTTGCGGGCCGTGGGGAGCCCCAGGCCGGAGCCGCCGGATTTCGTGGAGTAGAACGGCTCGAACATCTTCATCGCGGTCTTCTCGTCCATGCCGCAGCCGGTGTCGATCAGGTCCAGGGCCACGCCGCTGCGGGTCAGGCGGGTGCGGGCGATGAATTGCCCCCCGCTGGACATCGCTTCCAGGGCATTCTTCACCAGGTTGACGAGCGACGCCTGCAGGGTTTCGGCATTGAGCAGGATGCTTGGCAGGTCATGGTCGAGGTAGCGCACGATCTCGACTCCGGTTTCATTGGCCTGCGGCGTGAAAAGGTCCAGCACGCGCTCCATCTGCTCATTCAAGCTCCCGCTGCGGAGTTCGAGCCGGCGGACTTTGTTGAACCGCAAAAAATCATTCAGCAAGTTTTCCAGCCGCGTGCATTGCCTGGTCACCATGTCAATTTTGGAGAGGGCTCGCCGCTCGCGGGGAGTCTCCGAATCGGCGAAGTCCTCGGCCAAGAGCTCCATGTTCATGCGGATGACCGAGAGCGGATTCTTGATCTCATGCGCGAGCGAGCCTGTCAGCGCCGCCAGCTCTTCGTACTGAGCGCGGAGCGAATCCGGCGGGTCGTTGGCGAGTGGCTCGTCGCTGGTCATAGGAGCATTTTAGTCGAAACGCATTTGGCCGGAGCGAGAATGGAAAACGCCCGGCGAATTTGGGTCGCCGGGCGCTGGAACGTCACACTATAAGCCGACAGGCGGGCCGCCCGTGGCTACGCTTACCGCCTGCCTCCGCCTCCACCTCGGCCGCCGCGATCGCCGCCGCGTCCTCCGCCACCTCGGCCGCCGCGATCACCGCCACGTCCGCCGCGGTCACCGCCGCCACGATACTCGCCTTCACGGGGTGGCGGCCGGTCGCCTCCCCCTTCTCCGCCGCCCCCCTGCGAGGCCATCTCGTCGGGCAGGCCGAGCTCTTCGTGAGCCCTCCGCCGGCTGAGCTTGACGCGGTCGTGCTCATCGACGTCGATGACGATGACCTTCATCTCATCGCCGACGCGGACCACGTCCGCCACGGAGTTCACATAGCCGCTGGAAAGCTCGCTGACGTGTACCAGGCCGTCGCGGCCGGGCAGGATCTCCACGAACGCCCCGAAGTCCTTCACGCTGCTGACGCGGCCGGTGTAAATCTTGCCGATCTGCACCGTCGCGGTGAGGGCTTCAATCTGGGCGAGGGCCGCTTCCGCCCATTCGCGGTTGGTGCTGGCGATAGTGACCACGCCGCTGTCCTCGACTTCCAAAACGCAGCCGGTCGATTCCTGAATCGCTCGGATGGTCTTGCCGCCAGGGCCGATCAAGAGGCCGATCTTTTCCGGATCGATGTTGGTTCGCAGCAGGCGAGGTGCATACTGCGAGATCTCGTCCTTGGGCTTCTGAATGCACGTCAGCATCTTCCGCAGAATCTGGATGCGGGCGTCCCGCGACTGCTCAAACGTCGCCTTGATGATGTCGGGCGAAATCCCCTCGATCTTCAGGTCGAGCTGAATTCCGGTGATGCCGTTCTGAGTGCCGGCGATCTTGAAATCCATGTCGCCGTAGTGGTCCTCATCACCGATGATGTCGGTGAGCAGCACCCACTTGCTGTCGGACTCCATCACGAGACCCACCGAGATGCCCGCCACCGGGTTGCTGATGGGAACGCCCGCCGCCATCAAGCCCAGCGTGGCCCCGCAGACCGAAGCCATCGACGAGCTGCCGTTGGATTCCAGAATGTCGGAGATGACGCGGACCGTGTAGGGGAACTCTTCCGGAGCCGGCATGACCGGGTTGACGCTCCGCTCGGCCAACGCCCCATGGCCAATCTCGCGGCGGCCGGGGCCGCGAATTGGACGGACTTCGCCAACCGAGAACGATGGGAAGTTGTAGTCCAGCATGAACTTCTTGCTGTACTCTTCCCCCAGCCCGTCCACCCGCTGCTCATCGCGGCTGGTGCCCAGAACGATGGTGACGAGGGCCTGGGTTTCACCCCGCTGGAACACCGCGGAACCGTGGACCCGCGGCAGCACGTCCACCATGCATTCGATGTTGCGAAGGGTTTTGTTGTCGCGGCCGTCGGGGCGGGTGCCGGCGATGATCAAATCGCGGACGACCTGCTCCTCCAAATCGTGCCAGACGGAGGAGAATCGCACGGCGTCAATCGCCCCGGCCGCCTTCGGATCGGGAATGGTTTCCAGCAGAGCCTTGGCCTTGATGGCTTTCACCGCTTCGGCCCGGTTGTGCTTGCCGACGGTCTGCTTGGCGGTCTTGAGCGCTTCGTAGTGGCCGGATTTGAGGCGTGCGTCCAAACCGTCATCCGGCGGCGGGACGTAAGCGGGCTTCACCGTGCCAACCTTGGCGGCGAGCTCCCGCTGCAAGGCGCAGACGTCCCGAATCACGTCATGTCCAAACAGAATCGCCTGGAACATGTCGGCTTCGCTCATCTCGCGGGCAAAACCTTCGATCATGGCGACCGAAAGTTCGCTGCCGGAGATAATCAAATCCAGGTCGCTCGTCTCCAGGTCTTCCGCGGTGGGGAAGGCGATGAACTGCCCGTTCACGCGGCCGACGCGGACCGAGGCGATCGGCCCCTTGAAAGGCATGGGCGAAATGAACAGGGCCGCGGCAATGCCGTTCATGGCGACCACATCCGGGTCGTTCTGCTTATCGCTGGCCAGCACGATGCACTGGCACTGCACCTCATCCTTGAACCCCTTGGGGAACAGCGGGCGAATCGGCCGGTCGCAAAGGCGCGACGTGAGCGTTTCCTTGGTGGTTGGCCGCCCTTCCCGCTTGATGAACCCGCCCGGGAACTTGCCCGCGGCGGCTGTCCGCTCGCGGTAATCGCAGGTGAGGGGGAAGAAGTCGAGACCCACCCGCCCGGGACCGGTGGTCGCCGCATTGAGCACGACGGTCTCGCCGTACTGGGCGAGCACGGCCGCTCCGGCCTGTTTGGCGAGCAGACCTGTTTCGAACGAGAGCACTCCGGTGCCAATTTTCTTTTCTACGCGAACTTTCACTGCTTTCCTGCCTTCCTGCGATGTGTCCTGGAATGGATGACCTGGTTGGAGATGTTTGTAGCGATCGGCCCGAGCCGGTTTCCTAACCCGTTGAAGCGGGTTACTACGAACGCCCGCTGGGCGAAAATGACCGCCACGCAGCGTCACTTGAAAGAACGTCACCGCGCTGGTTACGCAGAAAGCGCGTCCCACCGGCAGCCGCGAAAACCCACCTGGGCCTGTCTGCCGCTTTCCCTGTGAAAGCGGCTCCGCGTGACGGCGAATGCGATTGTCTTCTACTTGCGGATGCCGAGCTTGCCAATGATGTCCGTATACGACTTCGGCTTCACGCGATTCAAAAAGTCGAGCAGCTTCCGCCGCCGACTGACCATGGCAAGCAGGCCGCGCCGGCTGGCGTAGTCCTTGTCGTGGGTCCGCATGTGCTCCGTCAGGCCGTTGATCCGGGCGGTCAGGATGGCGATCTGCACCTCCGGCGAGCCGGAGTCCTTGTCATCCCGCCGATGCTCCGAAATCAACTCCCGCTTTCGCTCTTTCGTAACAGTCATTGGCGCTCACGATTCCTCCACGCTGCGAGCCGGGGTTTAGTGAAACCCAGCCAGCGACGGGCAACGAATCTCCTTCTGGTTGCGATTCCGGGACTATTATCAAACATCAAAAAACTATGGTTCATCAATTTAGCAGAGATGGCATCCGTGACAAGGACGCATCGCGGGATGGACGGCGAGCGGCCAGCGTAAGCTGGCCGGTGAGTCCGCAAGCCGAGCGGTCCTTTTCGCCGATGCGATGTTACCGGCCAGCTTACGCAGGCCGCTCGCCGAAATGCCCCACCTTCAGGCTGGCATTTCTTTCAAGCGAAAACCCCTCTACGCCTTCAAATCCTGCCACCAGTCCCCCTGTCCAGGAACGGGAAGCTTATAGAAGCCATCGGTGCCCGGTTTGACGGGGGCTTCGTCCTTAAGGGACTTGATGGCGTCGAAGTTGGCCAGCGGCACGGCGTAGTTGAGGCACTTGTCCCAGTCGATCTTCTGGCCACTGTAGGTGGCCATGCGGCCGAAGATGGCGGTCATGGTGGAGAGGGCGCCGTATTCTCCTTCGTTGGGAATGCGGCCAGCTCGCAGGTCGGCAAACATATCGTGGTGCTCTTGCTGGTGGCCGTCCGCGCCGAGCTTGTCGAAGTTCTGGGTGATCTTGCCGTCCGCGCCATAAATCTTGCTGCCGCTGACGTCGGAGCGCCCCTTGGTGCCATGCACATACTCGCTGACACTGTTCCAGCAGTTCTTCTGATGGCGGCATTCGGAGAGCAGGATCGTGCCGTCGGGATAGGTGAATTCGACCATGTGATGGTCAAACGTCTCGCCATATTCCTTCCCCTTGCGGACTTCGCAGCCGCCGACGCCCTGGGCCGTCTTGGGATAGGCATTCTTGATCCAGTTGATGACGTCCAGGTTGTGGATATGCTGCTCCACGATGTGGTCGCCGCAGAGCCAGTTGAAGTAGTACCAGTTGCGCATCTGGTATTCGAGCTCGGTCATGTTGTCCTGCCGGGCGCGGACCCAAGGGGTCTCGCCATTCCAATAGGCGCGGCCGAGAACGATGTCGCCGATGGCTCCGTCCTGAATCGCCTTGACGGTCGCCATGTATTTCCGTTCGTGGTGCCGCTGCAAGCCGACCTGCACGGCCAGATTCTTTTCCTTCGAGATCTTCACCGAGTTGAGCACGCGTCGGACGCCGGCCGGATCGGTGGCGACCGGCTTCTCCATGAAGACATGCTTGCCGGCGGCGACGGCCGCTTCAAAATGGAGCGGGCGGAAGCCGGGGGGAGTGGCGAGGATGACCAGGTCCAGCTCGCACTTGAGCAAGTCCTTGTAGCCGTCGAAGCCCGTAAACATTCGCTCCTTGGGAACCTCGACCTTCTCCCCCTTGTTGCTCTTGAGGGATCGGTAGCTGGCCTGCAAGCGGTCCTCGAAGGCATCGGCCATGGCCACCAGCTTTACCGGCCCGCCGCTGGTGTTCATCGCCTGGTTGGCCGCATCCGCTCCGCGTCCGCCGCAGCCGACGAGGCCAATCTTGATCTCATCGCTGCCAAACGAGTGAGCCGCCCGGGCGATATTGAGCGCGGAAGCCGCCATTGCTCCGCCGGCAACCAGCAAGGAGGAATTGCGAATGAAATCGCGACGGGTGGTCCCCTTGGGGGTGGAGTTCGTGGACATGAGATGCTCCGAGTGGTTTGAGGCAGCTACTTGGGGTGGCCCATCAGCATAGCGGAGCGGAGGGCCAGATTCAATTATGACCGGAAGTTAGGGGCGGGTAAAGCGATAGGAATGGGTGGTGGAGTGGGCCGCTACAGCTAGGAGGGGGACCACGAAGTCACGAAAACACGAAGAAAAACCAATCCACATCCTCGCTTAGTGCCTTTGTGACTTCGTGGTTCCCCTCTCCTTTACGTGGTAAGGCTTGGAGAGGAACCCCGCACAGACTGCTACTAGCGCCAATCCAAAAAAAACATTTCTTGAGTGTAGTGAATAAATGACCACTTTCGCGCATCAACCCGAGGGGCCACTTTGCGCCCATCGCATAGACAGGAGCAATGCGTGAGGAAATGTCGCGGTCAGGAGCCGGCTTATCGCCGCTTATAAGACTTTAGGCCGATTTGGCAGTGCTGGATGTTGCAAGTCATTGGTCAACAACCGGTTAGGAAGATTCAACGCGACGAAAAACATTTGAAAAACAGCTTATAATTCGCGGCGCGGCCCATAAGGGAAACCCTTATGGGTTCTGCTGGGCATTTTGCCCTAAGTGGTATCTGAACAATAGTTTACAGCGATTACAGCTTTGAAAAAACCCTTATGGCCCGCCAATAGAGGAACTGACTGCCAGTGGTTACATTGCAGGGCTCCACCGACGAGGATTGCCAAGTGATAAAAACCAAGCCCATTCATGGCGTTTTGCCCATCGCCCACACACCGTTCACCGCGGACGATGCCGTTGATTACCCCAGCCTGAAGCGGCAGATTGACTGGGCCTATTCCGTGGGGGCCAGCGGATTCGCCACGGGGATGGTCAGCGAGATTCTGCGGCTGACGGCGGATGAGCGGCTGGAGCTCACGGACAGGTTGGTCCAGATCTGCGACGGCCGCGGGGCGGTGATTATGAGCGTAGGGGCCGAGAGCCAGGCCCAAGCGGTGCTCTATGCCCGGCGGGCGGAAGCGGCGGGCTGCGACGGAGTCATGGCCATTGTGCCGATTTCGACCGCGCTCCCCAGCGAGCAGGTGCTGGCGTATTACCGGGCCATCGCGGATGCGATTGCAATTCCCGTTATCGTCCAGGACGCTTCGTCGTACGTCGGCAAGGCGATCTCGCTCGACGTCTATATTCAGTTGCTCAACCAATACGGCCCCGAGAAAATCCTTTTCAAGCCGGAGGCGGCTCCGATTGGCCCGAACCTGTCGGCCCTGCGTGACGCCAGCGGCGGCAAGGCGCGAGTGCTGGAAGGTTCCGGCGGAATTTTGCTGGTCGATAGTTACCGTCGCGGGATTGTGGGGACGATGCCGGGAATGGAATTTCTGGAAGGGATTGTCGCACTTTGGAAAGCGCTCGAGCGCGGGGACGACGATACCATCTATCGGCTCTACTTCCCGATTTGTGCCCTCGTGGCCCTGCAACTGCAAGCCGGGCTCGACGGCTTTCTGGCCGTGGAAAAATACATCCTACACAAGAAGGGGCTTTTCACCACCGACCGCCGCCGCGAGCCCCATAGCTGGAGCATGGACGAAGAGACGCGGCTGGAAGTAGACCGGCTGCTGGTGAAGCTGGACCAAGCAATTTTCGTGGGGTAGGCTTCCAGCCTGCCCAGACTTTCGACTGCGGTCCACGGTAGAATAATTCCATGATTCGCACCTATTCCATCGCTGTCGCCTTCGTCGTCGTTGCCGTTTCTCTGGCGGGGGCGGACGAACCGCTACCCGTCGTCGTTTCTCAGGCAGACCTTCAAGCCGCGGTGCAAAAGGCGATTCCACTGATTACGAAAGGGGCGATCGGCCATCGCGAGCAGCGGACCTGCTTTGCCTGCCACAACCAGGGAACGCCCATTCTCGCTCTCGTCACGGCCCGCGCTCACGGCTTTACCGTGGACGAAGAGGAGCTGGGCCGGCAGTACAAGTTCATCCAGGAGTTTCTGGGGCGTAACAAGGCGGAGTATTTGCAAGGGAAGGGACAAGGAGGGCAAGCCGACACCGCCGGCAGTGCGCTGCTGGCGCTGGAACTCGGGAAGTGGAAGCCGGACGAGACGACCAGCGCGGTGGCGGAGTATCTGCTGCTCTATCAGGCGGACAGCGACCACTGGTCGGGCGCTTCCAGCCGTCCGCCATCGGAGGGAAGCCCGTTCACATCCACCTTCGTTTCGCTCCGCGGGCTCGCGGCATTCCAATCGGATGCTCAGAAGGAGCGAGCGGAAAAACGAAAAACGCAGGCTGGCGAGTGGCTGCTCAAAGCGACGGCGAAGGACAATGAAGACCGCGTCTTCCGCCTGTGGGGGTTGCACGCAGCCGGAGCGAAAGTGGAGGAGATTGCAGCGGCAGCCAAGGAACTGGTTTCCAGGCAGCGCGAAGATGGAGGTTGGAGCCAGATTGACGCACCATTGGAAATCAAAAGAGACGGCGACAAAACGGAGACGATTGAGCCTCATTCCGATGCGTACGCCACCGGCTCGGCCCTGGTTTCGCTCCACCTGGCGGGCGGAATGAAAACCTCGGAGCCGGCGTATCAACGGGGGTTGGCCTTTCTGCTCAAGTCGCAATTGGCTGACGGCTCGTGGCACGTCAAATCGCGTAGCAAGCCATTCCAATTGTATTTTGAAACCGGGTTCCCACACGCGAAGGACCAGTTCATCTCGTCGGCGGCTACGTCATGGGGGGTGACGGCAATGGCCCTCGCATGTGAGCCGGAGAAGTCGCCCGCCCGCCCTTGATTCGCCCCGCCCTGCCGGGGAGAATCTAAAACTTCCAGTTCCATGCCTTTTTCGACGACAGGCAAGCTCGATGGCGGTCTTTGAAAACATTGACAGGCTGAAGACACAGTTCACGGACAAGTACGTCGTTGTGGCTGCGGATCGCCCCGAACTGCGTCGGTTTCACGGCCTGACCGGAACCGTCAAAACCGTCAACATGAGCGGCCGGGCCCTCGTGCAGTTCGACGGCTACAACAACATCGGCTGGTTCGATATCGATCCGGTGTTCTTGAAGGTCATCGACCAGCCACTCCCCAAGCCGGAAGAGAAGCCGAAGAAGGAAGCCAAGCCGGCGGCCAAGGCCGAGAAGGCCGCGCCGGCGAAGGCGGCTCCCGAAAAAGCAGCCGCGAAACCAGCGGCAGCGCCCGCGGCGGGAGGCGGAAAATCCGTTGCCGACATTCTGGCGGCGGCTCGCGGTGGAGCGAAGCCCGCAGCTGAAGCTGAAGCGGCATCAGCCGCGGCAGCGCCGAAGGCGGCGGCTCCAGCGGCAGCAAAGGCGCCCGTCGATCCGAAGAAGATGAGCATGGCAGACATTTTGGCAGCAGCTCGTGGCGGAGCCAAAGCCGCACCCACGGCGGAAGCACCGGTGGCTGAGGCGGCCCCCGCCAAGCCCGCCGAGAAGAAGAGCGTCGCCGAAATGATGGAAGCAGGGCGCACCAAGCCTGCCGGCGCTGGAGTCCCGCCTTCAGGCGGTCCTAAGA